>DBXC01000010.1 GCA_002309415.1 Dehalococcoidia bacterium UBA1222
CCCCTTTGGAGGGGCGGTTATGATTTTTGAATCCTTAAACAGGCTTATTTGTCTATAATTAATACAAGGTGACCGAAATGAATGTAGAAAACCAAAAAGTACTGGAACATCTAAAAAAAGGCAATGAAACCTATGTCAATGGCAGCAGGCAACTAGGGGATGTATCAGCACAGATTCGTCTCAAGACTGCAACAGATGGACAGCATCCGTATGCCATTGTGATAACCTGTTCAGATTCAAGAGTCATTCCCGAAACGATTTTTTCAGCAGGAATAGGAGAACTATTCGTTATCCGTGTTGCTGGCAACGTACTTGATAATCATCAGCTTGGAAGTATCGAGTATGCCTTTTCACATCTTGATGCCAATCTCATCGTGATGCTGGGACACACCCACTGTGGTGCAATAGGCGCTTCATTGCATAGTCATGGCGGCGATGATATGTATATCAAATACATCATCGATGACATTATGGAAGCGGTTGGAGACGAGACAGACGATCATGAGGCCACTGTTCTAAATGTAAAACATGGCGTAAAGATGATCGTGGACGCATTCGAAGATCATCCTGAATTAGAGCATAAAGATTTGGACGTAGTCGGAGCCGTATATGATATCGAGACCGGTGTAGTCCAGTGGCTATAAGTAACAAATCACCCGAAAACAAGAAAGGATAAACGTTATGGAACTCAATGAACAAGAACTCAAGTCTGGCCTGAAGTATATTGTCGGCACATGGCAGGTGGATTATCTCGTTAATGGTCTTTCAAATGACCTGGCACATATCCCGGCCCAGGAATTCAAGAGTGATGATGGAACAGACTTTACTGCTATCAGTTTCGAATTCTTTGAGGATCACACTATGGTGATGAGGAACGCTTCGAACGGAGTGGAGTCAAAAGGTGAGTGGGAACAAACCGGAATGTTTGATTACCATTATACAGTCGGCGATTTCCTAGCGATTCCAGAAGGTGATTTTAAAAACGCTGCCGAAACATTGAGTGTTGTGGATGAACATCTAGTTTTCAGTATAGCTTTCTTGGCTGTGGCGATGAGAAAAATCGCAGACGGTGTCGTTACCAAGGATCCTGATATTGGTGATATCGAAATGACCGCTGAGGATCTTGCCAATCTTGGTATCGTCGGCCGATATGAGGTCGCAAAGGCGTTTGCATTCATAAACGATGACACCGGACTCTTCACCAAAGAAGAAGTTAAGGCTGATTGTGATAAGAAGATTGCTGCCGGTGAGATGGATGAAGAAGAGGCTAGGGAAGAGCTTTCCATGTTCGACAGAGTGATGGATATCGATGCAGATCACAAGATCAGGAACATGATGAAGATCCCCGATGGCATGTCTAAAAAAGAACTTGATGCTGCCGTTAAATCCGGCGATATCCTTGGATATAAAGACGGATGGGCCTGCGTGGGTGAGCAGGACTGGAAATGCGTCAATGGCAAGTATTATTACGATACCGGCGAGAGCAGAGAACTATACGGAGAAGAGCAGTCTTCCTGGGATGAACTTGCTTTCGATGCCGACGGCCTGTTGCCGTTAATGGGCGGCATGTGCCTGATGAAAAAGATATAATAATCGACATATCAAAGGGTTAACTATCATGCAGCGAAAAGTCGAGATAATGGATGATGTCGCAATCAAGCGCGGGCTCGCGAGGATCACACACGAGATCATTGAGCAAAACCAAGGCGTAGACAACATCTGTTTGCTCGGTATCAAACGTCGTGGCATTCCTTTGGCCAAGATGCTGGCTGATAATATTAAGAAATTCGAAGGGGTCGATGTTCCTGTCGGATATATTGATATCACCCAACATAGAGATGACCTAACCGCGGCTGATAAGGCCGGTGCTGAAACCGATTATTACTTCCCATGCAGTATAAACGACATGCGCGTGATACTCGTGGATGACGTGCTTTTTACCGGCCGTACTGCCAGAGCTGCAATCGAAGCTGTCTTTGAACATGGCAGACCAAAGACTTTACAGTTCGCTGTGCTTGTAGATCGCGGACACCGTGAAGTTCCTATCAGGGCTGACTATGTGGTGAAGAATATCCCGACATCTCTCCGAGAGAACGTCTCTGTTTGTGTTGAAGAGATCGACGGGGAATCTGCTGTTTATATCACTAGTGACGATGAATAACGAACGACTCGAAAAACAGCTGGCATTTGCTCTTGAGATTGATAAGGAAAAAAGTGTTTTCCGTCATACCAGCCTTTCAGGTCACGGACGCAAAGAGAATGATGCTGAGCATGCCTGGCATATGGCTGTTATGGCCTATCTTTTGAAAGAATACTCTAACGAAGACATAGATATCTCCAAAGTCATGATCATGTGCCTCATCCACGATATCGTTGAGATCGAGGCTGGGGATTCCTATGCTTACGACGAAACCGAATTGGCCACTCAAAAGGAAAGAGAAGACGCTGCTAAGGAAAAGATTTTCTCTATGCTTCCTGATGACCAAAAAGAAGAATTCATAGCACTCTTCGATGAATTCGAATCCTATGAAACACCGGAAGCCAAGTTTGCCCATGTCATGGACAATCTGCAGCCTTTGATACTGAACGACAGTAACAACGGCGGTGACTGGAAAGAGAATAATGTGACCGCTAAACAGGTCTATGTCAGACAGGGCCTTAACAAGCTTGGATCCGAAAAGCTATATGAAAAAACAGAAGAGATACTTAAGGAAAATATCCGGAAAGGAAATCTTCTTTAGGCACGTTTTGTTTTTTACTGCGATACTTGCAGTATGCTAAAATTACAGAAATTGATCTTTAAGACGATACAGAGAGATCGGCAAGATTGAGTAATATAGATAAGAGGGCAATTTTAATGTCCTGCGTTTATGTAACTATGAGTCTTGCCACGAAAAGCAAGGCTTTTTTGTTATAAAGGGAAATGCAATGGACAACGCGAATGAAATAATCATCTTCAAGCCGGACCGATATCCCGATTTCGAACCGGACTTCAAAAGTTTCCTTCCTCCGTCTGATAAGAATTATGTTATCTTCCCTGGTTTTTGTGATGTGCATGTCCACTTCCGAGAACCAGGTTTTTCATATAAAGAGACGATCGAAACAGGTACAAAAGCGGCTGCGCATGGTGGATATACTGTCGTTTGCACTATGCCTAATTTGAATCCTGTTCCTGATTCCGCAGAGAAACTCGCCCTTGAGCAGGAAATCATCGACCGCGATGCCGTCATCGATGTCATTCCTTATGGTTCCATTACCGTGAACGAAGACGGCAAAGAACTCTCTGATATGGATATTCTTGCACCTAAAGTGATTGCTTTCTCTGATGACGGAAAGGGCATCCAGGAAGAAGAAATGATGAGAAAGGCAATGATCAAGGCCAAATCGCTTGGCAAGATGATCGTAGCGCATTGTGAAGATAAATCGCTTATCCACGGCGGATATATCCATGACGGTGAGTATGCGAGACTTCATGGTCATATCGGCATCTCATCGGAAAGCGAATGGAAGCAGATTGCGCGGGACGTACGTCTCTCTAAAGAGACCGGATGTGCCTATCACGTCTGTCACGTTTCCACCAAAGAGAGCGTCGAGATCATCCGCCAGGCTAAAAAAGAGGGTATCAACGTTACCTGTGAAACAGCCCCTCACTATCTGGTCCTGACTGACATGGAGCTGAAAGAGGATGGTTTCTTCAAGGTCAATCCGCCCTTGAGAAGTGAATCTGATCGACAGGCTCTTATTGAAGCAGTAAAAGACGGTACCATCGACATCATTGCAACAGATCACGCACCGCATACCATCGAAGAAAAATCAAAAGGACTCAAAGACAGCGCCTTTGGTTATACAGGTATCGAGACCGCATTCCAGGTCTTGTATACCGATTTGGTGAAGGCAGGGATCATCCCGTTGGAAAAACTTATCGAACTGTTGGTTGTAAATCCAAGAAAGCGATTCGGAATTCCTTTTACCAACGATTTCACGGTCTGGGATCTTTCCTGTGAATCTTCAATAGACCCCAAGGACTTTATATCTAAGGGCAAGGCTATACCCTTCATCGGCAAACGAGTGTTTGGTAAATGCATACTGACAGTAGCCGGCGGAAAGATAGCATATGAGAGCAAGGATTAGGGAGAGAGAAAAGTGGCAAAGAGAACAGACATAAAGAAAGTACTCATCATTGGTTCCGGTCCGATCATTATCGGGCAGGCAGCCGAATTCGACTATGCAGGCACACAGGCCTGTCTTGCACTTAAAGAAGAGGGCTATGAGGTCATCCTCTGCAACTCAAACCCTGCGACCATCATGACCGATACTTCCATCGCAGATAAAGTCTACATGGAGCCTTTGACTATCGAATTTGTGTCAAAGATCATCCGAATCGAGCGACCTGATGCAATCGTTCCCGGTATCGGCGGCCAGACTGGTTTGAATCTTGCTATACAGCTTGAAAGATCCGGCGTACTCAAGGAATGCGGCGTCGAACTGTTAGGCACTCCCAGCTCCAGTATCGAAAGAGCTGAGGACCGCGAGCTTTTCAAAGAGATGTGTATCTCCATTGGCGAGCCGGTCATCCCTTCCCAGATCACTTATGATATCGAAGCAGCTAAGAAGGCTGCCCTTGAGATCGGTTATCCGGTCGTACTAAGACCGGCTTTCACTCTTGGTGGTACCGGCGGCGGCTTTGCCAATAATGAAGAAGAACTTTATGAGATTGCCGTCAATGCTTTCAATCTTTCCCCAGTTCATCAGGTTCTGGTCGAGAAGAGTGTAAAAGGTTACAAAGAGATTGAATTCGAAGTCATGCGCGACTCCGAAGATCATGTGATCACCATCTGCGGTATGGAGAATGTCGATCCCGTCGGCGTACATACCGGTGATAGCATCGTAGTTGCCCCCATCCTCTCCCTTAATGATCATGACCTCAAGATGCTCAACGACAGCGCCTTGAAGATCATCCGCGAATTAGGTGTCGCCGGCGGCTGCAACGTTCAGTTCGCCCTCAATCCGACATCCAGCGAATACTTCCTCATCGAAGTTAATCCCAGAGTCTCCCGATCTTCTGCTCTGGCTTCCAAAGCTAGCGGCTATCCTATTGCACGTGTCACTGCAAAGATTGCTGTCGGTATGACTCTGGATGAGATCCCGGTAGCCGGCGGAACAGCAGCAGGCGAGCCCAGCCTTGATTACTATGTAGCCAAGTTCCCAAGATTCCCGTTCGACAAATTCGCTACAGCTCCCAATACCCTCGGTACTCAGATGAAGGCTACGGGCGAAGTGATGGGCATCGGTTCCAACCTGAAAGAATGTTTTTTGAAATCTGTCCGTTCCCTTGAGATTGGCGTAAAGCATCTTTATCTGCCCAAATTCGATTCATATACCGATGACGAACTTTACAAGTACATTGCAACTTTCCGCGACGATAATATCTTCGCTATCACAGAGCTTCTCAGGCGTGGGGCTTCCGTAGAAAAACTCCACGAGATCACTATGATCACCGACCTCTTCCTAAATACATTCAAGGAGATCGTCGATCTGGAAGAGAAACTTAGGAAGAACCCAGGAGACCTGGACGTACTCAAAGAAGCAAAGGTCGCGGGTTTCTCCGACCCGTATATCGCAAAACTCTGGGGCGTACCTGAGATCAGTATCTATCAGAAGAGAAAAGCAAACGGTATCGTACCTGTCTTCAGGATGGTCGATACCCTGCATACTGGCAAATATATTGCATACCTCTACTCATCCTACTCGGGAAAGAACGATTCGAGATTGGATAATGTTAAGAAAGTCGTCGTTTTGGGTGCCGGTCCCATCCGAATCGGTCAGGGCGTGGAATTCGACTATTCTACTGTACACGCTGTCCAGACCATCAAGCGTGCCGGTTACCAGTCCATCATCATCAATAACAACCCTGAGACAGTATCCACTGATTACACCATGGCCGACAAACTCTACTTCGAGCCGCTTACTCCTGAAGATGTCATGGCCATCATTGATTTTGAATCACCTAATGGTGTCATCGCTTCTCTCGGTGGTCAGACTGCCATCAATCTGGCTCAGCCTTTGATGGATAGAGGCGTCGGCCTTATCGGAACTGACTGTGCCGCAATCGAACGCGCTGAGAATCGCGACAGTTTTGAAAAACTTCTCGTCGACCTCAATATCCCTCAGCCTCCTGGCCGTGCCGTTACACGTATCGAAGACGGTATAAAGGCCGCCAATGAGATCGGCTATCCCGTTTTGGTCAGACCTTCATTCGTACTCGGCGGCCGCGCCATGCAGATCGTTGCCAACGACGATCAGCTGAAACATTACCTTAAGACAGCCGTAGAGATCGATTCCGAAAAACCGGTCTTGGTAGACAAGTACATTAACGGTAAAGAAGTTGAGATCGACGCTATCTGTGATGGTGTGGATGTCTTCGTACCCGGCATCATGGAGCTCGAGGAGAAGACCGGTATCCACTCCGGTGACTCCATCAGTGTCTATCCGACCTTCAGTCTCTCGGATAAGGTCAAAGGTGTAATCCTGACCTATGCTAAGAAACTGGGTCTCGGTATCGGCATCAAAGGTCTTTATAACATCCAGTTCATCGTAGATCCCTCTGATAAGGTTTATATCATCGAAGTTAATCCTAGATCATCAAGAACTGTTCCGTTCCTGTCCAAGTCCACAGGTTATTCCCTTGCGGACATCGCAACAGAGGTGATATTGGGCAAGTCATTGAAAGAGCAGGGCATCTTCGAACTGTGCCCGGCACCTAAAGAAAAATTCTACGTGAAAGTACCTGTATTCTCCTTCAATAAGATCAAAGGCCTTGACGCATATTTGTCACCTGAAATGAAGTCTACCGGTGAGGCCATCGGCTACGATGACAAGCTCAACCGTGCTCTTTATAAAGCTCTCATTGCAGCTGGCGTTAAACTCGAGAACAACGGTACGATCCTGGCCACTATTGCTGACAAAGATAAGGAAGATGCACTTCCTCTTATCCAGCGATTCTATAACCTTGGCTTCAATGTCTGTGCCACAGCAGGAACAGCCAAGTTCCTCAAGGAACGTGGTATCAGGACTCATGTGATGAGTAAGATCAGCGAAGGCAGTAATGATATACCTGATGCCATCAGACAGGGTAAAATTGCATATGTAATTAACACTCGGGACATCAGCTCGGTATCTGATGCCGCCAGCGATGGCGCTGCGATCAGGTACCTGGCGACGGAAAACAATGTATCGATCTTCACTTCTCTCGATACCGTCAGAGTGCTCCTGGATGTAATGGATGAGATTACGTTGAAAGTCTCGACTATCGACGCATAAGGCAAAGATTATGAAAGAAGTTTTATTCAAGATCCTGGAAAACAAGAAGATCGCCAAAGACATCTATGAGATGAAACTTTCAGGCGATACTTCCGATATCACGAAACCTGGGCAGTTCATCGACCTGAAACTTGATGGTTTCTATTTGAGGAGACCTATCTCTGTCTGTGACCTTGATGGCGATCATCTGACCATCATCTATAAGATCCTGGGCAACGGAACCGAAGCTATGACTGAATATCCTGCTGGGAAGATCATTCCAGTTATCTCGGGACTGGGAAACGGCTATGATACGTCTCTGAGCGGTTCACATCCGCTTCTAATTGGCGGCGGTGTGGGTATCCCTCCTCTCTATCTGCTCGCTCGTGAACTCCGCAAGGAAGACAAAAAGGTATCCGTGATACTGGGATTCAATATTAAAGATGAGATCTTCTATCTGGAAGAATTCAAAAAACTGGGCTGCGAAGTCGCCGTCACTACGGTAGATGGCAGCTTTGGCATACAGGGTTTTGTCACCAATGCTATTCCTGAAGAATACTCATTCTTCTATACCTGCGGTCCAGAACCGATGCTGAAGGCAGTTTATAAAGCTACCAATACATCGGGTCAGTTCAGCTTTGAAGCACGCATGGGATGCGGATTCGGTGCCTGCATGGGCTGCAGTTGCAAGACTCTGACAGGATATAAACGAATCTGTGTCGACGGGCCGGTCATGATGAAGGAGGAGATATTATGGGAAGACTAAGCGTCAACTTATGTGGTATCGAACTCGATAATCCCGTGATACCTGCCTCCGGCACATTCGGATTTGGTTATCAGTTCGTCAAATTCTATGATATCAATTGCCTCGGCACCTTTTCCTTTAAGGGAACGACTAAGGAAGAACGCTATGGTAATCCTCTTCCTAGAATTGCTGAGTGCGAAGCCGGTATGCTCAATTCAGTCGGACTCCAGAATCCCGGTGTAGATGAAGTGATCTCAAAAGAGATCCCCAGGATGCAGAAATGCTTCAAAAAACCTGTTATGTCCAATGTCAGCGGGTTTTCCATCGATGAATATGTATATGTATGTGAGAAGCTGGATACAGTTGACGCCATCGGGTGGCATGAAGTGAATATCAGCTGTCCCAATGTTCATGGCGGCGGTATGTCTTTCGGTACCGATCCCAAGATGGCCGCTGAGGTTACCAAGGCTGTCAAGGCTGTTACCAAAAAACCTATTATCATGAAGCTCTCACCGAACGCTCCTGATATCGTGGCGGTCGCTAAGGCCTGCGAGGAGGCTGGTGCTGACGGGATCAGCCTCATAAATACTATCCTTGGTATGCGTATCAATCTCAGGAACAAAAAGCCCATCCTGGCTAATACCATGGGCGGATTTTCAGGACCGGCTATCTTCCCGATTGCATTGAGGATGGTCTATCAGGTCGCTAAAGCAGTGAATATTCCAGTGATCGGTATGGGCGGCGTCTCCAAAGCTGATGATGTCATCGAAATGATGATGGCCGGAGCCACTGCTGTCCAGGTGGGCGCGGCCAACGTTGTCGATCCTTTGGCTTGCAAGAAGATCATCGACGATCTTCCTGCAGCTCTGGATAAGTACCGTATCAATGACATAAAAGATATCATCGGAGGTGCATTCAATGGGTAAAGATGTGATCGTTGCCTGTGATTTTGCATCGGCAAAAGAGACTTTTTCTTTTTTAGATAAACTTGGTGATGTAAGGCCGTTCGTCAAGATCGGCATGGAACTTTATTACGCAGAAGGTCCTTCTATCGTGCGGGAGCTCAAAAGACGTGGGCATAAGGTCTTCCTCGATCTTAAGCTTCACGATATCCCGACGACTGTTAAGAAAGCCATGGCGGTCCTCTCGAATCTCGATGTCGATATCTGTAATCTGCATGCGGCCGGCACTAAATCCATGATGCAGGCGGCTGTCGAGGGCCTGACACGACCAGATGGATCCCGACCTCTTTTGATTGCAGTCACCATGCTGACTTCGACCGATCAGGAAGCTCTTGAAAAAGATATCCTGATCAGAGAGCCCATTGATGAAGTCGTGATGAAATATGCACTGAACGCTAAAGAGGCTGGGCTCGACGGCGTGGTCTGTTCTCCGTTGGAGGCTGGCAAAGTCCATGATACCTGTGGGAAAGATTTTATTACGGTGACTCCGGGTGTCAGGTTTGCTGAGAGCAGTACTGACGATCAGAAACGTATCATGACTCCGGCTGACGCCAAAATAGTCGGTTCGGATTATATCGTCGTGGGCCGTCCGATAACTAAAGCTGATGACCCCTTGGCAGCATACGAGAGATGCTGCCGTGATTTCATAGGATAGGAAGTTATTATTATGGAACTGAACAAACTTATCGCAAAAGACCTTCTCAAGATCAAAGCTGTCTTCTTCCGCCCAGAGGAACCTTTTACCTGGGCCAGTGGTATCAAGAGCCCGGTGTACTGTGACAACCGTCTGACTCTGACTTCGGTCGAAGTCAGGAACGATGTTGAGAATGGCCTCGCCGAGCTTATTAGAAAGAACTATCCCGAAGCAGAAGTGCTCATGGGCACATCTACTGCCGGTATCGCTCATGCCGCCATCACCGGTCATATCATGGGGCTTCCCATGGGATATGTTCGAGGAAGCGCCAAGGATCATGGCCGACAGAACCAGATTGAAGGCAGACTTGAAGCCGGACAGAAAGTGGTAGTCGTCGAAGATCTCATTTCAACAGGTGGCAGTGTCATCGAAGTAGTCGACGTTCTTCGCGAGGCCGGAGCAGAAGTCCTCGGTATCGTCTCGATCTTCACATACAACATGCAGAAGAGTAAGTCCAGACTTGCCGAAGCTAATGTTAAGAACGTCTCCCTGACTGACTTTGATACTATTGCACAGGTCGCTGCTGAAGAGGGATATATCAAGGAAGAAGATATCAAAAGGCTGATAGCCTTCAGGAATAATCCGTCTGACGAAAGCTGGATCGGAGGAAAATAGGCATGCGAAGTATTATCGACATACTGGATCTTACGACAGAGGAGATAAAATCTCTCATCAAAGAAGCTCTTTCGATCATCGATGATCCGAAAGCATATTCACATCTCTGCAACGGCAAAGTGCTTGCTACGCTCTTTTATGAACCGTCCACTAGGACCAGGCTCAGTTTTGAATCTGCCATGTATGGACTGGGAGGGCAGGTCATTTCGATGGCCAGTGCCGACTCTTCTTCTGCCGCCAAAGGAGAAAGCGTTGCCGATACCGCCAAAGTCGTGTCGTGCTATGCCGATATCATCGCCATGCGTCATTTCAAGGAAGGTGCCACTCAGGTCGCTGCCAATAATGCGACAGTTCCTGTCATCAATGCCGGCGACGGCGCCAA
>DBXC01000009.1:0-43405 GCA_002309415.1 Dehalococcoidia bacterium UBA1222
ATAAGTTCTGTCAATGCCTTGTTGTAATCATCCTCTATAAGAATGACATTCTCGCCGGCACTTCCGAACGTGTCGATGTACCATCTGTTGCATTCCTTCAGGTCATCGGGGGTACAATCGGCTTCCATCAATCTGGATTCTATATCCGACTCATGCCCGATGATCTCATGATAATGACTGTCAATGTATTCTTCGGTCATGGCAAGGCAAATGAATCGAATAGACGGCAGATAATGCGCATCAAAGTCATTTCTCCAATCTGCGGGAACGTAGCAGCCCTCTACGATCAGATCCTGTCTGTTTTCGACTGCGGTCTTGATTATCTCGCGGACAATGGGCCACAGATACTCTGTGAGAGCATCGTCGTCTTCCGGCCCAAGTTCTGTGTTGCCGCTGCGGATCAGCCCCATCTTCAGATGGTCAATGGAGAGATATGGATATTTGTACTTTTCGAGCATCCGCTGTGCCAGAAGAGTCTTTCCGGTGTGAGATGCTCCGGTTAACAAAATAATCATGTTCCTGCCTTCACCTCCGCAAATCCCGATTTGTCGCTAAACAGGTGTTCCCACTTCTATCAGATTACCGTCCGGATCATAGAACCGTATGACTTTCTGTCCCCAGCTGTGCGTCATAAGTCTGTTGACATACTGCACTTCCGGGTAATATCTTTCAAGCTCTTCTATAAATCCTTCGATGTCGGTTTCTTCAAAATAGAGCTCGCAGGAATTGTTCTCCGGAATGATCTCTTTTCCGAGAAACTCTTTCCAGTATTTCTCTTCCTGCAATACCAGGCCGCCTGTCAGGATCATATTTCCATCATTATCAAGGATCATTTCGAGGCCGAACAGATCATGATAGAACTGTCGGGATCTTTCGATATCTTTTACAACTATCAGGAAATTTTTAAGTCTCATGTCTCAGCGATCCTCTAACTCAGCACCACATGGACTATCTCTTTAGGGAGATCCGTGATCATATCGGCAAGGTATTTCGGTCTCAAATCGATATTTTTAACATCCTCTAAACGGGTCCAGTTGATGTTCTCGATAAGACAGCCCGGCGGTACCGGCTGAGTCTCAGCATCACGTTTACCTCTCGGTTTCATCAGGAAATGGAAACAGATCTCCTGAAAATCTTCCATCTGACCATTCATACGTTTTCTGGGAAAGAGTCTTTCACTCACCATGAGGAGTCTGTCGACTTCATATCTGACACCGGTCTCTTCCATCGCTTCACGTCTCACAGCATCTTCCAGATGCTCATACATATGCACCGCACCGCCGATGAAATAGTGATAAGGATCCCGCTCACATGTGGCCGTAAGCAGATAACCGTCCTCGATGATGACGGCCGCGACCCTCATCCTGAAATGTCCGTATTCGTTCCTGAAATTCACGTCCAGATGCGGATCGAAAAGTACCGGTTCAGCCATATATACCTCGCTTTGGCGCCGATTGACGGTGCCTTAGACATAACATTTTTAATCTAATAATTATTTGATAGAATATATAATAACCTTTGAGAGCATAATTGGTAATATGGGCAAAAAGATAGCGATTACCGCCGACAGTACCTGCGATCTACCGAAGGAACTGCAGGCTAAATATAATATTACGTTAATTCCGCTTACGATAACGATGGGTTCAGGTTCTTACCGCGACGGTGTAGACTTGGTATACACCGATCTTTTCGCATATTTCGACCGCACCAGACAGCTTCCCAAGACATCCGCTCCTTCTCCTGCCCTTTATCAGGAAGTCTTCCAGAGACTGACCGATCAGGGTTATGAGATCATCCACCTGTCCTTGGATTCCGAGATCTCAAGTTCTTATAACAACGCATGTTTCATCGCTAAAGATTTCCCCAATGTCCATGTCGTGGACAGTAAGAACATCTGCGGATCCGCAGCTCTCATGTTAGTCCGTGCAGGCGAAATGGTCGAAGCAGGAAAAGACGTAGATGAGATCGTTGCAGAACTCGAGAGGCTCGTTCCTTTAGCCCATACCAGTTTCGTGATCGATACCCTCACCTATCTCTACAAGGGCGGACGCTGCAGCGCATTGGCCATGCTGGCCAGCAGTGTCCTGGTGGTAAAACCCTGTATCGAGATGCGTGACGGTGTCATGATCGTAGGAAAGAAGTACAGACGAAACCCCAAGCAGTTGATCAAACAGTATCTGACCGACATGCTGACCGGAGTTGAAGTAGATAAAGATGCCCCTATCTTCCTGGCAAACACTTACTATAATGAAGAACTTGCCGACTATGCATACGGCATCCTGAAGAACGAACTTGATTTCAAACAGATCATCTCAGGAAAAGCCGGAAGCATCATCAGCACCCATTGCGGACCCAATACCATCGGGCTCTTCTTCATCTCCAAATAACGGGCTGAACAAATCGTGCCGAACAATCGGCACGGAGATAGGATAAAAGATGAAATACTTTGGGACATCTGGCATTAGAAGGATAGCTGATACCGAACTGATCCGTATCGCACAGCTCACTGGTCTCTCCGTCGGCACCACCTATAAAAGAGTCCTGGTCGGAACCGACACCCGCGTCAGCAACGAATCCGTAAAGGCTGCTCTCATCTCAGGTCTCCTCATGACCGGCTGCGAAGTCCATGATGCCGGAGTCGCACCTACCCCCACCATCGCCTATGCCGGACGCAATTATGATTGCGCCGCCATGATAACCGCATCCCATAATCCTCCTGAATACAACGGCATCAAGATGCTGAATCCCGACGGTTCACCCTTCTCCAACGAACAGCAGAAACTGATCGAAGATATCATCGACGGCATCACCCAGCCCGTTTATTCACCGACCACATGTTCAAGAGTGAAAAAGTTCGACACTGCCGTCGAAGACCATATCGAAAAGATCATGAAACTCATCCCGGGCGACTTCAAAAAGGTCAAAGTCGTACTGGATCCCTGCGGCGGTGCCGCCACCATGATTACTGAAAAACTATTACGTAAGATGGGATGCCAGCTCACAGTCATCAACGGAGAGCCCAACGGCATCTTCCCGCGTCCTGCCGAACCCATCCCCGAGAACCTCGTAGGACTATGTGAAAAAGTAAAAGAAACAGGCGCTGACCTCGGTATCGCCCATGACGGAGATGCCGACAGAGTCATGGCCGTAGACAGCAAAGGACGCTGCATACCGGGCGACAAACTGGTCTGCATGTTCGCTGAATTTCTCAAGAAAGATAAGATCGTGACCACAGTAGATGCTTCCATGAACGTGGAAAGCGCCTGCAAAGAGGTCTTCAGATGCCCTGTTGGTGATAACAACGTATCAGAATTGATGATGAAACACGGGCTCTCATTCGGCGGTGAGACATCTGGAGCCTGGGTCTTCCAAGAGACATCTTTATGCCCTGACGGTATCTATGGTGCAGCTCTTCTCCTCAAGATGGCCAGCACCCGCGATATGGCCGAATGGGCCGACAGTTACCCCAGTTATCCCCTGATCAGGAGCAGCATCAAGGGCGTATTCGATATGGATAAGATCGGAGCGCTCCTAAAGAAGAACTTTAAGGATGCCGAGATTTCGGATGTAGACGGACTGAGATTTGCACTCAAAGACTCCTGGTTCCTCGTCAGGAAGTCCGGCACCGAACCTAAACTGCGCTTCACCGTCGAAGCCAAGGACGATGAGACGGCACGCTCGTTACATGCTAAACTAATGGAAATCCTTGGAGAATTGAAATGAAAGCAGTGATTTTAGCCGGCGGCGTCGCCCGCAAGATGTTCCCGCTGACAGACAGCCGACCTAAAGCTATGTTGCGTATCGCCAACAAGCCCTTAGTCGAGTATGTCATGATGACCGCCAAGAGCGCCGGTATCAAGGACTTCGTCTTCATCGTAGGCTACAAGAACGAACAGATCCGCGATTATTTCGGCAACGGCAAGAAATGGGGCGTCAAGATCACCTACCGCACCCAGGAAGAGCCCATCGGCACTGCCGATGCTTTGAAGCATGCTGAAGATGTACTCACTGAACCCTTCCTCCTGATCCACAGCGATGTCCTCACTTCCAAAGAAGACATCAAGAAGATCATCGGATGCGAAGGTTTGGCCATCGGTATCAAGAAAGGCATCAATACCAAGGAATACGGCACCGTGGTCAATAAACGCGGTTATGCCAAAAAGTTCATTGAAAAAGCTGAGAACAGCGAAAGCGATTATATCAATACCGGTATCTACAAACTCGATCCGTCAGTCTTCGAAGCCATCGACGAGACACCCATCTCCGTCCGCGGCGAATATGAACTACCGGAGAGCATCCAGATATTGGTAGATGCCCATAAAGTCAAGATCAAATGTGTCGAGATCCAGGAATGGCTCAACATCACCCGACCCTGGGACCTCCTGGAGATGAATGAAAAGATCTTCCCCAAGAAGGGTCTCATCGAAGGAACCGTCGAAGAGAACGTTCACATTGACGGCAACGTCATCGTCGGAAAAGGCACCATCATCCGATCAGGCGCCTATATCACCGGCAACGTCATCATCGGCGAAAACTGCGATATCGGCCCCAACTGCCGCATCCGCGGGACCACATCCATCGGAAACAAGTGCCATATCGGATCCTTCGTTGAACTCAAGAACTCGATCATCATGGATGGGACCAAGGTCCCCCATCTCAATTATGTAGGCGACTGCGTCATCGGCGAACGTTGCAATTTAGGCGCCGGTGCCAAGATCGCCAACCTCAGATTCGATCATAAAGAGATCGTCGACAGTTCCCGACATAAGCTGGGAGCCCTTATCGGCGATGACGTCAATATCGGCATCAATGCCTGTATCAATGCAGGCACATTCATCGGAGACAATGCGATCATCGGTCCTGGAGTACTTGCTTCAGGTACGATAATGCCAAAATGTAAGGTGTTTTGATATGGGGAAACAAGTAGTCATCTTAGCAGCAGGCGCCGGAAACCGGGCCAGACCCTTCACTGAAAACAAGCCCAAGTGCATGTTCGAAGTGACCAATAAACCATTACTGCATTGTTCCATCGATGCACTGGTTGCCAACGGTATCCGCGATATCATCATCGTAGTCGGTTACAAAAAGGAACGTATCTACGATTATCTTTCCACCGTTTCCTTCAAAGGACTCAACATATCCTTCGTTGAACAGAAGAAGTTACTTGGATCCAGTGAAGCCTTACTGGAATGCGCCAACAAACTCAATGATGACGATTTCATCGTAGTCCCGGCTGACAAATACTACACTGCCGAGACCATCAAACCCATCATCAATGCTCCCAGCCCTACCATGCTGACTCTCAACCCCTTGCTTCCCACCTATGCCACCGCCAGGGATGCATCGGGCAAGATCTTCATCGGACGTTTCAATCATGCTCAGGACGAGGATCCTATCGATACCCGTATCTACTCTTTGAACAAGAGCCTCTTCAAATACATGGAAGGTTATACCTGCATCAACGAAGCCTTCAATGAACTGGGAAACAAGGGCATCAAGGTATCCAACATCCAGACCGAAGGCATCTGGGCCGATCTCCTCTTCCCCTGGGACATCATCACCATCAATGAACTGAGTCTCAAGGTGATGCAGCCGAACATCGAAGGCACCATCGCTCATTCAGCAGTCCTCAGAGGCAATATCTCCATCGGTGAACGTGCCACCGTCGGTGCCAACTGTTCGCTGGTCGGCGATATCTGCATCGGCAAGAGCTGTGAAATCAAGGATAATGTTGTCATCCATGGTCCCACCAGCATCGAGGGATCCACAGTCATCGAGCCCTTCACCTATATCTCGAACTCCGTCATCGGCAAGAACGTCCGAATCGGTGCAGGCTCTGTCATCAAGGATTCCATCATCGATGACAACACAATCATCAAAGCGCGATTCACCGCCGAATCCAGCAATACCACTATCAAGATCGGCGACAATTATTTCTATCAGCAGATCGGTACCATGATCGGAGCCGGATGCAACATCCAGAGCAATGTCGCAGTCGTTCCCGGCACCATCATCGGCAATAAGACACAGGTTAATGACAATAAGACGCTGTCAGGCAATATACCTGACGGGTCGATGGTAGTATAAAAAATGTGCGGAATTACAGGTTATGTCGGTTACAGACAGGCCGACAAGATATTATTTGAATGTCTGAAGAAACTCGAGTACCGAGGATATGATTCCTGCGGTATCGCCCTGGTCACGAAGAGCGGTCTTTCGATCTTCAAGGACCAGTCACGTGTCGGCGACCTCGAGAAGAAGTACGTTAAGACCAAGACCAAAGCGACGGCCGGTATCGGACACACCCGCTGGGCCACCTGCGGTGAGCCTAATGCCACTAATGCCCATCCTCATTCCGACTGTGCCAAGAAGATCGCCACAGTCCATAACGGCACTATCGATAACTATCTCGATATCAAGAACGCCCTCACCAAGAAGGGACATAAGTTCAAGACCGAGACCGATACTGAGGTCATCCCTCATCTCATCGAAGAATACATGAAGAAATTCGATGCCGAGACCGCTTTCAGGAAAGCTTTTGCCGAACTCAAAGGGTCATTCGCTATCGCAACAGTCATCGGCGGAGAAGAAAAGCTTTATATCGGCAGGATCAACTGCCCTCTCGTCATCGGTGTCATGGACGGCGAATATATGATCGCATCCGATACCACGACGCTCCTTAAATACACCAACCGTTTCATCTATCTCCAGGACGGTGACATGGGTGTCGTTTCAAAAGATAAAGTGACCATCTTCAGGAACGGCAAGACCGTAAAGCCTAAGATCGTCTCCATCGAAAACAAGTATGACGATACCGAATTACACGGTTATCCTCATTACATGCTGAAAGAGATCCACGAACAGCCGCGTATCATCTCAAGCACCATCGATGACATGGAACAGCTGACCTTGCTCATCCAGCAGATCGATAAGGACCTGGGCGGCATCAAGATGATCCGAACTCTTTCATGCGGCAGTTCCTATTATTCATCACTGATACTGCGATATCTTGCTCCCCAGTTACTGGGCATACCGACATTTGCCGAACTGGGTTCAGAATACTGCTCACTTACCGTAGCACCCAAAGGTTCTTTGGCCATCGCCATCTCCCAGTCCGGTGAGACTGCAGATACGATAAAGGCCGCCAAAGAAGCCAAAGCCTACGGTTATAAAGTACTCACCATCACCAATGTTGCCGACTCCCAGTTATCGAGACTGGCCGATTACACCTGGGTCACTAAGGCAGGACCTGAGATCAGTGTCGCCGCCACCAAGACCGTCATGAGTCAGGCCGCCTGGATGTATGCTTTCGTACTGGCCCATCCTTCACTGAGAACACTGGAGAAGAAAGCCAGCGTCAACAGTTTCCGAAAAGTTCCCGAGCTCATGAAACAGCTTCTGGAACGCAGCGAAGATATCATCGAAGTCGCCAAGTATCTCAAAGACTTTGACGACATCATCTATGTATCCCGCGGCATCACCTATCCTATCGCACTGGAAGGTGCCCTCAAGATGAAAGAGATCTCTTATTCCCACAGCGAAGGCTATGCCGCCGGTGAATTGAAGCATGGTCCTTTCGCTTTGCTCAATGAAGAGATCCCAGTGGTGGCTCTGGTCTCCCACGACAAGGACTACTCATCTTTGGTCACCAACCTCAGAGAGATCAAGACCAGAAAAGCTCCTCTCATCGTCATCACCGATGAGCAGGATATCATGCTGGAAAACCTGGCAGAAAAGACCGTCGTACTGCCAAAGTGCGATGCGACCTTCGTGCCCTTATTACACCTCGTGGCAGTACAGCTTTTGGCATACTACACCGCGGTCGAGAGGAACAATCCCATCGACTTCCCCAGGAACCTTGCTAAGACCGTAACGGTGGAGTAGAGATGAAACATATGCTCAGTAAGATCTTTTCATCGCCCTTCATCAGCCGCAACCGACGCGCGCTGGTGATACTGGCCGATATCTGCATCTATCTCTTGATCTCAGCGGCGGTGTATCTGTATCTCATACTGAGCCATGACATGAGCTGCGAATTCAATATCTTCGCATTCAATGTCATGATGTACGGTATCTTCTGTTTTATTCTGCATCTCAGTGTCGGCAACCAGAAGAAACTCTGGCGATATGCCGGCGCCAAGGAATATCTCGATGTATTCATCAGCGATGTCATCGCTTTCCTCATTTATATCTTGGTCATGCGAGTCTTCCTCTGGACCAAGTCCAGTCCCTTCGCCATGGCAGCCGTTGCCAGCTGTTCACTGATTGCAAAACTCGTCATGCGATTCGTATACAGGATCTACCGACAGTCCTTCTCCGGAACGACCGAAGATCCGAATAAAAAAGCTCATGAAAAGAGAGTCGTTGCCATCATCGGTGCCGGTAATGCCGGTGTGACACTGGTGGAAGAACTCAACCGCAACGAGAACAGTCCCTATGAGATCTGGGGCCTCATCGATGACGACACCGAGAAGATCGGCAAGAACATCCAGGGCATCGATGTGAAATGCAGCATCTCAGACATGGCTGAAAATATCAAGAACTCCAATGTCCAGGAAGTCATCCTGGCTATCCCTTCATTACCGGTCGAAAGACGACGCGAGATCGCAGTCATCTGTGCAGATCTCCGTTGCAAACTGAGGATCCTCCCCGATACATTGATGGCCATGGAGAATGCCAACTTCAGCGCATCCGTCCGTGACGTCCAGGTCGAGGACCTTCTTGGTAGAACAGTTATCAAACTCGACCAGAACGTTACCGGCAAGTTCGTAACCGGCAAGACCATCGTCGTCACCGGCGGCGGAGGCTCCATCGGAAGCGAATTATGCCGTCAACTGGCTTCTCATAACCCGAAGAAGCTCATCATCTTCGATATCTTTGAGAACAATGCTTATGATCTCAAGAACGAGCTGTTACGACTTTTGAAGAACACCGATGTGGAAGTCGAGATCGAGATCGGTTCCGTAAGAGACAAAACCCGTATCGAACAGCTTTTTGAAAAGTATCATCCCGATATCGTTTTCCACGCCGCTGCTCATAAGCATGTGCCTTTAATGGAACATAACCCTGCCGAAGCTGTTAAGAACAACATCTTCGGTACATACAATTTCATGTCGACTGCACTGAAATACAAGTGTCCCAAGTTCGTCATGATCTCAACCGACAAGGCCGTTAATCCCACAAGCGTCATGGGTGCGACTAAACGTTATTGTGAATACATGACTTTTGCTCTGGCCAAACGACCTGACTGCCAGACCGAATTCGTATCGGTCAGGTTCGGTAACGTCCTGGCATCCAGCGGATCTGTGATCCCTCTCTTCCAGCGACAGATCGAACTGGGCGGTCCCGTTACCATCACTGATAAACGCATGACCCGCTACTTCATGACCATCCCTGAAGCAGCTTCTTTGGTCCTTACCGCCAGTGCCATGGCCCACCAGACCGAGATCTATGTACTGCACATGGGAAAGGCCATGAAGATTCTGGACCTTGCCGAGAACCTCATCCGACTGTCCGGTTTCGAACCGTATAAAGATATCGAGATCAAAGAGATCGGTATGCGACCCGGTGAGAAACTCTATGAAGAGCCTCTCATCGACGAAGACATCCACTTCAAGACCGCCAACGACAAAATCTATGTCGAGAAACAGCCCAACGACAGCGATGTCCGAGATATCGATGCCGACTTCGAGGTCCTGTCGAAAGCTCTTGCGACCGGCGATGACGCCGAAGTGGTCAAGGCCCTTAAAGAAGTGGTCCCCGATTTCGACCGCGACAATGCCAAGAATTCGGAACCTGAGACTTTCTACCATCAAAATTAAAGTATCTTTGTGCTAAAATAGGCGCGAGGCTGATATAGATGGAATCAACGACAAAAAAATGTGTTTCCTGCGGCAAAGACATAAAGGAAGACGCAGCTTTCTGCCGTTTCTGCGGTGCCTCTCAGGCCCGGATGATCGTCTGTCCCCACTGCGATAAAGAGATCAAAGAAGGCTCTGTATTCTGCCGTTTCTGCGGTCTGAGGGTCCCGGAAGAAGTCCCTGCCCGCACTGCAGTACCTTATCAGGAACCTGAAATCGAAGTAGATCCCGATATCGAAGCCAATAAGCCTACTGTCCATTACACTGATTTCATAATTCCCAAAGAAGAAGCCCCTATCCCCGAAACGGAAGAACCCGTTGAAGAGGAGAAGGAAGATGAATTCGTACCTGAAAAGGTAGACGAAGTCCCAGTCCCGGTCTTTGAGGAAGAACCCATCCCCATCGAGAATGCTGTCATCGAAGACACTCCCGAACCGGAACCTGAAGTACAGGAGCCTGAACCCGTCGAAGAACCCGAAGAGATAGCACCCGTTGTTGAAGAAGAACCGGAAGAGATTGAAAAAGAAGCTGAAGAACCTGTCATCTCATACACCGAGAACGTTCTGAGTCCCAAAATAACCGAAATTAGAGCCGATATGCCCTATCGCCCTGAAGAGGAAGAAAAGGACTCATCCGAGGAACAGGAGACGTCTGAGGAAGACGACGGTACATTCTCCGTGCTCCGTAAGTCTCTGAAGGCTCTCGTCACCATCTCGGTGGAACCGCATTCACCTCAGCACGACGCTTCACCTGAATTCAATCAGCAGACCCTTTACATCAAGGGAAATGTCTCGAAACATATCACATCATACTTGAATACCACCGATCTGGGACTCTTCGTCAGATACCGACTGGTGGATGTAAAATACGGAGACCTGAGGATCTGCCCGTCGCTTTCTTATAACATCCGTTCATCCAAGGACGAGATAGCATTCGGAAACGGCTGGCACTTCAATTATTCATCCATGGTCTTCCGCGAATCCAATCCCGACACATTTACTGTCGTCTACGGGGATGGAGATCATGCCAGTTTCACGACCCGTCAGGTTGCAGATACATTACAAAAGACCTTGAATCCTCTGATGAAAAGGACCGGCAGTCTCGTCCAGCAGGGCGATTCATTTGCCTATCATGATACCGACCGTTACATCCATGTATTTGAAAAAATGCCGTGGTCATCGGATTATCATCTGACCGCTATCTCTGACTGCTACGGCAATACTCTGGATATCGAATACGACGGATCGAAGATCGCAGAAATAAAGGATCCGACCGGAAGATCCTTGAAATTCGGTTATGATGAACTCTCCCGCTGCAAGAGGATCGATCTCTGCGACGGATCATATTTCGCTTTTGACTATGACAAACAGAACAACCTCGTCTCCATCAAAGACAGCAAAGACATCTATTCTTATTTCACCTATTCCGACGAGGGATATCTTTCCAAGATCGAAGAGCCGGCTTCAAATGCCGAATATAAGTTTGAGACCAACTCCCAGGGCATGATCCCCGCCATCTCCGCCATTACAGATTCGGCAGGTCATACCACTACTTTCGACAGGGTCAATCCTGATCCTGTTACCGTCGAGATGGTTAATTACAAAGACGAAATGTCCATCTTCGTCAGCCGCAACGGTCTCACGATCTCCGACACCCCCAACTCCCAGCACAATACCCGTATCATGTACGATTCTCTCAATAATCCTGTAGTGATCGCCGACCGCGAATACAGCTATGACTTCAATGAGAACTGCGTCGAGATCTCAAGCGATGACGGTCTGTGTCTGAGCTGCGTCTACGACGATGACAACAACCTGCTTTCCGCGACCGACAAGAACCAGAACACCACAGCTTTCTCCTATGACGGTTACGGAAAACTCGTAAATGCCGTATCACTTAACGGTGAAAACATCACCCTCGAATACTCCCATAAGGGCATGCTGACCAAGAAATACGATAATCTGGGACATTTCAGGTCCTATGAATACGATAAATACGGTAACCTGATATCCGTCAGTAACGAAGAAAAAGTCATCAGGACCATCACATATGATAAAGCCGGTTATAACGTTAAGACCGATTCGGATGAAGCTTCGGTCATGAACGACATGAGACCGGCAGAAGTCATGCATCTGGAATACGGATGCTATCCCGAAACGAAGATAAATGCCATCATCGAACAGGCGTCATTTGATTGACCCGTTCCTGCCCAGAAAGGTATAATTTAGCTATGGATATTACATATTTAGGCCGTTCATGTTTTAAGATCAAAGGTAAGCAGGCTACCATCATCACAGACCCCTATTCTCCTGAATACGGACTTCTCGGAAAACAGTCTGCCGCCATCGTTACCGTAAGCCATGGTCATTCCGATCACAGCTATGCTGAAGGTATCGACGGTGTCACAAAGGTCCTGTCACGCTGCGGAGAATATGAGATCTCCGGCGTACTGGTCAACGGATTTCCTTCCTATCATGATGCAACTGAAGGTGCAGAACGCGGCAAGAACGTGATCTTCACCTATACCATCGATGACGTCACCATCGCTCACCTGGGCGATCTCGGTCATACCATCGACAACTCACTCTTCGAAGGTATCGGCAACATCGATGTCCTTCTGGTTCCTGTCGGCAGCATCTACACCATCAATGCCAAACAGGCCGCTACCATCACCCGAACCCTTGAACCCAAATATGTCATCCCCATGCACTACCAGAGAGACAACCATTCCCAGGAACTCGATCCTGTCGACAATTTCTTCAAAGAAATGGGCGTCAACAAGCCCGAAGCCGTCACCAAACTGACTTTCACTAAGGCCAGTCTTCCTGACGCCACCACCGTCGTCCTGATGGATGTTTTAAAGTAATAACTAAAAGAGCATAAAACAATTAAGGGGTTCCGATTCTGGAACCCCTTTTTATTTCAGAAAACTATTCTTGCTACCTCTTGATGATGAGGATGATCAGGATGAGACCGATGACGACACCGGCAACGATAACTGTGACGACCCACCAATAGTCATTTTCAAAATCAAAAAGATTGAATTTGGATTCAGTCGTGGTAAAAGTCTTCGTCTTGGTGACAGTGGAAGTCAGATAATCGGTAACAGTAGCAGTACGGGTGGTGGGGACATAGACTGTAACGGTCTCGATCTGAGAACCGGTAGAAGAATATGTGATCGGCGAACTGTCGGCGCTGACTACAGCTCCGGCAAACGAAAAGACCGACAGCACGATGATAGCGGTAAGTAATATGTTACGGATCTTTGAAAAACTGGTCTTCATAATCCACCCTACTCCATTTTGTTCAACTTGTTTTCGCTGACAGAATCGATGTCGCCGGGCAGACAGCATCCGGACAGCACCTCAGTCGTAGCACAGGTCTTCATATCAAGGAAGGCCATCTCGGATTTAAGTATGTCATCGGGATTGATGTTCTTGGTCTCATTGACCTCGATAACATGATGGTCGGGATCATAGAAACGGATAATCCTTAGACCATTGGGCTTTTCTATCGTGTCATGAACAAGTTCGATATCGCCGAATGCCCTCAGATGGGAAAGGAAATCATCGAAATTGTTCTCCTCAAATGAGAGGACGACATCGTTATTGCAGAACCTGACATCGGTCTCGGCGATCAGTATGTATTCCTTCCATACGGTCAGATCGAAGAGCATGATACCCGAAGAGAATACGACATAGTGGTCTTTCTTGAGGACGACGTCCTGCATCAAGACATCTTCATAGAATGCTGTCGCTCTCTGGATATCCGTGACGATCAATTTACCGCAGACAAATCGCATACTAACCTCATTGAAAGGACGTCCGGTCCTTTGATTATAAGCAGACTTAAATCTATAATGAATTTTAACACGTTGAAAGGACCTATGGAAAAAGATGGCCAAAGCTGATATCATCCTCCTCCACGCCCCTCATGTTTATGACTTCAGAAAGATTCCCCAGCTCTATGGTCCCGTATCTGATCTCGTTCTGGCCACCCCGGTCTTCGAGATGTATCCCGTAGGTCTGTCCAGCATCTCTGAATATCTGGATAAAGGCGGTTTCAAACCCAGGATCGTCAACATCGCTTGGCGTATGATCCGCGATGCCAGATTTGATGCGGAAGAATTCATCAAGAAACTGGATGCTCCCATTTTTGGTATCGACCTCCACTGGATGGTCCACTGTCACGGTTCCATCGAGATCGCCAGAATCGTTAAGAAATATCATCCGAATTCAAAGATCATCTTCGGCGGTTATTCTTCATCCCGTTTCTATAAAGAACTCATCGAATATCCCGAAGTCGACTTCATCTTACGAGGCGACTCTACTGAGGTCCCCTTCCTCGAATTCATGAAGCAGTTCTATGGGGACAAGAATTATAAAGATATCCCCAACCTCTGTTGGAAAGATGAATCAGGAAAGCCTGTATTCAACGATTTCAGCTATGTTCCTCTCGATATCTCCAACGTCATGGGCAATCATTACTCCCAGGTCGTCAAACAGGTATTGAGATTCCACGATTTTGCCAGTGTCGTTCCGTTCAAAGGCTGGACCAAGTATCCGGTGACCGCCGTATTCACCACCAGAGGATGCCAGTATAACTGTATCTTCTGTGCCGGTGCCCGCGATGCCATGCCGAACTTCGCAAATCGTATCAAGCCTGCCCGCAGACGCGCTGAAGACATCGTGAAAGATATCGTCCATCTTAGCCATATCACCAGCGCTCCTATCCTTGTCGTCGGCGACATTCAGGAAGGCGGTATGGAAAGAGCTCACAAGTTCCTGGATCTCATCAAAGCTAATCATGTGAAGAACACCATCATGTTCGAAGCCTTCAATCCCTGGACCAGGGAATTTGTGAAGAAGGTCGCAGACTGCTGTCCCGGTTTCTCACTGGATATGTCCCCCGAATCCCATGATCCCGAAGTACGACGTGTAAGTCTGGGACGAGACTTCTCCAATGAAGCCATGGAAGAAATGATCGGAGCAGCCCTCGAATACGGCGCCAGCCGCGTCGAGATCTTCTTCATGATCGGTCTGCATAAACAGGACAAACAGAACGTCCTCGACAATATCGACTACTGTGATGAACTCCTCACCAAGTTCAACGCCCATAAGAATCTGTACCTCTTCATGGGACACCAGGCTCCTTTCATGGCGCCCGGCTGTCTCGCTTTCGACTTTCCTGAGAGATACGGATTCAAACTGAGATTCAAGACTCTTGAAGAACACCGTCAGGCTCTGGCGATGCCAAGCTGGAGATACTCACTGAACTATGAGACCCAGTGGCTCCCGGCCGACGACATCACTGAAGTTACTTATGAAGCCATCCGACGTCTGGCTATCGTGAAAGCAAAGCACGGACAGCTGGATCAGGCTCTCTGCGACCAGCAGATCAAACGTATCGATGAAGCTAAAGAACTCGAGAAGAAGATCGATGAACTGGTGGCTAAGAACGATAAAGAAGGGCTCCTTGCCCTCAAACCTGAGATGGACAGGATCAACGGTTTCAAAGCTGCAGAGCGACTGGAACTTGAGATCCCCATCGGCAATCTCTTCCGACTGAAATACTTCTCAGCAGTCAGATATGCCCTCTTCGGCAAGAAGAAACAACTCAAAGGCTTGGAAGAGAAGAAGTAGCTCTTCCCCTATTTCGTGATATTTAGTCTTTCCTTCAATGCAGACTGAAGAACTGCAGAGAAGTTCAATCCCTCACGTTCAGACATCTTGTTGAGCCATGACGGGATCGTAAGTGTCTTTTTCACAGCTTTGTTATCGAAGTATTCACGGTATTCGAGAGTATCGCACGAGATGAGGGATACGAATTCATCTTTTCCAAAAGGAATGTTTCCGATAAAGGAAGGTGACGGGATATCGCGTCCTTCTTCTTCCATTCTGTATAGAGTCAAACAAAGGACATCTGATGCCATCTCGTAAGCATCATCGATATCCTTTCCCTGAGTGTAACAACTTTCCAAATCAGGAAAGATCACTGAAAGACCTTTATCTTCTTTCTTAAAAACAGCAGGATAATAGTACTTTGCCATATCTAAACTCCAAGCTAACCCATCTTACTCGAGACCAGCATCTTTTTTGATGCTCCTCAGGGTTCCATCAGCTATTTCGCTAGCATGTCTCGGCACCGGAAAAGTCTTTCCAGTCAACGGGCTGTAATAGAGGTCATGTCTTTTTGCATGCGCCACCAATTTGATTCCCGACTTGCTAAACAATCTCAACAATTCACTGTACTTCATACAAAGCTCTTGTTGATCATGATTAGTATAATACGTATTTATACGTATTTTCAATCACGATCTTTAACCTATTTCTCTTTAATACTAACAAGCGAATTGGACATTTTTTCGAAATAATCTACACTATTGGGGTACGTAACTTGGATAACGATAGGAAACTGACAACATGATCATCGATTCACATACACATATCTATCCCGATAAGATCGCTGAACGAGCCGTAATCGGCATCGGCACTTTTTATAATGTCGATGTCCCCAACAAGGGCACCATCGACGACCTTCTCTTCGTTTCCGAAAGAGCCGGTGTAGATAAGTGTTTAGTCTGTTCCGTTGCCACCAAGGCCGAACAGGTAAAATCTATCAATGATTTCATCGCCAGTGCCGTAAATGCACATCCCGACAAGTTCTACGGTTTTGGATCCATCTTCCCGGGTGCTGAAGACATGGCAGAACAGGTCGATGCTCTCATCGAACGCGGTCTGCATGGCATTAAACTCCATCCCGACTGCCAGAAGTTCAACTGCGACAATGAAGATGCAATGGCTCTTTATTCCGCAGTTAACGGCAGAGTCCCCATCCTGTTCCATGCCGGAGACTACAGAACTGACTACTCCAGTCCTGAAAGGCTTTTGAGAGTCAGCAAAGAACATCCCGAACTGGATATGATCCTGGCCCATTTCGGAGGCTGGGGAATCTGGGGAAGCCATGCTGAAGAACTGGCAAAATGCCCCAATGTCTGGGTCGATATGTCTTCATCCCAGCAGTTCACTGATGCAGAGACTGTCTTCAGACTCATAAAACTTTACGGTTCTGAACGAGTCTTCTTCGGTTCTGATTACCCCATGTGGGATTCAAAAGATGAGCTGGCACTTCTCAGAAAACTGAATCTTTCTGATGAAGAACTGGAAAACATCTATCACAGAAGTTTTGAGAAGTTCATCTCAAAATACGTGAAGGAATAACTCTATTCCTGTCTGTTTCTGATCTTTGAAATGATCAGTCCGATCAAAAATCCCAGGAATGCTCCCAGGGCAAAAGTCCCTATGAAAAGCAGCAGGAATGCCGGTCCGAAACTCTTTACTATGAAAGCACATCCGATCTCGCATCCGGCATAAACGACAAAGCTTCCGATGAGACAATAAAGTTCTTTCCTTGTGTCTTTGATGAAGAGACCGACGCCTAGGGCGATAAGGAAACCTCCGATGAGGAGGAAATACATATCGGAATCAAAAAGCTCATCCAATATAGGGAGATATCGCATCAAATGACATCATCCTCCAGCATGGTATTGAGCACATAAAGGATCGCTTCACGGCGATTGGTGATACCCAGTTTGGAATAGATGCGGGTCACATAATTCTTAACCGTCTTCTCATTGATCTCCATGACTTCGGCGATGGTGGCATTGCTGCAACCCGAACCGATGAGGCTCAAAACGTTCTTCTCGCGGTCAGTGAGAGGATCGTGATAGTAAGTCGCAATCTCCTTGATAGTCTCCTGCACTTCCTGTCCGAAGAATTCTTCCAAGGGAGGAATAAGTACATTCTTGCCGGCTGTGATCTGACGGATGGCGTCCACCATACCGGCAGGAGAGAACTGCCCGTAAACAAGGTAGCCTTGGGCTCCGGCGTTGATGATATTGGCAAGGATTATGGGGTCATCGACAGATGTCATAGCAAGGACCCTGACCGACGGATAGCGTTTCTTAACTTCGATCGTTGCCTGGATACCGTCCATGCCAGCCATACGGATATCCATCAGTATGATCTCAGCATCTTTGAGGACAGGAGAATCTAATAGTTCTGCACCGCTGGATGCTTCCCCAATGACATCGAAATCTTCTTCAGTCTCCAGTACGCCGCGAAGGCCTCTCCTGGCAACGAAGTTGTCATCGACGATAAAGAGCCTGGTCTTACTCATTTTCTTCCTCTTTGGGCATCTCATCCCTACTCAAAGGTATCGCTATGCTGATCGATGAACCACTGAAAGAGATCGTACCGTTATTGCTTTCGGTGCGTTCTTTCATGGACATCAGCCCTATCTTACCCTGTCGGACCAGAGCGTTAAAGTCAGTTTCACTGAACCCTTTACCATTATCCGAGATCTTAAGTCCGATACTGTCATCTGCATATGCGATATCGACAGAAGCATGATCACCACCAGAGTGTTTTATGGAATTATGCAGTGCTTCATTGGTGATCTCGAGAATATCGTGACTTATCTTAAGCGGCAGCTTAGGACACTCCCCGCTCTCTTTAAGATCAACTTTGATCTTTCCCTGATTGTTGATCTTGGCAATGAGCTTCGAGAGCTGCTCGGAAAGGTCTGCCAACTGGGAATCGTCTCTAAGATCCAAAATGGATGCCCGGATGTCGCGGCTCAGGTGCTGACAGACTTCCGCAAAGTAAAGAGTCTTTTCTTTGATATCATCAGGAGCGTCTTTGCTCAGAGCGTAGGCTTCAAGCGAAAGACCCTGCAAAGATTTCAAGACGCCGTCATGAAGCTCATTGGACATGCGGTGACGTTCTTCGATGAGAGCCCTGTCACGAACGAGTTTTTCGGCAGTACGCCTCTGGTGTTTGGCGTTCCTGGAGACCATACCCACCATAAGTGAGATGAAACACATGATGCCGACATAGACCAGATAATCCTGGATGGTATAGGTAAAGCCCCATTCCTGAGCACCGTATTTCCAGATGCCCGCGATAAAGATGGCGCTGATGATATCCATGACGAGACTGCCCTTGAGGCCGAAGCGGACGGATGCCTCGACGACAGCCAGATACATCACGACGATACTTCCGATATTGCCGTAAGACCCTACCGTAACAGCCATACAGGAAAGGACGGTGGTGTCCATGAGGAGCACGATGATACCCAGAAATCTCTGCTGTTTGATGGTAGTGCAGCGGCTGTTGAAAAAATAAACAAAAGCCGTGATGAGGAGAAGTGCGGCAACGACCAGAAGCGTCTGCAAAGAGAAGAGATGCTTATATAGGAACATCGTCAGGAGCGCAGCCGGAATATAGAGACTGCGTTGGTATACGAGCACGCGCTCGATACGCTTAGCTTCCTTGATCTCCTGCTCTTTGAAGTAATCGTTCATGTCTTAAGTATAACGCAATGGAACAAATAAAAAGACCTCCCGAGGGTGTCTCAGGAGGTCTTCTGTAACAGGGGTTAATTAAGGATTAGTCTTTCTTGCCGCCGGGGATAAGTCCTTTCCATTCCTTGTTTTCCCAAACGGTCAGGAGCTGTACAGCAAAGAAGATGGAGCTGTAGGTACCGAAGATGATACCGAGGAGCAGGACGACCAGGAAGTTTCGGATGGAGGAACCGACGAAGAACATCAATGCGATGACTGCGAGAGCAGTGGTGATAGAAGTGATCAAGGATCGGTTGATGGACTCGACGACGGAAGTGTTGGCGATAGTTGAGAAGTTAGCAGAGATCATGCGCTTCTTGTTCTCTCGGATTCGGTCAAACATAACGATCTTATCGTTGACGGAGTAACCAATGATGGAGAGGAGACCGGTGATGAACATGAGGTTGATCTCCCAGTTGCCGATACCACCGATAAGAGCAAAGACGCCGATGACCATGACGAGGTCCCAGATGAGGGCTGCGATGACACAGACACCATATCGGAAAGGTTTAGGCATTCGGCGGAATGCGAAGGTCACATAGAGCAGGATACCGACTGCAGCGGCCAGGACTGCGAAGAGAGTAGCTCGGACAGTCTGGGCAGCGATAGTAGGTTCGATATTGGTGACACCATTCTCAGTGACTTTACCGTATTTGGCTTCGAGTTTGGACTCGATGTCATTGATGGTGGCGTTGTCGACCAGTGAGATCCTGATCTGGAAGTCACCGCTGGCAGTGGACTGGATGACGGCGTTGGAATAGCCGATATCAGACATTGCCGAACGAATGTCGCTCACTTCAAGAGCGGGAGAGTCTTCAAATCTTAAGGTCATCATGGTACCGCTGGTGAATTCGAGACCGGGCTGGAGGCCGAAGATGACCAAGAGGATGATGCTTACAACGAAAGCAACGATAGCTGCAGTGAGGAACTTGAAACGATTCTTAACGATATTAAGCATTGTTCTTACCTCCTGCAGGGCTGAAGAGCCAAGGTTTCTCGCCAAGCGGAGTCTTGATAACGAGGGACAGTAAAGTCCTCGTCACGAAGGTGGCTGTAAAGAGGGACACGATCACACCGATGAGCAGGGTGATGGCAAAGCCCTGGACGGAGGAACCGCCGGGGATGCTGGAACCCATGATCGCCAGGATGATACAGGCGATGATGGTGGTGATGTTGGAGTCCCAGATGGCTGACCAGGCTCGGGAGAAACCGACCTGTGCAGCGGAAGGAAGAGTTCGCTTATTGGCAAGCTCTTCTTTCATTCGTTCAAAGATAAGAACATTGGCGTCGACGGCCATACCGATGGATACCACGAAACCGCCGATGGCTGCCAATGAAAGTGTGACACCGAAAAGTTTAAAGAGGGCAAACAGAATCGCAGCATAGAAGACCAATGCTACGGCTGAAACTGCACCGGGGATCTTATAGTAAGCAGTCATGAAGAGCATGACCAGGATGGAACCGACGATAGCGGCCAATAAAGCCAGTCTGACGAAGTCAGCACCCAGAGTAGGTGAAACGACCTCGGAGTAGATGGGCTTCAGTGATACGGGCAGTCGTCCGGCGTTGAGCTGCTTTGAAAGAAGGGAAGCTTCCTCATAAGACATACCGGTGATCTGACCGGAAGTGGTGATGACTGCCTGGACCGTAGGATCAGCCAGTTTGTTATCACCTTCGAAGATACCCAAAGGCTTGCCGAGGAGTCGAGTAGTGATCTGCTCGGAGAGCTTGGCACCGTCATCGGTGAAGTTGAAGATGAGGAGGACATGGCTGTACTCGTCCATACCGACATAGGTATTGTCCTTGAAGTAATTGGAGTTCAATACCACGGTCTCGCCATTGAGTTCACCGGTAGCCGGGATCCAGATGGTGTTGCCGTCAGCATCAGTGGACTGTTCTCGGAATTCGAGGAGAGCAGTACGTCCGATCTTTTCGACTTCATCATCAGAGAGAGTAGCACCGGGAAGCTGGACCGCGATACGGTCGTTGCCCTGCTGTTCGATGACAGCTTCGGTGATACCGTAAGGATTAACTCGATTCTCGAGTACGGATGTGATGCCTTTCATGACATCTTCGACGCTGTCAGAATCGATCTCGGAGAGATCGGCTTCATAGACAAGATATAGACCGCCTTGCAGATCAAGGCCGAGGACTACATCTTTCTTCCCCAGTACACCCTTGTGGATGGGGAAGACCACCAGCAATGCCAGGACAAGCACTGCCAGTATCAAAATGACCCGCCAGTTATTCTTTTGTTTCATTTTGCCCCTGTTCAATAATCTTATTTACATATTCCAGAGCATCGTCACGTCCGACTATCGTGCCTTCTGCCTGTAATGTCAGGATCTTTTCCAAGAGTTCCCCTACTTCGGGACCCTTGGGTACGCCCAATCGGATCAAATCGTCCCCATCCAATAATTTAGGCAAAGGAGACCTTTTCAACTGATCCAATTCGTTGACTATACAATTGGTTATGTTACCATGCCAAACCCAGTTTGTTAAATTCAAGCCATCCCCAAAAGCCGCCAGGTCGTCGGCTAAACTGAAGTAAGCAGCATCCAGCGCTTCGTCTCCCAGATCACGGCAGTAACGGAATAAAGCCTTCTTAGAGGGAGGCGTGAATTCCTTGCCTTCCACAGGACGTACCTGGGAGAGCTGTACGGGATGGAGATGATGTTCAACGAGCTTGACGACGATATCGGTCTCACGGGAACTGAAACGTAGACGTTTCATGATCTCCTTGGCGACTACGGCACCAACCTGGGGATGTCCGTAAAAACGGATCTTTCCTTCAGGGGTGATGACCTTCGTCTCAGGTTTTGAGATGTCATGTAAAAATGCTGCGAGTTTAACGATATGACGGCGGGAACTGCCGTAGTTAACAGACTCGGTGAAATGATCTGCGATATCTTCGTTCCAGGGAACGGCGTCCAGGACCGATTTATCGGCGTGTTTCCACTCCCCTTTCCTCAAAAGGAAATCGAAAGCATCCATGCTCTTGATGGAGTGAACGAAGACATTCCATTGCTGTTCGTCCGGCTGATCGGTAGTAAGAGTCGGCATCATCTCTGGGAAGATGTTTTCGATGACCTTCAATTTCAGCATCTCCTCAAAGTAATGAGAGGAATTGGTGAGACCGAGGATCACGAGGAGCTCTTCACGGATGCGCTCTCCTGCACATTCTTTCAAGTGCACTGCATCCCGCTGGATCTGTTTCTTTGCGAGAATAGAAATGGTAAAACCCAGAGTTCCGGAAAGTCTGATACCGCGGAGGATACGGATGGGATCATCGCTGAAAGCGGTATCGGATACTGCCAGAAGTTTTTTATATTTGAGGTCTTTCTGACCATTGAAGATATCTAATAGCGTCTCATTGCGTCCCTTAAGAAAACCTTTCAGAGGGATAGCCATGGCGTTCACGGTAAAATCGCGGCGTTCCATGTCTTCTTCGATGGTGCCCTGATAATAAGCGACATCGAGGTGCCAGGTGTTATCTCTGGGAAGGATACGCATGATGCCGTGAGCTTCATCCAGCCATATGGCTTTCAGATTATGGTCATCAGCAAATGCTTCGATCTCTGCAAAGGGAGTGGGTTTGATGGCGATATCGATATCGGAAGTCTGTTTATCTAAGAGGATATCGCGGACAGTACCGCCGACGACATACGTTTCAGCTGATGAAAAACGAGTACTCCAGTCATTGAGGACCTTGATCTCAGTATCGTCGAGGTAGCGTTTGATATCGAACATGCTTTAAAAATGATAGCATATCGGGCACATCAAATTCCCAAAGGATCTACGTTTATGGACCATCCTTTAGGTATAAAAATATTTACTAGAAGAGACGTGAAGTTCCCGCGTAAAGTCAGTTCGTATCGATAGAGACCATGACGTCTTGCAATGAATGGTACGGTCGGCCCCAGTATCTCGAGAGCGATGCCTTTGGATGCCGCTACTTTGAGAAGTTTATTCTTAAAAGACTGCATATCATTGATGATTTCTTCTTCGTTATGGCTCTCAGCGGAGATGACAGCCAGTTTGGAGAACGGAGGATAGTTCATCTTTCTACGGAGCTCGATCTCCTGCTCATAAAAACTCTTATAATCCGACGTCACTGAAGTACGGATAGCGTAATTCTCAGGTGCATAGGACTGAACAATGACAGTACCGCGTTTTTCTCCGCGTCCTGCCCTGCCGGCCGCCTGGGAGATCAGCTGGAAAGTCCTTTCGCATGCCCGAAAATCCGGTAAGTTCAAAGCCATATCGGCGCTGACGACACCGACCAGAGTGACATTCGGAAAGTGAAGTCCCTTAGCGATAGCCTGAGTACCGATGAGGATATCCACTTCATGTCCCAGCATCTTCTTCATGAGACCATCGACCGCATCTTTTTCACGGGCGGCATCGCTGTCCCAGCGCATGCATCTGGCTTCAGGGAAGAGTTTCTGGATCTCTCTTTCAACAGTCTGAGTGCCAATACCACGGGTATCAAGCTTTCCCTTTCCGCATCCCGGGCACATGACCGGCATCTTCTTTTTGGCATTGCATCTGTGACAGAGCATGATGTCCTTATCCGAGTGATAGGTCATGGAGATATTGCAGGATGTGCATTTGACTACATATCCGCACTCCCTGCACTGTACGAACTGTCCGTCGCCTCTGCGATTTAAGAACAGGATAATCTGCTCTTTTCTGTCCAGAGCATCCTTCATCTCCTTCTGTAAGATACGGGAGAAGATGGAACGGTTGCCGGCTTTCGCTTCTTTTCGCATATCGCAGATGGCATAGCGTAACCCGGTACCTTTTGAACCGTTGATACGCTCGGGAAGAGTCAGAAGCTTATAGCGTTTACGCATAGCGGCGTAATAAGTCGTGACATCGGGAGTGGCACTCCCCAGTACCAGTACACAGCCGGTAGCCTTACAGAGAGTCTCGGCGATACGGGTCACATGATACGGAGGATTACCTTCTGTCTGTTTATAGGTGTATTCGTGTTCTTCATCGACGATGACGAGTCCCAGATCCGAGACCGGAGAGAAGATGGCACTTCTGGCGCCGATGACGATATCGCATTTTTCTTTCTTGATCTGACGCCACTGATCGTAACGTTCACCAAGCGTCATGCCGCTGTGAGTGACGGCGACACGGCCCGGAAAACGCATGGAAAAGAGTCGTACAATCTGGGAAGTCAGAGTTATCTCAGGAACTAATACTATGACGCGTTTTCCCTTATTAAGAGCTTCTTCGGCGGCACGGAGATAGACTTCTGTTTTACCGGATCCCGTTACACCATGAAGGAGATACTTTGCTCCCTTTTGTTCTGCGATGCCGGAACTTATCTCATCTAAAGCATGTTTCTGATAAGGAGTCAGTTCAAATCTGAGTTTCTGAGTGGACGGGATCGAAATAGAACCTCTGATCACTTCTCGCATCTCAAAGGAAATAAAACCCTTTTCGCAGAGGGAGCCTGCAGCAGCAGATGTAAATCCCTGCTCTTTCAGTTCAGACGATGGAACATGTTTCTTTTCATATAAATAGGTAAGGAGATTCTTCTGGGAAGCAGAGCGCTTCAGTGAAGAAACAGCTGCTTCAAAAGATGCATCATCGAGCGAACAATCGTACCAGCGTTCGTACTTGGGGCGTATCCTGGGAACATCCAGACGGAATTCTTTTCTGAGAAGTTTCTTCCCCAGCATGGAATTGATGAGGTCTTTTTCGTAGGACTTCAGGACAGAACGCACGTCTGTCGGAGTTCGGAGGAGCTTGATGACTTCCATCTCCAAAGGATCTTCGGAATATGCACCCTGCACAGAATATATATATTGAAGGGACTTCCTGCTGAATCCGGGAGGCAAGAAGAGAGACAGAGCCTGAAATAACGATGAACGGTAGTAGTTAGAAATGAGGATAGCGAGCTTAATCTGCTGCTTAGTTAAAGTCGGTTCGTCACCGACGATACCGATGATGTCACGTGTCGCTTCCACGGCCGGGATATTGGTAAGTCCCACAACGATGCCCTGCAACGTCCTAGGACCGAAGGGGACGATGACGGCATGACCGACTTTGACGTCCATTCCCACAGGGATGGAATAGGAAAACGATCCCTCCCGTAAGACTACAGGAGCATCCACACAGACATCGGCATACTTCATGTTCATCGCTTTAGATTATATATTAAGGAACGAGCCAAAAACTAAAAGGAAACAGTTGCTATAATGGTGGAAAGAGCGGAGAAAAAGACATGAAGAAGACCATCATCATAGCGGCTGTGATCATTATTGTGATCATGCTCGTCCTCTTCATCCCGACCCATAAGGAAGTCTTCCGTGACGGCGGTACCAAAGAATACCGGGCGCTTGCCTATAAGATCGTCGTGTGGAACCGCATCACACCTTCCGGCATCGTCCATAAGACATCGGTCTACTGGTATCCCAGAAGCCTCAACGGAATCGATATGCTCTGGGACTACGAACAGCAAAAGGCAGCTGAAATATATGCCGGGACCTTTGTGTGGGAAAAAGAAGGTATCGGCGGCGATTTCACCATCACTCTCAAAAAAGACGGCACCTTCACCTATTACGAAGGATATCTCAGCAGTTTCATCGGAGAAGGTACTTGGGCCGATAATAACGGTGTCATCATCTTATCCGAACAGAAGGGATACGATACCGTAAACTACCGGTTCAAAGCAGAGAAGCATGCCCTTGTATTCATCAAGGAAGGCTCGGGAGAGTTCTTATTCTGCGATGTCGCTGACGGCGACAGATTCAATTCAAAATAGCTAAAACAAAAGAGCCATGCTTCTTGTGAAACATGGCTCTGTCATTCAGGATCAAAACAGCTGAATTATTTAGCGGTTCTCTTTTCCTTGATTCGGGCGGCCTTGCCGGAGCGGTCTCGTAAGTAGAAGAGTCGAGCTCGTCGGACCTTACCGTGTCGAAGGACTTCGACCTTAGCCAGCATCGGGGAGTTGTTGGGGAAGGTTCGTTCGGTGCCGACGCCGTATGCAACTCGTCGGACGGTGAAGTTACCGCCGTCAACGCTCTTGACGGTCTTGATGACGACGCCCTGGAAGACCTGGATTCGTTCTTTTTCGCCTTCACGGATTCGGACGCTGACCTTGACGGTGTCGCCGGGAGCCAGTTCAGGTACGACGGAAACAGGTTTTTCGTCTTTAACGTCTTCTACGACAGTTTCTTCAACAACTTCTTCAGCAGCTTCAACAGGTGCTTCTTGTTCTGCAGTTTCTTCAATAATATCTTCAGCCATTTTCGTTTCTCCTAATAGGTCTCGTAAGTAAACCATAAAGACGGATTTTTCAGCAAGTCAAAATCCGCAATACAACAGTTTGTTATGATACCAATTCAAGTGTTAAAAAGCAAGTCGAGAACAATCTATTTATGCTAAAATTTTTCACATTATGAAGAGATATTACATCTGGACCATCGGATGTCAGATGAATGAATCCGAATCAGAGGATTATGAGGCCGCAGCACAGAGCTTCGGCTATATGAAGACATCTGACCCCTTCGAAGCAGATCTGGTGATCATCAATACCTGCATGGTCCGTCAGAGTGCCGAAGACAAGGCCGTAAATAAACTTCAGAACATGAAGCCCATCAAGCAGAAGAACAAGGATGCCAAGATCATCCTCACGGGCTGTATGGCAAGTCTCGGCGATAAGGAAGAACTTAAAAAGAAGTTCCCCTATGTCGATGAATTCATGGCACCGGGTGAGATCCCCGAGTGGCTCAAAAATAATGAAAAGAGAATACTGCCCTCCCCCATCTGCAACTTCATCCCCATCCAGCAGGGCTGCGACAACTTCTGTTCTTACTGCATCGTTCCATACACCCGAGGACGCGAAAAGAGCTTTGCTCCCGAATATATAGAAAGGAAGGCTCGTGAACTCGTAGACCTCGGTGCCAAGGAAATCACTCTTCTGGGACAGAATGTAGATTCCTACGGACGCGACCTCGATACCGACATCACAGATGTCCTTAAAAGACTGAATGATATCGACGGTCTTTTACGTATCAGATTCTTAACAAATCATCCCAAAGACATGAACAGAAAAGTCATGGAAGCGGTGGCATCCCTTCCTAAAGTCTGTGAGAACATCAACCTGCCCATCCAGTCCGGAAGCAATGCCATACTGAAAGCCATGAACCGCCACTATACAGTGGAGTATTATCTTGAACTCGTCGACATGATGCGGGAGATCATCCCTAACGTTTCATTGGTGACCGACATGATCGTAGGCTTCCCCGGGGAAACTGAAGAACAGTTCATGGAGACGATCGACGTAATAAAGAAAGTAAGATTCGATGCCATCCACATCGCCGCATATTCTGAGAGGACCGGCACTTATGCTTCAAAACACCTTAAAGACGACATCCCCGAAGAGGAAAAGGACCGCCGTCTGCATATGGTAGAAGACGTCCAGGGAAAGATCCTCGCTGAAATCAATCAGAAGTTCGTCGGTGCAGAAACTGAAGTGTTGTTCGAGGGTATCAAGAACGGCAAGTGGCAAGGCAGGAACAGAAATGATAAACTTGTTTTTACGGAGAGTGAATCTGATCTTTCCGGCAAAATAATGAACGTTAAGATCGACCGTGCGACAGCGTGGTCGCTACACGGTACAGTTTAAAGAGGAGGAATCCCCATATGGGTTGTAACCTAGTTTCAGGCGGAGAAGGCAGCAACACCGGATCCATCATGATGATCGTTGTCCTGGTCCTCATGTTCGCAGTCTTCTACTTCATGATCATCCGACCCCAGAAGAAACAGCAGCAGAAGGCTCAGGAGAGAATCAACGCTCTCAAGCCCGGTGATAAAATCATCACCATCGGCGGTTTCTACGCCACCATCGAGAAAGTCCTCGATGACAGCTTCATGATCAAACTCGCTGACAACACCGTAGTCAGGATCGCCCGACAGGGCATCGCCTATCCTCAGCAGGAAGCTCCTGCCGCTCCGGCAGCCGCTGAGACCAAAGAAGATGATGCACCTAAAGGCCAGTCCCCCATCGAAGGCGAATAGTTTTTATCACTTAGTCCAAGAAAATCGGCCCGCCACATTTGCCTGTGACGGGCCTTTTTTATATAAAACACTTGAATACTCAGTATCTGTCCTGTTCTTTTTTAAAGAGCTACCGGATAATCATCCCAGCAACATGTCGGAGGGAGCATCATGAATCAAATAGATATCGGCACTTTCATCAGAGAATGCCGCAAAGAAAAGGGGCTGACACAGGAAGAACTGGCCGAAGCGCTGGTAGTCACCCAGAAGTCAGTGTCACGCTGGGAGAACGGCAGGACCATGCCCGACATGTCTTTATATGAACCTTTATGCAGGGCGCTGGGGATACAGGTATCTGAGCTCCTGTATGCCAGAAGGATATCCGACGATGAAAGGACAGATCTGGGGGAAAAGACCGCACTGAACATGCTGACTACGAAATCGAAACTTGAGACCTTTGCGATATTCACCGAGATACTGATCTTTATCGGCATCGTCATCTCGATCACGCTCACAAAATTCCTGGCAGACACCGTTCCTGAAATGATCATAACTCTTATTTCAGGATTATTCGTCTGGGGATTCGGTCTGGTACTGAGAGTCAAAATCCGAAAGATGCTCAGGACAACTGAGCAGTAAGGAATAGAAGCGATAATTCTCAGATTCTTACGTAACGCTGATTTCGGCTGTTAGGAGTATCCGGCAGTGTCATCCTGACAAGTCCCTGAGCTATAGCCGGCCACAGATAGTTCTTTCTGAGCGTTTCTCTGGATCTGAGCCCCAGTTTTTCCAGGATATCCTTCGCCGTATACGGAACGTCGTATTCCATAACGCTCAGTAAACGTTTGATGTATTCGCTTGAATCCGCTTTCGCCTTGCTGACCTGAAGGGTTACTTCATCCAAGACCTGATCGATCATCCTAAGCATGAATTCGATAAATGCATCGGAATTACCATTCACATGACACAGGGAGATCGCTGCATAGTATTCATCCTGGAATCTTTCTATCTGGCTTTCCAGCGGTATGGATTCAAATTCTTTTTTCCATTTGTACAGCAGTACTGTATGCCACAGTCTCGCCATACGCCCGTTGCCGTCTGCAAAAGGATGTATGAAGACGAATTCATAATGGAACACCGAAGACATGATGAGCGGGTGTATCTTTCCATCATTACTCTTCATCCATGAAAACAGATCATTAATGAGACCGGGAACCATGTTGGGAGGCGGAGCCACGAAGATACACTTATCTCCATGGAACACCCCTTCCTCTCCTCTGCGGAAGATCCCGGATTCACTGACGGTCCGATATGTCATGATCCCGTGGATATTCTTGAGATCATTGATGCTGAAGGGATCGATCTCTGCGATCTTTTCATAAGCGGCATACGCGTTTTTGACTTCCTGAATCTCTTTTTGGTCGCCGGGGATCACATGTCCGTTGATGACGTCCCTGACCTCATCCAAAGACAGGGAATTGGCTTCGATCCTCAGAGATGAATGGATCGATCGCAGAAGATTATTTCGGCGGAGATGCGGCTTCGATTCAAGTTCGCCCCTGCCCGAGATCCTGCCGATCTTTTCCGAGATCGATGCGACATACCCCAGCATCTGATCGGATATCTTATAAGGAGGTATATATTCGCTCATCATAATCACCACATCTTGCTTATTATCTTGCTTATTATCTTGCTTATTTTATCACAAATGTCGAGACAAAGATGTGTAAAAGAAAATGACAGGAAGATCTTTAAACGCTTATGACAAGATCTTCTCGGGCCGGCAGTATTATCGCCGACAATTCCGTTGACAGTTCTACTAGTTCGCTCGTGATAGTTTCTTCCAGACCCGGTGTCATATGAACGACGTAGACACTGGGGATATATCCAAACTTATCTTTGAATAGAAGTAATTCCTCACTGAGGAGACTGGGAGTCAGATGGGGACCATTCCTGAACTTTTCCGTATATGAATCATCGGCAGTAACTTCGGTAATGAGCACATCAGGATGGATATCATGCCACTTCTGAACGCTCCCTACCGTCATGTCACCGGTATAGATAAAACTGCGTCCGTCTTTTTCAACATAGAAACCGTTGGCCGGTACTCCGTGATTCACTTCGACGGACGTGATATTGAATCCGTTACAGTCGCATGACTCCCCCGCTTCCATATCATAGAAACGGGCAACTTCCTTCTTGAAGAAATCCGAATACAGGATATGGTTGTAGAGACAAGACCCTATCGCCTTCTTCGTATCCTCGTTACCATATATATTTATCTTCGAGCCGTTCTGGAAATGAGTGATAGCTAAAGAAACAACGTCTCTGATGTGGTCGAAGTGCCGATGCGTCAGGAACACATTCCTAACTTTTAATAGTTCCTTCTCCGATAGAGAACGTGTCAGTGAACCGCAGTCAAAAGCAATCGAATCATCTAATAGGATACCGGGAAGGCGTCTGGTCTCGTCTTCGGCATTATGCGCACCAAGGAAACGGATCTTCATGACCGGTACCTATAAAAAAGGACTGGCTATAGCCAATCCTTGTGTTTGAAGTACCAAAGGATGAGTCCCACGAGTCCCACCATGGATACCAGCATGACGATCCAGATGACATGGTTTCCAGCGGGATCACTGCCTCCGGGAAGCCAGATGTTCATGCCGTAGAAACCCACGATGATCGTAAGGACCGCACTCACAGCTGTGAAGATCGTTAAGAGTCGCATGATGTTATTCACACGCTGTGAAGAAATGCTGTCATAGGTGGAATGCAGACCTTCGATGACTTCCTTATGTTCATTCAGACCATCCCAGATCTTATCAAGGTGGTCAACGATATCGTCGAAGAAGATCTCCATATCTTCCGAGGTATACTTTCTGACTTTCGGTTCCAAGTTGGACACCACATTCCTCATGGGCCAGATGGTCCTTCTGTATGAGATGATGTCACGTCGGATACGAGTGATTTCCCTCAATGTCTCGGGCTTGTTAGACGTAAAGATGTCGTCTTCAATATCCTCGATATTGTCTCCGATCTTGTTCAAGATGGGGATACAGTAGTCGACGAGCCTATCCACGAGTCTGTAGAGGAGATAACCGGAGCCCTTGGTCATGCATTCCTGCTGGATCTTCTCATTCTCGGCGCATTCTTCAAAGAAGTTCTTAAGCGGCTTCAGTTCGCCCTTGTGGATGGTGATCAGGTAGTTGTCTTCGATGAAGATGGATACCTGAGCATGACCCATCAGACCGTCAGCCTTAAAGTAGCGCGGGAAGTTCAGGATGATGAAGTAATAGTCCGGATACACGTCGATCTTAGGTCGCTGAGTGCGAGTAAGGGTATCGTCAAGATCCAGGGGATGGAATGAAAAGTTATCGGACAGATACTTGAGTTCTTTAGTTGTCGGAGGCTCGATGTTGATCCAGGTGAGCTCGCCCAGGGTGAGCTTTTCAACATTCAGGTCTTCCTCATGAACGCGAATGGCTTCGGTCATGGCCCACCTCCTTAACTAAGATTCTTGCCAATTATAGTTGATAAAATAGCCAAGGACAATCTTTTTATCTCATTTTTATATCATTTTGTTGTTGTTTAGCTTTGGATACAGATTTACACAAATATAGACACTTTCTAACTTAGGGAAATAATTGGACAAATAACATGTAATAATAAAAGTACACTTTTTTATCTTGATTGCAATACTGTAACAAGATAACATGCAGAATTAAGTTAAGAGTTTCATAAACAAAAAGGAGCTGATAATAATGGATGCGCACAAAGCTTTAATAACAGGTATTATTAATAATTCCACCCTCGTTGAAGTTCCTTTTTTTCAGAGGTCATACGTATGGAAGGAAGATCTTTGGCAACGACTACTCGATGACATGGAATATGTTTCCAAAACGAACAAACCCCATTTCTTAGGATCAATCATCCTAAAAGCGGGTGCAGCTCCCAAATCAGGCGATAGGTTTTCTGAACGCAAAACCGTAGTCGATGGACAACAAAGACTGACAACTTTCCTCATTTTTATGAAGGTTCTGTGTTTGAAACATAGGGAACCTACCACGTTCGATCTTCAGTTTCGAATCATGAATACAATTGTTGCACTTCGTCATGGTAGAAACGACATAGAAGCTTTTGAAAAGGTTATGGCAATGACTGAGCCAAATGAACTGCCAAATCCGGCTCCTGGTTCTAGAGTGATTGATGCATATAATTTTTACGTAAAAAATATTGACGAAACAAAATTAGATATTATGAAAATCATCATTAATACTCAGTTTGTCAAAATAGACCTAGATGCGAGTGAGGATGAGCAGCAAATCTTTGACACAATTAATTCTCTTGGTGTTAGTTTAACTACATCCGAACTATTGAAAAACTATTTCTTTAGCAGAGATACCATTGATGAATATGAAAGTAAATGGGTTTCAATCTTTGAAAGAGACGATGAATCAAAACTCTACTGGGAGACCGAAATCGAAACTGGTCGAATAAAAAGAGCATTGATTGACATCTTTTTCGATGCCTATTTCCAAATTTTTATTCAAAATAAAAAATACAACATATCTAACGACGATAAAACCATGTACGAAAGGGTTGATAACTTATTCCTATCATATCAACACTTCATTAACAATTACTGCAACGGAGACAAAAGTGTTGTCTTGAATCAAATGGGTGATTACGCACTGTGCTTCGCCCAATCATTTCAACCAAAACTATGTAACATGAATACTCCCAAAGAATTCGGTATAAAGCGATTAAACATAGTTATTTTTGGACTGAAAACATCAACATTAATACCTTACGTACTTTACATCGCCCAGAATGTTCATGACGAAAACGAACGAAATAAAATGTATGGCATTCTTGAAAGCTATATCATGAGAAGGATTGTCGTACATGCAACAACGAAGAACTATAACAACCTTTTCACATCACTAATTCTAAATGGTGTATTAGATGCCCATTCTCTCTCAGACAAACTAAAAGAAAATAATGATGCTACAACTTATGTTCCAAATGATGAAGAAATCCAGCGAGGTTTTGAAACTTCAAAGCTTATTAATCTCCAATCACGTGGAATCATTTATCTTATTGAAAGTCAGATTCGACCAGATCTAAGTTCTACTTCATTACTTGGATTCAATAGTTATAGCCTTGAACATTTAATGCCAAAGAAATGGCGTAACAATTGGCAACCCTGCCAGTCGGATGAAGAAAGCAAAAACAGGGATTCCATTCTGCTTACATTGGGCAACCTCGCCATTATTACACAGGAGCTAAACACATCAATCCGAGATGGTAACTGGCATACCAAAAAAGCAGGTAATCGAAACAACCCCGGATTAGATATGTGTGCAGCAGGTTTAAGTACGATGTTCGATGTTCTTCAAAAAGATGAGTGGACAGAAAAAGATATTGAAGCCAGAGCAGAATGGCTTAGTAAGCAGGCGACTTCTGTATGGCAGATTTAAACATCTGTAATCAACCCCATTGTAAGTATTTAGATCAACACAACATTTAAATATTGATGAACATAGAGAAGACTAAGCTACCCGAACATTATTTGGCCTTAACTTCTCTTATAATTATTCAAAGGCGAATTGAGCAATAAGGATACAAAAACTTGTAGTTATCAATTTATAGCCATGGGATAACTCGTGTAGGGATAATAAGTGAGGTCTAAAAATGCCACATATTTCAGAATTGGAAGTTGAGACTAAATTCATAGAACGACTGAAGTCACTTGGATATGAATACATCAAATTAAACAATTATGATGCCGTTCTTGAAAACACACGCAAGCAACTTGCCCTATTCAATTCGACAAACCTCATACAAGCCAAGGGTTCAGCATCATTCAGCGATAAAGAATGGAAGCGGGTCTTGGTTCATTTAGATAACCATACTGTATATGAATCAGCAAAAATCCTTCGCGATAAATGCATTCTTACACTTGATAACGGAAAAAATGTATATCTTGATTTTTTCTCTTTCGATACTGAAAGGAATATCTATCAGGTTACCAATCAGGTTACGATGGATCCCGCACACAAAGATGATGTGTCATACAAAAACAGATACGATGTGACGATTCTGATTAACGGATTGCCTCTAATTCAAATTGAATTAAAAAGACGCGGTGTTGAGATAAACGAGGCCATCAATCAGATCAACCGCTACAGAAAATTCTCTTTCAAAGGTTTGTTCCGCTACCTGCAATTATTCGTTGTTTCCAATTCGGTACAGACAAAGTATTTCTGTAACGAGAATGAAATGGAAAATGGTATGTACAATCCGATTCTGAAAAGCCTCGTATTCTTTTGGACGGATGAGCAAAACAAACGTATCAATACCCTTGAAGATTTCACATCTGAATTCTTCCGCAAGGCTGCCATCACCGAAATGATAGACAAGTTCATGGTCATAAAATCAACAGAGCCTATATTGATGGTGATGCGTCCCTATCAGATCAACGCAGTCAAAGCAGCAAGACGACGGGTACTGGATGCAAATCAAAATGGTTACGTCTTTGCATGTACAGGTTCAGGAAAGACGCTGACATCATTCAAACTGGCACAGCTCTTAAGAGATGAACCTCGTATAGACAAAGTTATATTTCTGATCGACCGCAAAGATCTCGATGACCAGACGGTCGATGAATACAACTCATTTGAAAAGGACTGTGTCGATAATACCGACAGTACCACTGTACTTATAAAACAATTGCAGGATTCCAGCCGAAAACTGATTGTTACAACGATTCAAAAACTGGCCAAGGCCGTTAATTCTAAACGTTATGAAGAACTGATGGATTCTTACCGGACCAAGAAAGTAGTCTTCATTATCGATGAATGCCACCGCAGCCAATTTGGAAAAATGCATGGGGACATCGACAGGCATTTTCAGAAAGCCAACTATATCGGTTTTACCGGAACTCCGATCTTTGAGACGAACAAAGGAGCTGACGGCAGAACGACCGCAGATGTGTTCAATGCCGGTCTGATGCCTGACGGTACGAATAGAAATGCATGTCTGCACCGCTACATGATCAAGGATGCAATTGCAGACGGAAACGTTCTACGTTTTTCCGTCGAATATCAACGTACATTGTTTGCGCGTAATATCGCAATAAAGGGTATCGATACTGAACAATTGGATGACCCGGAATACTGTAAACGTCACAATATCGATATAGATAACCTTTATCATGATGAGGAACGCATCAATAAGATTGCTGAACATATCCTCGAACATCATGGACAGCACACTCATCCCCAGGGAAAGGATATCTATACTGCCCTATTTGCTGTAGATTCCATCAAATCATTGGGGCAGTATTACGATGTTCTGAAGAAAAAGAATGCTGCCAGACCTGAAGATAGCCAGTATAAGATTGCAGCCATATTCAGTTATGGAGCAAATGAAGATATGGATGGCAAAGGAGATGAACATTCTGCAGAACTGCTGTCTCGTATCATGACCGATTACAACAACATGTTCGGGACATCATACTCCATCGAGAATTTTGACGCCTACCGCAAAGACATAACTAAACGTATGAAGCAAAAAGATCTTCCGCAGATAGACATCCTTTTGGTAGTCAATATGATGCTCACCGGATTTGACGCAAAACCACTAAACACGCTGTATCTCGACAAGAACCTCATCTGGCACACATTGGTTCAGGCTTATAGCAGAACGAACCGTGTTGATAAGGTCACAAAGCAATTCGGTCAGATCGTCACTTACCGTAACATCAAGCAGTGGCAGGATGATGCGTTGCGATTATTCTCAGGTGATGGTGATCCAAATGAATATCTATTGGAGAGTTACGATTATTACATTCAAAAATGGATCAACCAGGGCTCAATTCTACGACAGATCACCCCTACAGTAGATGATGCTGGTCATCTTCAGAGCGAAAATGATATTCGCAGTTTCATCATTGCATTCCGTACGATGGTCGGCACTCTGGCTACTCTTAAGACCTTCTCAAAGTTCGATTGGGCAGATCTTTCTGTCGTAATGAATGAAGATGAATACGAAGGATATAAATCCTGGTATCTGTATTACAAAGATCAGGGAACCAAGGATAACCCTCCGGTTCCGGTCCCTGTAGATGTCGATTTTGATGTTGAATTAGTCCGTACAGATAGGATCAATGTGGTATACATCCTGAATCTGTTGAAGAGTGTTCAAAGGAACAGAAAGACCGAAGACAGAGAGTCTGATCTCGATCTTATCCTGAGAGAAATCGAGCGTTCCGATAATGAATCCCTGCGCGCAAAGAAAGACATCATGGCGGAATTCATCAGGACACGTTTCTATGACTTGTCTGAAGATGCTGACATCATGGATGCTTTCGAGGAGTTTTCACAAGAACATGAAAAGGCAGAAATGGAAGAGTTCGCCTTTGATCATGGAATCGACTACTCCACTCTAAACGAAATCATGGTCGAACACGAATTCAGCGGCGAGATATCGGATGAAAAGATCCGCAAAAGCCTCATGAATTACCATTTGGGACTGTTAAAGATCACGAAACTGACCAAAGAGATCAAAGATTTCATCGGTCAAACATACATAAAATACAAAGCAGAAGGCGAATGAGACTGATATCGATACACCACTTCAGCAACATATTGATTAGACCATTATTAGAGTATCCGTTTTAAATGAGATTACTATGACTGAACAGAAAAAAATACCTAAATTAAGGTTTCCTGGATTCAATGACGCTTGGGAACAGCGTAAGTGTGAAGAGATACTTAAGCCTGCGAAGGGAGCAATGAAAATAGGACCTTTCGGCAGTGCTTTGAAAAAGGAGTTTTACACTGAAACAGGTGTAAAGGTATATGCTCAAGAAAACATTTTTCAAGAAGACTTCACTATAGGCAACTATTATATTTCCGAGGAAAGATATCAAACATTAAAAGGTTGTAAGTTGGAACCGGGCGATTTGGTTATAAGCATGATGGGGACAATAGGGGCATGTGCTATATTTCCAGAAAATGCGGAACCGGGCATTATGAATTCGCATCTTTTGAGGCTTCAATTAAATGATGATATTCATCCTGAATATATACACCAACTTTTGAGAGATTCACAGATAATAAGAAGTCAAATTGACAGATTATCGGTTGGAAGTATTATGAGCGGATTAAGCTCATCTGTGGTGCAGAAATTAGTATTTCCAGTTCCGTCACTAGATGAGCAGAAGAAGGTAGCAGAATTTTTAGCGCAATTGGATAAAACTATCACCCTTCATCAGCGTAAGAGTGATGCAATAAAGAAGTACAAAATGGCAATGCTTCAGAAGATGTTCCCTCGAAATGAATCTTTGATTCCTGAAATACGATTTCCGGGATTTACTGATAATTGGGAACAGCGTAAGTTTTCTGAACTGGCTGAATTACGAAGAGGTTTAACTTATAAGCCATCGGACATTTGCGAGGATGGCGTTAGGGTACTCCGTTCTTCAAATATCAACGAAGATATCTTTGTGATGAGCGAAGATGATGTTTTTGTAAAAAGGGAAGCCATCAATATCCCATATGCACAATCGGGAGACATATTAATTACATCTGCGAATGGATCGTCTCGCCTTGTTGGAAAGCATACTATAATCAACGGTATTACTGATAATTCAACGGTTCACGGTGGGTTTATGCTCTTAGCATCAGCTAAAAATCCACAATTTGTAAATGCGTTAATGAGTTCTTCTTGGTACACTGAGTTCATAAACACATATGTTGCTGGTGGCAATGGAGCAATAGGGAATCTTAGCAAGGGTGATTTGGATAAGCAAATCATCTTGGTCCCGTCAGAACCTGAACAGTATCAGATAGGAGTTTTTTTTGAAATGCTCGACAACCTTATCACCCTTCATCAGCGAGAGTATAAAAAATACAAAGAACTAAAAAAGGGTCTTCTACAACAGATGTTTGTTTAAACAACAATGCCAATGATATTCACATGTTTTAAATGTGTAGCACGCTAAAACCACTTTTTTAAGGAGGACAGATAATATGGTTATAGATACAAATAAAAAGCAACAACAAGCAGCTGATCTGTCTGCACAGTTATGGGCTATAGCGAATGATCTTCGCGGTGGGATGGACGCCAGTGAATTCAAAAACTACATCCTTGGAACCATCTTTTACAGATATCTGTCTGAGCGAACAGAAATGTACGCAAAGGAATTACTGAAAGAAGATGGTCTCACCTATGAACAAGCGTTCGCTGATAATGATTACAAACCTGTAGTCGAGGATTGGTCATTAAAAAATCTGGGATACATCATCCGTCCCGAAAACCTATTCCGCGAACTTCATAGACGTATCGTCAAACCTAATGGCGATGCAGATAAGTTCTCCGTTGAAGATTACGAGCGTGCAATCAGCGAACTCATGGGCTCGACTCTTGGGCATAAGTCGGCAGATGCTTTCGATGGACTGTTCAGCGATATGCGATTGCAGGATTCAAGACTGGGAGATACTGTTTCTGAACGTACTGACAAGATAGGAAAAGTCATTGCCAAGATTGGCGATATCGATATGAATCTGCAGGATCAGCAATTTGATGTACTGGGGACTGCATATATGATTCTTATTGGTCTTTTCCAGTCGGATGCCGGAAAGAAAGGTGGAGAATTCTTTACTCCGACAGGTCCATCAAAACTCTGTGCAACATTGGCCACTCTGGGGCTGGACGAAGCAAAGACTGTCGGTGACTGTACATGTGGTTCTGGTTCCATGCTTTTGGAGACACAAAAACATCTTACAAAACAAAGGGTGGGACATTTCTACGGACAGGAAAACAACCCTACGACATTTAACCTTGCACGTATGAACATGCTCATGCACGGAGTGGACTACAAGAACTTTGACATCCGAAAGGGCGATACTCTTACAAATGACCTGTATGGGGATGATCTCAAGCTTACAGTGCAGGTCTGTAATCCACCCTATTCACTTAAATGGGACGCAAACCCCAAATATCTGGATGACCCGAGGTATTCCGGTGTCGGCAAACTGGCACCCAAAAGCCATGCTGATTTCGCTTTCCTTCAGCATATGATCTATCACATGGATGATACCGATGGACGCATAGCAGTTCTGTTACCTCACGGAGTTCTTTTCCGTAGTGGATCAGAAGAAGAGATCAGAAAGTGGATAGTTGGCACTCTGAACAGATTGGATGCAGTTATAGGTCTCCCAGCAAACTTATTCCATGGAACCTCAATTCCTGTCTGCATTTTAGTACTGAAAAGCAACCGAAACGGCAATAGCAACAACATCCTTTTTATTGATGCAAGCAAGGATTTTATTAAGGGAAAAAATCAAAACGAGTTATCAGATGAACACATACAGAAGATAATCGATACATACGCAAAGCGTGAGAATGTCGACAAGTTTGCTTATGTCGCATCAATGGATGAGATCAAAGACAATGATTACAATCTCAATATTCCGCGATATGTAAACACCACCGATGAAGAACAAGAAATCGATCTTGCAAAAGTAACTGAGGAAATCAAAGAAATAAAAAATGAGATTGAACAAACTGAAAATGCTCTTAAAAAATCCTTTGACGAACTTGGATTAGAGTATCCGTTTTAAATGAGATTACTATGACTGAACAGAAAAAAACACCAAAATTAAGGTTTCCTGGATTTACTGACGATTGGGAACAGCGTAAGCTTGGTGAGATGGCTCAGTTCTCAAAAGGAACAGGCTATTCAAAAAGGGATTTGAAGGAGTCAGGGACGCCTATTATCTTATACGGCAGACTCTATACAAAATATGAAACGGTAATAACCGACGTGGACACCTTCGTCGATGAAAAAACAGGTTCAGTTTTTAGTAGTGGTGGCGAGGTCATTGTGCCTGCTTCCGGAGAAACAGCGGAGGATATTTCAATCGCCTCAGTCGTTGAAAAATCAGGAGTTTTGCTTGGTGGTGACCTTAATATCATTACCCCTTCAGCGGAACTTGACTCCGCATTTTTAGCCATCAGCATTTCTAATGGAAAGCCTCACCACGATATGGCTAAAATGGCACAAGGAAAGACTGTCGTCCACCTTCACAATACGGACTTGGAAAAGATTGATTTAGCCTATCCGAGCCATGAAGAGCAGATGCAAATTAGCGGCTTTTTCAGAGGCATAGACAACCTTATCACTCTTCATCAGCATAAGTGTGAAGCAATAAAGAAGTACAAAATGGCAATGCTTCAGAAGATGTTCCCTCGAAATGAATCTTTGATTCCTGAAATACGATTTCCGGGATTTACTGATAATTGGGAACAGCGTAAGCTATCGGAGTTATTAGAGGAGAGACACGCATTTACTAAGATTACAGATAGATACCCGAGGTTGTCATTCACTATTGAGGAAGGAGTAATATCCCCAGAAGATAGAAAGACCAACAAACGCGATTTCCTTATGAAAGATGAAGCAAATAAAAAATTCCTTATCACTGAAGTTGGTGATATTATCTACAATCCTGCTAACGTGGTGTATGGAGCCATACATAGAAACTCATTAAAGAATGGTTGTCTCTCGCCTATATATCGCATTTTTGTCACTCAACAGGATTCGAAGTTTATGGAATGTGTTGTACGTTCACCGTTATTCATTAGCAAATTGGCTCATAGAACAGAGGGCAGTGTTGTTAAGTTAAAGACACTAAAGCCTGAAGCTTTCTTGGATATGGATGTGAATATTGCACCATCTATAGAAGAGCAGGCCAAAATTGCAGACTTTATATATAGTATTGACAACACTATCACCCTTCATCAGCGTGAATACAAAAAGTACGAAGAATTAAAAAAAGGGCTTCTACAGCAAATACTTATGTGAGGTATACGATAATGCCAAAAGGATACATATATATTATGACAAATCCTGCGCTGAATAATATGGTGAAGATTGGTTACGCAACTGACGTTGAACAACGTCGAAAGCAACTATCCACAACCAATCTACCATACGAATACGAAATTTATGCCACTTACGAAACTTCAGGCAATCTGGAAGATAAAAAGCTTCATAAAATGATTGACAACTTAAATCCTGATCTCAGAGTGTCAAGCAATCGAGAGTTTTTTGTTATGGCACCACAGGAAGCTTATGAACTATTAGAAGCCATTGCCACAATTAGCGGAACAAAAGATAAGTTACAGAAAGTCAAGATTATTGAAGCAAAGAAACAAAAGGTTCGAAGGCCTGCGGTAAACTTTGCGAAGTGCGGAATACCAATAGGTGCTGAATTAGTCTTTACTGAAGATCATACAGTTGTTGCAAAAGTCGTAGATGAACGCAAAGTTGAATATAACGGAGAGATAACTTCATTATCCGCTATTTCTGACCGTATTAAGGGATATTCTTCGTCAGGCCCCACCTTCTTCACATACAAAGGAAGAAAGGTCAGCGAAATTGCCGAAGAAACCCAATGGAAAGAATGACGAAAAGCTATTGATACAAAAATACGTCACAGCCCGCTTCTTCTCAGTTATTAGGCTTGAGAAAACTATTAACCAATTATTCAAAACAGATTGATACACCTACTGAATATCTGTCATAAATGCATCAATCAAATAGGCTGAAACTTTCTCGTCATCAGGCAGATCAAAGAATTGTTGAATCTTATCCTTCAATTCCAACATGCTCATCCTACAGTTTCTATCACCATTTAAAACTGCACCCATTTTTGTAGTATCAATTGGAATCTCATGATACCTGTTATTATCAAATGAAAAGCTGGGAGTATAAATACAGTAATAATCAGTTTGAGTAATCCACGCTGCGCCCATTTCACACAAACACGCCGGGCTTTCTAAATAATCATTTGAAAGCAGCATGACCATGAAGACCTGATCATTAATATTGTCTCTCAGATAATCATAGATTTTTTTCCCAAATGGAATTTTATGCAGAGGATGTGAAGTATAAATAAGCTGATCGGGTTTGACTCCTAGTCCTGTGATAAACTTCTCTAATGCATCAGCATACTTTTTATCACTAGAACGATGACTCAAAAAGAGTTTTTTAGCGCCTGTCTTTTTAAGATTATTAGGCTCACAAAAATTAATACCCAAAAAATCATAATTGTTTAGTTGCGAGTTCAATTCTTCAAGTATCTGTTTTGCATCATGGTGAGCTCTCACATCTGAATCATCCATAAATGGATTCTGATCAATGTCATCAATAGTATCCTGGTACCATTTAACAATTTTACCAAGAAAGAAAAGTATTTCTTCACCATTATTATTATCAATAGCCTTTCTTAAGCCATCAAAATGAGTCATCACAATACCATGCGTGTATCCTTCAACAGTTTTCCTTATACTTGCATATTCAAGCTTAAGTCTTTTAAACGGATCCATCATTTCTTTCCCCCATACAGTTCAGATTGCTCCCATTTCATCAGAAACTAAATCATCCAATAATTCTTCAAAGTATTCGATATATCGTCTATTGATCTAGTGCCGATATTAGTTTTTCAACTGAAACGTATAACACCACTATTTCAGCGACAAATAAAATCAAGTAGAGTGGAATGCCAAAATAATTGGTAAAGTGTTCCGCACCAATAACAGATTTTAATACCGATGGTATAGATGGAATAAAAAGTGAAATAACAAAAAAGAAAAAACTACCCATGTAGCGCTTTGCTGCTCTAATCATTATTTAAATTATACCCCCTTGTTCTTAATTACATCTTGACTATAGCAGTTCCAACAACAACAAATAAGGTGCAAAGTCACTCAAAAAGCATAGTTTTTTCTAATATCTGCTATAAGTTTTCATTTGGTAACAAGTATCTATCAATTGTTTTTTACCTCTTTGACCTTCATACACATAATTCTTAAACTTGCAGCATTATTTGGAAAAACTCATCATAGAGAACAATGATGGGCATCATCCCACCACATGAAATGCAAAACGTTGAAAAAGCGAACTACATTGTAAGACTCATCGAAAATATTCTCATGTACAACGCAAGCAAATCCTATGAAAAGAGAACCGGATAATAACATCGTTTAATATTCGAAACTCAAAACACATTGTTGACTCGCAAATTATTTAGGCTAAAATATAGTCGACTAT
>DBXC01000009.1:43422-51756 GCA_002309415.1 Dehalococcoidia bacterium UBA1222
TCTATGATCTATATAAAGAGAGAACTGGAAAGAAAATTTCTCAATGCAAATAAAGCTTTTAAAGCAGTCATGGTCATAGGAGCAAGACAAGTCGGAAAGACCACCATGCTGAAACATCTGGCCAAAGACCAGAACAGGACATACGTCACGATGGACGATACAATGCTGCGTCAATTTGCACAGTCTGACCCAAAGTTATTCTTTAAGACCTATCAGCCTCCCATCCTTATCGATGAGGTGCAAAAAGCACCAGAATTGTTTGAAACGATCAAGATGATCTGCGATGAAAGCGAAGAGAGAGGACTCTTTTGGCTTACAGGTTCACAGAGCAAAAAACTCATGAAGACGGCTGGAGATTCACTTGCAGGAAGGATAGCAATACTGAAGATGTACAGTCTTTCACAACGTGAAATAACGGGCATCTATCCGCCAAACGAATTGGACTTCTCATATACAGCATGGATCACCCGAAAAAAGATGTTCTCCAGCAACGATATACACGCCACCTTCGAAAGGATATGGAAAGGCGGACTACCTGAGGTTCAAACGCTGGAACCAGAACAAATGCAAGAGTATTTCAACTCTTATATCGAGACTTATCTTATGCGTGATGCCGTAGATGACAATGGCATCACTGATACAGAAGGTTTTCGCAAATTTCTAAGAGCATGTGCTGCCTTCACAGGTCAGCTTTTGAATTACAACGACCTTGCTGTATCAGCCGGCGTAACTGGCGCCACGGCTAAAGAATGGGTAAAAATCCTTCAGACCATGGGGATCATCACACTTTTGGAGCCCTATTACTCAAATGAACTGAAACGTCTGATCAAAACCCCAAAGCTATATTTCAACGATACCGGTTTATGCGCATACCTTTCATCATGGACATCCAGTGACGTGCTGATGAACGGAGCCGCGTCGGGGCACTTTTACGAGAACTATGTAGTCGGAGAGTTCATCAGAAACTATGCCTACGGAAAAGATCGCGTAAACCTGAACTATTACCGCGACCGCAACATGAAAGAGATCGATCTAATCGTAGAAGCTAATGGAATCCTCCATCCCATCGAGGTAAAAAAAGGCAGTTCTCCCGACAGGATCTCCATCAAAGCATTTTCAGTTCTGAAAGGACAAGAAAAACCTGTTGGAAACGGTGGAATCGTATGCATGATGGACTCGCCTCTTCCCATTGATGAAATGAATTGTTTCATTCCGTCAAACATCATTTAAGCTGTCGATTCAATGTCACTGGACCGACGCAGAAAATAACATGTTATCGCTTTGGATTATAGACTTAAAATGCACTATCTGTTTTTGGGTTAACCAAGTTGTTTAATTCTTTTTCCAACAATGATGTTTCCCATTTAATATTTATAAGTTTTATGAATTGAGGATCTTCCGTACCAACATCGCAACAGTCACTATTGCAAGACGTTTCTTCAACAGCCCTAGTTTCGTCATATACAAGTGGCTCTGCGTTTTCTTGTTCCTGCTGAGTTCTTTCCATGATAACCAATGGTGAATCATTCCTTGTTGCTTTTACCGGATTGCTGTTGGAATCATTTATAATCTGATTAAAAACACTTGGCTCAATGCTTTCATAACAAAGAACGATTGTACCGTGCGTAGGTTTAGTAATAGTAGCATGGCGTTTTACAGAACATGCTTTTTTCTCAATATTTATAGTATTCTGTATCACGAACTCTAGATTGATATCGGGTCTACACAAAAGAGTTCTTTCAGAACAAATGTTTAAGTCATCGATACTATCTGAGAAGTAAATGTACATATCCGGCCAAAGATCATTCAAACCATAGTCAATCTGAATCTCATCTATATTCAACCATTGTCTGTTAGTACTTCGCTTGGAAGAATTCCAAAATGGAGAATAATGATCGCATCTAAGCGCCACGTACTTTTCTAAAACAGGCGAATACGTAATCATTCTTGAAGATAGGAAGCCACAACTGGCAGAATACTCAAAAACCAATTGCTCGGTTCGTTTTATTTGTGGTGGTTCGTCGAACCTGTTTAAGCTTGGTGTGCCATTCACTGCATCCGCATCATATGAAGAGTCGGGAGAAAATGCTGTAAACAATTCGCTACCATTCAGGAATAACAGCAGTTTTAAACAGATATATCTACTATACCCCCTCTTGAATAATTCACTAGCTTTTCGCGTCAAGAGTCTTGTCGAATTAATGGAAAACTCATCGATGGAGATATTGGACCTCAACACATCGAACAAATCGCTAAAAATGAACCCAGCAAGAGTATCAAGCGGGTCTTTAATAAAAGCAGCAAGGACCCTATCTAGTTCGATATTCGAGAGTGAATACTTTTCTTTTACCTGTTCAGATACAACCGACCAGTTTTCCGTCAGTTGATATGCCTTTTCAAGACGTCGCTCCATCAATTCCTCGACAAAGTCATAGCGAACTTTCTGGAAAAGAGAATAGAATTCGCCTCTGATTTCAGTTGGAATACTAATCGTTGATGGCCTAATACTGATACTGGGATGATCAGCAATAAAATGTAAAAGCAAATCAAAATCATTTTCCCATTTCATTTTTCCACCCTCCTGTCCAAACCAATGGAGGCGGAATGGTCTCCGCCTCCATTGAAATCCATTAATTATTTGAGCCCTTCGATTGCTCTCTTGACTAATGCAGAAGCAATTTGGACTTTATATCGATTGCTGTTGTTTGTAACCTGTGCCGTTGTCAAAGGATTGGCCTTTGCGACTACTGTTTCGCCAGCTTTTGCTGCATCGGATGCATCGACATCTGCAAATGCTTTAGGTTCATTGTAGACACCGCCGAGGGCGATCTGTGCTTTGCCGCCAGATACTACGACTGCGGCTGAGACCTGAGGGAAGTCGATGGCTTTTCGGAATGCCCACTTCTTGTAGGTGCTCTTTGTGCCTGCTGCAGGAGTAGGTATCTGGATCTCTCTGACGACTTCGTCAATATCAAGTGCATTGATCTGTTCACCGCGTGCAGTGCCATATTCCTTGTTAGGAACTTTGAAAAAGTCTGCTGCTTCCCAGGTCTTCTTGGTGGTAACGATCTTTGCACCAAGTGCGACAAGTGCAGGAGCAGTATCAGAAGGACAGACGGCCATGCAACCGCCGACGCCACCATAGATGGAGTGATATCGGCAGACACCGGAGATGGCATAGCAGACTCCACCCTTTACCTTTCGGGCACAGGGGAAGTGATTGAATTCATTTCGATAGTAGATACATCGGGGTTTCTGGCAGATGTTGCCACCGATGGTACCCATATTTCGGAGCTCAGGAGATGCAACCAGTTTGGCTGCTTCAGCAAGAGCGGTGTAGTTCTTCTTGACTACATCAGATTCAGCGATATCGGTAAGTTTGGTGAGTGCACCGATCTTAAGGAAACCGGCTTCTTCTTTGATGTATGCAGCGTTTGCAATTCTCTTGATATCGATAACGGTATCGGGAAGATTGGGGGTATGCATACCCTTGAGACCATAAACGAGGTCAGTACCGCCAGCAATTACAGCTGATTTACCATCGGCTAAGAGGGCGGCAGCTTCGTCAAAACTTGCAACAGATACGTATTTAACGTCTTTCATTTCTTATTCTCCTCCTCTTATGCCTTCATCAATGCTTCGTAATCGGCACCAACACCGCGTTCGAGAGCCTTCAATACACGATCTGCACTCACGGGGCCTTTCTCATGGTCGGTCCAGACACCGATAGCATTAAACATCGCCTGGAACACTGTACACATATTCGTGATAGCAGGTTCTGAGATACCATGACATCCGAATGGACCGCCGGCATCTTCTGACTGATAGTCAGTGAAATGATGGGTGGAGAAGTCAAAGTCAAGATATGTTGGGAACTGAGCTTCAGTGTAAAGAGATGAGATATTAGCACCAGTCGCTTCATCGTAGATATCACCGAAGAAAAGTGTCGTTGAATGAACCAATTCCGTCGCAGTACCTAATTCTCTGATGACACCCTGTTTGAATATCGAACATCCTGAATCCACGACCAGATAGTAGTTGAGGATCTCAACTTCACCTGTTGCAGTGTCTACTGCCACTTCGCAAACAGCACCGGACTGCCCGTTAGTCCTGACAGGATCGTCTATATGGATATAGGTCTCACCCTTGTCGTTCTTCTTTTCTCTCCATGCACCGCCATTTCTTTGTCCGAGTAGGTTCTGGAGATCATTAGTAACGTTTGAATTAGTTCCGTTGTAACCTTCAGCTGTTGATGCGGTGCAATTACCTAATCCTACTTTTGAAAATGGAAGTGATATAGAGTGGTCTTTCTTGTAGTAAATGACACTATCAATGGATTCAAGGTCAGCCTTCGTGATGCCTGCGATAGCGTTGAAAGGGGCCTTCTTGAGAGCGAGATCATACATCTTCCATTTCATTTCCATAGCCGCATTGAAGAAGGCAGAGGCGATTGAACAAGTATGTTTAGAACCAGACTGGTTACCAGCATTCATGCCGACATCAGTATTTGCCCAAGCACCAAGAATCACATCTTCGTCTTTTGCACCAAGGACTTCTGCAGTAACGGTACAGCAAACTGTAGTACCGCCGGCGCAACCACGTGCAGACCCTGTAATGACATGGAACGTACCATCAGAATGAGCCTTGATGATCGCACCCAAGCCGACACCGGATGAATAACCATGGGAGTCGATATGGCTGGAAATAGCAATGCCATGCATCCTCTTGTCGCCGTTATGGTAGATATCATCAACGGTCTTTGTTGCAGGAAGATGATACTTATTACGATAATCTGACCATTCTGCAGCATAGTTCAAAAGATTGGTTATCTCGAATGATCCCCAATGTGTTGCAGCACCTTCCTTTGCAATAGTATCCATGGGATTGACATTCTTGAGTCTAAGATCAAGAGGATTCATACCAAGCTTGTAAGCAATCTTATCAAGGGCAGTTTCAGTATTATGTGCACCCGGAGGATCCCCTACGTCCCTCCAATATTTCCTCTTGGGCGTATTGGTTAAAACGCCAGTGATCTGGTAGTGAGCATTAGGAACATCCCATGTATTCTGGATACCGAAAAGGACATCTTCCGCAGGACAGTACAGATAGCCATCATTAGAATAGAACTGGGCATCCCACGCAAGAATCTTCCCATCATTGGTACCACCGACCTTCATCTTCGATTTGACTGAGAAATGGCGATAGATACTGGTGTTATTTGACTGACGGGTATTCTTGTATAGAACAGGATGGCCTCCGACCTTCTTGGACATTGAACATGCTTCTACGATACCCCATTCACCGGTCTTGCCACCAAAACCACCACAGTTGAAGGGAGAATAGACATGACATCTGTTTTCAGGCATCTTGAAAGCAGAAACTATAGCACTTTTAGTTCCATATACATTCTGCGTGCCAGAGTATGCATACACATCATCTCCAACCCACCAAGCAAGAGACTGATGTGCCTCTAGTTCGTTATGAGCATATGACGTGGTCCAAGGATATTCGATATCCATAATCCAATCGCACTGAGCAAAGCCTTTAGCAAGATCGCCACGTTCGACACTTCTGAGTACTTTAAGATTCGAAGCAGGGTTATTGCCAACAAGAACAGCATCAGCTTTACCATCGTTCTCTATCGCTTCATCGGGATCAAAGATACTTGGAAGCTCTTCATATTCGACCTTGACCAAATTGACTGCACGAAGAGCTGTATACCAGTTGTCAGCAATGACTCCTGCAAATGCCTGTCCCCAGCAGTCAACATGATTGGACCAACACGGAACATCACTGGCAGTGACGACATCAATAACACCCGGAAGCTTCTTAGCCTCGGAAAAATCAATCGATTTTATATTAGCATGTGATACCGTAGATAGTACTGGAGCAGCAAAGTATTTCTGACCAGTCCAATGATCCGCCGTAAAGAAAGCTCTGCCAGTAACGATCTGCTTACCGGATTTATCATGTACCGAAAGATTATCGAGAACAGACCTTTGTACGGTCTTGTGGTCAGTTCGTTCTTTACCAAGAGGATACTGTACGTAAGGCATTAGTCAACACCTCCAACTAAACATTCGACCTGTTTGGTCATATTGGCACAGAAGCAAAGATGTCCGGAGAAGGCTTCCTGAACATCTGCCGCAGTGGGTTTAGGATTCTTCTTAATCAGTGCTTCGCCAGCCATGATGAGACCAGGAGTGCAGTAACCGCACTGGTATGCATCGAATTCATAGAATTTCTTCTGGACAGGATCAAGATCAGCCCCATCTGAAAAGGCTTCGAGGGTCTTGATCTCCATACCTTCGCAGTCAACGGCGAGCATCAGACAAGCGAACATAGGAATGCCATCAGCGTGGATAGTACAGGTACCGCAGTTGCCAAGATCGCAGCCGAGCTTGACGCTGTAGAAACCGAGTACATCGCGGAGGACATAGGCAAGAGGCCACCAGGGTTCGACGACCATAGTATAGTCTTTGCCGTTCACATTGAGGGTGACGAGGTTTTCGATCTGCTTGCCGGCGTGTTCAGCAGCGTAGTGGGACTGAAGATCTGCTAAAGTTGAGAACTTCTGGCTGTCGACGGGGCAAACATATTCGGATTTGGTGTCTGTTTTGGTGACAGTATTGGTGACTGTATTAGTGACTGTATTAGTGACAGTCTTGGTCTCTGCCTTACCATTACAGGCTGAGAGTATGGCTGCAGAACCAATAGTTGCTCCTCCAACTACGAGACCTGCATCCTTGAGGAACTCTCTTCGGGATACCGTTGTCTTTTTCTCTTCCAAAGACACTTTTTACTCCTTAAAAATGAAATAAATTGGATTCCTAACAAGTCGACTGAAAGTATTTCAACCTCCCGCAGACAGTCTAAATAGTTAAAAAACGTTCTTGAAGAACAAACTAAAAGTTTTGTTTGAAAAGTGAACATACGATCAAAAATGTACAAATACATACCAATCCGGTAGTGGTTGAAAGTTCTCAAATTCCTCTTTTAAACTATGTCCAGCAGATCGATTAATAGAGATTTACTGGGGGGAAGAAATGCTCTACGATGAGATATGCGTAATACCAGAGAATTGGTCCACGATCAGACTAAGAAATTCTATTCTTAAACTCTATTTGGATCATGAACCGGAAGATGTCACTGTTGCTCATATATGCGACCAGGCGCGCGTAGGACGAACTACTTTTTACTATTATTTCCCCAACATCAACCACCTGGTAAATTATGTCTATTACTTCGACATAAAGGCTGATTTAGACGACCGTCATACGGTTAATAAGTTCAAATCATCAACATCAGATAGCCTGCAGCTAATGGTCGAAAAGAATTATTTTTACAAAAAAGCTTTACGGCTGAAAGGTCCTGATTGCTTCAGGGTTTTTCTTCCAGACTTCTGGTATAACTTTCATAAACAAGAGCTAATGGATTATTACGGACTAAAAGCAATCGACAAAGTTGTAGATGCCACACTTAAGACTTCAGCGCATGGCCTTATGAATATTATTTTTGAGTGGATAGAATCAGGATGCACCACTTTTTCATGCGATGAGTTTGCAGAAATATGCGAAGAATATCAGGCACCTATAGTCAAACAAATGAAACTCGACAAAGAATCCAAGAGCCTCCACCTACACTCTTAGTCAGTAAACATCTGTTCCTAACAGAAAACAACACGCTCAAACTATGTTTTGACCCTCATACACATAGTTGTTAAACTTGCAGCAGAATTGGAAACTCCTCATTTTGGAGGGCAATGATGCGCATCGTTACGTCATCTGAAATGCAAAACGTTGAAAAAGCGAGTTACGCCGCAGGACTCACCGAAAAAGTTCTCATGTACAATGCCGGCAAATCCGTCTGCGACATGGTAACTGGGACTGATACTCCCAATAACATCGCGATCCTCGTGGGCCCCGGCAACAACGGCGGCGACGGATTAGTCTGCGCCTTCCTGCTTTCCGAGAACAACAATAACGTCAAAGTGATCCTTTGCGGTCCCCGCAAGGCCGATTATCCTGAACTGTCACTCGTCGATAAACCCAACATCAAGCTTATCAAGATAAATGATGCCGACGAAGCATCAGAGAAAATCACTGAAGCGCTTCAGGATACCGACATCGTCGTCGACGGCATCTTCGGCACTGGCCAGAACCGACCCCTCACAGGCCTTTTTGCCGAGATCGCAGCCTGTGTGAATACGATCAAGGAAGCACGGCCGGAACTGACGGTCTACGCTATCGATGTTCCGACCGGCGTTAACAGCGACGACGGTACATGCGACAAGAACGCCATCATTTGCGATCATACGATCACACTGGGACTGCC
>DBXC01000009.1:51796-52629 GCA_002309415.1 Dehalococcoidia bacterium UBA1222
GTCTCCGACATCTTCTTCAAAGAGGGTTCTTCGGAAGAGTACGACTCCCCCACTTTCGATGACGATGTAGCATCCGACCTCGAATATCTGACCGACAATCTCGTAAAAAAACTCCTACCTAAGAGAACAAAGACTTCTCATAAGGGGACGTTCGGCAAGCTGATATCAGTTACCGGATCAAAGATGTATCCCGGTGCTGCTGTCATGAGTTCAGGCGGAGCGTTACGAGCCGGTGCCGGCATCGTCACATTACACGCCGACAGTGAGCTTAAATCCATCGTAGCTCCGGTCTTCCCCGAAGTCACCTATTCGCTATCCATCGAAGACACCCTCGGCAAGATCGAAACTTACAGTGCCATCCTCGTCGGCTGCGGTCTCGGTCAGGCCAAGGAGTCACAGACTCTCCTTAATAAGATCCTTCCGCGAATGAAAGAAGCGGGTATCAAGGGCGTCATCGATGCCGACGGTCTTAATTTACTTTCACAAAAAGACGACTGGTACAACGCCTTCGACGGAAAGCTCGTGCTGACTCCTCACGTAGGAGAGATGGCGAGATTACTCAACATAGAAACGAAAGACATCATAAATAACCGCATCGAAACAGCACGTAAGGCTGCTAAGAAGATGAAGAATGTGGTGCTGCTCAAAGGCGCTTATACCGTGATCGCATCTCCTGACGGACGCACAGCGGTATCCCCCTTCGCTAATCCCGTTCTGGCAACAGCGGGGACCGGAGACGTACTCGCCGGCATCATCGCAGGCTTTTTAGCACAGGGATTAGATCCTTACGAAGCCGCGATCTGCGGTGTCTATATCCACGGCAAGTCCGCCGG
>DBXC01000009.1:52691-53731 GCA_002309415.1 Dehalococcoidia bacterium UBA1222
GCCTTCGATTCCATCATCAGAGGAGAATTTTAGCTATGCTACTCACTATCGATATCGGCAATACTCGAACGAATCTCGGTCTTTTCCATAAAGACGAACTCTGCGCTTCCTGGGCGATTTCTTCTGACCTTAAGAAGACTTCCGATGAATACGGTCTCATGCTCACCAACTTCATCACCAGCAAGAAATACAATGTCGCTGACGTCGAAGACGTCTGCATCTGCTCCGTCGTCCCCATGATGACGGTCATCATGCAGGAAGTGGGAAAGGATTACTTCAAGTGCGATCCCTTAGTCATCGCCAGCGGTGTCAAGACAGGAGTAAAGATCCGTCTCGATAATCCTAAGGAAGTGGGTGCCGACCGTATCGCCAATGCAGTTTCATCTCATGCTATCTATAAGACGGCCGTCATCGCTGTGGATCTCGGTACTGCCACTACCTTCGATGTAGTAAACGAAGAAGGCGATTACTTAGGCGGCGCCATCGCTCCGGGCCTCGATATGGCCGCCGAGAGCTTAGCTTCCAAGACTTCTCTTCTCCCCAGAGTCAGCTTCACCGATGTCCCCAATGCCATCGGTAAGTCCACTGTTACTGCCATGCAGGCCGGTCTTCTCTACGGCTACATCGGTCTCATCGAAGGCATCACGGCCAAGATCAAGAAGGAACTGGGAAACTCCCCCTGTAAGGTCGTCGCCACCGGCGGTTATGCCGAACTCCTTTCCCAGCATACTGATATCTTCGACGACATCAACCAGGGNNATCCGCATGATCTATGCCATGAACAGGTAAGAAAGAAGAAGCAGAATAAATGTCCAACGACAGCATCATCATCGACGGAAACGCATTCAAACGCGGCTACGACCTCTCCATCGAGCCCTGGGGCGGCGGTTACTTAAGAGAAGACATCCTCAATCAGTCCTTGAACGATATCTTCGGTGATTTCGAAGAGGATAACGGCCGCATGCCGAAGGACATCTCCCTATATATCGACGATCCCCACTGGTACGGATATAAGTACGGCATCACCGGTATCGACCATA
>DBXC01000009.1:53756-55082 GCA_002309415.1 Dehalococcoidia bacterium UBA1222
TCCCTGAAAAGGATCCGCATGACCAATACACTCAAGGATCTTCTCATAGGAAATAAAGTTCTCATCCGCGGCACCTTCGATTCTTTTGCCGAGAAGCTGGCAAATGACCTTAAACTGCATTTCAGACATGTAGATCTCAGGATCGCCAGATGTTACGATGAAGAGCATTACGAGAGCGTCATCATCACTCTGCAGTTCAGACGCGACGGCACGGTACAGCTCGAAGAAGCCATCAGTACACCGGGTTCCTCCAACAGCCACTCTTTCGGCGTAGAACGCTATCAGGACCTTCCCAAGGACTTCTGGACGACGATGTCGGCTGAAGACGTCGCTTCGATGTACGGATTATGGGTCCACGATAAGATCATCGCAGAAGGAAAACTTGCCGACTTCATCGAAAAGGCCAGGACTCACAAACCCTACACTGGCAAGAACTGACGCCCTCCGATTTTAAGAAATAAGCATAAAACCTATATAATAAATGGATAGTTAATTCCGCAGGGGTATTTTATTCATATGATTAAAGATTCACATATAGTTCTCGGTATCACGGGAAGCATCGCTGCCTACAAAGGCGCCGATCTTGCCAGCAAGCTCACCCAGGGCGGCGCTATCGTAGACGTCGTCATGACCAAGGCNNCTCATCCGTCCCATGACCTTCAAGGCCCTGACCAACCGACCCATCCACACCGACATGTGGGACGTAGCTCACGAAGGCATCTCCCATATCGAGCTGGCCAAGGCAGCCGATGCCGTGCTCATCGCACCAGCATCCGCCGATTTCATTGCAAAACTGGCCTACGGTCTTGCTGACGATATTCTGAGCGCCACAGTGCTCGCCACCCGCTCCCCTATCGTCATCGCCCCCGCTATGAACGTGAACATGTACGAAAACTCCATCACTCAGGAGAATATCCAGAAACTGAAAGACCGCGGATTCATCTTCATCGAACCTGCCGAAGGACACTTAGCCTGCGGTGACGTCGGACGCGGAAAGCTTGCCGATGTCGAGGATATCATCGGTGAGATGCATAAGATCATCGGACGTTCCGGTCCCATGGCCGGCAAGAAGGTCGTGGTGACCGCCGGCGGCACCCGCGAACCCATCGATTCCGTCCGCTTCATCTCAAATCTCTCATCCGGCAAGATGGGCTATGCCATCGCAGAAGCCGCCCGTGACCAAGGCGCTAATGTAGTCCTCGTCACATCATCCCAGATAAAATGTCCTGCCGGCATCGAATCGGTACCTGTCCAGACCGCACTCGAGATGCGGGATGCCGTACTGAAGGCCTGCAAGGATGCCGATGCCATCATCATGGCCGCCGC
>DBXC01000006.1:0-240 GCA_002309415.1 Dehalococcoidia bacterium UBA1222
ATCGACCTTTATAATTTCTAGCGAAGTGCATCTATGAAATGCCCAGTATCCAATCTGAGTCACGCTGTCGGGGATGGTGACAGAAGTCAGCGAAGTGCATCTATGAAATGCCCAGTATCCAATCTGAGTTACGCTGTTGGGGATTGTGACAGAAGCCAACGATGAGCAATCAGAAAATGCTGCTTTTCCAATCTGAGTCACGCTGTCGGGGATGGTGACAGAAGCCAACGATGAGCAATC
>DBXC01000006.1:304-16854 GCA_002309415.1 Dehalococcoidia bacterium UBA1222
TGAGTCACGCTGTCGGGAATTATAGTTTTAAAACAACCAACGATCAAAGAATTGCTTGCAGTATGGATGATAGCATTGCAGTTATTCCTGCTGTCGTAGGTTGGGTTATTTTTATCGACCTTTATAATTTCTAGCGAAGAACAATCTGCAAATGCAAAGTATTCGATCTGAATCACGCTGTCGGGGATTGTGACAGAAGCCAACGATGAGCAATGAGAAAATGCAAAGTCTCCAATCTGAGTCACGCTGTCGGGGATGGTGACAGAAGTCAGCGAAGTGCAACTATGAAATGCCCAGGCTCCAATCTGAGTTACGCTGTTGGGGATTGTGACAGAAGCCAACGATGAGCAAACAGAAAATGCTGCTTCTCCGATCTGAGTCACGCTGTCGGGGATGGTGACAGAAGTCAGCGAAGAACAACTTTCAAATGCCGAGTTTCCAATTATAGACACGCTGTCGAGGATTGTGACAGAAGCCAACGATGAGCAATGAGAAAATGCCCAGTCTCCAATCTGAGTCACGCTGTCGGGGATGGTGACAGAAGTCAGCGAAGTGCAACTATGAAATGCTGCTTTTCCAATCTGAGTCACGCTGTTGGGGATTGTGACAGAAGCCAACGATGAGCAAACAGAAAATGCTGCTTCTCCAATCTGAGTCACGCTGTCGGGGATGGTGACAGAAGTCAGCGAAGAACAACTTTCAAATGCCGAGTTTCCAATTATAGACACGCTGTTGGGGATTGTGACACTTTTATCTTTTCCACGGTATTTTTTTAGAGTAGTTCCATTGATAACAAAATCATTTGGTTCCATGTTATAAATCCCCTCTCTATATATACTAAGCAATCACCTCTAATTAAGCCCATTACTTCAGTTTCTTCTTCCACACGCTTAATGTTACATTACCTTCAACGAATACCTTATGGTCGTGGCAGTCTTCCTTGGAATCCTTCATATATTCAGCAAACCCGTGTATAAACTCGATCCCTTTACCCATTACTTCATCGTTTGCTGTCATGGTCGTTGTCGTCAAGTTGGGTTCAGCGATAGCGTCTGATAAGAATACAACAGTCTTGGCTTTTCCACGGGTTATCGATACGTTGAAACGGTTGCGGCTGAAGATGAATTCGCTCTCGTTCTTGATCTTCTCGCTTTCCGAGACTCCGTAGCTGACAATCACGGCCTTTCTCTCTTTACCCTGGAGAGTATCGACCGTGCCTATGAATACGTCATCGTTCTTGATGCTTAGATCCTTGGCAATGGTCGTGCGTACACGGTTGATATGCTCATGATGTGGGGAGATGATACCGCAGGCGCCATCAAGCGTCTTTCCGCTTTTCATTACATCACGCCAGAAGTTTCCGTCATCTTTGGCAAGGTTGCCAGTGGTATCGTTCTGCATATTGTCCCAGAGTTCACGCACGAGTCTTGTGACGACTTCAATCTCTTTCTCGGTCTGATTTTTGGCGATGCCGGACAGCTCGCATAATACCAATGGATATTCGGCATCCAGAATGAAATCCACTAATGAGTCTTTGGAAGCCGCTTTGAGCTGTATCTTTTGTTCTTCGATTGCTGTGGTATAAGCCTTATATGTCGGTCCGTAGATCTTCTTTGACGGATATTTGCATAGGATTCCGTTCATGCGGAAATTGTCTGAGAGTTTCACGATGTCTTGATGGCCATCCCCTAGTCCGGTGCAGTACATCCTGAATATAGACCCGTGGATATACTTCTGTCCCGGAACTCCTTTGTAGTTTCCTACAATGATGGGAGGCAGCTGGTTATCATCTCCGACGAGGAGGAAACGAGTGTTCTCATTGCTGCATTCCAGATTGAGGAACGAATCCATGGCACGGATCTGGGATGCTTCGTCCATTACTATCATATCGAACTCAAACAGGGCCTGATCCTTGTGGAAGGCTTTATACGCAGTCCAGCTGGTCATACCGACGATCTGTATCTCATCTTTCTTAAGGTCATTAACGATGCAGCTTTCGGTCATTATCCCAACATCTTTGCCTTTGAATGCTTTCTTGTCATTGAATTCTTTGGCTTTGTAGACTTTGATATCACATGGATTGCCGCCTTTGAGCATCTTGTCTGTCTTGAGCAGTACGTTTTCGATTGCCGAATGAGACATGGCTGTGACCATGATCTTTAGTTTCTTTTTCTCAACGGTTTTGTAATAACTTGCCATGGTTATCAAAGATCTCGCGATAAAGTCGGTCTTTCCCGATGCCGGCGGGCCTACCAGGACCGTAAGTCTCCGTTCCATAAAATGTTTGAATGCATCTTTCTGTGACGGGCTGAAAGTGTGACCGTCTAGAGACCAGAACTGTGCGCATGCTTTCTCGACAGACGAATCAAATGTGATACCGGTATCAGATGAGAGACGATTTGGATCCAATAGATCAGGACGTGTAGTCAGGTTTCGTATACCTTCCGCAGTCTTGGGACTGTTGTAATCCGAATATACTTCGAACAAAAGATAATCTCTGTCTTTTTGCGGTTGGAATGTGGACCTTGGATCTGTTGTGAATTCTGCGCTTGCGCTTGTCCCCAGGTCATCAAAACTCAAATTCTGTATAGGGTAGAATACTGTATTGGTGTTTCTTATTTGTATCTTGGGACTTCGCAGGCTCTTCTTGAAAACGGCATCTCTCAGCAGGATTATTTGAGCGCGGTTTTCAGGGGTATCTTCGCATATCCATGCTGTGAACCATTCTCTGCCAATGTAGCTTGCGTGATTCAGAATGTCATATCTTATCCCGGTTCCTGTGTATCTGAGCTTTAGAATCGTACCATTATCGATGGCCTTATCGATGCCCTGTGCTCTTGAGGATAAGATTTGGTGATACTTAAGTAACTGTTCGTATTTGTTCTCAAAATCAAGCCTTGATACCTCTGGATCGCCAGGATAGTCGGTCTTAAGCAATCTGAATCGTTCCGGCCATGCGTTAAGCTGGATTATATTTTTTCTGCTGTCATCCTGGATGACAGATACGATATTGGACTCTACAAATAGTCTTTTTCTTAGATGTTTTGCCAGCGATTCAATCTTACTGTTTTTTTTAGCCGGGTCATTTTCGTTCCAGACGCTGTTTATGTGTGTTCCGTCAATGACGTTGGTCAGTATCCCGAAATAATAAGTGTCTGAGGCAAAGTTGTAAGCCGGTGAAAAAACAGATGCGATGTCTTTCAGACCGTATGACACGCCCTCGGACAATACGTAGAGACGGGATAGCTCGCTTGTCAGGACGACTATCGGGTTGTCTACGATAGTACCAGGCTGTTGTTGCGAATCTGTTACCAGACGATCGCCCTGCATCATCCAGAAAAGTATTGCCATGATCTTATCGATTAAAACTTGGTCTTTTTGAGGATTCAGATAGTCAAGCATGTGAAATAGTGAGGTCTCAAGATTGATGTGTTCGTAATCATCCATAACAAAACACTGAAGTTTTCTGTTATTGATGTCATTCGAGTACGAGTCGATCTTTTCTAACAGTCCATATATGCTTTCAATAAACTCTTTGTCTATACGTGCAAATTCAGATGGAGAATCAGTTTCTGCTACGAACGAGGCATAATATCTTCCTTGTCCGTTTCCCTCATGTATAGGAAGATATCCTGTTTCCGTCGGTTTATCGTCCTCGTAGAGTCTTATATCTTTCCCTGGTTTGAGCAGCCATGCATATGCATATGATCTTCCAGAATTAGTATCCTGCTGAGCTGTTAGATAAAGTGAAAAATTCTGGCTTTTAGGCATTGAAATGGACGTCCCATTCTTTGGAAAACGTTCTTTTTTTCCATCGTAATATGCAATAAGCCCTTTTTCGTATGCATCTGCTTCATTCTTGACTGTATTCCAGAACGAGCAGTCGTTCGTAAGAAGATCTGGTTGCCTAGTCAAAAGATCTTTTACTGAGTTGAATGAATCGTCTGACAAATCTCTGCTCTTGATCAGTTCCTTGATCCGATTCTGTGCAGAAGATGAAAGATACGGTATCATACGAACGTTTCGTTTAGCACAACAGAGGGCTTTACAGGTATCGAAGTTGCCGCAGTATTCACATTCCTGGGAGATACTGTAATCAAGCACTTCTTGTATCTCAGTACCGTTCGTACATGAATCAATGCTTTTACAGATAGCTGGCAACTTTGTTTTGAAGAATTTATCTAATTCATCAAATGCCGGTTTTAACTCAAAAGCATGCTGCAGGCAGTTATTGGTGATTGGCTCTCTGTTCCAGACTATGCCTTCGGATTCGTTGACGATGCAGTTACTGATAGCATGGTCTTTGACGATATCCTTTAGTACTTTCACGTATAAAGCGATCTGTATCAGAGCACCTTTCTTAAGAAAACTAGCGTTTTTGGCGTCAATCACAGTGAGCAGATACTTGCCATTTTCGGGCATATAATCCGCTCTGATGAAATCAGGGTAGAACTTGTCACTTAATTCGAATTGTGTCCTGTATCCTATCTGTGACAAGTAAGTGTTTTTAAATGAATGAGTTGCACTAAGGCAAGACTGATACAGATAGATCGGCTTGTTTTGGACGTTAAGCCCTTTGAGTTCGTTGACAGTATCACAAAGTCTTTTCTTTAGCGATAAATCTATTACCATACATGAAGGGTCGGTTTGAAGTTTCTTCACGCGGATCGATTCCCAGTTGTTTCCTGCTGTTGCAGAAGCATTCTGAGTGTTGAGCTTTTTTGCCCATCCAAGTCCGCTTCTGTCTGCCGATGATACAGAATTGAATACTAGGTACTTGTCGCAGTCGTGTTCAAAGCACTGAGCTATGATCGATGGCTTAAGAGTAAGTGAAAGATTCATGCCCCAATGAAGTCCTTTCGATATTGTTCCGAGCAGCATCATCCCTCAAGAGCTCGAATTTGAGTCAGTTATTTTAACATGTTTTTCTTTGTGTTTCGCTAACTGTTCATTTTTGCCAGCTAATTGTGGTTAAGCTACGGAATAAGTTCTATTCTGACATCGATTTTGTGTCCGAAATAGCCAACTCTGCTGTAGCGGTTTCCTTGTTCGTTTTCGCAAATATGGCCACGAAGATATTCAACACGCAGATTGCTTGAGGATCTTTCCATACTTTCAGTGATCCATTGGAGCAGGATATCTGCCCTGGGAGTATCGCTGAACGGGGCAGGCAGTTTATCCATGTCATCTGGAATTACGGTTTCAATCACGCAAGAAACACTGTTGTCGTGAGGGTGATTATGATTAGCATGATAGTGTGAAACTAGATCATCCAAATAAATATGCAGTTCGATTCCTATATTCCTCCGATTGGTAGAATCGAACGGATGGAAGTAGATGTTTTCTCTGAGCCAGGTTATTGGATCAAAGTTAACATCATTGCCGGTTCCCAAGACGGTCGGCCATGGAATGTCGCCATGTGCTTCTAACATACCAACTCTTAAGGCTTCGATGACTTGAGGAACAATATTTGTCAAATATGGCATTTGGGAATCCCCCTTCTTCCAATATGCATTTCTTTCGCGGGTGAATATAAACTATCCCGTGTCATTTTTCTTGCTGACGTACGGCATCGTCATGTATTTCACCATCGAAAATCTAATGTATATCAATTAACGAGACTTATTTGGTACATGATTTCATGTATGTAAAAATGCTTTAAGTGTAAGGCTATTACATGTATATATGGAGAACTTGAGGGTGATACTATCGGCGGCTACAACAGCATGCTCGAGAAACAGAAGAAGGCCGAAGGAGAAGCATACGTCTCGACAGTTCTCTTCGATAATGAGATCGAGACCATCCATGACAGAGTTTCCATCGATAAGGTCTCTACCATCACTGACAAGGAATACTATGTCCGCGGATGCACGGCTCTCCTGGATGCCATGGGGAGCACTATAGAACATATCAAGCAGATCCACAAATATGCCCGTGAGGAGGATCGACCTGAAAAGACGGTCTTTGTCATCATTACCGACGGTATGGAGAATGCCAGCCGACACTACAGTTTTAAAGATGTGAAGAAGCTCGTGGAACAGCAGAAGGAAGCATCTGATTGGGAATTTCTTTTCCTCGGTGCCAACATCGATGCTATCGAAGTGGCCGGCAGATGCGGTATCGCAGAGGAAAGGGCAGTGAATTACAAGTGTGACAGTGTCGGTACAGCCCTCAACTATGAAGCCGTCAGTGATGCTGTTTGTACCATGCGCTCAGTCGGCGGCAAGATCAGCAAGAACTGGAAGAAAGCCATCGAGAAGGATTTTGCCGAGCGAAACTAATCATTTTGTGTTTTTATCAAACAACGAAGTCATTTAATTACGTGGGATGGAGTAAAAATGCTCCATCCCATGTTGTATTATTACACCAAGTCATTTTCTTAATTAATGCTATAGAAATCTTTCTGACAGAAATCATCTATTGCCGTGGGGTTATAAAAAATGAATAAAGAAATAGTGTTAGATGGTAAAACTTACGTATTGGATGAGGAACGGTATAAAAAAGTCGAAGATATCTGTTCGCCACGAGCCATTCTTGGATTCAAAAAGCTTGATGATTTGTCCGATCAATATTCCTTTCTTGTCAAAGATTATCAGCGCGGTTATAGGTGGACGAAATCGGAGATTGATGCATTACTTGGAGATATTGATGGAATAGCTGATGATGAAGATGGATACTGCATGCAACCTTTGGTTGTAAAAAAACACTCTAATGTATCAGATGAGTATTCGAAACTTATATATGGCGATGGCGAATCAAACAAGGTTAATTTCTCAAATGAAAGAGTCACGGATTATTTTGAATTAATTGATGGCCAGCAAAGACTGACAACCATCTTTTTGATTAAATCTTTTTTAGGAATGACGAATGAGTCTTTTACTGTATTTTACGAATTACAGCGAAAACTTGATGCGCATTATATAAGAATGGCAATCGAAAGTATTAAGGACTGGTTTAAAAATAAAGCTGATTATAATCGCAAGTGTGGAAAGAGAGGGAAACCATCAGGTTTTGAATGGAAGGATGAGAATAAGGATGCTTTTATTCAAAAACTAAACAAACTCTTTTTCATTTGGTATGAAATTGGAGATGGTAGCCCCACCGCAGAAGAAATATTTAGGAACATAAACGAAGGAAAGATTGGGTTAACAAATGCAGAGCTTTTTAAGGCGTTATTGTTAAATCCTGACAAGCAAGACGCCAAGTTACTTAATAGTGTGAAACAACTTCAGGTGATAGCTTTTGAATGGGATAAACTTGAATCTAACCTTCATGATGATGACTTTTGGTATTTTTTATCTCAATGTGATGTTGAAATAACCAACCAATGCACTAGACTTGATTATATAATTGAGATGTATGCACGACTCTTAAACAATAAGAAAGAATACAAGTTTGATCAGAATAAGGATTATTTTTCCTTTTTGGTTATTCAACGGTATCTACAGGAAGATGATTCCGGTAAAGGTGTATATGGGATATGGAGAGAAATAGTAAGTGTGTATGATAGATTATATTCGTGGTATAAAGACTTTGAGTTATATCATACGATTGGCTTTATAGTTGCATCCGAAGAAAAACGATTTGGTTCCAAATCAGTTGTTCCAAACAGGCTTTTTTCTTTGTATGAACATGTCGATAAAGAGGAAGTATCTTTATGCGATACAAGAGCTTGTGCACGCTCTATCATCTACGATTTAATAATTGAACCGACTAAGAGTAAGAAATACTTCTGTACTGAAGACCTGTCCTATGATGATAGAGATGTCATTAAAAACGTTCTGTTGTTTTCAAATATTTTTGCACTCTTTTTCAATAATTCCAGTGAGCACAATGATGGTGTAATTGACTCTTGTATTCGTTTCCCTTTTAGGCTTTATCACCATATCGGTAATGGGGGAAAGGGGTGGGATATAGAGCATATATCCCCTAGGGTACTAGAAAAAGATATTTCAAGTTTGGATAAAGAGGATAATGGTTTATATGAGTCAACGATTGTGTCTTGGTTGAACGAACTTGAAGATATCAATGAAAACAGAGATTACATTAATTGTATTAATGATTATTTAGAATCTCCTTCCGATGACAATAAACGAAGCATCAATGAAAAGTGGCGCAAGTATGCTGAAGATGTTTCTCAGGACCCAGATGACAATATCAAGAATCTGGTGTTACTCAACACCTCAATAAACAGAGAGTACCATAACGCTTTTTTTAATGTTAAACGTCAAATAATAATTGATAAAGACCGAAATGGTATTTTTATTCCAATTTGTACAAAAAATGTTTTCATGAAGTATTACTCAAAAGATGTCTGTAATCTTACAAGATGGACAAGTGATGACAAAGGTGCGTATGGCGACTTCTTAGATGAGATGTTGAAAGAAATAAAAGGGTGGAAGAAAAAATGAGCGAAGGAAGATCGTGCAGCTTTTGGGATTTATATGCCGCAACCATAATCAAGATTCCACAGATTCAAAGGGATTACGTGCAAGGTAGAAAAAGCACTCGAGTTAAAGTGAATAGAGAGACTTTCGTAAAAGAATTAGTCCAATCTGCTATTAAGTGTAATAAAAAAGATTTAAATTTTATATATGGATATTATGAAGATGGTTGTTTTATTCCCATTGATGGACAGCAACGATTGACCACCCTTTTTATGCTCTATGCTTATGTTTTTTTTAAGGCTGGCCACATAAATGAACTAAGACAGAACAATTCACTCAATTTTTCATACGAGACGAGGTATACGACTAATAGATTCCTTGATGACATGTTTGATTGGATGAAAAAAAACGAGGGCAAGTCTTTAAATGACTCATCAATTAAGCTAGCATTATTGGACTCTACAGTTTATTCGTATAGCTGGAATATTGATCCATCTATTATTTCTTTTCTTACCATACTTGAAACAATTGAAAGAAAATTCTCTGACTTATTAGATGATAGTGTTAGCTGGGAGGATTTGTTCACCATTCTTAAATCACCATCCTGTCCGATTACGTTTATGCTCCTTGAAATAGATAAGCATAAATTAGGCAAACCAAATCAGCTATACATCAGAATGAATTCAAGAGGCAAACAGCTAACTGATTACGAGAATTTCAAGGCCGCATTGTATGAAAACATACTTAAGAGTGATGATCAGCCATCCTTAAAGAAATGGAAAGATGAGCATGCTAAAAAGATGGATGGAGAATGGTATGAGTGTATTTGGGATTTTGCGAGTTGTGACAATGCAGCCGAGAAATATGCTGATACATACTACCGTAATCTTATTCACTGGGTATTCTATAACCGGCTTATCGTTAGCAAAGAGAACATGGAGATTAAGAAAAAGCTAGATAATACGAGTATAGAGAATTTATATTTGGATGACTACCTTTCAAGTGATTTTGAGAGTTGCTTAAAGGATTTTTCATGTGTACTGAACACATTGTGTAACATTCGTAAGAACGACGCTCTTAAGGAATTCAAAGAGCAATCAAAGCTTTCGTATGATGAAAACAAAAATGGCTTTGATTGCAATCTAGAGAATAACCAGCAAAAAGTGTATTTGTGTGCATTAGCAAAATATGGGGCCGATCATCAAGATTTCGATATAGATGATTTTAAGAAATGGTTCAGAGTCATCGTTAATCTTTCGAAGAATACTGAATTTGACGAGTCTTCTTACATAAATGCGTGTAAAAGCATTTTCGAATTGAGTGACATTGACTTTGTTAAATCCCCGAACATTATTAAAAGTTTGAACGGGTTTGCTAGAAGCCAGATTAATGAGGAGTTTTTCAAGCAAAAGATTATTAATACAAACCCATCGTGGCAAGAAGCTATTCTTCATGCTGAGGTCGATGACTATTTTGATGGTGAGATTCTTTTCAGTTTTTTGCTTTTTGATAGAAACGATTATGAACCTAGCATTGACCCCGAAGAGTACAAAAAGGCGTGGGATAAAATATCAGCTATTTTTATGTGGGCAAAAGGTGAAAACGATACTCTGTTTCATAGAGCGTTGCTAACAATTGATGATTATTCCAAATGGACAAGTAAAACTAATATCAAGACATTCTATCAGTACAATGAAACACACCATGATAACGATTGGCGTGGCATGCTTCGTCCAGATTGGGAAAAAGATTCACCAAAACCAAAAGATGGTTTTCGGTACTTCAAACAGTTCTATGAGAAATATGCTTCTTCCCATGATAAACTAGATTCCTTTGCGGAAAAGTGCATCAAGGAGGCTGTAGACTCTTCTGAAGCGCCATCGAAATCGGTTCGACTCTTGATCAAAGATAAGAGTCTCTTCGAATACTGTGGTAGAGGGGCCTATTATGTTTTATGTGCTAACGGTAATGAATATCTGATGAGGACAAAAAGAAGAGATGAATACGCGGAAGTAAATGCCTACTACATTAATCAGTACTACACAGATAAACGACTTGAACCTGAAATGGTATATGGCGGAAGCAGCAAATCAGATAAATCATTTGTTAAGATTAAAGGTTATCATGTTGAGTATAATGGACAATATTTCATAAATGACAGTGGGGTCGCTTATCAACTTGAATCAGGCAACATTGAAACCGCAGATGATATGATTTCATTTTTGAATGGCAAGCTTGGCCTGATGCCATGAAAACCGTTATGTGATTAGTTTAGTAGGCGAACTGATTGTTTACTGTTCATATTAATCTACCTGCATCAGCTTGATCCTGATCGTATAACACCTGTGACCTTCGTCAAAGGGAGAAAACTTGAACAAGTAATTCTTCGAGACATCTCTCATGTTATGGATATTCATTTCGAGTTCTCCAAGCCAAATTACGCGGATGTAGATGACGTCATCATCAACGATTAACTCATACTCTTCTTCTTCGCAATTGCATATATCATTTCCGCCAATATTAAAACCATCCACTGTCTCGCATTCATAATCAGGGTTCGTGATGGTGTTATATATGATAGAGGCTAAGGAATCACATTTATTGTCATCACTTGCGTTACAGTTGTTTTTTGCTTCTTCGACTAGTCTTTTGACCATTGTGATGCCGTCATCATATTCATCATAGTCATAGACATCTCTTGCAGATGTCAGAATCTCTTTCACAGAAAAACGCATGGCTTTTTTTGCTTCTTCGAATGAATCAAATAATCTAACGGTTTCAGTATTTTTGGGGTCATATTCTTCTTGATATCCGATTACTTCCAGGTCATTTTTGATTTCTGTCATCACGACATATTTCTTATCTTTTGTATCCATTTCAAAACGCTCCTTGTAATAAGTTGTGATTACTTTGTTAAAAAGAGGTTAAACCATTTGAGGGTGCATTATTAGTACACGCAATCATATAACGTTGTTTTGTTTATTATTGCAAGGCGTTTTTCTGTACGGTCTGCTGGAATGCATCTTTGGATGAGGAAGATATGTTCATAGACAATGAGGTGATAGTTGAGTATTTGTATCAGTTACATCGAGTGAATCACACCCTTTGAATGTGTTTTCGCCGTTAGTCACAATGCCAGAGTGAATGTTGATGGATAACAGATCGCCACAGCCGTAGAAAGCATAGTCTTCTATACACATATCACTCTCCGGAAGATTTACTCGTTCAAGAGTGTAGCAGAGGGCAAAAGCCCCGACTTCGATCCTTTTTACACTGTTAGGGATTGTGATTTCTTCCAAATCCCAGCATCCAGCGAATGCTTCCTCGCCGATTGATGTTACGCTGTCAGGTATAGTGATGTCCCTAAGCGAACGATTGCCTTTAAATGCCCAGTCATCGATTCTTATTACGCCGTCAGGAATCATTACGTTTGGCGAGTTGCCATCATATGAACACAGTATGTTACGTATTATTACAAATCCATCTTCGTTGCCGAGCTTCTTACAGCCATTGAAAGCACATCCTTTTATCTCAGTCACACTTTCAGGGATATCGACATTCTCCAGTGCATTGCAGTCTTTGAATGCGCCTAGACCGATGCTTGTGACACTGGCAGGTATATGTACTGATTGCATTGTTTCATTTCCTCCGAATGCCCAGTCATCGATCTTTTTTACTCCATCCGGGATCACTACATCCTGAGAATCACCACAATAAGAGTACAAAACATCTCGCAGGATCACGAATCCATTCTGATCGGCGAGCTTTTCACAGCCCTTGAAAGCGGTTCTTCCTATCGCAGACACTCTTTCCGGGATTGCGATTTCTTCCAGTGAGCAACAGCCATAAAATGCATTATTACCGATTTCTGATAACGTGTTGGGTAGGATTATCCTTCGGAGTGATTCACAAAAATAGAATGCGTTTCCGGCGATCTTAATTACGCCATCAGGAACAATTATGGTGTCTTCGTTGCCAAGATATGTGTACAAGACCTTATCGATGACCACAAGCCCCTGAGCATCTGTCAGTCTACTACATTTGTAGAATGCACTCAGACCGACTTCGACTATACTCTTCGGGATGGTCACAGATTCCAATGACGGGCAATCATAGAATGCCATCGATTTTATCTCCTTGATGCCTTCTTCGATGACGACTGACCTTAATGATTCACAGTACGCGAAAGCCGATATGCCGATGGTCTTCACGTTTCCAGGTATGACCACTGATTCCAGTGCTGTCAATTCGAATGCACCGCTATCGATCTCTTCAACGCTTTTCGGTATGGTGATCGATCTCAGAGATGAGCACATGCCTAATGCCAGGTTGCTGATGACCTTTAAACCGTCCGGCAGGTCGATGCTCTCAAGAGACGTGCACTGTTCGAATGCCGAGCGTCCGATATGTGTGACGCTATTGGGTATACGTACGTTTTTCAGAGAAGTGCACTTCTGGAATGCCTCATCACCGATACTGATCACCGAGTCGGGAATAATCACGGATTCAAGAGTGGCACACTCCTTGAATGCTCTCTTTCCGATATGTGTTATTCCGTCGGGAATTGTTACTTCCCGTTCTTTGCCGGTGTATTTTTCCAGACAGTTCTTTGTAACAAATTTCGAATCAGCGTTCATTGTCGTTTTCCTCACTCAGTAGTTCTAGGAGAATCTTAGAGTAGTGCGTGGGATAAAAATGGGACACTAGGTTAAACTGTTTGTGATCGGAGATTTGCTTTTGGGACTGTATATCAGTAAAATCGGTTACGTTGCGTCACTTCAGGACTAGGAGATAATCGATATGTTAGATGAAAACGGATTCATTTTCGAGGACGATGTCCTTGTTGAATACAATGGCGATGATGTGGATGTCATCATTCCTGATGGTACTGCCGCTATCGCCGACTGGGCATTAGCTGACTGCGATCTCATGAAGACAGTCGTCATTCCCGGCAGTGTCAAGACCATGGGCAAGCATGCCTTTGCCGGATGCGACATACTCGAATCCGTTACTATCTCTGAAGGCGTTACCAATATCGGTAACAGAGCATTTGGTAACTGTCCCATGCTCAAGAACATCGTCATTCCCGGCACTGTTAAGACCATCGATGCAGGCGCTTTCTGGAGCTGCACAGCTCTTGAAAATATCACTATCCCTGAAGGCGTTACCATTATCGATGACTATGCATTTTATCTTTGTTCATCCCTGAAAGATATCGAGATCCTCGGCAACACTCTTACCAGGATCGGCGATAATGCATTTGAGAACTGCACGAAACTGGAAGCAGTTAAGCTCCCTGATTCTGTGAATCATATCGGATATGAAGCATTTGATTACTGCAAAGCTCTGCTGGCTGTAGAACTGAACAACCCTAAAGCCAGAATCTGTCCCAATGCCTTCCGAGGCTGCAACAATCTTTACTACAAACCCAAGACTTCACGACGCCGAGAACGCTAGTCCGTCGGGGTTTGTGGAAATCCAGTGATTTTGCAATGTAGAATAACTAAACAGATCTTTGGATAATTCCTGAGAGGATGACATATGGACTACGCACAAGAATCACTGAAGAGACATGCCGAATGGAAAGGCAAGATCGAGATCGTCGCAAAGCCGTCTTTAGAGAATAAAGACGATCTTTCTGTTGCTTATACACCGGGCGTTGCCCAGCCTTGTCTTGAGATCCAGAAAGATATCGACAAGAGCTATCTATACACTTTGCGTCATAATCTTTGCGCCGTAATTACTGACGGTTCAGCCGTCTTAGGTTTGGGGAACATCGGTCCTGAAGCCGGTATGCCCGTAATGGAAGGCAAGTGTGTATTATTCAAGAAGTTCGGCGGAGTCGATGCATTCCCTCTTTGTGTAAATACTCAGGATGTCGATGAATTCGTCGATACTGTCTATCGCATATCCGGTTCATTCGGAGGCATCAATCTCGAAGATATCTCAGCACCCCGCTGTTTTGAGATCGAGAGAAAACTCAAAGAGAAATGCGACATCCCCGTATTTCATGATGACCAGCACGGCACTGCCGTGATCGTCCTTTCCGGTCTCATTAATGCACTCAAAGTAGTTGGAAAGAAAAAAGAAGAAGTTAAGATCGTTCACTGCGGTGCGGGTGCTGCCGGGTGTGCTATCGTAAAACTCCTTCTTTCATACGGTTTTAAGAGTATCGTCATGTGTGACAAGTTTGGTGCTATCTATCCCGGTGCCGAAGGCATGAACTGGGCACAGGAAGAGATGGCGCAGATCACTAATCCCAACAGGGAGAAGGGTTCTCTTGCTGATGTACTCAAGGATGCTGATATCTTTATCGGTACTTCTGCTCCTAAGATCGTATCCAAAGAGATGGTGGCATCCATGAATAAAGATGCTATCGTTTTTGCTTGTGCTAATCCCACTCCTGAGATCTTTCCTGAAGACGCTAAAGAGGCGGGTGCCAAGATCGTTGCTTCCGGCAGGAGCGATTATCCCAATCAGATCAATAATGTCCTGGCTTTCCCCGGTATCTTCCGAGGGACCTTTGATGTCAGGGCCAAAGAGATAAACGAAGAGATGAAGATGGCTGCTGCAAAAGCGCTTGCTCAGCTCGTCGATGAAAAGGATCTATCCAGTGATTATATAATCCCCAGTCCCTTCGATCCGCGTGTAGCAAAAGCTGTCGCTGAAGCTGTAGCGGATGCTGCAAGGAAGACCGGGGTCGCCCGAATCTAAGCCAACGGTGGTGAGTGAGATGGAATACAGAGAAGAACATGACTCGATGGGGACTGTAAATGTCCCTGCTGACAGATACTGGGGAGCACAGACCCAGCGATCCGTCGATAACTTTCGAATCGGTGTCGGTATCGAGACCATGCCGTATGAGATCATCCACGCTTTCGGACTTTTGAAGAAAGCCGCTGCCGTAGCTAATCAGACCGTTTCACCTGAAAAGATGACCTGGAAGAAGATGATTGCCATCTCAAAGGCATCAGATGAAGTCATCTCAGGAAAACTCGATTCACATTTTCCTCTAGTCGTCTGGCAGACCGGTTCCGGCACTCAGTCCAATATGAATGCCAATGAAGTCATCGCCAACCGCGGTAATGAGATCGCAGGTGAAAAGATCCTGCATCCCAATGACGACGTAAATATGTCCCAGTCATCCAATGATACTTTCCCGACGGCCATGAACGTAGCTGCCGTCCTCATGATTGAAGATAAGCTCTTGCCCGCTGTCGATGGACTCATCGCAGCCTTCAAGACACTTGAAGAGAAGTATAAAGATGTTATCAAGATCGGCAGGACCCATCTGCAGGATGCAGTTCCTTTGAGATTCTCTCAGGAGATCTCTGGCTGGAGAGCCAGCATCGAACGCGATAAAGAGATGATCTTGGATGTCCTTCCCAAGCTCAAAGAGCTTGCTATCGGCGGTACTGCTGTCGGTACCGGTCTCAATGCACCTATGGGCTTCGACAGAGAAGTTTGCACCATGCTTTCTGAATTCACTGGAAAGCTGTTCATCCCTTCAAAGAATAAGTATCATGCTTTGACTTCCCATGATGAATTAGTCGTCGCACACGGAGCTATCAAGGCTCTCGCTTGTGATCTTATGAAGATCGCCAACGATATCCGCTGGCTGGCTTCCGGTCCTCGATGTGGGTTAGGGGAGATCACGATCCCAGCCAATGAGCCCGGTTCCTCCATCATGCCCGGCAAGGTCAATCCTACTCAGTGCGAGCAGGTCACCATGGTGGCTTCTCAGGTCATGGGCAATGATGTCACGATCTCATTTGCTGCATCTCAGGGAAATTTTGAACTTAATGTTTTCAAGCCTGTAATTGCATATGATTTCCTGCAGTCTGTAAGACTTCTCAGTGAATCTATCGAATCATTCAACAAGAATTGTGTTGCAGGCATCGTTCCTAACGAGAAGAAGATGAAAGAGAATCTGGAACAGTCTCTGATGCTCGTTACCGTTCTCAATCCTTATATCGGATACGAAAATGCCGCTAAGACTGCCAAATTGGCATATGAGAAGGGCATTTCTCTGAAAGATGCTTGTATTGAACTGGGTTTCATGACTGCTGAAAAATTCGATGAAGTAGTCAGACCTGAAGATATGGTCTAATCTGAATAATCGTTTGACACTGTATTTTTGACGTGATATATTTTTGCCCATTC
>DBXC01000006.1:17051-17178 GCA_002309415.1 Dehalococcoidia bacterium UBA1222
AGAAACGAATGAAAAAGATCTTATCACTGGCACTGGCACTTGTTATCATGTGCTCCTGCCTCGTTGCCTGCGGTGGCAACGGCAAGAAAGATGTCTACAAAGTCGGTATCTGCCAGCTCGTCCAGCA
>DBXC01000006.1:17317-17888 GCA_002309415.1 Dehalococcoidia bacterium UBA1222
CTCCGGCTCTGCAGGCTGCCGTAGCTGCAACCACCAAGATCCCCATCCTTGGCACTTCCGTCACTGACTATGAGACTGCTCTCAGCATGACTTTCGATCCCGCCAAGGGTACCGGTATCAATGTTGCCGGTTCTTCCGATGGCGTCCCCGGCGTCCTCTATGCTGATCTCGTTCTCGAGCTTGTCCCCAACGCCAAGAACGTATCCATCCTTTACTGTTCAGCTGAAGCCAATTCCGTCGTACAGTCCAACGATTTCGTAGCTGCTATGAAAGAAAAGGCTCCCGATGTAAAGTGCAACGTCTTCACTTTCTCTGATTCCAACGATATCCAGACCGTCGTAACTACTGCTATCCAGAACTGCGATGCTCTCTATATCCCCACTGACAACCAGGCTGCTTCCAACATGACCATCATCCACAATGTCTGTGCTCCTGCCAAGATGCCCATCATCGCCGGCGAGGAAAACATGTGTGCCAACGGTGCTCTTGCCACTGTTTCCATCAACTACTATGACATCGGTCATGTCTGCGGCGAACAGGCTGTCAAGATCCTTCGCGACGGTGCTGACGT
>DBXC01000006.1:17945-72641 GCA_002309415.1 Dehalococcoidia bacterium UBA1222
GGCTACAAGAAGATCGGCGCATAATTAACTTAAGGATTATTGGTTATGCTCGCTTACTTTGCTTCACTTGATCCGATGGCTCTTCTGCGCGCTTGCCCCGGCGGCATCGCGCAGGGCCTCATCTGGGGCATCATGGCGTTGGGTGTGTATTTCACATTCCGCATCCTTGATATCGCTGATCTCAGCGTCGACGGTTCGTTCGCGACCGGCGGCGCTGTCAGCATCATGCTGATACTCGCGGGATGGGATCCTCTCCTGACTCTCATCATTGCTTTCATAGCAGGTATGCTTGCCGGTTACATCACCGGTATCCTGCATACTAAGCTCGGTATCCCGGCTATTCTTGCCGGTATCTTGACCCAGATCTCACTATATTCCATCAACCTGAACATCATGGGAAAAGCCAACCAGGCTATCAATGTCGGTAAGATCAATCTCATCTTTACCTCCAACATCGATCACCTGGGCAGGACCATCATCGTCACAGCTTTCTGCTGTCTGGTACTGGTAGCTTTGTCATACTGCTATCTCGGTACCGAACACGGATGTGCTTTCCGCGCCACCGGTAATAACGGTGCCATGAGCAGAGCTCTTGGTATCAATACCGACCGCATGAAAGTCATCGGCCTGGCTCTTTCCAACGGTATCGTAGCCCTTTCCGGCGGCATGCTGGCTCAGTATCAGGGTTTCGCAGATGTGAACATGGGCAGAGGCGCCATCGTTATCGGTCTTGCCGCTGTCATCATCGGTGAGGTCATCGGTGAACTGATCTTAGGTAAGCGCATGAACTATTTCTTCAGACTCTTATTCGCCATTTTAGGCGGTGTTATCTACTATCTGGTCTATGTGTTTGTCCTGTGGTTAAAGTTCCCTGCAAACGACATGAAGCTCCTTACAGCTATCGTCGTTGCCATCTTCCTGGGTGTTCCTTATATCAGGAAGGCCAGTAAGAGTTCTTTCAGACATGCCGGCAATATGGCTAAGAAAGAAGGAGGTAAAGGCTGATGTTAGACGTAAAGCATATCTCCAAGACTTTCAATGTCGGCACTATCAATGAGAAGAAGGCGATCATCGATCTGTCGCTTCATCTCGATTCTGGAGAATTCGTAACTGTAATCGGCGGCAATGGTGCAGGTAAATCTACTCTGTTGAATGCTATCGCCGGTACCTGGCCGGTAGATTCTGGCAGGATAATCATCGATGATGTCGATGTTACTGCATTGCCGGATTTCAAACGTGCTCCTCTCATTGGTCGCGTCTTCCAGGATCCCATGCTGGGTACTGCTCCTGACATGTGGCTCGAAGAGAATCTTGCTCTGGCGCTCAGACGCGGACAGAGCAGGGGACTCAAATGGGGCATCAAGAAGGAAGAAAGAGAACTGTTCCGTGAGAAGCTTGCGACACTTGGTCTCGGTCTTGAAGACCGCATGACCACCAAAGTTGGTCTCCTCTCCGGCGGCCAGCGTCAGGCTGTCACACTGCTCATGGCTTCTCTCAAACAGCCCAAACTTTTGCTCTTAGACGAACATACTGCTGCACTCGATCCTGCGACTGCAGCCAAGGTATTGGAACTGTCTGATCAGATCGTGACAGAGAATAAACTTACGACTCTTATGATCACTCATAACATGAAAGACGCTATCGCCATCGGCAACCGTCTTATCATGATGCATCAGGGTCGTATCATCCTGGATATCTCTGGGGATGAAAAGAAGAATCTTACCGTCAAAGATCTGTTGGATAAGTTCTCGGCAAAGGCCGGTGTAGAAGAAGAGACTGACAGCGTACTGCTGTCTTAATTGACAAAAAAAAGACCATAAAAAAAGGCCCTGAGAAAGGGCCTTTTTTGTTATTACAGATATCGTATCTGAATTAGAAATCTTTGACGACTTCGGCATCAGGAGCGTTCTTCTTGACGCTGGCGATACCATTGAGTGCGGCTGCTTTGGTGGTGTAGCCTTCGCTGACGGCGATGATTTCACCGTTGGAGGCCTTCAATCGGAATCGGAATTCACCGGCTTTGTCATTGTAGAGTTCGAATTTAGGATGTTTGACTGCTACGACTTCTGCTACGGTCTGATCTTCGATATCACCGACGCAGTTCTTCTTTACGGATTCGATACCGTTGGCGCAGGCTGCTTCAGTGGTATAGACTTCGCTGGTAGCGATGACTTCACCATTGCTGGCCTTGAGATTGAATTTGAAACCGTTCTTTGCCTGAGAGAATACAAACTTGCCCATTAGAAACTCCTTCCGAAATGAAATTAAAATTGGCTTAATTTAGTCCAATTTTCTTTTATCCCATTATAGAAAAATGAGATAAAGAAATACAAGATGTTTAGACATAAAATTCGCTTATACTTTATCTCGTTTTCTCGATTTCTTAGTTCATTTTATGCCATTATTTTTTTATAGCTGTCACACGGTCGTATTGCAGAAGCCTTTTACCATCGAAGGCTAGATTCATCATCCATCCTGCGATGCTGTTCTGATTGGCATTTTCGTTGATGAAATGACGGAAAAAATGCATGATATCGGGATGTCTGAACCATTTTGAAAACAGCCATTCATGACGTGCTATGCTGGGTCGGATCTGTTCCGTCAGATCAGTGATCTCGATCTCATCAAACCCGTTATTCTCCAGATACCTTTTCGTATCGCCGATGAACAGATCTTCTTCCGTGACGCACATTGAAGCCAATATGAGCCTATTCACATCTTTTTCGAAATCTGTCATCTCTGTCTTAGGCTGGGGTTCATAGACATCATAGACGATCAGTTTTCCGCCGGGGCATAGCACGCGGGAGATCTCTTTATATGTCTGATTTTTATCGGCTCCGTGACAGATGGTCTCGACTCCGAATACGAGATCGAATGCTCCTTCTTCGAATCCTGAAAGATCGTTGTAGTCACCTTCAACAAGCGTGACATTGGACGGGACACGATTCTTCAAGAAGTTCCTGTTGGGCAGATCCAGTGCAGTGAACTTGATGTCAGGGAACTGCTTTGCAAGCAATTTGGTGTTTGCAGCTTTTCCTGCGCCTACTTCCAGCACTCTTCGTGTATCAGGACCGAGCTGTTCACCGACGTATTGTGCCTGCTTCTTGAAATCTCTTACGTGAAATTCGCCGTCATCTGACAGACCCATGTGGATATTATGGGTGCCTCCGCAATGTGCAAGATCGTAGTAGAAATCGCTTGCTTTGTAGTAAGTTGCGATATCCTGATTTCCCTTTCCTCGGGACGAAATTGCGTTTACGTCATAGTATCGTCCGATGATTTCCAGTCTTCGGGCGATCTCAGCGTAGCGTTCTTCTTGTGTTGTGTATTCTGACATATCTGTCTTTATAAAAACGGCCGGACATTCATCCATGTTCGGCCGTAAGTGAACTAGGTTTATTTTATTCCCATTCGATGGTGGCGATGGGTTTAGGTGAAAGATCGTAGAGTACTCGGTTCACGCCTTTGACTTCGTGAATGATTCTGTCGGTGATCTTCTGCAGTAAGTCGAAGGGGATGTTTTCGACGGTGGCAGTCATGGCATCTTTGGTGTTCACGGCACGGATGATGACCGGCCAGTCCCACAGTCTCTTTCCGTCTTTGACGCCGGTGGACTTGTAGTCGGGGACGATGGTGAAATACTGCCAGACCTTGCCCTCAAGGCCGTTTTTGGCGAATTCCTCGCGAAGGATCGCATCGGACTCGCGTACCGCCTCGAGACGGTCGCGNNCCGAGGATGCGCACGCCGAGACCGGGACCGGGGAACGGCTGTCGTTCGACCATGGATGCAGGAAGACCTAATGCACGGCCGACTTCTCGGACTTCATCTTTGAAGAGGAGCTTTACAGGTTCGACCAATTTAAAGTTGAGATCTTCAGGTAGACCGCCGACGTTATGATGGGCTTTTACGCCGTCGCTTTCGAGGATGTCGGGATAGATAGTGCCCTGACCGAGGAATTTGATATCGTCCAGTTTTCGGGCTTCTTCTTCAAAGACTTTGATGAATTCAGCACCGATGATCTTTCGTTTCTGTTCAGGATCGGATACGCCTGCCAGTTTGTCGAGGAATCGATCGACGGCATCGACGTAGATTAGATTGCCTTTGAGCTGATTTCTGAAAACTTCAACGACCTGTTCAGGTTCGCCTTTGCGGAGGAGACCATGATTGACATGGACACATGTCAGCTGATTACCGACTGCTTTGATTAGGAGTGCGGCCACTACCGATGAATCTACGCCGCCGCTGAGAGCTAGGAGTACTTTTTTATCTCCGATCTGCTGTCGCAGTTTTACTATCTGTTCGTCGATGAATGCATTAGCAAGTGCTGGGGTGGTGATTCGCTGCATATCCTGAGGTCTGACGTTGTCGTTCATGTTGATTCTCCAAGTTTCAGAAAGTTGCGTCTATTATACATTCATTTTTCTGTTCCCTTAAAGTAAAGCGGTAGATAAAGAAAGGACTGTTTTGGGGTATAATTCTAATTGCTATGAAACTTGATTCTGCAAAGGTAAAAAAGTCTTTCGAAGCAGGTGGGGTAGTCGTTTTTCCGACTGATACCGTCTATGGTATTGGCTGCGTATACGATGACGAAGAAGCAGTAAAGAAGATATTCGTCATCAAACAGCGTGACAGCAACAAACCGCTTCCGCTCCTCCTTTCTTCCAAAGAACAGCTCTCACTTGTGACTGATGATAAGAACGTCTTTGCAGAAGCTCTTGCAGATGCTTTTTGGCCAGGTGCTCTAACTCTGGTCGTCAAGAAATCAAGAAATGTCTCTGATGTCATCACCTGCGGCACTGCGACCATTGCGGTCCGATGCCCGAATAATGATGAATTGAGAGATCTCATCAGACGGCTGGGAAAGCCCATCATCGGCACCAGCGCCAATATCAGCGGAGAGCCCAGCATAACGAAATATGCAGAAGCTAAACGGGTCTTTTCGGATTCAGCCGACTGCGTAGTCGAAGGTAAGTGCACTGATAACGTTCCTTCGACTATCGTCGATGTGACCGGCAGGATTCCCAAGATACTGCGTGAAGGTCCTATCACTGCAAACCAAATAAAAGAAGTCATTTCCAGAATAAAAGATAAGAAAGCGAGCACTAAGATGAAGATTGCCATCGGTACCGATCATCGCGGATTCGGTCTCAAGGAAGACCTTGTTAAGTACCTGAAAGATTCAGGATACGACGTACTCGACTGCGGTCCTGCCGAAGGTGTCACTGTCGATTATCCTGTCTCTGTCGAGAAGGTCGCTAAAGCCGTTCAGTCAGGCAAGGCCGATCGCGGCATCCTCATCTGCGGCACCGGTCTTGGTGTCAGCATCGCTGCTAATAAGTTCAAAGGCATCCGCGCTGCTCTCTGCAACAGTGAGTTCATGGCTGAACGATGCCGACTGCATAACAACGCCAATATCCTCTGTCTCGGTGCCGAATATGACGTCGACCAGAAAGCTATCGTAAACATCTTCCTGACACAGGAATACGAAGGCGGACGTCATCAGAAGAGACTCGACATGATCTCTTCGTTCGAATCCTGATCGAAGGAGCACTGTCATGAAGAATCCAGAAAAACGATATGCCAAAGAGCTGGCGGCCATGATCAAGTATCCGACCATCGCCGGAGTCTCCGGTAATGAGCGCGTCTTCCATCGTTTCCGCAAGAAGATGTCTTCATTGTTCCCGCACATACTCGAGATGTGCGATATATTGGATTTTGACGGTTCCTTCCTCATCAAACTCAAAGGTTCTAAAAACACCCACCTTCCCAGTCTCATCATGAGCCACCATGATGTCGTAGAGGCATACGGTGAATGGAAGTATCCGCCGTTCTCAGGCACAATCGCTGATGGACGAGTCTGGGGCAGGGGCGCCATCGATAATAAAGCCATGTTCTGGGGCATGATGCGTGCTTTCGATGATTTCATCGCAGCAGGCAACGTCCCTGAATCTGATATCTATATTGTGACCAGCTGCGATGAGGAGATCGCCGGCAACGGTGCCAAACTTATAGCTAAATATCTGCATGACTCAGGCATCAAACTGAGACTCGTTCTCGATGAGGGCGGCATGATCGTCACTGACCTCATGCCGGGACTTAAAGGTCAGTACGCTATGCTTGGTGTCACTGAAAAACGTATCTGCGATGTCCGATTCGTTGCTCGTGGTACCGGTGGTCATGCCAGTGTTCCTTCCAAGAACACGCCGCTTGCCAGACTGGCATCCTTCGTGAGCGAAGTCGAAGCTAATGAGATCTACGATGCAAAACTGACCGATACCGAGAAAGAGATGCTGAGGAGGATGGCTCCTAACATGTCTTCTGATATCAAAGCCGTCTTCAGCGATCCTGATAAGAACGAGAAGAAAGCTATCGAGATACTGAAAGACAGGAATCCATCTTTTGCAGCCATGGCTAAGACTACAGTCGCTTTCACGATGGCACACGGTTCCAACGCATCCAATGTCATTCCGGCTGAAGCCTATATCATCGCCAATATGCGACTATCTAAGCATGCTACTAAGGAAGAGAACATCGAAAAGATCTCTGCAGTCGCTAAAAAATACGATGTCGAGACTGAAGTGATCAAGGACGTCAAGGAAGTTCCCACCACTGATTACCGCAGTAAGGAGTTTCTCCTCGTCGAGGACATCGTCAGAAAAGTCTTCCCTGATGTTGTGCCTGTCCCTGTCGTCATGAATGGTGGAACGGATGCGCACAATTTCTGTAAGATATGTAAGAACGTGATCAGGTTCACTCCCATCATCGTCACTCCTGAACAGGAGAAGACCGAACACGGCATCGATGAATATATCGAGATCGGTGCTTTACCGAAGATACATGACTTTATCACCGAGATGTTATATCATCTTTGATTCATTGATCATTAGCTTGGAGTAGGGCTTATGGAAAAGATAATCATATTCGATACGACACTGAGAGACGGTGAACAGGCCGTTGGCGGTTCATTGAACGTCAAAGAGAAACTGGAGATAGCAAGAGCTCTCGTCTCTTTGGGCGTGAACATCATCGAAGCCGGCTTCCCGATCACATCCAAGGGCGATTTTGAAGCTGTTAAGGCCATCGGCGAAGGCATCAAAGACGCTACCGTCTGCGGTCTTGCCAGAGCTGCCGCCAAAGATGTAGACCGTGCCTGGGAAGCACTCAAATGTGCCCATGATCCCCGCATCCATGTCTTCGTTCCTGCATCGGCTATTCAGATGCAGTATCAGATGAACAAGACTCCTGATGAAGTATTGGAAGTCGCCAAAGAAGCCGTCAAACATGCTAAGAAATTCATCTCAGATATCGAGTTCTCTCCTATGGATGCGACTCGAGCCGATAAGCAGTTCCTGTACAGACTGATCGAAACCGTCATCGATGCTGGTGCTACGACCATCAATATCCCTGATACAGTCGGCTATACCGTACCTACTGAATTCGCTGAACTCATCAGCGATATCCGAAAGTATGTACCCAATATCGATAAGGCTGTCATCAGCGTACATTGCCATAATGACCTCGGAATGGGCGTTGCCAATTCACTGGCAGCTCTCCGAAGTGGTGCTCGACAGATCGAATGTACTGTGAACGGTATCGGCGAACGTGCCGGTAACGCATCTCTGGAAGAGATCGTCATGGCCCTCAAAGTCAGGAAAGACAAGTTTACTGAATATGAGACCACCATCAATACTGAACAGATCTATCCGGTTTCAAGACTCGTCAGCGAACTGACCGGTTTTGCTATCCCGTCCAATAAAGCTATCGTTGGTGCAAATGCATTCAGTCATCAGTCCGGTATCCACCAGGATGGCGTGATCAAGATGCCTGCCACTTTTGAAGTCATCGATCCTAAGGATGTCGGTATCCCGTCTTCTAATCTGGTCATGGGCAAGCTCTCCGGCCGTCATGCTTTCAAAGAGCGACTGTCCGAACTGGGCTACTCTCTGAGCGAGACCGATTTCGAGAGCGTCTTCACCGCATTCAAGGCAATTGCAGACCGTAAGAAAGAAGTTGAGGACAGAGATATCGAATCCTTGATCGCTGAATATCAGCGTAATCTCGACAATGAATATAAGCTCGAGAGGATCCAGGTCAGCTGCGGCGACCGCGGTATCCCCACTGCATCTATCGTCCTGAAGTATCCTGACGGCACTTCTCATGCAGAAGCTACCATCGGTGAAGGTCCTATCGATGCAGTCTATAAAGCTATCAATAAGCTCGTCGATGTACCTAATACACTGACTGAATTCTCCGTGAATTCACTCACACATGGTATCGATGCTATGGGTTCGGTGCTCATCAGAATCGAATCTGATGGTATCGTCTATACCGGCCGCGGTGCTGACGTAGATATCATCGTGGCATCTGCTAAAGCTTACCTCAACGCATTGAACCGTCTGGTAGCCAGCAGGAAGACCATTGACGAAGAAAGATAGGTATCATTATGAGCGAGATCAAGAGTGCTTTTGAAATAGCGATGGAACGCATCAACAAGATGTCTGATGCGACTGATTCCGAAAAGCTCAAGTGGAAGTTTGTCCCCGAAGGTAAAGACCTTGCCATGAAATATCTCAAAGGCGAAGCTTCTCTTGAGGATGGTCTTGCCGGACGTTCAGGTGAAGAAGCTGATTTCATCAAAGAAGGTATCGTCGAAGTACTTGCCGATCAGATAATCCTTCCCAACAACGATAAGATCTCCCCGCAATTCACTAAGGCATTGGACGGCATCGTTTCGATTAAAGAAGAAAAAGCTATGGCTCAGCAGGTCGCCGGTGCCATCAATCAGCTGATGGATCATTTCGTCACTCAGGGTGCCGAGCAGAGAAAACAGGCTGCCGATATGCTCAAGGAGACTTTTGCCGGCAAGCTCAAGGCTGCAGCCACTCAGAAACGCTTGGCCATCGATACCTCTGCTCTCAATGTGGAAGCCCTTCCTCAGTATCAGGAAGAGTATTCCAAGGTCGTACAGCAGATCAACGAACAGTATCAGCTCCAGCTAAACGAGCTGAAACATTATCTTTCGGAAATCAAATAAAAGCATGAACGAAGACCCTAGACTGGAACAGGCCGCCAGGAACACTCATATCCTCCGGTATCCTTATCAGACACTGGATACTTTCGGAGTGACCAACATCGAGTATTTTATCCTGACACATCCTGTCTATGAGGAGCCTGGGGACTTCCGCGAGATCGTCATCAGGACCGGAAAGGTCATTGCATCAAAACCTCAGATCATCACACCGTATTATATGGCTAAGGCCGAAGGCTTTAGTGATGAAGCTGTCAGATATTTCTCTGCCATGGGGCAGGTGATGCCAGGCATCCTCTATACCTACAAGAATGAGCCTGGGGAACTGCATATCGTCGAAGGACCTCTTTCACAGGTAGCATCCAGGATATCTAAGCAGCTGGATGATGAAGCACGTAATCTCGGTGCCATCATCTCAGGTGATGATGAGCTATGGGACGTCTCTCTGATGAGATTCATCATGACCTATACCCGTGATTCTCTTCCTAATAACTTCCAGGACCTGCAGTCCAGACATCTCATCGATCTGGATGGACGTGGTGTGCCCAGAGCTGCCCGGATCGAGATCGAACGTATGTTCGAAGAGACTCAGGATGGCAGGATGGATCCCGACGATCTCAAGAAAGAACTGGATAACTGGGACCTATTCGAAGAATACGAACCACGTTTCTACGGTCTTTTCAGAAAAAGCTGACCTGATCTTCCTTGCAAATGCCCTTGAGTATCTTTAGAATATCTCCTCATGAGCACGAACTATTATAAGATCACATATATCCTGTCTCTGTTCATTTACGGCACCATCGGTCTGGTACTGCGTTATATCAGTTTTCCGGTGGAGTTCGTCGTCATCTGGCGAGGCATCCTCGGTTCTCTCACTATGGTGTTGATCACCACTCTTACCGGCAGAAAACTGGACTTCAAACCTTTGAAGAAGAATGCCAAATGGTTCGTCCTCTCCGGCATCTGTCTCGGATTCAACTGGATCACGCTCTTTGCTGCTTATAAAGTTACTACAGTGGCTATTGCCAGCCTCTGCAACTATATGGCTCCAATAATCGTGATATTCCTTGCAGCACTTTTGTTCAAAGACAAACTCAAGCCTATCAGCATCGTCTGCATCTTCGTTGCTTTCATCGGTATCGCTTTGGTATCCGGTGTGACTCTCGACGGTATTGCCGGTGTTAATCTCAAGGGCGTTGCTCTGGGTTTCATGGCAGCCGCCGGTTTTACTGGCATGGTCTTATGCAACAAAAAAGCAGGGGATGCACCTGTTTATGAAAAGGCCATCATACAGCTTATTTCAGCCTCTTTAACGGCCTCGGTGTACTTTCTTATCAATAACTGGGGAGTACCCCTTGAAATTGACCTACAATCCGTCTTGTTGGTGTTACTATTGGGTGTCGTACATTCTGGTATCGCTTACACCTTCTATTTCGGCGCCATCACGAAGATCGACGTACAGTCCTTTGCTCTTTTGGGCTACATCGAACCTATCGTTTCGGTCCTTGTCTCTGTCATCATACTGCATGAATCGATGACCGCTCTCGGCGTCATCGGTGCTGTGATGGTACTCGGTGCGGCTATTGTCAATGAACTTGTCCAATCCAAGAAACAGCCGCAGCTGAGCGAATAGACTGGATATCTCTGACATGAAAAAAGCCTCTTCGGGTCAATCGAAGAGGCTTTTCTGTATCTGTTTAATGAATGTTTAGATGAACTTGAATCCGAAGATACCGATGGCGATCACCAGAGTCGCTGCACAAGTCATGATGATATAGGGGACGATGGAACAGTCGATGACGCCTTCCTCATCAGGTTCTCCGGTCCACATGACACGGATGAACTTCAGGTAGTAGACAGCGGAGATGACGCTGTTCACGACACCGATGATGATCAGCGGGATATTGCCGACGACTGAGAAGACGCCGAACTTACCGATGAAACCTCCGGTGACAGGCAGACCCATGAGGGAAAGCAGACCGATGGTGATGACGATGGCGATGAAAGGCGATCTCTTTGCGACACCGCGGAAGTTCTCGATGTTGTCGCTCTCGATCGCATCTGAGAATGTAAATACGCCGGTGAAAGCTGCGATCTCAGCCAGGGCAAATGCCAGGGCGAAGATGAAGAGTGCAGTGAAGATGGAGTAGGCGCCTGATCCTCCAGTGATGAGGATGGCGATGATGCCGAGGAGCATGTAACCGCTCTGGGCGATACCGGAGAAAGCCAGCATCTTCTTCACACTTGACTGGGCAATGGCCCCCAGATTACCGGCACACATACTGAGGACACTGATGATGGCGAGAGCCAGGGTCAGTTTTCCTGAAATCGACGGTGCGTACGCAAACACACTGTACATAAGTCTGAAGAGTATTCCCATGCCGGCCAGTTTTGATGCGGTCGACAGGTAGAGGGTGACGGATGTGGGTGAGCCTTCATAGACATCGGGTGCCCACATGTGGAACGGGACACCTGCGATCTTGAAGCTGAATCCGGCTACGATCAGGACCAGTGCGAAGATGAGACCGGGTTCGGAAGATCCGCCCATGGCGATCTCATAGCCGATGGAATTGAAGGTAGTCTCGCCGGTAAAACCGTAAAGCAGCACCAGACCGAACAGGAGCACTGCGGAGTTGATGCCGCCGAGGAGCACGTATTTAAGGGCCGCTTCACTCGATTTCTGGTCTTTCTTGAGAGCAGTGAGACCATAGAAAGAGAGAGCCATGAGTTCCAGTGAGACGAAGAGCGAGATGATGTTGAAAGATGAGACGAGGAGCGTCATGCCTAAAAGCGCCAGGTGGATGAGCACCAGATATTCGGCATGGAACTTCTCGAAGTTCTTGGCGTAATCATAGCTGCCGAGGACGACGAAGAGCGCGATCCCGGCAAAGAGGAACCTGAAATAGAAAGTTGCGGTATCGGCAGAGAGCATATAGGAAGCATAAGTGATGCCGGTATCGCTGTACTGATGGAGACAGACGAAATCGAGGACGGCGGATCCGATGATGCCGACGGCGCTGATGGCAGTGAGGACACTGCGCTTCTTGATGAACAGGCTTGAAAGCAGGATCACTATAGCTGAAAGAGCGATACAGATCTCAGGCCACATGAATTGAATTAAAGATTCGTAAATATTGTCCATTCGTATGTACCTCTCTTACAGCATGGCCAGAACGGCTGCTACTCCGCCTTTGATCATTTCCGTCAGTACGGTCGGATAGAGACCGATGGCGAAGATCAGGATTATGAAAACGATACAGTAGGCCATCTCCAGTTTATTGGCGTCCTGTACACCATCGTAGATATCGAGTTTAGGACCGAAGAATACTCTCTGGATGGTCCAGAGCATATAGCCTGCGCCGATCAGGAGACCGAGCAGGGCAACGAGTACGATCGGTTCGGTGCCGGCCACTGCAGTGGTGGAATAGGTGCCGGTCATGATCGAGAACTCGGATACGAAGCCGCTGGTGGTTGGAAGACCGATGGCACCTAATGATGCGATGATGAAGAGCGTTGCGATCTTCGGTGTCTGCTGAGCAAGACCGCCCAGTTTTCCGATGTTCCTCTCGTGGGTGTTATGCATGACGAGGCCGGCTACTGCGAAGAGCAGACCGGTGGTAAGACCGTGGCTGACCATCTGCATAGTTGCGCCGGTCATGCCGATCTCGCCCAGTGAGAAGATGCCCAAGAGCACGAAGCCCATGTGGCTCACACTGGAATAGGCGATGAGACGTTTGATATCGGTCTGGCGAAGGGTGATGGCACCGCCGTAGATGATGCCGACGACTGCCAGGATCTCAAAGATGAGTGCGTACTGCTGTGCTACGTCCGGCATGAACGAGACACACAGTCGCATGATGCCGTAGCCGCCCATCTTGATGAGGGCACCGGCCAGCATGACACTGGCGGCGGTGGGGGCGTCGGTATGGGCATCAGGGAGCCAGGTATGGAACGGGACCACCGGCAGTTTGACACAGAATCCGAAGATCAGGACGAAGAAGAGGACCTGCGGTGCGATGGCGAGACCGTTCAGACCGTATTTGGCGATGACCGTCATGTCGAGAGTGGCGGTATTGATGAAGATCATGACGATACCGGCCAGCATGAAGGCACTGCCGAACAGAGTGTATAAGACATATTTGAGAGCTGAGTATTCTTTCCTGCCGCTGCCCCAGATGGAGATGAGGAAGTACATGGGGATGACTTCGATCTCCCAGAAGAGGAAGAACAGTACGAGGTCCAAGGCGCAGAAGACGCCCAGGATGCTGCCTTCCAGCAGGAGGAGCCAGAGGAAGAATTCACGGGTACGTACCGATTCTTTCCAGGAGATGAGTACTGCGACACAACCCAGGAATGCGGTCAGGAGCACCATCGGCATGCTGAGACCGTCGACGCCGAGGTGATAATGAGCGCCCATGAACGGGATCCATTCATGGATACATTCGAATTGGAAAGTATTCGATGCTGACCTGTCGAACATCACGAACGCTGCGATGGCGAGGCCGAGGGTGCAGGCCGTGAAGAATAGGGCCAGGTACTTATAGGTGCAGCTCTTGAATTTGGGCAGGAGCGCTAAGAGGATCGCACCGATGATAGGGATAAAAATAATCAGTGATAATATGCTCATCTTATTTCACCACCATCATGACGAGTGCGATAGCGACGATGCTCAGGACCGTGATGAGTCCGTAGAAGGAGACCTGCCCATGCTGTCCCCTCCTGAGCATACCGCCCAGACCCGAAGAGATCTTTCCGACGCCGTTGACGGCGCCGTCGACTATTTTCGAATCAAAGAAAGCAAAACCACGGAACGTACCGTTCAGGAGAGCATCATTGTTGATCCTATCCTGGATGAGTTCGTCCATATAGTATTTGCGGAACAACAGATTGTAGAGCCAAGGAACCTTTGCGGCGATCTTGTCTTCGAGGATCCAGCGGAACTTGTAGATCGCGAATGCGACGAAGATACCGATGCCGGCAGCCAGCAGTGAGCCCCAGGCCAGAGGATGAGCGAGTGCACCGAAGAGTCCTTTGACGAAGGACTGTGTGCCGTCTACGCCCAGGAAGTTAGAGAACCAGTTGCTGCAGTTGATCCAGCCGACGAATACTGCCAGGAATGCCAGACAGAAGAGGGGCAGGATCATGACGGCAGGTGATTCATGGAGATGCTTGTCGCCATGGTATTTACCGAAGAACACCTTGAAGATGACTCGGAACATATAGAATGCGGTGAGACCGGCGGTGATCAAAAGGATCACGAACAATACCGGCTGACCGTGCAGTGCGGAATCGAGGATGCCTTCCTTGCTGAAGAAACCGGCCAGAGGCCAGATACCGGCAAGGCTCAGAGAGCCGAGGAGGAAGGTCCAGTAGGTCTTTGGCATGGCTTTCTTCATGCCGCCCATCTTTCGCATGTCGAAGCTGTCGACAGCGTGGCTCAATGAACCTGCTCCCATGAAGAGGAGGGCCTTGAAGAAGGCGTGTGTGAAGAGGTGGAAGATGCCGACCGCGACACCGCCGAAAGCGAGACCTACGAACATGTAGCCCAGCTGGCTGATGGTGGAATAGGCAAGTACCTTCTTCACGTCCTGCATCACGAGGGCGATGGTGGCGGCGAAGATCGCTGTGAAACCGCCGACCCAGGCGACGATGGTGAGAGTGCTGGGGACAGCTTCGAACAGCGGATAAGTGCGTGCTACCAAGAACACACCGGCGGCGACCATGGTGGCGGCATGGATGAGGGCGCTGACAGGTGTCGGGCCTTCCATGGCGTCGGGGAGCCAGATGTGCAGAGGGAACTGGGCCGACTTACCCATGGCGCCCAGGAAGAGTCCCAGACAGGCCCAGATAAGTACGGTTGCTCCGATTGCTCCAGTGCCGGCCAGCGTGATGAGTGATTCGATATTGAAAGTGCCGGTGGCGTTGAAGAGCATGATGAGTGCGGCCAAGATACCGAGATCGCCGATCCTGGTGATGAGGAAGGCTTTCTTGGCGGCCGATGCTGCTGACGGCTTATAGAACCAGAAGCCGATCAGGAGATATGAACATAAGCCGACGAGCTCCCAGCACATGAAGAGCACGAGGAGGGAGTCGGAGAGGACCAGACCCAGCATGGAGAAGGTGAAGAGAGCGATGAAGCTGTAGTATCTGCGGTAAGCGGGATCGCCCTTCATATAGCCCATGGAGAAGATCTGGACCATTAGACTGATGATATTCACGACGAGGAGCATGATGGTGGAGAGCGGTGAGAGTTCGAGGGAGAAGGAGACTTCGAGTGCCCCGATCTCGAGCCACTGCACCGGGGAGGTGGCGATATTTCCGTGCTGCATTACGGAGATGAGCGCCCAGACCGACAGCGCAAGTGATGCGATGGTCGCAATGATGACGTAGGGAGAAGAAGGAGAATTCTTCTTGATCCATCCTACGATCCATGTCAGTGCAAATGCCGCAAAGGGCAGAAGCCAAATTGTCCAAATCAAATATTCAGGTATTGTCATCATCTTGCATTTACCACTTCAGTAGATTGATATTGTCGGTATCGATTTCTTTAAAGTTGCGGAAGATCGCGATCACGATGGCAAGGCCGATCGTGACTTCGGCTGCAGCTACCACGATGCTCAGGATCGTGAAGACCTGTCCGCTGATCATATCGAAGAGATGGAACTTGGTGAATGCGACCAGAGCGATATTGACGGCATTGAGCATGATCTCGATGCACATCAGGATCATGATGGCATTCTTGCGGCTGAAAGCGCCGAACAAGCCGATAGCGAAGAGGAGAACAGATAGGACGAGATAGTGTTCCAGCATCATTTCTTATTCCTCCCTCGCAGTCGTGATTGCGGCAACGATGGCAGTCAGGACGATGAGTGCCGCGATTATCATCAGTAAGATACCGCCGGGAGTGGCCATGAAGACCGCCGCGACGTTGTCGATCGGATTAGAAGCTTCACCTTCGTTTACGGGCCACTGAGTGGAGATGACAGCGTATACGCCGAGCACTGCCAGACACAGTGACGCCAGGATGGCAGGAAGCTTGAACTTGTTGGAGATATTGCCCTCTTCGTTCCTCTTGGTCATCATGACGGACATGATGATGAGGACCCCGACGGCTCCGACGTAGACCATGACCTGGATGACGGCCAGGAACTCGAACCCGAGGGTGATGAAGAGTCCGGAGACGCTCAGGAAACAGATGATCAGGGAAAAACAGGCACGCATGACCGACTTGGTGCTAATGGCGTAGATGGCGCTGCACAAGAGGATCGCTGCCAGTACCCAGAACGCGATTTGCAGTCCCATTATTTGGCCTCCTTCTCTTCGCCTTCACCGGCTTCCTCTTTCGGCTCGGGGATATCCTTGTCGAGGCTCAGGAGGAGAGTCTGTTCAGGCAGGGTCTCATCAAGTTCAGGATGGAAATAGGAGCTCTTGGGAGCGGCTCCCAGGTATTCCTTATCCAGTGTCTGATCCTTGACGGTATAGGTGGCGCGTTCGTATTCATTGCTGGCATAGAGTGCATCGAAAGGACATGATTCGACGCAGAGACTGCAGTAGATACACTGACCGCCCTTGAGTTCATATTTGGTGACCGGGTATTTGAGATCGCAGCGGATACAGCGGTTGGCTTCTGCCTCTGCGACTTCTTTGGCCCAGCTGAGTTCGACGCTGTCGAAGGTGTTGTGTCTTCGTTCATCGTCGATGTATTCGAATTTGTGTAAATATTCGCTGGAAGGTGCGCCTTCTCTTTCAGGGAGAGGGAGACCTTTGGCAAGATGCTCTTCGATGTCGCCGTCTCCGCCGAGATACTTGTCGATGGAGGATGCGGCGATTCGGCCCTGGGCGACGGCTTCGATGACCGTGGCGGGACCGAGGACGTTGTCACCGGCGGCATATACGCCGGGGATCTCTGTCGCCATGTCTTTGCCGACCTGGATACGGGACGATCGGTCCTTGGTGACACCGAAGGAATCAGGAACGATAGGATACTGGGAAGTGGCGGGGATGACAGTATCCACATCTAAGACGAAGTTGGAACCGGGGATAGGTTCAGGGCGTCGTCGGCCGGAAGCGTCTTCGGCACCCAGTCTCATCTCCTGGCATTCCATCTTGAACTGTCCGTTCTCGTCGTAGACTTTGACGGGAGAGACCAGGAACTGGAACTCGATGCCTTCTTCTACGGCATCTTCGACTTCCAAAGGATCGGCCGGCATCTCGCTCTTGGTTCGTCGGTATAATACCTTGACGTCTTTGGCACCCAGTCTGAGTGCGGTTCGGCAGCAGTCGATGGCAGTGTTGCCGCCGCCGACGATGACGACACGGTCGCCGATGGGTCGGTTCTTGCCGAAGGTGACGTCCTTGAGGAAGTAGGCACCGCCGTAAACACGGGGGTCTTCTTCACCCGGTACTCCGAGACCGCCGGCTTCATGAGCACCGGTGGCAAGGAGCAGAGCATCATAGCCCTGTTTGAGGAGAGCCTGGGGATCTTCGATCCTGGTGTTGTATTTGAATTCGCATCCCATGTCTTCGATGACTTTAACGTCCTTCATGAGGATGTCTTCGGGAAGTCGGTAGCGGGGGATGCCCACCAGCATCATGCCACCCGGTTTGGGAAGGTCTTCGAAGATGGTGACTTTATGACCTGCTCGGAGCAGGTAGTAAGCGGCGGTAAGGCCGGCAGGACCGGCGCCTACGATGGCGACAGCTTTGCCGGTGGATGGTTTCTGTTTGACGTTCTTCATCCAGGAACCGTCTTCGTTCTCGATGGCGTATCTCTTGAGCTTCCTGATGGCTACAGGAGCATCGATGGAGCCTCTGGAACAAGCCGATTCACAGGGATGAGCACAGATATAAGCACAGACAGAGGGAAGCGGCAGTCTTTCACGGATGATGGCGACTGCTTCGGAAGGATTGCCCTGTCCGATGGCTCTGACGTACTTGGCGGCGTCGACGTGGGCGGGACACTTCTTTACACAGGGAGCAGTGTTGCCGGTCTCGACGGGAGTGGATTCGGTCTCGATGTGGATGGAACCGTGAGGACAGGCTGATTCACAGGTGTAGCAGCCGATACATTTATCCTTATCCCATACGAGACTGATACCTCGTTCACGTTTGGCCAGGTTGAGTTTCTGTTCGGGATACTGGGTCGTGATAGGACCTCTGATGAGGTTCTTGAAAGTGACCTTCATGCCCTTGAGCATGCCTTGTCCGAAATGTCTAGTCATTTTCAGCCACCTTTCTTCCTGGTTTGAATAAACCGGCAAAGAGGTAGATCACGATGGCCGTGAAAACGAACGAAGCCGGAATGACTATCCAGTTTGATAGATCGGGGAAGAATGTCATCCTTGCCGCGGTGAAGAGGAGATTGACCAATGCCACGGGAAGGAGGAACTTCCAGCAGAATCCCATGGACTGATCCACGCGGAGCCTGGGGAGAGTGGCGCGGATCCAGAGGATGACGAGGAAGACCAGGACCATCTTGATGATGAGCGGGATAGGACCGTCGATGAAGATGCCGTGCCATCCGCCGAGGAAGAGGGTGGCGACCAGTACGCTGGTGACCACTGCTTCGCCGTATTCTACGAGGTAGAGCATGGCGAACTTCATGCTGGAGTATTCGATATTGAAGCCTGCGACGATCTCGGAATCACATTCGACGATGTCGAAAGGAGTTCGGCTGATCTCGGCGAGGGATGCGATGAAATACACTACGAAAGCCAGCGGCATCACTAGGATGTTGGGAAGAGTCTGTGCCTGTACGAGGCCGTTGACCGAGAAAGTGTTCGAGATGAGGACCAGGCTTGCCAGTGAGAGGATGAGAGGGATCTCATAGCTGATGAACTGGGCCAGACCTCGCATACCGCCGATGAGACCGTACTTGTTGTTGCCGGCATAGCCTGACATGAAGACGCCGATGGAACTGATGGCGCTGACAGCCAGGATATAGAGGATGCCGACGTTGAGATCGACGATCTGGAAGTTTTCTGAGAAAGGTACTACGGCCAGGATCATCATGACCGGTACGAAGGCCATGAAAGGAGCCAGCCAGAAGAGCAATTTATCGGATTTGTCGGGTACGATATCTTCTTTGAACATGACTTTGATGACATCGGCTACGGACTGGATGAGTCCTAAGGGACCGACACGGTTGGGACCCAGTCGGCCCTGGAAGAGGCCGATGACCCTTCGTTCGGTCCAGATGTACATCACGATGAAGAAGAAGAAGAAAGCGATGGCGACGACTGCGCCGATCAGTAGATGTACCCAGAAGTTTTCATACCAGGGGGTTGCGCCTATAGTGACAATAGCTAAGTCGTCCATTATCGATCAACCTCCCCCATTGAAAGATCGACACTGCCGAAGATGATGATGGCATCGGCCAGTTTCTGACCGACCAGCATGGTCTTGAGTGCCGTCAGATTTATGAATGCCGGAGCGCGGAAATGGCATCGGTAGGGCTTTTCGGAACCGTCGGATTCGAGATAGCAGCCGAGCATACCTCGCGGCGATTCGATCTCTTTATAGGTAAAGCCTTTGGGGATGCGCAGTGCGACAGGGACCTTGCTGCAGAACCTGTTGCCGCCGGGCATCATGTCGAGGGCCTGTTCGATGATTCGAACGCTCTGTTTCATCTCTTCCATACGTACCCAGACTCGGTCATAGACATCACCGTTCTTGCCGACGGGCACATCGAATTCAAATTTGTCATATACGGAATAGGGCTTGTCGCGGCGGAGATCATAGTCTACGCCGGTGCTTCGGAGGACGGGACCGCTGGTGGAGATGTTGATGGCATCTTCCGGCTTGAAACAGCCGACGCCTTTGGTCCTGGCCAGGAAGATCTCGTTGTCATAGAGCATGTCTTCGTATTCTGCCATGTACTTCGGGAAGACCTTGAGGAACTTCTTCAGCTGAGGGATGAACTCGGCAGGGAAGTCCATGGAGACGCCGCCGAAGCGCATGTAGTTGTACATCATTCGCTGACCGGTGACCATTTCCATCAGGTCGGTCAGTTTCTCTCGTTCGCGGAACATGTACATGAATACGGTGTAGAAAGAGCCCATGTCGTTCATCTGTGAACCGACAGCGAGGATATGCGATGAGATCCTCTGCATCTCAGACATGATCACACGCATGAATTCAGCTCGCTGAGGGACACTGATGCCGGCCAGTTCTTCGACTGCCAGGACATAGGGCCAGTTGTTGTTGATAGCGGATACATAATCGAGACGGTCGGTCATGGGGATGCCCTGTTTGTAAGTGCGCATCTCCATGAGTTTCTCCACACCGCGGTGCAGATAACCGAAGATGGGCTCGACATCCTTGACGATCTCACCGTCGAGGGTGAATCGCATCCTGAAGACACCGTGGGTGCTGGGATGCTGAGGGCCGACATTGACTACAAATTCTTCAGTTCTAAGCGACATTCTTGTAGTCCTTTCGCTGCGGATGACCTTCGAATCCGTCCCACAGCACGATTCGTTTGAGATTATGGTGACCGGTGAAGACGATGCCCATCAGGTCATAGATCTCGCGTTCCTGGAAGTCGGCCCCGATCCAGATGTTGGAGAGGGAAGGTAATGAAGGATCCTCTCGGGAGACCGATGTCCTGATCATGACATCATCTTTTGCTTTCATATCTTTGAAGGTATAGGTGAGGATGAATTCATCGTTATGATCGGAGGCGGTGATCATATCGAGATAATCATAACCGTTGTCTTTGAGGTATAAGGCGCAGTCCACGATGCTGCCGGGGACTATCTCAGCGTAATCTCCGCAGATCCTTGCGCATTCGCAGTTTTCGTGTAATTCTTCGTAGATCTTCTTGGTCATGGCTATTCGTTCCCCAACCTGATAGTCTCATGGCCGATCTTGTTCCTCAGCTGTTCCAGACCGTAGAGGAGTGTCTCGGGTCGCGGAGGACAGCCGGGGATATAGACGTCGACCGGAATGATGTGGTTGTATCCGGGAACTACCGCATAGGAGTCCTGGAAGATACCGCCGGAGATCGCGCAAGCCCCCATTGCCACGACCCATTTCGGTTCGGCCATCTGTTCGTAGATTCGTTTGATCTGAGGTGCCATCTTCCAGCTCAGAGTGCCGGCAGCCATCAGGAGGTCGGCCTGGCGGGGAGACGGTCGGAGCACTTCCATGCCGAAACGTGCGATGTCGAAACGGGCCATCGAGGTGGCGATGAATTCGAACGTACAGCAGGCAGTGAAGCAGGTGACTGGCCACAGAGAAGCTTTGTGGGCCCAGTTGATAGCGTCATCGAGGGTGGTCACGATGATGTTTCTGTTGAGTTCTTTGAGTTCCTCTTCAGAGAGTATGGTCTTCTCAGGCAGCGGTTCGAGGCTTGCTTTGCGCAGGTCTTCGACGATATAGCCTTCGTAAGCATCTGCATCATCCAAGGATGGGATCAGCTTAGGGTTTACTTCCATTTAAGGACCCCCTTCTTCCAGGCATAAAAGAATCCGCTTGCGATGATGAAGATGAATGCAAGCCCGACCCAGAATGCCAGGACTCTGTATTCTGCCGGTGCGAATGAGAGGACTTTTGCCCAGAGGAATAGGAAGATCACGGACGTATCCATCGCCGTGAGCATCAGGGCATAGTAATAATAATGTGGGTTGTACTGTACCCAACTGCGGCCGATCGTAATGAGGCCGCATTCGTAAGTGTTGTATTTGACTGCCGACGGCTTCTTCTTCTCGATCCCGACGAACTCAAGTATCTGAGGCATCAGGGCGATAAAAGCTGAGAAAACCAGACAGATGATCAAATACAGGCCGATGTATCCGTAATCACCAATCATAGGCTCACCCTCAAAATGAAAATACTAGCTCAAAATTTTATCATTCAGCCTTGATTTGTGTCAAAGGACCAGAGGTCATTTTTAGGCACGATTTTAGCAAAAAGATGACAAAAACTTTATTGATTTATCACAATAAATTGTCTTATGGATCTGATGTCGGTCTGAAGCTAGAGTTCTTTCTCTCGCTTGATGATGTTGCAGACCTTCTCAGCGACGTCTCCCACAAAGGAGATGCATTGTGCCTTGCGTTCGGGACTGCCGGGAGGCAGACCCTTGGTCAGGATACGGCAGCAGATGGCGCGGTGATCGTCTCTGAAAGCGTTGTGGAGTTCTTTCGACAGTTCTTTGGCAATGGCGCCGCCGGGCTCATTGGGCTGATATCTGCCGAAGACGAGACCCAGGATCATGATGCCGCCGGCAACGGCTCCGCAGGTGCATCCGGCACCGCCGACACCGGCAGAGAAGCCTGATGCCAAAGATACCATCTCGACGGGTGCATCCAGTTTGAGTTCTTTGATGAGGGTGATGACTACGGATTCTCCGCATCCGAATCCGCCGGACGCGTAACACTGTTCCGCTTTTTCCTTGATGCTCTTGGGGTCTATCGAATCGATGTTCAGTTCAAGTGCCATCTCATTCCTCTTTCAGAACCTGTTAGATTCTCGTCTGTTATGCCGCCATTTTACGGCATTTACCTGAACTGGTAAACAGGAATGATTATCTGCTGGCTTCTTTGACCAGATGTCTTATTTCGGGGACGAATATAGCGCTATTGTAAAAACACTCAATCTGGTTGTAAATATCGTTTCGGGTTTGTTTTTTAGCTTCGTTAGCTTTACGATATTGGTCAAAGATGACTTGAAATGGTCGTTTAGAAAAGTGAAAAACACTGCTCTCCAACTTGAAATAGACAGGATCATGCGGCGCAGGGACCTCAATTTCGATGCGCTGGAGATGATCAGTTCTTATCTCATCAAGAGTCCTCGTTTCATTACCATAGAGATGATGGAAGAGATGCTCTCTGCTTCGTCTATGTCCAAAGAGGACGTCTATCGTATCCTTTTATCGGCTGCACTTGGGCTTGATTCTCAAACAAATGACCATGACCGCATTATCGAGGATGAATATCTGAAGAGATCGGTCAGATTGCTCGATAAAGCTGCTTTCTGCGGTGATCCTTATTATTCGTTCATCCGTTTTCCTGAAGTCTCTGAAGGACGCTGGACTTTTACTCAGCAGTCTTATGCTCCATATGAGCTCATCCCGTATGACGATATCGAGGTACTGGATGATCTGACGGAGATTCCTAGGGTCGGTTTCTTTGATGAGGAGTTCATCTATCCTGCCGTCCTCGAGGATAATAATGAATGGATGATGGTCACTCCTGAAGAGACCGGGACCATGAGAGGAGATATCGCTAGAGCTTCGGGAGATGTTGTCACATTCGGTTTAGGACTGGGATATTATCCCTTCATGGTGAGCAATAAACTAGAAGTGAGATCGGTGACCATCGTCGAGATCGATGAGACTGCTGCTGATCTTTTCCAAAGGCACATCCTTCCTCAGTTCCCCAATAAGGACAAGATCCGAGTGATCTGTTCTGACGGTTTTGCGTATGCCAAAGAGATCATGCCGGACAGACATTTTGACTATGCTTTCGTCGATATGTGGCATGACGCATCCGACGGACTCCCTATGTATATAAGAATGAAGAAACTCGAGACATACAATCCTGACACATCCTTCGGGTATTGGATCGAAAGATCGATCCTTTCGCGACTCAGATGGTTCGTCTTCGACACGCTGACTGAAGACGGGGCAGGGGACATCGTTCTCCCCAAGGACTCTTATACATTTTCACCTGACAGACTGGAATACTATCTGACGGACGGATTTCTGAAAGACATCGCCCCGCTGCTCGTTTTTAAAGACGCCTGATAATGTACATTTTTATACATCTGACTGATATAATTTTTTTATCAATTCGTGCATAAATATTGACAATATCAAAAAATGTTCATTTTTGTTAATTAGTCAATTGATTGACATATTTGTGCATGTGTCTATTATCGATATTTTCAGTTAAAACTACACTGTAACTAAGTGTATTTGTGTGCCTTCAATAGTATTTTTATTAGAGCCTCTCTTAACTGATAACGACCCGGCTGGTCAGTTTTAAATAGAGAAAATGAAAGAAATTCTTAGTTGAGAAAGGAGGAGGCAGGAAGAAAGATAATTCTCTCCCGGTATCTTACTAATTTGGAGGTTATAAAATATGTCGAAAGAAATGTTTAAGATCTCTCGTCGAGAGTTTCTTAAAGATGCGGGCCTGGTGGTTGGTGGAGCAACCGTAGGCTCGGCAGCATTGTTATCCGCTTGCGGAAACAAAGGCGGCAAATCTGAAACCAAGTACATCTGTCCTATCGACAACAAAGAGTTCAGTTCTCTTAAAGATCTGAAAGACCATTATGCCAGCGCCCATGAAGGCCAGGCTATCCCTAATTTCAAGACCCTCAATGTCAATGGTGTTGACTATAATCTCATCATCAATGATTACTGGTCCCTCGGTTGGGTCCTCCGCGAACAGCTCGGACTCTACGGCACCAAGATCGGTTGCGATATGGGTCAGTGCGGTGCATGTACCGTCATCGTTGACGACAAGCCTGTTTATTCCTGCTTACTTTTCGCTTGCGAAATGGAAGGCAAGAGGATCCGAACAGTGGAAGGTCTCTCCGACGGTATCACCCTCAGCCCGTTGCAGCAGAAATTCTATGACAACAATGCCACTCAGTGCGGTTTCTGCACTGCAGGTTTCTTAATGGCTGCAACTGCTCTTCTTGAGAAAAAATCCAAGCCGACTAACGATGAGGTCCGTTCTGCACTTTCTGGTCATCTCTGCATGTGCCAGAACTTCAAGAAGACCCTTGAGTCAGTCGTAGGAGGTGTATAATGGCTCTTCCTAAAATGAAAGTTGTTGGTCTCGATAATGAGGCCGTACAGAAAGATATTCGAGCCCGCAATATGCAGTCCATCCTGACTGGTCGCGCCGATTATGTTAACGACCGCAAGATGGCTGGTATGCTCTGGGCTACTTCCAAGCATGCCACTATCTCTCATGGTACCGTTAAGAAGATCGATGCCTCCAAGGCTCTGGCTCTTCCTGGCGTCAAAGCAGTCTTCACCTATGACGATATTACTGCCGGAACCGGCGCTGCCGCTATGTTCCCTCAGAAGACCGTCCTCTATTGGGGCGCTCCTGTTGCTGTCATCGTAGCCGATGACTGGTATGTCGCTGAACGTGCTATCAACCTTATCGATGTCGAATATGATGTCCTTCCTGCAGTAGTCAAGACTGCCGATGTCGTCGGTGATGATGGCGTTGCAGTAGCAAACGCTCCTCTCTCCGGCCGTTTGGCTGATACCAACTATGCAAACTCTATGCCTGCTGAACGTGGCGATGTCGCTGCCGGCCTCAAGGCTTCCGCTTACACTAAGACTTACAACCTGCCTTGGACCACAACCCATCAGCATGCTCCTATCGAGCAGTACACTGCTTTTGCATACTGGATCGAAGACGATGTCTATGTCTATCTTTCCACTCAGAACATCCATGGTCATCGAACCATCATCCGCAACCGACTCCAGATTCCTTTGAACAAGATCCACTGCTTCAACCACTATTGTGGTGGTGGTCATGGTCAGCGACTCAACAATGAAGAAGCTGCCATGGTCGCAGCTATCTCCAAGAAACTGGGCGGCGTCCCTGTCATGTGGCGTTGTTCCAAGAAACACTCCATGCTCTTCGCCGGTCGTCAGCATGATGACAAAGGTATCTTCACCATGGGTTGTGACAAAGATGGTAAGATCGTAGCTCTTGACTGCGAATACTGGACCACTAACTATGGTGCCACCATTACCCCGATCATCTCTGCAACCTACACCATCCCCAACCTGAAGTGGGTCGGTCATGGTACTTATCTGAACCAGCCGGATCGCTGTGCATGGCGTTGTGTTAACGATCCTCCTACCGCTGTACATTTGACTATGGCTATGGATGATATGGCTGAACACTTCAACATGAACCCCTATGAGTTCCGAAAGAAGAACATCATGGGTGAACATGACCTCGATCAGGATTCCGGCAATCCGTTCTGTACCAAAGAAGTCAACGAATGTATGGAAACCGTTGTTGAGAAGTCCGGTTATCTGTCCAAGTGGCACAAGCCGGGTACTAAGACCCTCTCCAATGGCCGTCTGCATGGTATCGGTCTCCACGCTCATCACGATAGCCATGGCCGTGTCAATGGTAACGACCGCGGTGCTGTCGTCCTTATGACTCCGGATGGCACCATCCTCACTGAGAATGGTGGTTCCAAACCTCACAATGCTCCTACCGAAATGAACATCATCGTCGCAGAGGTCCTCGGTGCAAAGGTCACCGATGTCAACTGTGGTGATTACGGTAACACCGACGTCACCCTCAACGGTGGTATGCACGGTGGTTCTTCCTTCACTGGTAGCTGCGGTGCTGCTTTCTATAGCGCTGCAAATGACCTCAAGAAGAAGCTGTTCACCTATGCAGTCACTCGTGAACCTTTCGCTGCTGAAGGCGCCAAGGTCGAAGATCTTGATTCCAAAGACAGCGTTATCTTCATGACCAAGAAACCTGATGTCAAAGCAACTTTCGCTAACATCATGGCTACCGCTCAGCCCATGGCTGGTGTCGGTGTTGGTTGGCATGCTCAGCAGAATGCTACCGCCACTGTCAATGCTGGTCTCCAGCGTGAAAAGGACGGTTTCCCTGTCGGTCATAAGGCTGAATGGGGTTCTGCTGCAGCTTCTGTCACTGAAGTCGAAGTCGATCCTGAGACCGGCGAAGTCTTCATTACTGGTCATTGGAATTCCGTGGGCTGCGGCCGCGTCATCTTCAAAGATGGTGTCCTCCAGCAGATGGGTTCTGGCTCTGAACTCCAGTATGCCCAGGCTCTCTACTACGGCGATATCCACGATCCCGCTACTGGTGCCATCATCGGTACTCAGTATACTGAATCTCAGTTACCGACCACCTTGGACATCGATCCTACCACCAACTACCTCTACCCAGTAGAAGGCGATGACCATTCTGGTCCTCTCGGTGCTCATGGTATCGGCGAACCCTGTGTCGGCAGCTATGCGTCCATCTTGGCTGCAATCTACAATGCCATCGGCAAGTGGGTCGATCCCGATCACGGCGCCTGTAATCCTGACAGAGTCTTGAAGGCTTTGGGAAAGGCATAAGGGGGTAAATAATGGATAATTTAGTTCATGTAAATGCAGGTAGTCTGGACGATGCAGTTGCCCAGTTGGCCAAAGGCGGTGCCGAGGTTTGTGCCGGTGGTACTGATCTGATGAGCACCCTCAAGGGCTTCATCTCCGATAACCTTCCCACAACTATCGTCAATATCAAGCAGATCAGCGGTCTTTCTTACATCAAGGAAGACGGCGGTATGCTCAAGATCGGCGCTCTCACCACTCTCGATGAGATCGCTAACTCTTCTGTAGTCGCATCCAAGTGTGCAGCTCTGGCTCAGGCTGCCGGTCTTGTCGCCTCTCCTGAAATCCGCAATGTCGGTACCATCGGCGGCAACATTTGTCAGCGACCTCGCTGTATTTACTATCGAAACGAATACAACGACTTCAACTGTGCCCGCAAAGGCGGCAAGGGCGGTTGTTATGCTCTTACCGGTCTTTCCCGATATCATTCCATCTTTGGTCTGGTAAACGGTTGTATGGCTGTCTGTCCTTCCGATACTGCTCCCGTCCTGGTAGCAGCCGGTGCAAAGATCGTCACCACTAAGAAGACTTGGGCTGCTGCCGATTTCTTCAAGATCAAGGGTGAGAAGATCAATTCTCTCGATGCCGATGAGATCGTTACTGAAATCCAGGTTCCTACTGGTAAGAAGAGCTGCTACAAGAAGTTTGCATTCCGAAAATCCTTCGACTTCCCTCTAGTCAGCTGCGCAGTAGTCGGCGACAAAGTCGTCCTCGGCGGCGTCTACAATTCTCCGTATGAAGTCTCTGGTGATACTGTCAAAGCCACCAGCGCCACTGCATACAACAAGTACAAGGAACAGATTGCAAACACGCTGATCAAGCGTGCAAAAGCAGACGTTAAATAGTTTCTGCTATCATCATAGGGAGGGGCGGACCTGCTCCTCCCTGTTTTGTTATCTGGTTCGGGGTTAGATCATGGCTTTTTTAAAAAAATACAAGCTTAAAATAACCTTTTTTGCTGTGGTATTTGCCTTGATTTCTACAGCCGTCATCAAGGTCCCATGTCCTGTGTGCGCAGCATCCGGTCAAGTAGAAGTCACCAACATGAGCTATGTGATGATCAATGATGTCAAAGCTACGGTTGGTGGTGCGTACTTTGCTTACTGCGGTACTTTCCGTATCTATATCACCGATATCACGGTGGAACTCTATAATCAGGGTATAGAGGATGCTAACGGATATATGAGCCTGGCTCTTGTAGACTACACTTCGGGGAGAGCGTTAGACAATCAGTTTGTGGTCATCAATATCCCGGCCCGTAAACGTATGACAGCTCAGTATCAGATGTTCTTTCAGACGACAGTCGACGATCCCCAGACCATCAAGGTCACGGCTAAGATCGTGCAAAACATGTCCACCGATAAAGCGTGTGGCGGTTCTGGGTATGTCAAGATGAATGAATGGCCGGTCTATAGCGTTTTAGCAGATCGCATTACTGAAGCTCAGCATATCACTGTTGACGAACCGAAGTTTGTTCCTCTGTTTGTCCAGCCTGAGGATTGGGATCTGACGGATCCCTTTGCATTAGATGTCCAATTCGGGTATTCCGGATAAGAATCGAAAGCCTCCATTTTTTTCAATATGAAGGGGTCCTTCGTCAGGCACGAAGGACCCCTTTGAAAGTTTAATGGATTGTTTTTCGGAATCATTACCACTCGACCGGAGGGTAGGGTGGGACGCTTGCCATGAGGTCGATTAGTTCAGCAAACTGAGACGGATCATAACCGACACAGACAGGATGGATCGCAAGTTCGGGCTCCATCAGTTTAGCTGGCTCTGGGTTTTCTTCTGCCGCAGCTTCAGTTTCATCAGTCGCTTCTGAAGGGGTGGGCTCTTCTGGTGCGATCTCTTCGACCATTACAGCAGTCCCGTCGGCGATGTTCTCAATTACTACATCTCCGGTTGGTTCGGGTTCCGGAGCCTTTGCTATGAATTCGATGGGATCCATGTCGCCCATCTGGCTCATGTCGATCTCTTTGGGGAGAAGAGCGTCCTTCATTGCTTCTTCGTCATAGGGTGTGCGTGACATGATGAAGGTCGCGACTTTGGGCTCAGTTACTTCAGCATGTCTTTTGACCGATGCGATGGCAGCTACACTGAACCAATCGTCTTTTTCTCTTATCTCGATATTGAAATGAGGCTGACAGAGATAGTAATTATCAGCCATGACTGCGATGTCTCTTGCATCATTTGCAAGATCGATCAAGACATCCGGCCAAAGATCGTGCGGACCAAAGACCTGTTTGATTTCATCCATGCTGAGCCATTCCTGGTTCTTGCTGCGAGTCTTTGCAGCGCTGACGGGATAAAAGAAGTTAGGTCTTATTGCGACAAGACGCCCAAGTTTTTTAGATTGGATAAGTATCTTGGCTGTCACAAAGTCCACCTGAGGAGAGTGTTCATAAATAAACTTATCTGTCTTTTCGGCTACGGGAACATTCGCCTCCATGCCGCCTCCTGGATTGGCTTCGAGGTCCGTTCCGCTGCGGTTATTGTCGATGTTGGGGACCATCCATGTCTCCTCTGGGTCTAATGCACAGACCAGTTCGGCGACGAGGTATATGGTATAACCATGCTTGAAGAGATATGCCCAGTTTTCACGTACCGATTTGAGTGCGGTCTCTTCATATTGTTCGAGTGTGATGATGCCCTTGAATACCTTCATCAAGGGATCATAGAGTTCGTTGGACAGTTCTTTCAGCGGATCTTTGAGATACCGTAGGATGTTTTTGGGAGTTTCGATCCCGCCTGGGTAGTATGCGAGGATTTTAGATTCCGTCTCGTTCCAGTGATCCACCAGTTCCTGGGATTTGATCAATTCATTGGAGAAGTTCTCTTCAACGAATTGGGCATTGATCTCATCGAGTTTGGCATAAAAGATCTCTCGTTTGCCGTCGGGAAGTGCGACCGAGAATCGCGTTATCTCGATGTCGCTGTTATCTGCGACATATTTTGTCAGTTCTTCATAAGTTGTTTTCCATCCGCCTGTCATATAAAACCCCCTTTTTGAAAGACTTAGGTCAAACTACATTAATTATAGTTCTCACATTTTGACGTGTAAATGAATTAGGAAAAAAGAAAACGGAATGATTGACACCGCTGTTAATAAAGAGGTATCATAACAAAACCTATGCGAACTCGCCGTTCGCAGGGTAGGGCGTTGTTTGGCAAGTGGCCATAAACACCTTAGATATTATGGAGTGACGCCCATAATGTCAAGTATTGGTCGGTTAGTTAAAAGGAGTGGAATAACCTTGAAAAAAGCAGAGTTATCCGCAGTCGCAAAACCCGTTATCCCACACAAGTCTTATTCCCGTGTGGTCCCCGTCATGGATGTTCCTAACCTGATCGATGTGCAGTTAGATTCATATCGATGGTTCCAGGAAGAGGGCATCAAGCAATTATTAGAAGAGGTCTCCCCAATCAAAGATTTTACCGGCAACAAGCTGGAGCTTTGGTTCGTTGGGTATGAATTCCGCGAACCACGCTATAGCGAAACCGAAAGCGTGGAGCGAGATCAGAATTATTCAATGCCTTTGTACGTAAAGGCACGTCTGGTAGTCAAATCTACCGGCGAGATCAAAGAACCCTTTGATCTGTTCTTGGGCGATTTCCCCATCATGACAGATCACGGCACCTTCATTACCAGTGGTACTGAACGTGTCATCATTTCCCAGCTGCTCAGATCCCCCGGTGTCTATTTCACCACCGTCGAGGATCCCGTCTCCGGACGAAAGCTCTGTACCGCCAACCTCATTCCCAGTCGCGGTGCATGGCTCGATTTCGAAACATCCGCTAAGGATGTCATCTCCGTCAAGATCGACGGCAAGCGTAAGATCCCCATCACTACGCTTCTCCGTGCAATCGGCTATTCCAGCAATGAAGAGCTGTTCGACCTCTTCCGTGATGTCGATACCGATCTCGATCATCAGTACATCCGCTCCAGCATCGAGCGCGATGCCACTATCATCGATACCAAATCGGCTTTGATCGATATCTACCGCAAGGTCCGCCCCGGCGATCCTCCCAACGAGGATAATGCCCGCAAGCTCCTCACCAATATGTTCTTCGATTCCCAGCACTATGATCTCGGTCAGGTCGGCCGATTCAAGATCAACCGACGACTGGATATCAAGAACGTTTCTAATGATGAACGAACCCTGTCCCGTGACGATATGGTCCAGATCGTCCGACATATCATTATGGTCAACAATGGTATGGACGGCACTGATGACATCGATCACTTGGGCAACCGACGTATCCGAACCGTCGGTGAATTGGTCCAGAACCAGTTCAGAATCGGTCTGATGCGACTTGAAAGAGTTGCCCGTGAACGAATGAGCACTCTTCCTCTCGAGTCCATCACTCCTTCCAATCTCGTCAATATCAGACCGGTTGTCTCCGCTGTCCGTGAATTCTTCTCCTCATCACAGCTCTCCCAGTTCATGGATCAGACCAACCCGCTTTCTGAACTTACTCACAAACGTCGTCTTTCCGCCATGGGTCCCGGCGGTCTTTCCCGTGATCGTGCCGGCTTCGAAGTCCGAGACGTCCACTTCTCTCACTACGGACGAATCTGTCCTATCGAGACTCCGGAAGGTCCGAACATTGGTCTTATCGGTTCCCTGGCTACCTATGGTTACATCAACCGATTCGGTTTCATCGAGACTCCTTACCGAAAGGTCTATAAGACCATCAAGAACACTGATAAGGACCTCATCGGCCGAACCCTTACTGCTGATGTCAAGGCTGATGCCAAGACTATCCTTGCCCGAGCAGGCAAGGCCGTCACCGAAGCTCAGTTCAAGAAGATCGCAAAGCTTCCTGAATGTGAGATTGCCGTCAAGCCTTATGCCGGTTTCTCCTCTGAATACATGAGCGCCGACATCGAAGACCAGTATTACATCGCTCAGGCCAACTCTAAACTCAACGAAAAGTCTGAGTTCATCAGCGACTTCGTCGAAGCCCGTTACAAAGATTCATACATGTTCCTTCCTTCCGAACAGGTACAGTACATGGATGTCTCACCTAAGCAGATCTTCTCTGTTGCAGCATCCCTGATCCCGTTCCTCGAACATGATGATGCCAACCGAGCTTTGATGGGTGCTAACATGCAGCGTCAGGCAGTTCCTTTGGTTCTTCCTGAATCTCCGTATGTCTCCACCGGTATGGAAGGCGAGACTGCCCGCTATGGCGGTCAGGTCATCTTCGCCAAGCACGCTGGTACTGTCACTTCTGTTTCCAGCGAACACATCATCATCAAGCGTGATGACAATGGCAAGAACGATGAATATCTTTTGAAGAAATTCGTCCGAACCAACCAGAGCACCTGTATCAACCAGCGTGCTATCGTCAACAACGGCCAGAAGGTCGAAGTAGGCGATGTCCTGGCTGACGGTGCCGCTACTGAGAATGGTATCCTCGCTCTTGGTCAGAACGTCACCGCCGCCTTCCTCAGCTGGAACGGTTACAACTACGAAGACGCTATCATCCTGTCCGACCGAATGGTCCAGCAGGATAAGTTCACTTCTATCCACATCACTAAGCACGAGATCGAAGCCCGCGAGACCAAGCTTGGTCCCGAAGAGATCACCTTCGATATCCCCAATGTCGGTGAAGAGAGCCGACGAAACCTCGACGAGGAAGGTATCATCCGCGTCGGTGCTATCGTCAACCCCGGCGACATTTTGGTCGGTAAGATCACTCCTAAGGGTGAGACCGAACTCTCCGCCGAAGAGAAGCTTCTTCGCGCCATCTTCAACGACAAGGCCAAGGACGTCAAAGATACCTCTCTCCGCGTCCCACATGGCGAATGGGGCACTGTTATCAATGTCCGAGTATTCACCCGCGAGAACGGCGATGAACTGCCTGTACGTGTAAATAAATGGGTACAGGTCTGGATCGCCCAGCGACGTAAGGTCTGCGTCGGTGATAAGCTCGCCGGCCGACATGGTAACAAGGGTGTCATCTCCATCGTAGCTCCTGCCGAAGATATGCCGTTCTTACCTGACGGCACTCCGGTCGATATCGTTTTGAATCCTTTGGGCGTACCTTCCCGAATGAACCTCGGTCAGATCATGGAGACCCATCTGGGCTGGGCCGGCAAGAAGCTCGGCTTCAAGACCATCACCCCGGTCTTCGATGGTGCTACTGATACCGATATCGAGGATGAACTCGCCCGAGTCTGGCTCGGCGAACAGTCCGGTGCTCTCAAGACCGATCCGTTCGACGGCCATTCCGAATATGATGAAGCAAAAGCCAAGAAGTGGGTCGCAGCCCAGGGCTTCGATGCCGACAAGGCATATGACCGCGATATCCGCGGTGAAGCACGCAGGATCTGCCTCATCCTCTGGCTCGAACAGGCCGGCATCGGCTGCCGCAAGCTCGGTGAGGACGCTCTCCGCGCTAAGGCAGAAGAATATGCTGAGGCCAACAACGTTCCTACTCCTATCAGCGGTAAGATCATCTTACGAGACGGTAAGACTGGTCGACCGTTCGATAACCCGACCACCGTCGGTACAATCTACATGCTTAAACTCATCCACTTGGTCGAAGACAAGATCCACGCCCGTGCCACCGGTCCTTACTCCCTCATTTCCCAGCAGCCTCTCGGCGGTAAGGCCCAGTTCGGTGGACAGCGATTCGGTGAAATGGAAGTCTGGGCCCTTGAAGCTTATGGTGCAGCCCACAATCTCCAGGAAGTCCTTACCACCAAGTCCGATGATGTCACCGGCCGATCCAAGACCTACGAATCCATCGTCAAGGGCGAAGATATCATGACTCCCGGTGTTCCTGAATCCTTCAAAGTCATGGTCAAGGAACTCCAGAGCCTCGGTCTCTCCGTCGAGGTCATCAGCGATCACAAGCCCGGTGCCGATACTCTCCCGGTAGATACTCTGACTCCTGCTATGTTCGCAGTCGACGAAGAGAAAGCTCCGGCAGATGATGCCGCAGAGGAACTGATCAGCGAAGCTGCGGAAGAAGAAGTCTTGCCTGAGGAGGATGAAGAATAATGTTTGAAGTTAATGATTTTGATGCGATCCGTGTTTCTTTAGCCTCTCCTGAACAGATCCATGGCTGGAGCTATGGTGAAGTCACTAAGCCTGAGACTATCAACTACCGAACTTTGAAGGCCGAGCGAGACGGTCTGTTCTGCGAAAGCATCTTCGGTCCGACCAAGGACTTCGAATGTGCCTGCGGTAAATACAAGAGGGTCCGATTCAAGGGCGTAGTCTGCGACAAGTGTAAGGTCGAGATCGCCCGCGCTAAGGTTCGTCGTGAACGAATGGGTCACATCGATCTGGCTTGCCCGGTGAGCCATATCTGGTTCTCCCGCGGTATCCCCAGCCGAATCGGTCTCCTTCTTGACCTTTCTGCACGAAACCTTGAGAGAGTCATCTACTTCTCTCATTACATCATCACTTCCGTCAACAAGGAAGCACTCGACAACGCTATCAAAGAAAAGCAGCAGATTTTCGATCTCCGACTTGAAGACAAGCGCAAGAAGTGCGAAGCCACCGTCAAAGAGATGGAAGAGAATGGTGAAGATATCGCCAAGATCAACGAAGTCAATCAGGCTTTCGAAGACGAACGCGAACGAATGTCTGACGATCTTGCCACTGCAGTCGATCAGCTGAAGAGAATCCGTGTCACAGAGCTCCTTACTGAATCTCAGTATCGTGAGTTCCATGCCAACTATGGCGACGTTTTCGAAGCCGGCATGGGTGCTGAAGCTATCCTTAAGCTTCTCGAGAACATCGATCTCGAAGAGATGCGCTCCAAGCTCATCCCTGACACTCATTCCACTTCTGCACAGCGACGCCGCAAGGTAGCCAAGCAGCTCCAGCTCGTCGAAGCTTTCCGACGATCCGGCAACAAGCCCAGCTGGATGATCATCACTGTCCTTCCGGTCCTGCCTCCTGATCTCCGACCTATGGTCCAGCTCGATGGCGGCCGATGGGCTACCTCCGATCTTAACGATCTTTACCGACGTGTCATCAACCGAAACAATCGTCTGAGACACCTTATGGAGATCAACGCTCCTTCCATCATCATCCGCAATGAAAAGCGAATGCTCCAGGAAGCCGTCGACTCCCTGATCGATAACGGCCGACGCGGCCGTGCTGTCTCTGTCAGCGGCGATCATAAAGCTAAATCATTGTCTGATATGCTCCGCGGTAAGCAGGGTAGGTTCCGACAGAACCTCCTTGGTAAACGAGTCGACTATTCCGGCCGATCCGTTATCGTCTGCGGTCCTTCACTCAAACTGCATCAGTGCGGTCTTCCTCGACGAATGGCCCTCGAGCTCTTCAAGCCTTTCGTCATGCATAAGCTCGTCATGGAAGACAAAGCAGCCAACATCAAGAGCGCAAAGCGACTCGTCGATCGAGCAAAGCCCGAAGTCTATGATGTTCTCGAAGAAGTAGTCAAGGAACGACCGGTCCTCCTCAACCGAGCTCCTACTCTTCATCGAATGTCCATCCAGGCTTTCGAACCCGTCCTCATTGACGGCGGCGCTATCCGACTCCATCCTCTCGTTTGTTCAGCCTTCAACGCTGACTTCGATGGTGACCAGATGGCTGTTCATGTTCCTCTGTCCAACGCAGCAGTCCGCGAAGCCCGCGAGATGATGCTCTCAACTAACAATATGCTCCTGCCTTCCAGCGGTGATCCTTCCGTCACTCCTTCTCTGGACATGGTCTTGGGTTGTTACTACCTGACCCTCGTCAAGAAGGGTGCCAAAGGCGAAGGCACACTTTACGCCCGATTCGAGGACGTAAAACTGGCTTATGATCTCGATCTCATCGACCTTCAGGCTGAGATCATCGTCCGCAATGACCGCGATCCTGAACACAAGAGGATCAAGACCACTGCCGGCCGAATCATCTTCAATGAGATCGTTCCTGCCGGTATCCCATTCGTCAACCGCGAGATGAGCAAAGGCGCTATCAAGAATCTCATTGTCGAGTGCTATGCTGCACTCAAAGATAATGCTTCATTGTCCGTCATGCTCGACGGTCTCAAGGCTACCGGCTTCAAGTATGCTACTGTCTCCGGTATCAGTATCGCTATGTGCGACGTCTTGGTTCCCGGCGAGAAAGATGCGATCATCGAGAAAGCAAAAGAGAATAACAACGTCATCACCGAACAGTTCGAGAACGGTTTCATCACCGAACAGGAAAGATATCGAAACAGTGTCAACAACTGGAGAGAGACCAATTCCAACATCGAAAACTGTGTCGATGCATTGATGAAGAAGCACTCTACCAACAGCATCGCCGTCATGTTCAAGTCCGGTGCCCGAGGTAACATCTCCCAGATCACTCAGATGGCCGGTATGCGAGGTCTTATGACCAATCCTTCCGGTGACATCATCGACTTCCCCATCGTATCCAGCTTACGCGAAGGCCTTACCACCCTGGAGTACTTCATCTCTACCCATGGTGCTCGAAAAGGTCTTGCCGATACCGCTCTCCGAACCTCTGGTTCTGGTTACCTGACCCGACGACTTGTCGATGTTACTCAGAACGTCATCGTCAAAGAACATGACTGCGGCGATACCCTGGGTATCTGGATCGACGATCCCGGTGACAACAGGAACCTGCCTCCGTTCAACGAACGAATCGCTGGCCGCTATGCTGCAAGCGATGTAGTCAATCCTGAAACCGGTGAGATCATCGTCGAACGCAATAATGAGATCACCGATGAGGTCGCTCAGGCCATCATCGAAGCCGGTATCAAACGAGTCAATGTCCGATCTCCTCTCTCCTGCCAGTCTCGACAGGGCATCTGTCAGCTGTGCTACGGCCGAGATCTTGCCCGCAACGATATCGTGGATCTCTACAGTGCAGTCGGTATCATTGCCGCTCAGTCCATCGGTGAACCTGGTACACAGCTCACGCTGCGAACCTTCCATACCGGTGGTGTTGCTGCTACCAAAGATATTACGACCGGTCTTCCTCGTGTCGAAGAGCTTTTCGAAGCACGACCTCCTAAAGCTCAGGCTATCATCTCCGAGATCGACGGTATCGTCACCATCGAAGAATCCGATGAGAGCCGAACCATCACCGTTGCCAACGTCGAAGCCTTCCAGGATGAATATCCTCTGCCCAAGGGCTGGAAAGCTGCCGTCAAAGACGGTGACCTCGTTGAAGCCGGCAAACTCATTGCAGCCGCCAAGAATGCCGGCAGTGAAGATGGCGAGAACGCTATCGTTGCCAGATCTACCGGTATCGCTGTCGTTGAAAAGAATTCAGTCGTCATCCGTGTCGAAGAAGTCGAAGAGAAGAAGTATCCTGTCACCGCTTCAGCTCACATCCGAGTTGCTGACGGCCAGGCCGTAAAGCGCGGCGAACAGCTCACTGATGGTTCCATCAATCCTCAGGATCTCCTGGCCATCATGGGTAAAGACGCTGTCGAACGCTACTTCGTCGACGAAGTACAGAACGTTTACTGCTCTCAGGGTGTACACATCAATGACAAGCACATCGAAGTCATCGTACGTCAGATGCTTGCCAAGGTCCGAGTCGATTCTATCGGCGACACTGAACTCATCCATCGTGAACTGGTCGACCGCTATCGATTCGAAGAGGTCAACTCTAAGGTCCTGGCAGAAGGCGGCGAACCTGCCACTGCTCAGACCGTCCTCATGGGTATTACCAGAGCTTCACTGTCCACCGAATCATGGCTCGCAGCTGCCTCCTTCCAGGAGACCACTCGTGTTCTTACCGAAGCTGCCATCTATGGTAAGGTCGACTACCTGTTGGGCCTCAAAGAGAACGTCATCATTGGTAAACTCATTCCTGCCCGCTGTGCTGCCAGCCTTGCCGCTGAAGCCGAAGCTGCCGAAAAGGCCAGACTCGAGAAAGAACAGCTCGCAGAGAGATTCCCTGCTGATGTTCCTTTCGTAGAGACGACAGAGAACGCTGAATAAATCAAGATAGGGGCTTCTTCGGAAGCCCCTTTTTCTTAACGAATGGAAAGACCTCAGGAATCACCAAAAGAAGTATTCGATAATATGGCGGACGGCTGGTATAACTTCCGCCACTATACTATTTTCCCTGATGAACTCAGCAGTTTAGCTGAGCGCTGGGAGAAGGGGAAGCTACTTAATATCGGATGCGGTCACGGATCTGATTTCCTGCCTTTCAAAGATAAGTACGAACTCTTTGGTATCGATATCTCCGATGCCTTCCTTGAAAACTGCAGGAAGTTCCAGGAGAAACATGGTTTTACTGCTGAACTCAAGCAGGGAGACATGCGTACGATTCCTTATACTGACGGCTGTTTCGATGATCTCATTGCGATCGCCTGTCTGCATCATCTTCAGGGAAACGAAGAACAGCTCAAAGCGCTTATCGAATTCAAACGTATTTTGAAGCCTGGGGGCGAGTTGTTCCTGACTGTCTGGAATAAATGGCAGAAGCGTTTCAGATGGGGAAAGAAGGAAGTATATGTCCCATGGAACGGTAAGGATGGGGTATCGGAAAGATATTATTACCTTTTTACTTATCATGAAATTCGAAAGTTAGTACAAAAAGCAGGGTTCGAGGTCATCTCAATCAAACCTGAATCAAGGTATAATTCTGTTATCAAGCAGTTTTCGAGAAACATCTGTGTTTTATGCAGGAAACCCGATAACTAGAACGAAAGGCCTTGAGAATGAAAATGATCCGAATCACTTGTCCGGCCTGTCATATCGACAGCCAGATGTCTATAAAAGATGACCTTTTTTACGGTCCCTTCGTATGCTGGAAATGCAAGAAGAAGATGATCTTAAGGATCGAGCACCAGCAGGTCACAGAGTGCACTCCCATCGATGATGAAGAGTATTATGCACATCTGAACGCCAATCACATCAGACGTTATTAGTCTCGTTCGATTCCAGTTTGATACTCATTAAGACAGCATCCTCCTGGTTGTCGATGTAGTATTTTTTTCTGATGCCGTCCACTTGGAATCCGAATTTTTCGTAAAGCTTTTGAGCCGGGATATTTGATGCCCTTACTTCCAAAGTGATGTAAGTGGCCCCGGAAGCGATGCAGCTGTCCAAAAGATCTCGCAAAATTTTGCTGGCGATATGCTGTCGACGATAGTCGGGAAGTGTGGCAATAGTGATGATATCCGCCTCGTCGTAGAATCGCCAATAACCGCCAAAAGCAACTATAGATGAGGAATCGGTCTCCTCGGCGACAAAATAGGTCGCAATTTTGTTTTCATATTCTGCACGGTAATTGATGGGAGGCTTAACATTGGGGAAGCAGATGCGGTCGATGGAGCTGACTTCCTCGATGTCTTTTTCTTCCATTTTTCGGATGTTTGTCGACATAATAATACTATAAAAACTTCTTATAAATCGCCGTTTCTTCTCGCGGACAGTTTTCGGGTCCGGACTTCATTTAAAAGATAGCATATATCCGCATAATTGTATTATCATCCTCATAGAATGATCGAAAAGCTGACAATCAGGGACGTTACCCTCGAAAACAATCTCATCCTTGCACCTATGTCGGGCGTATGTGACCTGCCATTCAGGCTGCTCTGTCGTGAGCAGGGAGCAGGCATGGTCTCCATGGAGATGATCTCGGCTAAGGCTCTTTATTTCAACAGTAAAGAGACCTATGAGATGCTGGAAGTCGATTCGCATGAACGACCGGTATCTTTACAATTATTCGGGAATGATCCCAAGACCATCGGCGATATGGCTCATGAGATCGAGGACCGTCCTTTCGATATCATCGATATCAATATGGGATGTCCCATGGCTAAAGTCTTCAATAACGGAGAAGGCGCCGCTATCATGGGTGATCCGGTACTGGCCGGTAAGATCATCGAAGCGACCGTCAAAGCTGTACATCAGCCCGTAACGGTGAAGATCCGAAAAGGTATCGATGATCATCATGTTAATGCTGTTGAGATGGCGCATGTCGCTCAGGAATCAGGAGCAAGCGCTATTACCGTTCATGGACGTACGCGTGAACAGTACTATACTGGTAATGCTGACTGGGATATCATCCGTCAGGTCAAAGAAGCAGTATCTATTCCTGTCATCGGAAATGGTGATCTTAAGACTGCCGAAGATGTCATCGCTATGAAAGAACAGACGGGATGCGACGGGTTCATGATTGCGCGTGGTGCCCAAGGTAATCCCTGGATCTTCAGGCAGATCCTGCATTATTTCGAGACTGGGGAAAGACTTCCCAAACCTAGTCTTGATGAAATGCTTGAGATGATGCTGAGACATGCCCGTATGAAGATCGAGATCGACGGTGAGGAAGTTGCTATGCGTGAGATGCGTAAGCACATCGCCTGGTATTCATTCGGCTATACCAATTTCATCCGTCTCCGACGCCGACTCAATCTCATAACGACCTACGATGGTCTCGTTACTCTTATCCACAAGATCATCAACGAAGAAGATCTTTCCATGTAAAAAAAGAGGGGCTCAAGGCCCCTCTAGTTAGTTTCAGCAAAAGCTATTTGAAGTACTCATCCAGGAGTTTCTGAAGTTCACTCGGAATCACGACTTTGGTCTTACCGTAATCGATGAAATAGTGGATGTTCGTTACGAAAGATAATCCGTCTTCGCTATCTATGACATAGTTCCTCTGGAAGGATTTGAGCTGGTTCTTTTCGAAGAACAGTGATGAGCCATGGTAGTAGGCGGAGTCATCATCACCGACATTTCCTGCTTTCCCGGATACGAATGAATGGGTGACTTCACTGTACAGATAGTCGCTGTATTTTCCGATATCCCACGTCTCAAGATAGACGTCGATAGCTAGATCAGATTCGATTTTCGATGTATGATCTAATGCCCATTTTGACTGATTCTGATCGTAGACGAACACATATTCGGTGCCGTCTTTGACGCGGAAGTAGGAATCGGGAATGACCTCACCTTTGTCTGTAATGACGAACGTGATCGATTCATTGTCGTCGACGTAGGTAATGACCTGCTGAACCTTGTTGTTGATGAAGCTATATGACTTGATCGACACATTGGAGAGCTGGTTGTGATTGAGGGCTGTAATGAACCAGGCTTCGGATACCTTATGGTTATCTTTTCCGCATCCTGTCACGAAAGCTGCCAGGATCATCATTGCTGCAATCAGCGATAGTATTATCTTTTTCTTCATGTGTCTCTCCTAATGAGTCTTCACAGTAAATTATAGCCGTAGTAGGTAAAGATTTAATAAACTTTATCTCAGATTGACGGTGAGTTCGCTTCTGAAGCCGTTGAGCTCGACTTTATGAGCTGAATCAGATCTGTTCTCATAGCCGTTGAAAACGACCTTGTTGGTGCGTCCTTTGGCATAGATATCGATATCTGAATCTTTTTGGACATAGATATTGCTGGTTGAGTTCAATTGATTGATATCGAACTGTTCCATGGAACCGTCATATTCGATTTCCATGTCGATGTTGGAATTGAGTTCGAACTGGCCTTTCATGTCATTGACTGTCACTCTCTCGACCTTGCCGTCGAATTCGATCTCTTTGGCTTCACCGAAATCGTGAAGCTTGAGTTCACGGAGATTGCCGCTGAGTTCCAGTTTGCCGGACATCTTTTCAGGCAGGATGACTTTTACGAAGATATGATTCTTAGCTTCCTGTTTGGTCATCGAGCCATTGACGCCTGCGGCGATATTGATGATGGACATATCGATGTTCTTGCCGTTATCCAGTTTAACTTTGGCTAGGTCATAGGCTTTTTCTTTGAGGTCGGTCATGATCTCAGCTACGACTTTATCGATAGGACCGAGGGTAATATCCAGGGTGTTGATGCTCTCGAATTTGATTTCAAAATCGTTGAATGAGAAGAGATCGAATTCAGTGCGGCTCACGTTATCTGATTTGATGTTTCCTTCATTATTAAGGAGTTCATCGATGGAGACGCCGAAGAGTTTTGCTATTGCTTCGAGATTGGAGATGTCCGGTGTTCCCAGACCTGATTCCCATTTGGTGATGGCCTGTCGGGAGACATTCAGCTTTTCAGCCAATTCTTCCTGAGTAAGATTGTTGGATTTCCTGAGGTGCTTGATCTGTTCGTTTATCATTTTCGTGTCCTTTCGGTTTTGATGACACAACTCTATGATACGAAATAGAGTAGCACAATATATGATAAATAGCATTATGTGTTATTTATGCTACTTATCGTAGCAAGCGGTTGTGACAAATGTTCTTTGAACCTGTTTGATAAAAGGTTATGTTTTAGCTTAAATACTCTTATTGGGGTATCAATGAAGAAAATGAGGGGAAAATAAACAGTAATGCAGATCGATCTTGAACAAATGATTCGCAATGTCAGGAACAAAAAGCCCGTTATCCACAACATCACCAATTATGTCACGGTTAATGATGTTGCAAACGCAGAACTGGCGATCGGCGCCAGCCCCATCATGTCTGACGATATCAACGAAGCCGAAGATATCGTTAAAATCTGTAATGGTCTCAATATCAATATCGGTACTCTTACCGAGCGTACCGTCGATACTATGCAGGCCGCGGGTGTTTGCGCGAATAAACTCGGAAAAGCTACCCTTCTCGATCCTGTAGGCATGGGCGCCAGCCGCTATCGAATGGATGTGACCAAACACCTTGTTAACCATGTCGATTTCGATGTCATTAAGGGCAATGCTTCAGAGATCAAAGCTTTGATGCAGGGCACTATGAGCAATCGCGGTGTCGATGTGGGTTTTGGCGATGTTGTCACTAAGGACAATATGCGACAGATCGCTGAAGAGATGAACAAGCTTTCCAGAGAGAAGAAGAGCATCATCGCCATGACCGGCGAGATCGACATCATCGTCAATGGTCTCGATGCCTTCGCTGTCTATAACGGCCATGCTGAGATGTCTCAGATCACCGGTACAGGCTGTCTTCTGGCTGGTCTGACTACTGCATTCATTGCTGCCAATACTGACCACATGTTTGGCGCTACCATTGCAGCTACCTGTGCCATGGGTATCGCTGGGGAGATCGGTTATTCCCATAAGCAGCCTTACGAAGGTAATTCTTCTTATCGTAATCATATCATCGATGCGCTCTATCATCTGAGCCCATCAGAGTTGGTTGAAAAGGCCAAGTTCGAACAGATCATCTAGTTATCAGATCGGCATAAAAAAAGGCGTCTCGCAAGACGCCTTTTTAATTTGATCCTATTTATTCTTTTTATCGGGGAGCTTGAGTAAACCTTTCTGTTTAAATCCTAGCTCTTCTTTCATCAGGATGATGAGCGGGATACCGAAGATGATCGCGAACAGCGAATTATTGAGGGTCACTGTCATGAAGAACAGCATCCAGTCGACATCTGGATACAGGATTGCAATCCAGGGAGTGATGATAGCTGCTTCAACGACGGCTGCGATGATCAGTGTCAGACTGAAATGAAGGATATTGCCGATCTTCTTCAGACGTGGCGCTGTCTTTGAGAACTTCTTCCAGTAAAGCAGGATTAGGAACGGACCGACGAAATTAGCGATGAGTCCCGGGATTGATGTCCACATCAGTTCCCCTGAGACTGCATCCATTACGACATTCATCACCGCGAAGATAGTGCATCCCGGGACACCATAGAAAAGTGCATAGATCGGTCCCAGCATGGTGACGGGTCTTATGTCTGTGAAACCGGGAATGACCGACATCACCTTGAACGGGACGGCAAGGATCAAATACGTGATGATAAGCATGAGAGCAGTTTTGAAATTACCCTTCATTGATCTGCTCCCTGTGTGACGGGATTATCGTGATGAGATTGCCTATAACGACCATTACGACGCCAAGGATTATCCAAAAGGTGAGAGGCGTCTTATCAATTATGCTTGCCGGAAGAACGACACCCCAGATGGTTGAAAAGACGATCTCTACGGAATAGATGATAGTGGCGTTGGCAGGAGTAGATTTCTTCTGAGCAAATATATTGAGCGTCTGAGCAAAGGCTACGATCACGAACGAGTAGATGGCTAGGCTGGCTATTATCTGATCATTCCATGGAATCTTCCCGAAACCTGATGGATCGAAGGCGAACCATAATCCGATCGATAGGATGCTTACGATGCCTGATAACAAAGAAGAAAGCGTTACCGGGTCGTTCTCATTGGCGTATTTATTGAGGACGACGATATATACGGCTCTAATTATGCAGCCGAGTACTACGAAGATGATCCCCATTATCTGCCCGACATTTGCAGTCGGAGCGATGGCAAGCAGGATGCCTATAAAGACGAAACCTGCTGAGAGCCATGTTTTGAGATCGACCTTTTGCCTCATCGTCAGCAGGATGACTGGGATAACTACGGCCGTCATCGAGAAGGTGAAGGCACCGGATGATACATCGAAAAATTTGAGTCCGAAGAGATAAAGGAGGTTATAGGCACAGTTCATGATGCCGAGAAGAAGACATCTGAGAAGTATCTTCTTCGGATTGCCTGATACCTCATCTATGATCCTCTTGCGGAAACTTAGAAATATGAGCAATGCGCCGACGAGAGAAGTGATGCATGTCGTGGCGAATGGCGATACGGAATCGGGGATGACAGAGAAAATGATGACTTCCGTGGACCAGCATAGGGTCACGCAGAGGAGACACAAGTTTGCCTGAAATGAATTCATGCCAAGAATTATATATTGCCGGTGTCCGCTTGCCAATAAAAAGATAGGCACCTCTTCGGTGCCTATCTGAGAATCTACTTTATTATTGCTCTTCCTGCTCTGCTGGATCGTTATATCCGATCTGTTTTAACCCCATTTTTTCTCTCAACAGTAGGATAAGAGGTATTCCCAAAACGATCGGGAACACCGCCGTATTGAAGACGACGGTCCCAAAGAACAGCAGCCAGTCGACATCAGGATAGAGCAGTGCAACGAAAGGCGTGATAATTGCTGCCTGTATGACAGCCACTATCGTTAGTGTAAGACTGAAATGAACTATATTCCCAGGCTTTTTCAGGTGCAGAGGAGTCTTTGAATACTTTGTCCAATAGAGGAGGATAAGGAAAGGACCTATGAAGTTTGCAGCAAATCCTGCGATGGATGACCACATGAGGCCTCCCGAGATAGCATCCATCACGATATTCATCAGGGCAAAGATGCTGCATCCAGGAATGCCGAAGAACAAGGCATAGATCGGCCCCAGCAGTGTTACGGGTCTGATATCTGAGAATCCGGGTATGATCGTTAGAGCTTTGAATGGGATGGCCAGGATAAGATAAACGATGATAAGGATGAGGTATGTTATGATCCTACGTTTCATGTATTTGCTCCTTTGATCACCATAGATTCATGCCACGGATTATATCATTTTACCAACAAAAAAATAGGCACCGGAAAGGTGCCTATTTAAGTGATCGATGGGATCTTCTCTAGAAGACGGTAGGAACGTCCTTGCCGACTTCGTCGATGTAGTTGAGCTTTTCCTGGACCTGCTGCTGTCGCATCTTCATGACAGGCATGAGCTGAGTGGATCGCTGATAGTATTCGCGGACGATGGGGATATCAGCAAGTTCAGAAAGGATGACGGTGATATCCATGATATCGCCGGTGGGGTAGTCACCATTTCGGATGATGGCATTGGGAGCGAGGTCCTTGAGCCAGTCGCCGAGTTCCTTGATGAGGCCCATGTTGATCTCTTTGGGAGGAGCGGAGATGAGATACATAGCTCGGCCTGCATCCTGTGCGTCACAGGTAGCAGAGAGTTCGGAGATAGCGCGATCCATGCTCTGGATACCCTTGTGGGTCTCACCGGTCTTGTTGATGAAGTTTTCTCGCTTGAAGCCGATACCGAAACCGAGCTTGGAGCAGCTGTGACCGAGAACGGTCCAGCCGGCCAAGGACTGGATGGTATCACCGGCATCGAGGGTCTTGGAACCGACCTTCTTGGCGTTCTTTTCTTCACCGGCGCAGAGCAGGTTATAGAAAGGTTCGACCATGGATTCGTTGATCTGGTCGAGGTTATAGCGGAGAGACTGATCTTTGCGGACATATCGCTGGTTGTCGACGACGAATACAGCGTCAGCAACTGAATAAACGGACTTGAGACAGACAGCGGTGTTGTAGACAGCTCGTTCTTCGTTCTGTCGTTCGTGCTCGAAGGGGAGGACGGTCATGGCATAGACAGGTTTCTCGTAATAGCGCTCTTTCACGGTCTTGACCATGATAGGGAGAGAACCTGAACCGGTACCACCACCGGTGCTGGCTACGAGCAGGAATGCGTCTGCTTCATAGAAGTTCTTGGTATTGCGCATCGCATCGATGACTTTATCGGCATCTTCCTTTGCGATTTCAGCAGCAAGTTCATTGATCTTGCCGACGCCGTGGCCGCCGGTCTTTCGGCTGCCGATAAGGATACGGTGCTGGTAGTCAGGTTTGATGCTGACCAGACCGCTAAGGTCGGCAGAATCTGTATTTACGGCAAATACGCCGGGGCAGATCTCGATGCCGCGCTGGCTCTTTGCTCTCTTATTCAGTCGTGCAAATTCGTCGGCGATTCGTGAACCGCATTGTCCGAGCCCGATCACGATTAATTTCATTTATCAGTCCTCCATACGAGTGCGTAGGTTTATTTTTAATTCTAGTCAGTACGAATAAATCGTGTCAATTAAAGTCCTGCTTTGGCGACGAATGCGGTGAGGTCGGAGAGTCTGGTGCTGTAACCCCATTCGTTGTCATACCAGGCAAGTACCTTGACCATGTTGCCGCCGATGACCATGGTGCTCTGGGCATCGAGTGAGGAAGAATAGGTGCTGCCCTTGAAGTCCATGCTGACCAGAGGTTCATCGCAGTATTCGAGATAGCCTTTGAGATAGGTCTCGGAGGCTTCTTTGAATGCAGCGTTGACTTCTTCGATGGTCACGTCTTTGCCGACCTCGACGACGAGATCTACGACGGAAACGGTGGTGGTAGGTACACGTAATGATACGCCGTGGAGCTTGCCCATCAATTCAGGGATGACGAGGCCGATGGCCTTGGCNNCGGTGGAGGTGGGGATGATGTTGGCGCTGGCGGCTCGTGCACGTCGCGGATCCTTATGAGCTACGTCCTGTAATTTCTGGTCATTAGTATAAGAATGTACGGTGTTCATCATACCTTTGATGATGCCGAACTTATCATTGAGAACTTTGGTAACAGGGGCCAGCGCGTTGGTGGTGCAGGAGGCGTTGGAGATGATGTTGTGCTTGGCCGGGTCATAGGTCAAATGGTTGACGCCCATGACGAAGGTGGCATCATTGTTCTTGGCCGGGGCCGAGATGATGACTTTCTTGGCGCCGCCTGCGATGTGGGCAGCAGCCTTAGTGCCGTCGGTGAAGAGACCGGTGGATTCGATGACGATGTCGACGCCCATATCCTTCCAGGGAATGTTGGCGGGTTCTCGTTCTGCGAAGACCTTGACCGGTTTGCCGTCGATGACGATATCGCCGTTGATGCATTCAACAGTGCCGTCATATCTGCCGTAGGTGGAATCCCACTTGAAGAGATGGGCATTCATGTCAGGTGCGGCAAGATCGTTGACTGCAACGAGCTGTAATTCATCGCCGTGATACTTGTTGATGCAGCGGGTCACGATTCGACCGATTCGACCGAAACCATTGATGCCGATTCTTGTTACCATTGTTCTCTCCTCTATCTGTTAATTGATGATTATTTGAATGCCTGGACGCCGAGATACTTTGCCTTCTCACCGAGCTGGGATTCGATCATGAGCAGTCGGTTGTATTTGGCAGTCCTCTCTCCGCGGCAGGGTGCGCCGGTCTTGATCTGACCGGTTCCGAAGGCGACGCTCAGATCTGCGATGGTGGTGTCTGAAGTCTCGCCGCTCCTGTGGGAGATCACGGCTTTCATACCGTTCTCCTTGGCCATGTTGATGGCGGCGATGGTCTCGGTGAGGGTGCCGATCTGGTTCAGCTTGATCAGGACTGCGGTGGCAGCTTTCTCTTCGATACCCTTCTTGATCCTTTCGACATTGGTGACGAACAAATCGTCGCCGACCAGCTGGATTCGGCTGCTCATCCTTTCGGTAAGGAGCTTCCAGCCGTGCCAGTCATCTTCGGCCATACCGTCTTCGATACTGATGATGGGGTAGTCGACGTTGACGCGGGCATAGTATTCCACCATGGTGGAGTTGTTGAGTGTCATCTTGTCTTTGGCAAGATTGTAGATACCATTCTTGTAGAATTCGCTGGCTGCAGCATCAAGAGCCATGGCGCAATCTTCGCCGACGAGGTATCCGGCATCTTCGATGGCCTGTTTGATCATCTCGAATGCTTCACGGTTGTCATCGACATTAGGTGAGAAACCGCCTTCGTCGCCGACATTGGTGCTGCATTTGGTGGACTGAACGAGGGTCTTGAGTCTGTGATAGACTTCTGTGCCCATTCGGAGACCTTCCTTGAAGCTCTTGGCGCCGACGGGAACTACCATGTATTCCTGGAAGTCGGTGGAATCGAAAGCATGTTTGCCTCCGTTGATGATGTTCATCAGGGGGACAGGCATGATGTATTCGTCTTTGTCCGGAGCAAGATAGGCATAGAGCTCTTTCTTGGCGGCGTTGGCTGCGGCGTGTACTGCGGCCAGTGAAACGCCGAGGATGGCGTTGGCACCCAGATTGCTCTTGTTGGGAGTGCCGTCCAGGTCGATCATGGCTTTATCGAGTTTTTCCTGATCGGCTACGTCCATGCCTTTGAGTGCAGGAGCGATGACTTTATCGATATTGGCGATGGCTTTCTCTACGCCTTTGCCAAGATAGCGATCTTCGTCTTTGTCGCGTAATTCGAGTGCTTCATGCACGCCGGTCGATGCGCCGGAAGGTACGGCTGCAGTGCCGGTGACTCCATTGGAAAGCTCGACGGTCACTGATACAGTGGGATTGCCGCGAGAATCCAATATCTCTAATGCATTGATGTTGCTGATTTGTTCCATTATTTCTTTCTCCCTCTATTATTTACAAAGAAAAAGCAGCCATGTGACTGCTTCTTCAAATTATTACTTCTTATTTTCAGCCTTGATGAGTCTGGCCAGGTAGGCTGAAAGCAGGGTCATACCGAGAATGGGGTTAGCCAGTGACATCAGTACGTAAAGGAGCTGGAAGCCGCCTCCGTATGCGATGTTCAGGACGATCTCGCCGACGAGTTTGATGACGACAGCGAGTACGATATAACCGATGGCCAATGGTTTTTCGTTCTGTTTGTCAGCAAATTTGATGACACAGAAGAATGATGCGATGTTACAGATATTGATGAAAATTGCGAGTGCAGGTGAGAGCACTGATGATGAGATCATATTACCGAACATCAGGATCTGGAATGCGAAGACTAAAGCATATGCATAGATCGCTGATTCAAAATAATACTTGTTTTCTTTTTTGAACCCATGACAGGCATAGATGATGATCGCTAGATATGCGATCAAAGATACGATGTTTGATGCCAGATTCAGTGTCTCTACTCCGGTCTGGAACTGTCTGATTATGAGAGCGACAGTAAGAATCGTGCCGAGGATGACGAAAAGCATTTGAATCGCAAGGAAAGTGGCGTGTTTTTTGCTCACGCCATACTGTCTTTGGATCTCAGTTTCGCTCATTATTCTCATAGGATTCTCCCCCTTTATTGAGCTGTTCCACCGCAACAAATTGTATCATAGAGACCATCAATACTCTAAATAGAGTGGTCGGTCTCTTCTTTATCTTTTTCGTTTTTCTGTTTTGATTTATTGTCGTTGCTGTTAAATTCGTTCATCGCATGATCGATGCCGTTATCTACGATGTCGATAATTGCTTTGCAGGTCTTGTCGATGGTCTCATCGAGCATCTTCTTCTCATCGGAAGAGAACTTCTCGAGCACATAGTCGATCACTTCATTGGCTTCGTGTGCCGGATGACCGATACCGATCTTGATACGCGCGAAATCAGGTGAGCCTATGCGTGCGATGATCGAGTTGATGCCCTTGTGGCCACCAGAACTTCCGCCGTTCCTGATGCGCAGTTTTGCTACAGGCAGGTCCATGTCGTCGTGAACAACGATAAGGTCCTGTTTTTCGATCTTGTATTTATGCATCAGGGCCTTCACCGATTCACCGGAATTGTTCATGTATGTCTGGGGACGTGCCAGTATCACACTGGTACCGTTGATGGTTCCGTGTGCGGTTCGGGAATTGTTCTCTTTCTTCGTGAATGAAGCGCCTATCTCTTTGGCAAGAGCCGACATCACCATGAACCCGACATTATGACGGGTCCCGCTGTAATAGTCTCCGGGATTGCCTAGGCCAACGATGAGTTTCATGCTTTATTAATTGTAATATAAACCGCCCCCATTTTTGAAACGTCACGGAGCCTTGTTTTAAAGAATTATCCCATCTGTTTTGGTAAAATATATCCAGTCTGATTCATCGAATCGAGGAACAAATGAAACCGTCTGATATGGTCATAAAGCGGGTAGAGTTCTTAAGGTCTGAGATAAACCGCCATAATATCCTTTACTACGTCAATGACGCTCCCGAGATCTCGGATGCCGAGTATGACGCTTTGATGGTTGAACTTCGTTCACTCGAATTCCAATATCCTGAACTGGTCACTCCTGATTCTCCTACGCAGAGAGTAGGCGCTAAGCCGCGTGCTGAATTCGGTACTATTACTCATCCTGTACCCATGCTCTCACTTGGGAACGTCTTCAACGATGAAGAGATGACGGCTTGGTACAACCGTGTGGCCAGGATGCTGGACGGGGAACCCTTCGAACTGATGTGTGAACATAAGATGGACGGGCTTGCTATAGCTCTGACTTACGAAGACGGAGTCTTAAAGATCGGTGCTACCCGCGGAGACGGCACTGTCGGCGAGAACGTGACCGATAATATCCGTACTATCAGGAACGTACCGCTGCGTCTGGAAGGAGACTATCCCAAGAGGTTCGAAGTACGCGGCGAAGTATATATGTCTATCGACAGTTTCGAGAAGCTTAATGCTTCACGAGCTGAAAAACAGCAGTCATTGTTTGCCAATCCCAGGAATGCCGCAGCCGGTTCTCTGAGACAGTTGGATTCAAGGATCACAGCAGAGAGAGCTCTCGATGTCATGATTTACCATCTCGGCTGGTATGAAGGCGGCGAAATGCCGGAGACTCATTCGGCAATTCTGGATAAACTCAAAGAATTAGGTTTTACCACGAATAAATATAACCGCAAGGTCAAGGACCTTAATGGGGTCCTCGAATACTACCGCGAATGCATGCAGTATCGTAATTCACTGCCTTATCCCATCGACGGTGTGGTCGTGAAAGTTGACAGTATCGACCAGCAGAAGAGACTGGGGGCTGTCGCTCATGATCCCAGATGGGCCATTGCATATAAGTTCCCGGCCATTCAGAAGAGGACGACCTTGGAAGACATCGGCATCAGTGTCGGCAGGACCGGCACCATGAATCCATATGCCATTCTTACGCCTGTCGAAGTTGGTGGTGTGACTGTCGCACGTGCATCCTTACACAACGAGGATGATATCCAGCGCAAGGATATCAGGATAGGGGATACGGTTTTCATCCAGCGTGCTGGTGATGTCATTCCTGATGTTGTTGGTCCCACTCCTGATGCTGTCACGCGTGAAGGACGATCAGCTCCTTACAGTTTGACTAAGGCACTTTACGATGAAGAAAAGGGTTTTGCAGCCTGTCCTGCCTGCGGTGAAGAGATCTTCAAGGAAGAAGACGATGCCATGTATTACTGCACCAATGCCGCATGTCCGGCTCAGCTGCAGGAAAAGATCGAATATTTTGTTTCCCGTGAAGCTATGGATATCAAAGGTCTCGGTGAACAGGTGGTGGCATCTCTCATCGAAGACGGTCTTATCAAAGACTTCGGTGATATCTATACGCTGAAAGATAAATTCCAGAACCTCATGATGATGCAGCGCATGGGAGAGAAGTCGGCTCGAAAGCTCGTGGATGCTATTGAACTCAGCAAAGAAAAGCCTGCTGACAGAGTGATCTGCGCTCTCGGTATCCGTCATGTCGGTGCCAAGATGGCAGAGATACTGGCAGAACGTATCGGCGGAACAGAGCAGCTTTCCCAGGCATCATATGATGATCTCGTAGCTATCGATACTGTCGGTCCCAGGACGGCTGAGAACATCATCCATTTCTTCTCGGAAAAAGAGAACCTTGAGATCATTGCTAAGCTCAAGGAAGCCGGACTTAAGATATCTGCGGAACCTGAAAAGCATGATACGACCGGCCTGCCTTTAGATGGACTAGAGTTTGTTATCACTGGTAAGCTCCTACGTTTCTCGCGACCTCAGGCTGAAGCTCTCATCAAAGAGAACGGCGGTATTCCCAGGAGCGACGTTACTAAGAACACCAAGTATCTTGTCGTCGGTGAAGATCCCGGAAGCAAGCTGCAGAAGGCTGAAAAGTACGGTGTCGCCATCATCAGCGAGAACGATCTTTTATCTATGATCGGCAATCCCGGGTTTTAGTCATGGATATCAGAGCTTATCTCTTAGAGCACCGTGATCCTGATTATAAGAGTTTTACTGCAAAGCTCATTCCCAATATCGATCCCGATACCATGATCGGTGTACGTATTCCCGAGATAAGGACTCTTGCTAAATCGATCAAAGATGATGCGGTCATCCGCTCTTTCATAAAAGAGCTTCCGCATAAGTACTTCGAAGAAAACTTATTACACGGCTTGATCCTCGAAAAGATCAGGGACGAGAAGTCTTATATCGCCGAATTAGAGCGTTTCCTGCCGTATGTCGATAATTGGTCGGTCTGCGACACCATGGGCTGTAAACGGCTGAATGATGAGGTTATCATAAAAAAATGGCTGAAAGCAGACCATCCTTATACTGTCAGGTTCGGTATAAAGGTCCTCATGAGCAATTATCTCGATACTGGATTCGATATCAGATATCCCAAACTTGTAGCCGATATCGTCTTTGACGACTATTACGTGAATATGATGCGGGCATGGTACTTTGCGACGGCACTGGCTAAACAGTATGATTCGGTGATCACGTTCATCGAAGGTAAGAAACTCGACAATTGGACGCACAACAAGGCCATCCAGAAAGCAGTCGAGAGCTACCGTATCACGGATGAACAAAAGGCATATCTGAAGAGCCTGAAGATATCTTAGTGATCTTTGTAAAGACATAAAAAAAGGACCCCATCGCTGGGGTCCTTTTGATTTTCAGTGAATGATAGTTGATTAGTCGGGGATGCTGTCCCATTCGATCTCGTCTTCGATGAAGCCGTTCTTTGCTTTCTGCTTTACGATGAGTTTGACGATGAAGACAAGGCAGATATTGAAGAGGATGACTACCCAACCGAAGATGATGTTGGCCCACAGTGAATAACCATCACCGGCACCATAGATACCGCCATTCTTGAAGATGAGTGAGTAAAGGTTCCAGATCAGGATGGCAGCGAGAAGGACAGGAGTGAAGTACTTGATGGAAGTCTCGAACCAGACCTTGGGCATCTTGAAGCCAGTGGTGTTGAGGTTGATCTGATCGAGGACCTTTTGCGGTTTGAAGAACCAGCCGACGACGATGGCTTCGAGAGCACCGGCGAGGAGCAGAGGATAGCCATTGATGAAGTAGTCGGTGATGTCGAGGAATGCAAGACCTGCGCTTCCGACGAAGAGGAAGCCAAGTACGAACTCGACGACGCAGAAGATGATGAGGGTCTTCTTCTTGTTCCAGTGGAACTTGTCTGAGAAGGAAGTGACTGAACCTTCGACCAGTGAGAACAGTGAGTCGATGGCCAGAGTAGCCAGACAGAAGTAGAAGACATAGGCGAATGCGGCATTGAGCCAAGGGATACCGGTCAGGAGTGTGATCGCCTGAGGATAGACGATGAATGCTGTACCGATACCGGATGCCGTGATGTTGTCGAGCATGCCGACGCCGGCCATGGTGGTGAACATCACGATGGATGAGAGCAAGGAGATCGCAAAGTCGCTGACAGCGATGATCATGGTATCGGCAGCGATGTTGGCGTCCTTCTTGAGGAAGGAACCATATGCGAACATGATAGCCATAGCACAGGACAGTGAGTAGAAGACCTGTCCGAATGCATCGATCCAAAGTGAAGGATTACCAAGTGCTGAGAAGACAGGTGTGAAGAGTTTCGCGATACCATCCATTGCATTGGGAAGAGTGAAACCTCTCACTGCTAGGATGAGGAGACAGATAACGGGAAGGGATACGGTGTATTTTACGACCTTGCCGACGCTCGACGTACCGTTACGAATACAATACCAGCATGAGGCCCATGCAATGACCAGACAGCCGACGACCGGCCATACGATCCAGCTGCCGCCGTCTCCGATGCTGGTAGTTCCGGATGTGTTGATCGTGGAAGCCCATAAAGAACTTGCTGCCGCGGGATCACCGGTGAAACCGGCGAATTTGTAGGAAAGGATGAACATCAGGATAACCCATGCGAATACCACCGCATAGTAGACCGAGATGGTCAGGCCGTTGCCTACTGAAAGCCAACCGACAGCTTCGGCTTTCTTGTTGAGAGCACGCATGCTCCCAGGAGCACTTTG
>DBXC01000006.1:72688-80478 GCA_002309415.1 Dehalococcoidia bacterium UBA1222
ACCATGGCGATGATGTATACGAGTAAGAACGTACCACCACCATACTTAGCTGCAAGACCAGGGAAACGCCAGGCATTGCCCAGACCTACAGCAGAACCGACAGCGCCTAAGATAAAGGTCGTACGCGAAGACCACTTATCACGCTTTTCGTCCATTTTTTCTCTCCCTTTCATTAGATTAATGGAACCAATAGTTGTGAATAGGTTAAACCCGTATCACGTGCGTGTCAAGCGTAATTTTACATAAACTGATGGAGAGATTTATGCGAGGATGGCGCGGATGCCTTTGATGTCGCTTTCGATCTGGTCGGCCAGCTGTTTGGGGTCTGAGAACTTGATCTCGCCACGGGTCATCTTGATGAAATCGATGCTGATCTCTTGCTCGTAGATGTCTCCGCTGAAGTCCAGGATGTGCATCTCGATCTTTTTGCCGACACCATTGAATGTGGGTCGAGTCCCGATGAATGTGGCGGAAGGCATAACAGAACCGTCGGCAAGATGGACGTTTGCAGCATAGACGCCGTTGGGAGGAAGTACGATATTTGGATCTTCGGAGAAATTAGCAGTGGGGAAGTGCAGGACATCGGTCCCGATATGTTTTCCGTGCTCGACCTTGCCGGTGAGTTTGAAAGGTCTTCCCAGCATACTATTAGCTTTATCTAAGTCTCCATCGATGATGGCTTTTCTGATCACGGTCGATGAGACGATCTCATCTTTGTACTGGTATGCAGGTACCTGGATGACTTTTACGTCTCTTTCTTCTCCCAGCTTGCTGAGGACTGCATAGTTTCCGGCTCGTCCTTTGCCGAGAGCGAAATCCCAGCCTAATACCAGAGTCTGCATTTCGAATTCATCGATGAGGTAATCGATGAACATTTCGGGAGTGGTATCAGCAAGTGTTCGGTCGAATTCCAGTACGATCGCGTCGTCGCAACCATACTTTTTGAGAGTTTCGATGCGGTCGTCGAGGGTCTGGATGTAGCGGAAACCGCCATTGGGATTGAAGAGGATATCCGGATGAGGATGGAATGTCACGGCCAATTTCTGCTGACCGGGCCTTGCCTGCCGTTTGACCTCGTCGAGGATCTGCTGATGTCCGATATGTACTCCGTCAAAGACACCGACCGTTACGACGGTGCCCAACGGGTATGCTTTATCTTCCTGTGGATTAATAGTTTCCATGATTGAGCAAATTATACTTTTACTTTGCTCTGCGGGCAATTTGAGAGTTATCCTCTGACTAGATTTGCTCCCAGTTCATATGCGTTTCTGAGTTCCTGTGGGAAGACTGTCCTATGGCGTTCTTCTTTGATCTTAGAGTCGAACATGTTCCAGTTGTAGATGCTGTAATCCTTGACCTGAAGTGTGTTGCCGCAGATGAATACTTCAGTAGGACCTATATTGGCAGCGAGACCTGCCTGATATGTTTTGATCATCTCTGCATAAGGCCCCTGCTGATAGCCTTCTTCAGGAACGTTGCTGGTCATGATGAAAAGTGTGGGCTTCTTGTATTCTTCATAGAATCGGTCGTCCACGCGGTAGGTCAGATTCTGGAATACGATACGTTCATACAATGCTCTGAAACCGGCGCTTGGCTGTCCGAGATAATTGGGAGTACCGATGATGACAGCATCTGATTCTCTAATTGACTGAAGGATGGGGAGAATGCCGTCTTTGTAGACACACTTGCCTTCATTGGGCTTTCTCTTGCATCCGAAACATGAGATACAGCCGGTGAATTTTTCCTGCTGATATAGATCGAAATAAACGATCTCGGCGCCTTTTGATTCGGCTCCTTTGACGGCTTCTTTGATAAGCTGTGCGGTATTCCAGTTCTTTCTGGGACTGGTGTTGATGGCTGTGATCTTCATGGTGTTCTCCCATATTGAGTTTTACTTCAGGATAACTCATGTTATGCCGTTTTTGCTATTAAGATCTGCATAGCGTATGCCTGCAAAGATATAAGTTTTCTTTATTCTTATCGACTTGTGCGGTATAATTAGAGAACAAGTCAGAGGTACAGACATGTATTATCCAAGATATTCGATCACATCTGAATTGCTCAATAAACTCGCCGCGGTCTCGGAACTCGTGGGAGCGAAGTCTCTTTCCAATGCGCTTGAGACAGATACTGATCTTCAGCTCGAGAATAGAGCACAGAATATCTATTCCAACTGTTTGATGGATAAACTCGATGTCGAATTCGAAGACATCGAAGCCGTTGTTCATAAGATGGATTCCGGTACTGATGTCGTCCTTAATAATGCCAATTCGGCGTATGATAAATTCCTGTTCCTTGATCCTTATAACATTGATGACATCCTTGATCTACACAGGACTCTGATGAACGGCATCTTCGATGATGCCGGTATGATCAGGAACGAATTGGGCGGTATCCACGATGACACCACGATCTTCCATCTGGGAGCACCTCCTACTCAGATCAGAAGTGCCCTTGATGATCTCGTTGAATGGGCAAGGTCCACCAACGAACATCCGCTCATCATGAGCACCATCTTCCACTATCAGTTCGAGAACATCTATCCGTTCTCTGTCGGTAACGGCAGGGTAGGCAGGATGTGGCAGATGCTGCTCCTTTATCACTGGAAACCTTTCTTTGCTTATTGCCCCATTGAAAGCCTGATCAATGAACGTAAGGCACTTTATTATCAGGCTATGGCCAAGTCTTATGACGAGCAGGACATCGCACCATTCATCATGTTCATGCTCGATGTCCTTTATGATGCCCTTTACGATATCCCCGAAGGAAAGATACAGACGGTCCCCGATGATTTCGATGACCGTGATGACGATTACGATTTTGGAGATGATGAGGCAGATCATTCTGACGAGCTTTCTATCCAGGTCGAGAAGCTCATGAGCGTATTGGGCGATAAACCGATGACGTCCCGACAGCTTTTGGATGCATTGGGACTCCATCACAGACAGTCTTTCAGAAAACTGTATATCCAGCCGGCAATCGAGGCCGGTCTTATCGAGATGACGGTTCCGGATAAACCGAACAGCCGTAATCAGAGATATCGAAGAATAAAGTAGAGAGGATCAGACAGATCATGATTTGGTGGCAAGTTGCACTCGTGCTCGTAGGAGCATATCTCTTGGGTTCATTCCCTTCAGCTTATCTCGCTGGCAGGATCAAGAATGGTGTCGATATCCGAACTGTCGGCAGCAAGAACATGGGCACGATGAACTCCGTGTACAGTCTTGGTTTTGGCTGGGGCATTGCTGTACTTCTCTGCGACCTTGCTAAAGGCGCGCTTCCTGTATTGGCTGCACGCTGGCTCGGCATGACTGATATCATCCAGTTCCTGGCTGGTCTGATTGCGATCCTCGGTCATAATTTCCCGATTTTCCTCAAGTTCAAGGGCGGCAAGGGCGGTGCTACTGCCATCGGTGCTACCACTGCTTTCATTCCCTGGATCTGGGTCATCTCTTTCCCGATCTTCCTGCTTCTTCTCCTGATCACCAAGGTCCCGACCATTTCATACGGTATTGCCATGGTATCGTTCCCGATCCTCGGCGCTGTCATGTATAAGGGGACCAATTACTGGTGGTTCACTCTGATCTATATCCTGATTCCGTATCTGTGGTATATCCCCAGACTCATCGAGATGAGAAAGAAGGGCGGAAGCTGGAAGCACGTCTTCATGCGCAAGAGCGTAAAAGACCGATTCTAATTTCTTTGAAAAAACTCTGTTAGCGCTCTTTATTACTTTTTGACTTTATCCTATTAAAGTGATAGAGTGTTAGCGTTGTTTTTGAAAGAAGGTGTCTGTTTATGAGTGCTTTGCGTAGTGAATCGATCGATGAACTTTTTAAAGCCATCCTGAACCTTGAGAACGTTGACGAGTGTTACGCTCTTTTCGAAGACCTCTGCACGATCCGCGAGATGCAGGATATGGCACAAAGATTACAGGTCGCTCGTATGCTTGATGAAGGCAAAAACTATCAGGAGATCTCAAAAGCTACTTCTGTAAGTTCTGCTACCATCAGCCGCGTGAACCGATGCCTTATGTATGGAACTGGCGGCTACCGACAGGCAGTCGACCGTCTCAAAAAAATGGAAGGGGATAAAAAGAAATAATGAAAAAGATTCTCTATTTACTCCTTGCAGCAGTCATGATCGTCTCTATGATCGCTATGGCCGGTTGCAAAGGCAAAGACAAGGAATTCACTTTCAAGCATGGTTTCGATCAGGAGTATCCTCCGTATTCCTACCTTCAGGATGATGGTAAATACGGTGGTTTCGATATCGACCTCTGCAAAGCTGTTTGTGAATACTATGGCTGGAAATACGAACCTGTTCCCATCAACTGGGACGCCAAGAAACTCGAACTCGACTCCGGTGCCATTGACTGCATCTGGTCCGGTTTCACCATCGAAGGTCTCGAGAACGATTATGCCTGGTCCAAGGTCTACTCCAACAATACTCAGGTCGTCCTTATCAAGAAAGACTCAACACTGAAGACCCTGAAAGACCTTGCCGGCAAGCTGGTCGGTGTCCAGAACGATACTTCAGGTTTCCATTTGCTCAACGATGGCGATCAGGTAGAACTTAAGAATACTTTCAAAGATCTTAAGACTTACTCTGATTTCACCGTTGCCGTCACCGATCTCAAGGCCGGCGGTATCGATGCAGTCGCTATCGACATCACTGCAGCTCGTTTCTATATCGCTCAGGATTCCAGCCTCAAGATCATGGACGAAGTCCTTGGCAAAGAGACCTATGGTATCGGTTTCCGTGTTGCTGATACTGAACTCCGCGATAAGGTCAATAAGGCTATCGATGCTCTCTACAAAGATGGCACTTTCGACAGGCTTGCTGCCAACTATCCTGACATTCAGGAATTCCTCTGCTGGGAATAGAAACAAATAGCAGATAAATAGTTTATTGTTCGGGACATTGGGTGATTGCATTCACCCAATGTCCTCTTGAATTGAAAGGCAACCAAAGTGACAATGGAATTCGGAGTAATGCTCAGCCTCATGGGCCAGGGCATGCTCAAGACCTGTGCAATATTTATACTGACCTTAATCGGTGCTGTACCATTAGGGATGATCGTCTGCAAACTGAGGAAGTCTCAGTTTGCGCCTGTGCGATACGTCACGAAGTTCTATATCTCAGTCATGAGAGGCACTCCTCTCATGCTCCAGCTTCTCGTCTGGTATTTTGCGCCTTATTTCATGTTTGGTATGAACATTGCAACATGGCGTTTTCCGGCCATCATTGTTGGTTTCGTAATGAACTATGCAGCTTATTTTGCTGAGATCTACCGAGGCGGCGTTGAGTCGATGCCAATCGGTCAGTATGAAGCAGCCGAGATTCTCGGTTATTCTAAATTTCAGACATTCTACAAGATCATCATGCCTCAGGTTGCCAAGAGAGTGTTGCCTGCTATGACCAACGAGGCGATTACTCTTGTCAAAGACACTTCTCTTGCTTTCACTCTTGCATATCAGGAACTGTTCTCCGTCACAAAGCAGATCGCTGCCGGCGGAACATCTATGATTCCATTCGCAGTAGCCGCACTGTTCTATTATGTCGCTAATTATGTGGTTGCGTTCGTGATGGAAAAGATCGAAAAGAAATTGGATTATTACAAATAGGCTGGGATTCTCATGAAAGTACTTGAAATGCAAAACATCGGAAAATCCTTCAACGATCTTGAGGTCCTGCGTGATATCTCATTAGAAGTTGGTCATGGTGAAGTCGTATCGATCATCGGTCCTTCAGGTTCAGGTAAATCGACTCTCCTGCGTTGTGCGACTTTTCTTGAGAAGGTTGACTCCGGCAAGATTAGATACCTTGGCAAAGATGCTACTACGGTGGATGAAGAGAATAAGGCGACTTATGTAAGCTCCAGCCACCTTGCGGAGATCAAGAATTATTTCAGTTTGGTCTTCCAGAATTTCAACCTTTTCCCGCATTACTCAGTAATTAAGAACGTTACAGAAGCTCCGATCATGATCCAGCATCGTAACAAAGAAGAAGTTATGGAGGAAGCTCATAAGCTCCTCAAAAAGATGGGTCTTGAATCCAAAGCAAATGCTTATCCTTATCAGCTTTCCGGCGGTCAGCAGCAGCGAGTCGCTATTGCTCGTGCTCTTGCCATGAAACCGGAGATCCTTTTCTTCGATGAACCTACATCGGCTCTCGATCCTGAATTGACTGCCGAAGTATTGAAAGTCATCCGACAGCTGGCTGAAGAAAAGATGACCATGGTCATCGTGACTCATGAGATGCCTTTTGCCCGTGTCGTATCCGATCGAGTGATCTTTATCGACGGCGGTGTCATCGTAGAAGAGGGCGATCCCGAGATCGTACTCGGTAATCCCCAGCAGGCGCGAACCAGACAGTTCCTGCAGACTTATCAGAGATAGGATCCTTTTATGCGTATTGATTATTCAATCCTTGACCCATCCGGGAACAAGACGATCATCGTTGAGACTTTAGTCGGACGAGACGATCATAAGAAAGTCGCTGACTTGCTCATGCAGAAGCATGAAGATGTGGAGCAGGTAGGCTTTTTGGAAGAAGCTGCCGATGGGCATGACATTCGATTGCAGATGGCTGGAGGTGAATTCTGCGGCAATGCCACTATGTGTGCTGCAGCAGTCTATCTTAAGAATACCGGCAGGAACAATGGCAACGTCAAAATCGCCGTTTCTGGTTCTGATGAGATCCTTGATGTTATCCTCGACAGCGCCGGCAACGACTGGAAGGGAACGGCTGAAATGCCGATTCCAAACTCAGTGTGGTTGAGGATCCTGCCTGACGAAGAGGGAAATGATGTTTCAGTCCCTGTCGTCCATTTCAAAGGTATCTCTCATGCAATCGTATCCTGGAATTTGGATTATAAAGATGCCGAAAAGTTAATCGATACCTGGTGCGAGATGCTTGAAGTTGATTCATTAGGTATTCTCCTCTTTGATGAAGAGAACTCAAAGCTCGTTCCATTGGTCTATGTTAAGAAGTCCGACACGCTGTTCTGGGAACATTCCTGCGCCAGCGGTACGGCTGGCNNCCTGCCGTAGGCGTTTGGCTTGCAGTCGATAAGAACGAGAACGTGAGTCTCAGTCTGAAACAACCCGGCGGTGAGATTGGCGTAGAAGCCAGATACAAGGACGAATCTATGGAATCGCTGATGATCAACGGCAAAGTTAAGCTGGTTTCTTCCCATATGATCGATATCGATCTTTAAGCCCAAACTCTTAGATTAATGTTTTTTATTACCTTTTGAGTTAGTTTATAATATGTGCCAGATAAAGCCACCCTTTATCTGGTTTTTTATTGCTAAGGTAGGTTTTTGTTATGGGTATTTACGAAGAACTCCAGGCCCGCGGACTTATCGCTCAGGTAACTGACGAAGAAGAGATCAGGAACCTGATCAATAACGGCGGTGCCCGTTTCTATATCGGATTTGATCCGACAGCTGATTCGCTCCATGTCGGTCATTTCATGGCTTTATGCCTTATGAANNCTGCAGATGGCCGGCAATAAGCCCATTGTCCTTGTTGGCGGCGGCACAGGTTATATCGGTGATCCTTCCGGCAGGACTGATATGCGAACCATGATGACTCCTGAAACTATTCAGGCCAACTGTGATAAGTTCAAGATCCAGATGGAACGTTTCATCGACTTTGGCCCCGACAAAGCTATCATGGTCAACAATGCTGATTGGCTGCTTGGTCTGAACTATATCGAGCTCTTACGAGATGTGGGTCCTCATTTCTCTGTTAACACCATGCTTCGTGCTGAATGCTACAAGC
>DBXC01000006.1:80584-184737 GCA_002309415.1 Dehalococcoidia bacterium UBA1222
CAGTGGAGCAACATGCTGGCCGGAACTGAACTCATCAGGAAGAAGACCGGTGATGATGCCTATGCCATGACCATCACTCTCCTTCTCAATAGCGAAGGCAAGAAGATGGGCAAGACCGCAAAAGGTGCCGTCTGGCTAGATCCTGAAAAGACCTCTCCGTATGATTTCTATCAGTACTGGAGGAACGTCGATGACGCCGATGTCATGAAGTGCCTCCGCATGCTTACTTTCCTCCCTCTTTCCGAGATCGAAGAGATGGAAAAGTGGGACGGCTCCCGTATTAACGAAAAGAAGGCTATTTTGGCTCATGAACTGACTTCCTTGGTCCATGGCAAAGACGAGGCTGATAAGGCGGCTGAGACCGCTAAAGCGTTGTTCTCCGGACAGGTCAGTGCAGAAAACATGCCGACCACTGAGATCGACACTGTTTCTGATGATGGTATCGGCATCCTTGATTTGATGATCGCCTGCAACCTTGCCAAGAGCAAGAACGAAGCACGACGTCTCATCCTTCAGGGCGGCGTTACTGTCGATGAAGTCAAAGTGACCGAGCCTACTTTTGTAGTTACTAAAGCACAGATCACAGCTGGTGCTGTCATTAAGAAAGGCCAGAAAGTCTTCCACAGAGCTATTCTTAAGGGCTAGATACAGAGCGCCGGTAAAGGAGCACAACATGATTGATATATCTGCTGATTGGTCGATGGTCTTCATCACATTGATCTATGCCATTGCAACGATTCTCATCTGTGTCTTCAATGCTGTTAACAACTCTACGGTCAAAAAGCAGGCTATTGCATCCAATGTTCATCAGCATCAGAACGCCGGCATCCAGCTCTATTCATTGAGGAAAGAAGTCCTCGTTGCCTTAGATAAGAAGCGCTTCGACGATATCTATTGGGATGTCGCTTTGCTCTTCAATATGGATATCAACAAGCAGTTCCTAGAATTGGCTGATGCGGCCCATAAGCTGGACAGTCTTAATTCAGATCTGGCTTTCTATGAACGATTCCTTATCAACAATATGGAATCCAGCAATTATGCATCCTTCAAGATGGCGTCTGGTAAAGCTACCAAGGAAGCCTCTAAGGAAGCCTATGCAGATTGTGCCAAACTCTTGGGTACTTATGATAAGAGCGTTTCTATCAGTGTCGATGGCGAGACGAAGGACCTTAACTATCGAGAGCTCCTTGAGAACAAGCACAAGTACGGCATGCAGGTCGATTCGATGCGTCTGAACCTGTCTATCAAGATGCAGCAGTTCATCAAAGACACTATCAAATAGTGTCTCTTACCGTCCTCCGCGCAGGAGACTGAACACGCAGATGATTATCACCAGAAGGCCAAAACCTATGGCTATAAAAGCATAGGACTTGCTGGCGTTGATCACTTTTGAAGGATCTTTGGGGTCGTATTTGATCTTGAGGGTATCGCCGACTTTATAGTTGGTGGATGTCGAGTTCAGTATTGATTCGTATTCTTTCCCATCTACTGTATATCTGACAGTTATCTCGACATCGGTCTCTTCATCGACGTAGTCATATTCATAATCGACATTGCTTACGACAGCTGTCGTCTCGATATATTTACTTTGCTGGATGAGGTTGAACACGCCGAACCCGACGAATACGAGGCCTGCCAGTATCGCAAGTAACGTGAGTAATACTCGTTTATTCACAGCTTAGTCCTCCAATGCTTTGCTATTTACCGGTAAGGGATATGTTCTCATTGATCACGAAGATCTGGATCGAATTGATATAGGTGGGGTCGGTGGGATAGCTGAGCTCGCCGGTGAGTGGATTCTCAGTGACCTTCTTGGCTGCGATCTTCTTAGCTACATCCAGACCTTCATAGATGTAACCGATCTCGACATAGATCGGGTTATAGTTCAGTGTTGTGCTCTTCTCCCCTGTGCAGATGAACCACTGTGAACCGTTGGAACCGTTACTGCCGGAATTGGCCATGGCAACGATTCCAGGTTCATAGATGTATGGGGCAGGGAGTTCGCTTTCGAATCTGTATCCAGCATCGCCGGTTCCCAGATGGTTGGGGTCGCCAGTCTGGATCATGAAATCATCGATGGTGCGGAAGAAATACATGTTATCGAAGAACCCTTCAGATGCCAGGAAGATGAAGCTGTTGACGGCAAACGGTGCAGTGTCGTCCAGTAAGAACATCTTCATCATGCCTTCGGTCGTGTCGATCTCTGCATAGTAAGTCTTTGACTGATCGACGATCCATGAAGGGCCGGTATAAGTCTTGCCGGAAAGAGTGCGTTCTTTCTTATCGCCGGAACATGACACGCAAAGTGTGAGGATGAGGAGTGCTGAGAGCATCAGATATATGTATTTCTTCATAGTGATTTAAGTATAGGAGATAGGGACGTATATACACAAAAAGGCCCCGGTTTAACTTTTGCTTTTTTCCGGGGCCTTTGACCACTGTGTTCTTGGGGACTGTCTGGGCCCCGGTTTAACTTTTGCCTTGCCGGGGCCTTTTCAGCTGATAGAGGGCGTCACAGTCACTTAATCTTATTCTTTTGTTTGATGCATTCCGTCAACAGATATTCAATCTGTCCATTGACTGATCGAAAGTCTTCTTCCGCCCAAGCTGATATCTGTTCGTACAGCTTGGCAGAAAGCCTTAATGGCACCTGTTTCTTCTGAGTATCGTCCACGATAAGCTTTCATTCCTTGATTTATTCTCTCTCTCAATCAATGATATTAAAATGATATCTCAATAATAACATAAAGATATCACTTGTCAATACCCTTTTTTAACTTTTTTTAAAAAAAACCGTCACAGCAAGGCTGTCACGGCTAAACAAGTTCGAGATCTATGTTATTTGAATAATGAAATATTGGTATGGGGGATGAAGAGTGCTGCCGAGAAGTTATCCATATATCCCGGTTCCTCTGAGAGCTCCACATATGTAACTCTTTCAGCAACTGTGAAGAGTTCGTCTGCTGCATCCTTGTCGAGGAGTGCCATATGCATGCCGAGGAGCGTACCGTTTCCAATGAATCTGTAATTGCCGTGCTTTATCTTGGGGAGCATGCCCAGCTTCACGGCATTCTCGACATCGAGATGCTTTCCGAAGGAACCGGAGATGATGACGTCTTTAATTTCATCGACCGAGATCCCGACTTTATCGATCAGGGTCTGACAGGCGGCAAATACTGCACCTTTGGCTTTGATGAAGTTATCGATATCTGTCTGGGAAAGATAGATACTGTCAGAGATCATGAAACGCCCATCTGAGAAGTATCTGCCCATCTTCCCTACGATGAGTTGTCCTTTCTTATCGATCCACTGGTTTTCAAATAGAGTGGCTATCGTATTGATGAGACCGCATCCGCAGATCCCCAGCGGTTCCGCTTCTCCGATGGTATGTACTTTGACTGTACCATTTTCGATCATGACGTCATCGATGGCGCCGTCCTGTGCCAGCATGCCGCAGTCTATCTCGCCGCCTTCGAAGTTGGGGCCAGCCGATGCTGCTGCTGAGATCATCCAGTCTTTGTTTCCCAGGACGATCTCGCCGTTGGTGCCGATATCGATATAAAGGGTAGTGTCTTCTGTCTTATTGAGGCCTGCTCCGATGATGCCGGCAACGATATCGCCTCCGACATAGCTTGCTACCAATGGTACGGCTATCAGAGTAACTTTTTCAGGTACATCGATACCGAGTTTGCAGGCAGGGATAGGGTCTTTTTCAGTGAATGCCGGTAAGTACGGCTGATATCTGATAGATCTTGGATCGACACCGTAGAGGAAGTGCGTGATTATGCTGTTTCCGGCACAGAAGATTAGATCGATCTCGTTTTTATTTACGTTCAATTCATCGATGATTTCATTCATCGTCTCGGTGAGTTTCTTTTGCAGCAGGGCTACTGCATCATGCTTTTCAGCGTAAACGATCCTGCTTATGACGTCAGAACCGTATGGAATCTGTTTATTGTAGACAGCCACTTCGTCCAGGATATCACCGCTCTTGATGTCTAATACCTGACCACGGACAGTCGTAGTGCCGATATCGAATAATACCGCCTTACAGCTGTCGCCGTTGGATGCTGTGCTGGTGTATACAGTTCCTTTGTAATTGAACAGGATCATTCCCGAAAGGTCATTGCTGAGGATAGGGGATATCGGGTCGAGATGGGATAACTCTTTGGAATGTGCAGGCTTGGAAAGAGTGTGCTTGATTGTTACATCGATATCATCATCGATGATGTAGTGACAGGCAAGCACTTCTTTGCCGTTTACGATGACTTTGCATTTGCCGCATGTCCCCAGACCTCCGCAGTCGTTCTCAACATAGAGGCCTTTTTCAAGTAGGACATCGAACAGACGCACGCCAGCTCCGACAGCGAAAGTTGTGCTTTCGATGCCTTTGCCGTGTACGCTGATTTTGGGCATTAGAACAGTCCTTTGACTCGTCCGGTGTCGGTATCCACGTCGATACGTCGGAATGCAGGATCGGAACCGGTGCCCGGCATGAGTTTGATCTCACCGGCAACAGGTACGATGAATCCGGCACCCTTGTATGTGAGGACGTCTCGGATGGGGAGGGTCCAGCCGGTCGGACGGCCTTTGAGGTCAGGATTATGAGAGAGAGACAGGTGGGTCTTGACCATACAAGTGCACATCTCTTTGGATTCAGGATCCTCTTCGAGTTTCTTGATCTTAGCTTTAGCTTCAGGCTGATAAGTTACGCCGTCGGCACCATATACTTCCTTGGCGATGAGCTCGATCCTCTGGGTGAGAGGCATGTCGAGATCATACAGGAAGTGGAAATCGTTCTTTTCTTTGCAGGCGTCCATGACTGCATCGGCAAGTTCCAATGCACCGTCGCCGCCCTTGGCCCAGTGGTTGGAGAGTGCGACTTTAGCACCGGCCTTTTCAGCGATCTCGCGGACGACTTTGATCTCGTCTTCGGAGTCAAACTTGAACTGGTTGATACAGACAACAGGTCGGATACCGGCTTTTCGTACGGTCTCGATGTGGGCAAGGAGATTGTCGCAGCCCTTGGCGACCAGGTCAGGATTGGACTTGGTATAAGCTTCATCCAACGGTTTGCCGGGGACGACTTTGGGACCGCCACCGTGCATCTTGAGAGCACGGATAGTGGCTACGATAACGGCACAGTCAGGGGTAAGGCCGCTGAGTCGGCTCTTGATGTTCCAGAACTTTTCAAAACCGATGTCAGCACCGAAGCCGCTCTCGGTAACATGGTAATCAGAAAGTTTGAGACCCAGTCGGTCGGCTACGATGGATGACTGGCCGACAGCGATGTTGGCGAAAGGACCGGCATGTACCAGGACAGGCTGGCCTTCGATGGTCTGTAAGAGGTTGGGGTTGGTGGCTTTGACCATCCAGGCAGTCATGGCGCCATCGACTTCTAGGTCTTTGGTGGTGATGGGGTTGCCCTGTCGGTCGTATGCGACTACGATCCTGCTCATTCGTTCTCGGAGATCTTTGAGGTCTTTGAAGACGGCTAAGATAGCCATGATTTCGGAGCTGACGGTGATGGCGAAACCGGATTCCATCATGTAACCGTCCATCTTTCCGCCGATACCGATGATGATATTGCGGAGAGACTGGGCACAGTAGTCCATGATCCATTTCATCTGGATATTGTTAGGATCGATATTTAATCTCTTGAGGTTTCGTTTGGCCAGGAACTCATCGGTGTTGATGGCTTCGTGCTGCATCCGGCTGGTGAGTGCCACCATGGCCAGGTTATGGGCATTGTTGATGTTGTCGATATCGCCGGTGAGACCTAAAGAGAAAGGAACCAGAGGGATACACTGGGAGAGACCGCCGCCGGCGGCGCTGCCCTTGATGTTGAATGTGGGGCCGCCCGAAGGCTGTCGGATGGCACCGGATACTTTCTGGCCTCGTTTGCCCAGACCTTCGACGAGACCCATGGTGGTAGTACTCTTACCTTCACCGAGGGGAGTAGGGGTGATAGCGGTGACGTCGATGAACTTTCCGTTGGGTTTGTTGCCAAGTCGTTTGAGAACGGCATTGTAGTCGACTTTGCCGATGTCATGACCGTAGGGGAGAAGTTCTGTTTCTTCGATGCCCCATTCGGATGCGAGCTGTCGTACGCTCTTCATGTTCTCTTCTGCTGCTTCGGCGATCTGCCAATCAGCCATCTGGGTAGGATCGAGTTTAGCCATAATATCCCTCCGAGTTGAAATCAGATTTGATATGAAAGTTAGAGAAAATTATACCATAGCTAAAATGGGCAAAAACAATAGTTTTAGGGGCTTTTTTGAGGGATTTTGATGGCATGGTTTGAGACGTTTGAGACGATTTCTTTCAATTATGCCTGTGTGATATTGAACGGAAACTATATTTCAATGTATAATCTCTTGATATTGTGCACTATTAAATAAGAGGTGTTAAATGCTGAGGACTCATAACGCCCAATCGCTGAATCTATCTAACAAAGGGCAAAGAGTAACGGTTGCTGGATGGGTCGACCGTCGACGTGACCATGGCGGACTCATCTTTATAGACTTAAGAGATCGTTCAGGATTATTACAGATCGTTTTCAATCCTGAGACCAATAAAGAAGCACATGAACTGGCCAGCACTCTCCGAAGTGAGTTCTGTATTCAGGCCGAGGGCGTCGTTTCCCCCAGACCTGAAGGCACAGTCAATGAAAAGCTTCCTACCGGCGAGATCGAACTCCTCGTCGATAAACTCGTCATCCTGAATACATCTGAGACTCCTCCGTTCTATATCAACGAAGAATCCGATGTTGATGAGAACCTCCGACTCAAATATCGATACCTCGATATGCGACGACCTACCTTGAAGAGCAACCTCATCTTCCGACACAAGGTTGTCCATATGATGAGGACTTTCCTCGATAAAGAAGACTTCCTCGAAGTCGAGACTCCGATTCTGACCAAGAGTACTCCTGAAGGTGCCCGAGACTATCTGGTCCCGAGCCGATTACATCCCGGCACTTTCTATGCGCTCCCTCAGTCCCCTCAGCAGATGAAGCAGCTCCTCATGGTCGGCGGCCTTGAACGTTACTATCAGGTAGCCAAGTGTTTCCGTGATGAAGACACCCGTGCTGATCGACAGCCTGAATTCACTCAGCTCGACATCGAGATGAGTTTTGTCGATCCTGAAGATGTCATGAATCTTACTGAGCGAATGCTCCTTGAGATCATGGATACTTTACGACCTGATGCCAAGTATCCCCGCAAGTTCCCCAGAATCAATTATTTCGAAGCTATGTCCAAGTATGGCAGCGACAAGCCTGATCTCCGCTTTGGTATGGAGATCAAAGACATCTCTGACATCGTTGCCAACTGTGATTTCTCAGTATTACGCGATACCGTAGCCAACGGTGGCAAGGTCATGGGCATCGTTCTGCCCGGCTGTGCCAAGTATTCACGTGCTGAACAGCAGGAACTCGTCGAACTGACTAAGACCTACGGTTCCAAGGGTATGCTTCCTCTGGCTTATACCGATGAAGCTCCTTCCATCGACGAACTCACTGTTGAATCCGTTAAATCCGTTGCTACCAAGTACCTCACTCTTGATCAGCTCAAGGCTATCGCCAAGCGTATGGAAGTTAATCCCGGCGATCTCGTCGCCCTGATCGCAGACAAAGAAGACAAGACCTTAGATGTTCTTGGCAGACTGCGACAGGAGATGGGTCTCAGACTGGGTCTGGCTGATCCTAATGAATTCTGTTTCGCTTTCATCGTCGACTTCCCTCTCTTCAAGTGGGACGAGGAAGGAAAGCGCTGGGATGCAGTCCATCATCTCTTTACCGCACCTTTCGATGAAGATAAGGGACTCATCACTATGGAAGATGCTGGCAAGGCACGTTCTAAATCCTATGATATCGTTCTGAACGGTTTCGAGATCGGCGGCGGCAGCATCCGAATCCACGAAGCTGACTTACAGAAACAGGTCCTCAAGGTCATGGGCTATCCCGAAGATATCGCTCAGGACCGATTCGGACATCTCATTGAAGCATTCAACTATGGTGCACCTCCTCACGGCGGTATCGCCATGGGCATCGACCGTGTCGTGATGCTTCTCTGCGGCGCTGATTCCATCCGAGAAGTCATTGCCTTCCCGAAGAACCAGAGTGCCCAGGATATGTTGTTCAATGCTCCTGATGTTGTTGAGAAACAGCAACTCAAGGATCTTCATATTCATTTAGATAACTAATATAGGGGAGAGAGAAATAATGAAACTCGTTGAATCCAAGACCGAAAATCGAACCACTACGATCAAAGTCGAATTAGATGCAGAAGAACTTGCTAAGGCAAGCGAAGAGACTTATAAGAGACTCAATAAGGACATCATCGTTCCCGGTTTCCGAAAGGGAAAGGCTCCTAAGCAGCTGCTCATCAATCATGTCGGCCAGGATGCCTTCAATACCGAGGTATATGAAGACTATGTTCCCATTGCCTGCGAAAAGATCATCACTGATGAAAAGATTGAGATGTATGCACGACCTTACATCCATGTCATCGGTGAAGATCCTGTCACTTTTGAAGCAGTCATTCCTTTGACTCCGATCGTTGATCTCTGCGACTACAAAGCTGTCAGAATCGATTATCAGGAAGCAGAAGTCAAAGATGAAGATGTCGACAACATCATCAATCGTTTCCGCAAGCAGAATGCCAACTGGACCGAATCTGAAGGTCCTATCGAGAATGGTGACATCGTCACTGTCGATCTCGACAGCCATAGCGGTGATGAACCCTTCATCCAGCAGAAAGGCATGCCTTTCCAGGTCACTGTCGGTTCTGAATATCCTGTAAAGGGCTTCTCCGAAGAAGTCATTGGCATGAAGAAAGACGATACAAAGGAATTCGAACTCGATTTCTTTGAACCCAATATGGATGTCAAACCCATCGAAGAAGGTGATGGTGTAGAGGAAGTCAAGGAAGAAGAACAGAAGCCTTCCCGACGAATTGCTTTCAAGGTAACCGTCAACGAGATCCGTAAGGAACAGATGGCTGAACTCACCGATGAATTCGCTAAGTCCATCATCCCCACCTGCAAAGATGTCGCCGGTCTCAAGAAGATCGTCTACGATGAACTCAAGCATCGTGAAGAAGACAATATCCGCGCTGGTTACACCGAAAAGGTCCTCGACAAGATCGTCGAAGGCAGCAAGATTGAATATCCTGACTATCTCGTCGAACGCGAACTCGATGTCATGGTCGATGAATATTACGAACGAGTCAAGAACTCCGTCAATTCCCAGGAAGAATTCGATTCCATCATCAAGAGCACCAATATCGAAGATCTCCGCAAGTCCTACAAACCTTCTGCTGAGACCCGAGTTAAGAATAACCTCGTCGTCTCCAAGGTCATGGACGTTGAGAACATTGATACCACTGAAGAAGAGATCGATGCCCAGCTCAAGCTCTTCGTCAGCGATGCTCCGGATCCTGAGAAGAGACTCAATGCTTTGAACACTCCTGAGAACCGACGCAACATCAGGAACTGGAACACTTCCAACAAGACTCTCAAGTTCCTTGTTGACTGCGGTGCCTCTGACTGGACCGAAGAGCAGAAGGCTACTCTCGTCCATTCACACGATCATGCCCATGATCATGAAGAAGAAGCTGAAGCTGCTGAAGAGGCTGCCGAATAGTTTCATATCTCATGGAAATGAGCTAGATTGATTGAGAAGGAGTTTAAACATGGAAAGAAAAGATAATTACCTTATCCCTTATGTGATCGAGAAGTCATCTCAGGGCGAAAGATCATATGATATCTATTCCCTTCTTCTCAAGGAAAGGATCATCTTCGTCGGTGAAGAGATCGAAGAGCACATGGCCAATACCATCATTGCTCAGCTCCTTTATCTGGAACGAGAAGATCCGACCAAAGATATCATGATGTATATCAACTCTCCCGGTGGTGAGGTCAATTCAGGCCTTGCTATCTATGACACTATGCAGCTCATCAAGCCCGATGTCAGCACCATCGCCATCGGTATGGCTGCCAGCATGGCATCCATCCTGCTTTGTGCCGGTGCCAAGGGTAAGAGATTTGCTCTTCCTCATTCCACCATCATGATCCATCAGGCTTCTGGTGGTGCTCGTGGTAAGACTGCTGATGTCATGGTCCAGGTCAAAGAACTTAAACGACTCGAAGATATCCTCAAGGACATCCTTGTTGAGAGGACCGGACAGAGTTTGGAGACCATCACCCGAGATATCGCTCTCGATAACTACATGGATCCCAAACAGGCACTTGCCTACGGTCTCATCGATGAGATTATCGGCGTGAGCGCTCCTGAAAGTAAGTCATCTAAAAAGAAGTAAGTTATAGAAGCCAGCTAATAATTTAGCTGGCTTTTTTATTGTGGTTTGAAGTGGAGTAGAATAGTAACCGAGGTTCTATGGAAATATCAGATGTAATTACATTACTGAGCGGTGTGGCCCTCTTCCTCTTCGGCATGAAGCTCATGGGAGACGGGCTTAAGAAGCTCGCCGGCAACAAGCTGGAGATCCTTCTTTATAAGCTGACTAACACCACTTGGAAGAGCGTTGGCCTCGGCGCAGGCGTCACTGCCGTTATCCAGTCATCTTCTGCGACTTCCATCATGACAGTCGGTTTCGTGAACTCCGGTATGATGAAGGTCAAGCAGGCCATCGGCATCATCCTTGGTGCTATCCTCGGTACCAGTGTCACCGGCTGGATCATCTGTTTATCTGGACTTCAGGGCGGATCGGGCATTGTTCAGCTGGCCTCAGCTTCTACTATCGCCGGTATTGCAGCCCTCATTGGTATCTACTTCTACATGTTCACATCCCGTGCTTCCACCAGACAGCTTGGAAGCATTTTCTTAGGCTTTGCCATATTGTTGTTTGGCATGTCCCTCATGAGCAGTGCAGTTGCTCCTTTGAAGGAAAGCCAGAGTTTCATTAATATCCTGACAGCATTCTCTAATCCTGTTCTGGGCATTCTGGTCGGTATTCTCATCTCAAGCGTATTACAGAGTGCTTCGGCAGCTGTCGGTCTCTTACAGGCTTTGACTGCTACCGATGCTCTTAATTTCTCGGCAGCACTGCCGCTCCTCATCGGTATCGCTATCGGTGCCGCTGTCCCGGTACTTCTTTCTACTATCGGTGCCGGACGTGACGGTAAGAGGACGGCTTATGTTTATCTCATTGCAAACGTGTTGGGTGCTGTCATCTGTGGTGCCATCTTCTATATCTCCGATATCTTCATCGACTATGCCTTTGCAGACACGACGATGACAACTGTTTCGGTAGCATTCCTGAACACTATGTATAGATTGGCTGTCGTTCTTGTCCTGTTCCCGTTCGTTGGGTTCATGGAGAAGTTCACCGACAAGATCGTTCCTGTCGATAATTACACCAGAAACCTTCAGGCATTCCCTGAAGTTCATCTGGAAGAACGATTCATCCCGTATACCTCTCTTGCTCTTGCTCAGTGCAGGGAAGTCACCAATAACCTGGCTAACATGAGTAGAACCAGTGCTAATATCGCTATCGATATGCTCTTTGCGTATGACGAGAAGGTCTTCCGAGAAGTCGAATCTCTCGAAGCACGTTCAGATCAGTACGAAGACAGTATCGGCACCTATCTCATGAAGGTGACCCGAAAAGAACTCAACTCGATCCAGAACGTCGAGTCTTCCAAGATGCTTCATACGCTACCTGATTTCGAGCGTATCTCTGATCACGCTCTGACTATTGCATATGTCGCCAAAGAGATCCATGATAACAACATCAAATACTCCGAAGAGACTTTGGGCGAACTCAAAGTCCTGCGTTATGCCATCGGTGAGATCCTCGATCTCACTGTCGATTCATTCGTTCAGGACAGCGTCGATATGGCATCTAAGGTCGAACCTCTCAGGACCGTTATCGAGAAGCTTTGCAATGATTTGAAAGCCAATCATATCGAGAGACTTAAGTCTGGCGCTGCCACCATCGACCAGGGCTTTACGTTCAATGATCTTTTGACGAGTTATGAGCGTATCGCTGGTCATTCATCCAACATTGCTTTGGCTATGCTCGAGCTTGAGACTGATGCGTATGAGATGCATGGTCACCTGAAGAAGCTCAGCGAAGACCGCCAGCGACAGTTCGACAACATCGTCGAACAGTATCTGAAGAAATATTCTCTGGAATAATCTTAAAAGCCGGATCTATTTAGGATCGTAGTGGCTCTTTAATGCCTTTTTGCGCAGGAACTTTCTTATCGGTCGCATCGGAAGGCCCAACACGGTCTGTACCGGGTTGGAGGCAGAGTAGTGGACCGTTCCATGGCTGAGAGCTTCTAGAAAATCGTCGCGTCCCGTGAAATCAGGCATCTCGACATAGGTCCTGCCGATCTCATTAGGAACATGGGCATCACTGCCGCCGCCCTGTAATTTGGCATACTTCTGTGCAAATTCCAAAGGCCTCTCCATCTTCTGGAACGGGATCGTGCGTGAATTCCTGACTTCGACGATATCGATGAGGTCATGGATGCGTTCAAGTGTTGCTTCCTGCATGGCCGAACCACGGTAGGGGTCGAAGGGGTGAGGGATACATACGATGCCGTTCTGTTCACGAATAGCTTTGATGGTATCTTCTGGAGACATGAAGTTAGGTATCGTCTCCTTGAGGAAGAGCCCGATGATCTCGCCCTCATTGGTCTTGATCTCTTCTGAGATGATGATCTTGCAGGGGAGTTCCATCTTATTGAGGGCTACAGAGCCGTTGATATTGCCGTGATCGCATACGGCGATGCATCCTAAGTTCTTCTTTTTGGCTTGTTCGATGATGATCTCGCAGGTATTAACGGAATCACCGGAGTAATTCGAATGGACGTGGAAGTCCGCTTTTATCATTTTCATATCTAAAGGATCGCTCCTATAAAAACTTTTTATTTTGCTGACTGACTCAGCACTTCGATTTTACCATTTTTGAGAACGACTGTATCTTCTATGCGTACGCCGCCCCATTTAGGCAGGTAGATGCCGGGTTCGACCGTGAACACCATGCCTTCTTCGAGGACATCGGTGCTGTTCTGGGAGACTCTGGGGTATTCGTGACAGACCAAGCCGATACCGTGTCCCAGTGCATGTCCGAAATTGCTTCCGTAGCCTGCCTGTTTGATATAGTCACGGGCAAAAGCGTCTGCTTCATTGCCGGTCATGCCTGCACGTATCTCTTTTTCTGCCGTCAGTTGGGCATTCAATACCACCTGATAGACCTCATTCAGCATGGGAGTCATCTTGTCGATACAGAGGGTCCTTGTAAGATCGGATGCGTATCCGTCTACTCTGGCTCCGATATCGATGATGATCGGTTCATACGGATATATCGGTTTATCGCTGGGGATATGATGGGGGAGAGCTGCGTTCATTCCGGCTGCTACGATGACATCGAAGGGCAGGATCTCGGATCCCTGCTCTCTCATGAACTTCTCTATTTCCCATGCCAGCTGCTTTTCGGTGATGCCTTCGTGTAATGACTCAGAAACGAAGGAAATGGCATCGTCGGATATCTTGACTGCTTTGCGGATGCTTTCGACCTCTTCGGGCGTTTTAACGCTTCTGAGTACATCTGTGAAGTTTCCAAGAGCCTCTAATTCGCATCCGGCGCATTCAGCGAGCCTGTCATAGAATGCGAAGGTCATATAACCGGGTTCGAATCCCAGTTTCTTTATCGCAAATCTTTCGATGAGTTTGGGGAACCAGCTGGCAAGCGCGCCTTTCAGTTCGAATATCTCATAAGCAGGAGATTCGTTCTTGGCCTGCTCGGTATAACGTGAATCTGTAATCAGGAGTTGGTAGTCCTGACCGATGAGAAGATAACCGTCGGATCCCCGGAAATCGGAGAGGTAGCGTCGGTTCTCGTTGCTCGTGATGAATACGGCATCGAGTTCCTTCTCTTTGATGTGTTCTCTTATCTTGGCTAAAGATTTCTCATTCATTGTAGTTTTCCTTATCTAGCTGGGCCATGGGATGGGTCTTCATATAGACTTGCTGAGCATGGACCTGGGAGATGTGTGTGTAGATCTGAGTCGTCGACAGGCTGGCATGGCCCAAAAGATCCTGTACGACCCTGAGATCGGCTCCGCCGTCCAGCATGTGGGTAGCAAATGAATGTCTCAACGTATGGGGATGTACGTTCTTGTTGATGCCGCATTTCTTTGCTTCTTTTCTCACCATCTCCTGGATATAACGGTCACCGATAGGTTTTCCGGTATTGGAGATGAAGAGAACGCCGCTGATATGTCCGTTTAAGAGGATATTGCGGCCGTTTCCGATATAGCGGGCAAGGGCAGTGGCAGCTCGGTCTCCGAAGAGCACGATCCTTTCCTTGTTGCCTTTGCCCAGTACTTTTATGAGCTTTTCAGTCAGATCAACTTGTTTGACTGTGAGTTTAGATAGTTCGCTGACACGTAATCCTGTGTCATAAAGGAGTTCCAGTATCGTGGCATCACGCTCTCCCTGGGGAGTGCTCTTGTCGGGAGATGCCAAGAGCTTTGCAACTTCCTCTTCAGTAAGTACATCAGGAAGATGTTTTTCTTTCTTGGGAGTGGATGTGCCGTCAATGGTGTAGTGTGAGATGATCTTCTCACGCGACAGGAACTTGAAGAAGGTCCTGGCAGCAGATACTTTTCTGGCCAGGCTCGATTTGGCGACGCCTTCATCCACCAGATAGCCCAGATAGTCGCGCATGACCTTGCGGTCGACGTCTTCCAAATTCGTGATCTTCTGCATGGAGAGGAACTGGAACAGACCGTGGGGATGTCCTTTGACGTTCCCCACCAGGTCTGAAGTGTAGTTCCTTATGGTGTATTTTGACGCGTTCTTCTCTGCTTCTAGGTAGTGTACGAACTTCTGGAATTCCGCGTCGAACATATGAGCTTATTTTCCCTTTCGCGGCTTGATGGGGTTGCAGTTTACGCAGCGCTTGGCCCGTCCGACAGCGATCATGAGACCGCCGCACTTGGGGCAGGGCTCGGGAAGCGGTTTACCGAATACCGCGAAGTTATGTTTAGGATAGGCTGAACAGCCGTAGAAGAGTTTTCCGGCACGGCTGCGTCTGCCGATAAGTTCTCCATGTTCAGGACAGTTAGGACATTTAACACCGGTCTTGATGACGATGTTCTGGGTATGTTTGCAGTTGGGGTAATCGGAGCAGGCTGCAAACTTACCGAATCGTCCGGTCTTGATGACCATGGGTTTGCCGCAGAGAGGGCAGTCCTCGCCGAAAGGTTCGTCGGGGATCTTAACTTTTTCTACGGTGCCGGCTTTATCAAGATCGCCTTTCAAGGGATCATAAAAGTCCTGTACGACTTTCTCCCAGTCAGATTTGCCTTCTGCGATGTCATCGAGTTTTTCTTCTACGTTAGCAGTGTAGTTGATATCGACGATATCTGCGAAGTTCTCTGAAAGCAGATCGTTGACTGCGATACCGAGATCAGTAGGCTTGAAAGCACCGGCATCCTTCACTACATACTCGCGGTCTTGGATGGTGGAGATGATGGTGGCGTATGTGGAAGGTCGTCCGATACCGTTCTGTTCGAGAGCCTTGATCAGAGTAGCTTCGGTATATCTGAAAGGAGGCTTTGTAAAATTCTGGGTTCCGATGATATTTGAGATATCCAGCTCGTCGCCTTTGGCGAGTACCGGCAGGGCCTTGGTCTCGTCAGAGGTGTCGTCATCATCCTTCTTTTCAACGTAGAGTTCAGTGAAACCGTTGAATGTGCGGACGATGGATGTGGCACGCAGGTTGTAGTATTCCTTGGTGCCTTTGGCGCGGATATCGACAGTGGTGGTCTCATAGATGGCGTCTGACATCTGGCTGGCTACCATTCGCTGCCAGATCAGCTGATACAGTTTGTACTGATCGAGGGTCAGATAGCTCTTGATGAGGGCCGGATCACGCTTGATGCTGGTGGGTCGGATACCTTCATGAGCTTCCTGGGCGCCTTTTACTTTCTTGTTGTAGGAACGCGGCTTAGCGGGCAGGAAGGAAGGACCGTATTTTTCACCGATCAGTTCTCTGGTCTCTGCGACTGCTGAAGCTGCGATATTGGTGGAATCGGTTCGCATGTAGGTGATGAGACCCACGGTACCGCCGGCACCGATGTTGATACCTTCGTAAAGCTGCTGGGCTAGAGCCATGGTCCTCTTACCGGAGAACTTGAATCTGCGCCAGGCTTCCTGCTGGAGAGTGGATGTGATGAAGGGCGGGTTAGGGGTCTTGGAGGTCTTCTTCTTGGTAATCATAGCGACCTTGCATTTGGCATCGGTCATATCTTTGATGATGCTGTTGCAGGTGCGCTTGTTTGAGATCTCGATCCTCTTGCTGGTGCCGATACCGATGAGATTGGCTTTGAATGTGGCCTTGGCACCTTTCTTGTTGAGATCGCAGTTCACGGTCCAGTATTCCTGAGGAACGAATGCCTGTATCTCACGTTCGCGGTCGACGATGATGCGGACAGCTACGGACTGTACTCGTCCGGCTGAGAGGCCGCGTCGGACCTTTCTCCAGAGGATAGGGCTGATATTGTATCCGACCAATCGGTCGACTACACGTCGGGCCTGCTGGGCATCCACCAGGTTCATGTCGATCTTGCGGGGATGCTTGAATGCTTCATCGATAGCTTCCTGAGTGATCTCATGGAAGACTACTCGTTTATAAGTCTTTTCTTCACCGATGGTCTCGGCCAGATGCCAAGCGATAGCTTCTCCTTCGCGGTCAGGATCTGTTGCGAGGTAGATGCATTTGGCGGTCTGTCCGGCTTTCTTGAGAGTATTGACGTCGGCAGTCTTTTCTTTGGGAATGACGTACTTTGGTGAGAATGAGTTCTCTATATCGACGCCCATAGTGCTCTTAGGAAGATCACGGACGTGTCCTTTCGATGCAGTGATGACAAAACCTTTGGGAAGCATCTTGGTGAGGGTGTTGGCCTTTGACGGGGATTCTACGATCACCAGATTATCTTTAGCTGTGACTTTCAGCGTTGGCTTTGCTTTGCTGGCATCTGCAGCTTTCTTGGTAGTTCTAGCTTTGGTAGTGGAAGTCTTTTTGGTTCCTGTGTTCTTTGCTGCAGTAGGCATTTTTCTAGTTTTCCTTGAAGTATTTTTTAAGGACGATACCTTATATATATAGTCTACCCTATCACAATATCCAAAAAATGCCAATTTTACTTTTTGTATAAGAGTCTAATTTTCGTAAATGTGATACCATTATCTGTATCTAAAAGTAAGGTCAGGTGTGAGTATGTTAGGTGATATGGTCCATGTAGGTTTTGGTAACATGCTGACGATGAATAGGATCATCGCCATCACTGCTCCTGCCTCCTCTCCGACCAAACGTGCTATCCTCAACGCCCGCAATGACAACAAGCTCATTGATATGACCAACGGCCGAAGGACCAAAGCTGTCATCTTCCTGGACAGCGGTCATGTGGTCCTGGCGGCCCTTTCTATTGAAACTCTTACCAACCGTCTCCAGGTCGGTAAGCCTGTCACTTTGACGAAAGATGAGATCACTGATGAGAACGAAGAAGACGAACAATAGACCCATCGTTTTGATTATCTCCGGTAATTCCGGTGCAGGTAAGGATACCGTTCTAACTCTCCTCAAAGAACGTCATCCCGAACTCGTGCACATCACGACCGCAACCACCCGGGCTCCGCGTGAAGGGGAGATCGATAAGGTCACATACTTCTTCGAGACCACCGAGTCCTTCAAGAAACTCATCGAGAACGATGAACTATTGGAATATGCCAATGTCTACGACAAGTGGTACGGTGTCCCCAAGCAGCCGGTAAGAGAAGCATTGGCAGCTCATAAAGACACTGTCATCAAGGTGGATGTTCAGGGTGCCATGACCATCAAAGGAAAGCTTCCTGATGCCATACTTTGCTTCATAACTACTAAAGAAGTAGACACGATAATCGAAAGACTTCGAAAACGCGGCACAGAATCGGAAGACGAACTCAAAACCCGCGTCGACACCATCAATAAAGAGCGTGAGACCATGCCGTTCTTCGATCACATCATCTATAACGAGAATGGACTCGTCGATGCCGCTGTTGCTCAGATTGAAGGCATCATTGCCGCTGAAAAGAAACGCAAGACTCCCAGAGTATATGACCTGACTCCCAAGAATCAGTAGGCAACACTATGACTAGATTCAAAGTAGATTACGGCGGAAACAAGTCTTTCTACGACGGAGCGAAAGACCGTTACCGTGCCGGCGAAGATGTCGTATTCTATTTCAATTTCATCGCTACTGACACATCATACAGATTCCTGCTCGACGGAGAGGAGCTCAATACCGGATGGGACGATGGGAAGGGAATAAAGATCAGTTTCATCATGCCCGAGCATGATGTCGTGTTCCGTTGTGAATCCCGTAATCTGATGGTCGACGAGAACTACCGCTAGTTCACGCCGATCCTTTCTACGCTGATGACGCCCTGGATGGCTTCGATGCGGCTGATGATCTTGCTCAGCTGAGGGATACCTGTCATATCGGCATCTACGATGATCTCGTAAGTACCATCTTTCTGCTGTTTTGATGAGAAGTTGGTGATATTGACCTTGTCTTCGGCCATGATGGCAGTGATATCTGAGAGCATACCTACTCTGTCGAAGGTCTCGATCTTGATGCTGACAGGATAAAGACTGTCCATGCTGCCCCAGACGACTTGGACCAGTCGTTCTTTTTCATCTTCCCTGAGGATATTGATGCAGTCCTGTCGGTGTACCGTGACACCGCGGTTCCTGGTGATATAACCGATGATGGGATCTCCTGGGACGGGGTTGCAGCACCCTGCGATGCTGGTCAGGAGGCCTCCAGATCCAAATACAGACACGGAAGACTGCTTGGCAAGAGAAGGATGAGTTTCTGCGATCTTCGGCGGTTCCTGGTCGGCTGTCATGCGGATGGCAATGGACTGGACGGAGATGTCTCCGCAGCCGATGGCATTCTCGAATTCTTCGAGATTGTCATATTTATAAAGAGCCATGATCTTGTCGATGTTATCCATACGGAGCCCAAGGTGCTTGAGTTCTTTCTCCAGCATCTCGCGTCCACGTTCGATATTGTCGACTCGTTCCTGACGCTTGAAGTATGCTTTGATCTTGCTTCGGGCGTTATTGGTCTTGACGTATCCCAGGGTCGGGCTCAGCCAGTCTCGGCTGGGGCCTTTGTTCTTCTTGCTGGTGAGGATCTCGACCACATCGCCGTTCCTGAGCTGATAATCCAGTGCGACGAGTCGGCCGTTGATCTTGGCACCGATACATTTATGACCAAGTTCTGTGTGGACTCTGTAAGCAAAGTCGATAGGGGTAGAACCCTTAGGCAGGTCTTTGATCTCGCCTTTAGGTGTGAATACGAATACCTGATCCTCGAAGATATCGGTCTTGACGGAATCCACGAAGTCTTCAGCTTCGCTCATTTCGCCCTGCCACTCGAGTAGCTGTCTCAGCCAGCCGATACGTTCTTCATCGCCGATCTGATTGGTCTTGCCTTCCTTGTACCGCCAGTGGGCAGCGACACCATATTCAGCGATGTTGTGCATCTCATGGGTCCTGATCTGGATCTCGATGGGAATTGATCCTTTGAAGAGTACTACCGTATGAAGTGACTGATAGCCGTTGGGCTTAGGATTAGCAATGTAATCGTCGAAAGTACCGGGAAGAGGATGCCAGAGACTGTGTACAAGTCCGATGGCGTGATAGCAGTCCTGGATGGAATTCACGATGACTCGTACTGCCAGAAGGTCATAGATCTCATTGAAGGCACGGCCCTGTTTGGCATAACGGTCCATCTTGCCCTGGATGCTATATAGATGCTTGGGGCGGCCGGTGACTTCGGCATCGATACCTAGGGTTGCGAATTCTTTCTCGAGAGCGCTCATCATCTCATCGATGATCTTCTCACGCTCATTTCTCTTGGATGAGACAAGCTTCTTTACGTTCTGATATTTTTCCGGTTCCAGATAATGGAACGAAAGATCTTCGAGTCTCCATTTGATCTCCCACATACCAAGCCTGTGGGCAAGGGGCGCATAAATATCCATCGTCTCGCGGGCGATTGCGAACTGTTTTTCAGGGGGCATGGCTCCCAGTGTCTCCATGTTATGTAGTCGGTCGGCGACCTTGATGAAGACGACTCGGATATCCTGGGCCATGGCTACCAGCATCTTTCTTAGGTTCTCGGCCTGATGCTCACGGGTACCGGGTTTTTTAGCGGCTTTCTCTTCTAGCGTAGGCATGGAGAGATTGGCGAGTTTTGTTACGCCGTCGACGAGTGCTGCCACTTCGTTATTGAATTCCTGGGCGATGGTGGCGACAGGAACATCACAGTCTTCGCAGACATCGTGAAGTAGAGCGGCTGCAAGGGTGTTGGCATCTAGCTGAAGCCCGGTCAGGATCATGCAGACCTGGTAAGGATGCTCGAAGAAGGGTTCTCCGGATTTGCGAAATTGGCCGGCATGATTTAGCTCGGCATAATCGTAAGCTTTGAAGACGATCTCTTGACGATTAGCCGGGAGGTAGGCGATTGCTTTTCCGAGTTCTTCTTTACTAGCCATGTTGACCTCTGTGTCCTGCTAGTATAGCACACACGGGAACGCGTGGTTTTGGCCAAAGACTCATATGAGAGTAATATATCCTTTATCCGACCATTCAAGGAGGTCCTGCAATGAGTATTCTGTATATCAATTCTTCTTTCAGAGATGGTTCAAGGACGGCAAAGCTTGCCGAGAGATATCTGAAGTCCGTATCCGAAGACATCGTTGAATTCGATATCGGCAAATGGAACGGGGCACCCTTGGATCCTGAATCGCTCCGCATGTACAACGATGCAGTAAAGAACCATTGCTTCGACGATCCTTTCTTTGATGAGGCCAAGCAGTTTGCGGCAGCTGATGAGATCGTGATTTCTGCTCCTTACTGGAACCTGTCGATCCCTGCTAAGCTCCACGATTATATTGAGAGAGTCTGCACTCAGGGTGTCACTTTCGATATCGGAGAAGATGGCAGTTATCATTCCTTGGTCAAGGCCAAGAAACTGACGTTTATCACGACAGCCGGCGGATATATCGAAAATGATCATGCATTCAGATATATCGAGAAACTTTGCAAAGAGTTTTTTGAAATCGATGACATCGGTTATATCAAGGCAGAAGGCCTGGATATCATCGGCAATGATGTCGAAAAGGTTCTGAACGATGCTCTTAAATAGGGCGATATTTTACAATTCGAAACGTTTGTTTATATAATGTTATGCGTTTTGGGGCTGTAGCTCAGCTGGCAGAGCATCTGATTTGCATTCAGGGGGTCAGGGGTTCAAATCCCCTCAGCTCCACCAAAATGAAGAGATTAGACCGATACTCACAGTGTCGGTCTTTTTTTATCTATTTGATGTATACGCGGTCGACCCGTTCCGAGATATCACAGACAATCTCATATCCGATGGTCCCCAACATCTCTGCCATGTCATCGGCAGTCAGGACCTCGTTGCCGCTCTCTCCAATCAATACGACTTCGTTACCCATCTTTACGTCAGGAATATGGGTGACATCGACAGTGAACTGATCCATGCAGACTCGACCCACGATAGGTGCGCGTCTTCCGTTGATGAGTACATATCCCTTATTTGAGAGCAGTCGGCTGTAGCCATCGGCATATCCGGTGGAGATGGTCGCGACAGTCATAGGTCTTTCTACTCGATAGGTCCTTCCGTATCCGATGGTATCTCCAGGACGCACCTCTTTGATCATAGAGACGACACTCCTCCACGTCAGGACTGGTTTTATTCCTTCGGGAAGAGTGTTCCTATAGTCAGGTTTGAGGCCGTAAAGGATGATGCCAAGCCTTGCGAAACATGAACCGTCATCCTGGTGCCACAGGCCTCCTGCTGAATTCTTATAGTGGATATAAGGCAGCTCTAGATCTGAGACTTTTGATGATACGGTCTTGAACTTCTCTATCTGCCCCTTAGTGAATGCAACGGCATCGTCTGTATCAGTATCGGCTATGCATAGATGGGTGAAGAGCCCGTTCAGTTTCAACTTGGATGCATGAAAGCGGCGGATGATCTCGGCACATTTATCCGGGTCATCGGCGTTGAGTCCGATCCTACGCATGCCGGAATCGATAGCAAACTGGCATTTGACCGGCTGTTCTTTCTCTTCCAGGGACTGGGCATATTCTTCAGAGAGCAATGCCTGGGTGATATCGTAGTTCACCAGTTCCTCTGCTCTGTAAGTAGGAGTATAACCCAGTATCAGTATCTGTCCCTGTATGCCGCTCTTTCTGACCCTTATGGCTTCGTCGATATTGGATACGGCAAAATCGTCTGCTCCGTGTGACTGCAGCTCTTGAGCGATCTGGACATCTCCATGCCCATAGGCATTGGCTTTGATCACAGCCATTGGTTTGCAGCCTGACGGCAGCATTGAGGCATATATCCGATAGTTATCCGCTAATCTGGAAAGATCGATTATGGCTTGTGATCGCATTTCATCTCCCTCAAAAGTTATCATATTTTGCCTGTTCGTTCTTGAGGTAGTCAATACATTCAGATGCTCGGTGTTGTGAACTTCATTAAACAATCAATGGGTAAGAATGCTATCATTACCACATCAAAAAAAGAGGTGAAGAAATGAAGAAGATCATTACTTTATTGCTTTCATGTATATGTGTCTTCTCTCTGATGGCGTGCAACGGTGGTCCCAATGAGATCAGCAGAGATGAATGGCTCAGACGTGTACAGAATTTTGAAGAACATAGTTACTCAAAAGTTGAAGTGACGATTAAATACGCCAAAACCGAGTACAGCGATGGTGAAAAACACAAATCAAGTGAGACCGGAAAAGAAAAGTATGTGTTCTCCGACGTGACGCAGAGCTGGGAACCTGCTGTTGAAGACGAAGACGACTATGACGAGATGCCGGGAACCAAAGCTCTGGATGTTTACTATGGAGAAGAATATGACTCCATAGAATACTATGATGAATACGGTTACGTTACCTACTATGATGACATGTCTATCAAGATTCACTTCAAATATGAAGAGGGTGATGACAGTGAAGTCGTCGATCTAACTTTACGTTTCGATAAATATGGGTACTACATTTTTGCCGAAATGGTTGAAGACTACTATTATGCTGAAACTGACGAATACTATGAATCTAGTGGGCATGTTGTAAATACACTCACTATGAAGTACAAGTAATCGTTTAATCGGATAGTTAAAAAAATACCAGACCTTAACCGGCCTGGTATTTTTTTTTGACTTGATTGCCCTTCTATTTGTGGAAGCCCAGTGTCTTCTTGATATCGAGCTTCTCGCTGAATTCACGTTCGCCGGATGCGGCAATGAAATCTTCTTTGATGAGGGAGATATCCCGTTTGCCGGCAAGGGATGCTCGCAGTGCGCCTTTAGACCAGGTCCTTTCATAAAGGTTCCTGACGAATCGGGCGTTAGCGAATTCTTTTGATGCTATATATTCATCTGAGAGGTTCTCGAAGAAGGTCTTTGCTTCCTCTTCGAGTCCAGGTTCGTAATCGAAGTGCTTCGATACCATCTGCATGTAGATCTGGAAGAGCTGATCCTTGGAATAGCTGGGGAAGTGGATCTTATAAGGCATTCTCGAGCGTAGACCGGGATTGCCTTTCATGAGTTCATCCATCTCGTCGGTGTAACCGGCCATGATGACCAGCATATCGTCTCGATGGTTTTCCATCTCGGATACCAGAGTAGTCAAAGCTTCACGTCCGTAGTCATTTGAGCTGTGCTCGCTTGAGTAGAGAGAATAAGCTTCATCGATGAAGAGGACGGAGCCGTATGCATCACGGCAGATGGTAGCTGTCTTAACTGCTGTCTGACCGACGTATTCGGCTACGAGATCGCGGCCGCTGTATTCGAAGAAACCGCCGCGTCGCAGGATGCCTTCCTGCTGCATGATCTGCCCCAGTATCCTGGCAACAGTGGTCTTACCTGTACCCGGGGCACCGGTGAATCGCATATGGATACAGGGTCTGTCTAGCTTTTCGTTTGAGATTGCGACCCTGATCTGGGCCACCACTTCCTGGATCTTGGCGGTGATCTCTTCCATGCCCACCAGTTCTTTGAGTGCGGCATAGCCGGTGGCCTTGGTGGATGCGGCAACATTGAGAGTCGAAAGGTCCTGGCCTGCTACGACTTCGTGGTCGGTCTTATTTCCGGCATTGTCATGTTTGGCAACGTCTTCTGCTTTCTTCAAGAGGACTTCGTTGGCGATCTTCTCAGCGCTCCTGAAACCGTAGAAACGTGCGTCCATCTTCTCGCGGTGGATCTTTTCGAAGACTGGTTCGATGATGGAGGTGGCAGGTGTGATGTTCGTATCGTTGATGACGTTCCAGATCGATTCCATCAGTACGCAGTCATGGAGCGGCGGGATGCGTACGCTGTGGATCAGCATGATATCTGACAGGATCGAGTAGATCTCATCGAAAGATTTCTTCTCAAGGAAGGGGATCCTGAAGGCAAAGATGAAAGTATCCTGGTATTTATTGAGTCTGTTGAGGAATTCACGCAGGTCCTCGTGCTGATGTCCGTCGAGGAAAGACGAGATGTCGAAACCGATGACGGAATAATTCAGGTCTTTTACTGCGTCTTTAACGTTATCGATGGCATCGTCGGGTGAAAGATAGCCGTTCTTGCTCTCTTTGCCGATCTTCATCTCGAGATACTGGGATCTGTAAGAGGTATTCTCTGCCGGCGCTTCTTCGAAGACGTGCATGCGCTGTAAGAAGTCTCCCATAGAGGCGAGTAGGGTGGTCATACCGCAGCCGGCATCGATGGAGAACAACACATTCTGTTTGACGAGGACAGAACGTGCTTGCTGACTGTTGAGATACTTTATCGAATCGACTAGAGAAGTGGTGAGCCGCTGATACTCGTCGACACCATAGTAGTTGTCATAGATAGACTTCATGAGTTTGTAGGTGTCATCCTCGTTGTTCTCAGTGATATGGATCTCAGAGATACCGTCGTCATCAGGAAAAGCCTTTGCCCATGCGGTCCTGAGGATCTGTTCGCAGTCGGCCTTGTTCCTGGCTTTCAGGTTGAATGATGCGAAAGTGAAACGGAGGATGACTTTTTCGGCATCGCACTTCTTGGGGATGGCATTGAGCACGTCGTTCCAGAACTCACCTAGCTGGTCCATCCTTTCCTGTGCTGATGTGTAATTCAAAGAAATCCTGGCGAAGTATTTCTGCATTTGTGGTATCCTCCGGTCTTCTGTCTTGTCGGTGCCGTTCCTAGGTCGTGATCGATCTGAGGAATAGGTAGAAATAATCTGCTTCGTCGACGTCTGTCACCAGCTCGACGTTATAGTCAAAATCGTTCTTTGCCACATCATACGTAAAGCCCTGTCGATAGAAGATGACTTGGCCGTAAGCTTCACAGTCATGTGTTATACACTTGCCGTGGCAGGTGACGGTCTTGTTGATGAAACCGTCGAAAATGAGACAGCTCATAGCTAATGCGTCACAGTTCATGACGGAGTTGGCAGAGCCGTTCATGGCATAGAACTCTCGGAGCTTTCCGAATGATGCATAGACGAATCTTCCGATATCGTTGATGGATTTCAGGAGTTCGAACTGTTCATTGGTCCACTGGGACATCTCATCGCATTTGTCGAGGCCGATGATGGTGATTGGGATGCCGGACTGGAGCATGATGTCATAGGCGATAGGGTCATTGAATACGTTGAATTCAGCAACAGGAGTTGCGTTGCCGGCAGAGAGACCTGCGGTGCCCATGGACCAGATCATCTTAAGTTTCTTCATGGTCTCAATGTCGCGCTGGATGGCTTTTGCTACGTTGGTGGCCGGACCCAATGCGATGAGCTCGACTTCATAAGGGTATTCGTTGATTGTATCGAGTATGAACTCGATGGCATCTTTCTCTTCGGCCTGTTTCTTCGGATGGATGAGATCGGCATCTCCCATGCCGTCTTTCCCGAAGACACTGAATGCTTCGATCTTCTTATTAGAGCAGTTGGTGTCAGATCCTTTATAGACTTTGGCATCTACTCCTGCGACCTCGAGAGCCATCAGAGCATTTTTAGTGCCTTGTTCAAGATCTACGTTGCCGGCAAGGACCGTTACGCCAAGAATCTCGATATTTGGGTTTCTGGCTGCCAGGATGAGAGCTGATGCGTCATCGGCTCCGGTATCCATGTCGATGATTACTTTTCTTTTTACGGTAGTTGTATGGTTCGGTCTCGCATATGTGAACATCTATTGCTCCTTAAAAGATCGAATTATGGGTAAATTTTATACTGTTGAGGGTATGTGCCGCCACTATCAGAGATAATGTTTGTTTGGTTTAAAACGGTAATGGTGATATAGTAGGCAAAAGCGGAGTTCGGGCTCTAAATCCTTCGCTATATAAACTAAAACCAAGGAGAAAAAGAATATGACCTCTAGCACCACCTTTGCTTCCAGAGCAAAACGGTTATGGGTTGAATTTGTCGTCCTTATGCGAAATATACCATCTCCGGTAGTCGCTCTCTTCGTCGTATCAGTCATTACGATGAACCTTCTCGCTAATAAGACCCTTGTTCAGACAGATTGGATCGCCATCGACGGCGGTATCCTCGTTTCCTGGCTGTCCTTCCTTTCGATGGATGTCGTGACGAAGCATTTCGGCCCAAAAGCATCCACCCGTATGTCGATCTTTGCCATTGCCGTGAACCTTTTGACCTGTCTGATTTTCTATGTTGTCAGCATCATCCCGACTGAAACTGATTTTTCAGCCTTCAATTCAGTCGTCGGAGGCACATGGTTCATCCTGGTCAGCTCCACCATTGCATTCATGTGTTCAGCTATCATCAATAACTTTATGAACTATTCGATAGGTAAGATCTTTGCCAAGAACCCTGACGGAAAGCTGGCTTTTGTGACCAGAAGCTACGTTTCGACTTTCTTTGGTCAGTTCTTCGATAATTTCATTTTTGCTATCCTTTGCTTTACGGTCTTTGCCCCGATCTTCTGGGATGGCTTCCATTGGTCCTATATTCAGTGTTTTACCTGTTCTTTGCTCGGCGCCGGACTTGAGCTCGTCATGGAGATCATCTTTTCTCCTTTTGGTTATTTGATCTGTAAGAAATGGAAAAAATACGGGGTCGGAAAAGAATACTTTGAACTCATAGGAGAGAACAACAAATGAGAGTATTGATTACTGGTTCCGCAGGCGGTATCGGAAAGCGGGTCGCTGAGCGATTTCTTGAAGCAGGGCATATCGTTTTTGGCATCGACCGAAAACCTTCTACCATCGAACACGAATACTACAGACACTATGTCTGTGACATCACCAATAAGAAGTCTCTTCCCAGGATCGACATGGTCGAGATCATCTTCCATAATGCCGGTTCTCAGCATACCGAAGATGATATCCGCAATAACCTTGTAGGTACCATCAACGTCAATGAACGTTACGGCATGGAATCAGGCGTAAAATCCATCCTCTTCAATGCCTCAGCCTCCTCTGTGAGCGGATCCGAGTTTGCAGAATACTGTGCTTCGAAAGCCGGTATGGTCGGCTATATGAAGAACGTTGCTATCCGTCTTGCTTCAAGAAAAGTGACAGTCAATGCGATCTCCCTTGGCGGTGTCATCACTGAATCCAATAGGATCGTGATGGAGACCGAAGACTATTGGAAGCAGATCATGAAAGTCACCCCGATGAAGAAATGGATGACAGAAGACGAAGTGGCTGACTGGGTGTTGTTCCTGACGCTGACCAATCGATCCATGAGTGGTGAGAACCTTCTCATCGATAATGGGGAGTATCATCTCAATCCGACATTTGTTTGGCCTGCATATTAGAGTTGTCTTTGTCTGATATTTACAGCTTGAATATGGCAGCTTTGCTGTATGCTGTACGTTTTGGCTTTTTTGTTTTCTCATGAGCTACAATCAAATTGCTAGTAAATAACACCTATTTTTACAGGAGTGATCCCATGGAAAATAAAGAATATTTACCTAACATCGAGAGTCGTTTACGACACAACATCGTCAAAGTCCCTGAATCCATCTATTCCGCATCCGGCATCGTGGTCAATGGAAGACGTCTCAAGTCATTCATTTTTTCAACTGACATTGCTATTATCCGCAACTGTGACGCAGATGCGGTCTTTTGTGTCTATCCGTTTACACCGCAGCAGTCGATAAGTGATGCCATAATAAAATATTCATATGTTCCTGTATTCTGTGGTGTAGGCGGCGGTATCACGAATGGTCTAAGGACTGTCGGTCTGGCGAGAGATATCGAAAGTCAGGGAGCAATGGCCGTGGTGATGAATGCACCCGTAACAAATCTCAATATTGCGGCAGTTGCCAAAGCCATCGATATTCCAGTCGTCGTTACCGTTGCCCATGCCAAGACTGATATCGAAAGACGTCTTAGGTATGGCGCATCCATTTTGAACGTCGCAGGTGGTCCGGATACAGCTGAGATCGTCAGGATCATCAGAAGAGATTATCCGAGTGTACCTATCATCGCATCCGGTGGGAATACTGAAGAATCGATACTTAAGACGATCGATGCCGGAGCCAATGCTATCACGTATACCCCGCCGACCACAAAAGAGTTGCTCCGTCCAACGATGGCTGAGTACAGAGATATCTAAAAAAAAGACCGTCCTTGAATTGGGACGGTCTTCACGGCTTAGCTTTTAATTAGTTTCTAAGACTGTGGATAGGAGCGGGGATATGGCCGCCTCTGTGGATGAAGTCATAGGAAGATTCTTTATGGACCGGCATGACGGGAGCAGTACCTAAAAGACCTCCCATCTCGATGACATCGCCGATGTCTTTGCCCGGAGTAGGAAGGACACGGACGGCGGTGGTCTTATTGTTGATCATACCGATAGCAGCTTCATCGGCGATGATGGCTGAGATGGTCTCAGCAGTGGTGCTGCCGGGGATAGCGATCATATCAAGACCTACTGAACAGACACAGGTCATGGCTTCGAGTTTATCAAGACAGAGAGTACCGGCCTTAGCAGCTTCGATCATACCTTCGTCTTCGGACACTGGGATGAAAGCACCGGAGAGACCGCCGACGGAGGATGATGCCATGACGCCGCCTTTCTTGACTGCGTCATTGAGGAGGGCAAGGGCGGCAGTAGTGCCGTGGGTGCCGCAGATCTCAAGACCCATCTCTTCAAGGATACGGGCAACAGAGTCACCCTTGGCTGAAGTAGGAGCAAGGGAGAGATCGACGATACCGAAAGGAGTATCGAGTCGCTTGGATGCTTCCATTGCTACCATCTGACCCATACGGGTGATCTTGAATGCAGTCTTTTTAATGGTCTCAGCGACCACGTCGAAGGGCTGGCCTTTGACGCTCTGAAGTGCATTGAGGACGACACCGGGTCCGGAGACACCGACGTTGATGGCTCTTTCAGCTTCACCGGTACCATGGAAGGCACCAGCCATGAAAGGATTGTCTTCAACGGCGTTGCAGAAGACGACGAGCTTGGCACAGCCGAGGCCATCTTTATCTTTTGTGAGTTCAGCAGTCTGTTTGATGATGCGGCCCATGAGTGCGATGGCATCCATATTGATACCAGCCTTAGTGGTACCTACGTTGACTGATGAACAGACGATATCAGTGGTAGCTAATGCTTCAGGGATCGATTCGATGAGACGTCGATCGGCTACGGTCATAGCTTTCTGTACTAATGCAGAAAAACCGCCGATGAAATTGACGCCGCATTCTTTTGCAGCTCGGTCCATAGCTTTGGCGAAAGGAACATAATTAGTGGTATCCGATGCGGCAGCGACCAGTGACATGGGAGTCACGGAGATACGTTTATTGACGATGGGGATACCGAATTCGCTCTCGATGTCTTGGCAGGTCTTTACCAAATGAGATGCTGATCGAGCGATTTTTTCATAGACTTTTGCGCAGGCCTTTACGGGGCTCTCATCACAGCAACTCAGGAGCGAGATACCCATAGTCACTGTACGGATATCGAGATGCTGCTGCTCGATCATATCGATGGTTGTCAGGATGTTCTTATTGTTGAGCATTGTTTTCCCCTAGATCGAATGCATGGCATCGAAGATTTCTTCACGATTGATGTGGATCACCATGCCCATTTCGTCTCCCAGTTTGTGGAGTTCATCATAGAAGGTCTGGAAGGGAGCGCTGGCATCCAGGATATCTACGGCCATGACCATGGTGAAGTTAGACTCCATGATGGTCTGGGAGATGTCCAGAACGTTTATATTCAGTTCGGCAAGCTTGTTGCATACCTGTGCGATGATACCGACACGGTCTTTACCAACTACTGTTATGATTGCTTTCATTTTGTTGGCTCCTATTAGTAAAAAATGATTAATAGCTGATAGTTTATCATTCCTGCATGCCGTCTGTCTTGTAGGCATGAATGATGACTATTTTTTGAATAAAGCGATGATAAATCTTACGCCGGTGACGAAGAGTGCGAGACCAAGACCGGGATAGAAGAATGTAATGAAAACGATGACAGGCTCGTGAGATCCGAATCCTCTGCGGAGCACCAGACCTAATGCGACCATGAAGATGATGATGAGCCAGGTCTTGAGATCGAAAGCATTGAATACGCTTTGCTTAGTATCTCCGTAACCTTTGATCCTTGCCACATGTTTTCTGACTATCTTTGCGAAGATGAATAGGGCGAATACCAGAAAGACCAGTAATGCTCCTATGATACGCCATGGATTATCTATGCCCCAGGTATCTATCCTGCTCATGATGCCGATACGTGTGATCAATATGCCGGGGATCAGGAAGAAGATCGCTGCAATCAACAAAAGATATGGGGCTTTTATCTTCATCATTTAATAGTTCTCCGACCTCAATTCGAAATAAGATTTGGGATGATTGCAGACAGGGCAGACATCGGGGGCTTTGGTGCCGACGACGATATGACCGCAGTTGCGACATTCCCAGATTCTGACAGAACTCTTTTCGAAGACCTTCTGCATCTCGATGTTCTCGAGGAGAGCGCGGTAGCGTTCCTCATGCTGCTTTTCGATCTGAGCGACCATGCGGAATTTGGCTGCCAGTTCAGGGAATCCCTCTTTTTCGGCAGTCTGAGCAAATCCATCGTACATCTTGGTCCATTCGTGATTCTCACCATCGGCAGCTTTAGAAAGGTTTTCAGGAGTGGTGCCGATGCCTTTGAGTTCTTTGAACCACATCTTGGCATGTTCTTTTTCATTATCAGCAGTCTTCAGGAAGATCTCATAAAGCTGTTCGTAGCCTTCTTTCTTGGCTACAGAAGCGAAATAGGTATATTTGTTACGAGCTTGAGACTCACCGCTGAATGCAGTCTGGAGATTGGCTTCGGTAAGTGTTCCTGCATAGGGATTAGCCTTAGGAGGCTGTTCAAGCTTTGTGACCATATTGGAACGGCACTGAGGACATACTGGTTCCTGCCCTTCTTCTGCATAGAATTCCTCGCCGCAGACATTGCATCTGTAGAGAAGCTTTTCTTTTCTGACGATCTTTTCTGCTGCGGGAGCTGCTTCTTCAGATATCGTTTCTGGTGATTCTACGGCTACGAAGTCAGCCTTTTCGGCAACACACCAAGGACATTTCCAGCTGTCAGGGAGATTATCGAAAGAACCTGTCGTTTCATTGTCCAAGTATTCGAATCCACAGTATGTACAGATATGTTTCATTACCGAAGTCCTTTCAGGTCAAGTTTATAAGATGGTTATTATCATAGCGTAAAAGAAAAAAATAGTTCATCAAATCAAATGGACCATATTTTTTCTGTGGCAGGAAGTCGAAAAACTTTTTGGGCGTGATTGAAGCTCATCTCTAGGCTAACTGAAACTTTTATAGTTCACTTTAGTGCTTTAATTCTTCATTGTGATTACCTTAAAGTGAACCTTCATGGTTTGAAAAGATGCCATTTTTTTAAGGCTTGTTTCTTGTGCATTTTAGATTTCTCTGTATTAAAATCAACGCGTTGTGCATATAGGGGGACGTATGTCCTTCTAAAGAATCGCCAAATCTGACGCAAACTAGCGTGGCGAAATTTTTCGACAAAAGGAGGTTATAAATGTCGAAAATTAAAGTTGGCATCATCGGTTTAGGTAACTGTGCCTCATCCCTGATTCAGGGCTTACAGTATTACAGTTCGGCCGATCGTGAACCTATCGGCCTGATGCACAAGGTTTTGGGTGGCTATTCCATCTCTGATGTTGATATTGTCTTAGCCATCGATGTTGATGCCAGAAAAGTTGGAAAAGATATTTCCGAAGCGATTTTCGCTGACCCCAACTGCACCAAGGATATCTGCCGTGACATCCCGTCCTACGGTGTCAAAGTAATCCGTGGTGTGACCCTCGACGGTGTTTCTCCGCACACACAGAAATACCCCGAGAAGATCCGAGTCATCATCTCGGATGAACCAGAGCCTACTAAGGAACAGCTCATTGCCGCCATCAAAGCATCCGGTGCCGAGATGTTGGTCAACTATCTCCCTGTAGGTTCCAAAGAAGCAGTTCATTTCTATGCTAACTGCTGTCTCGAAGCCGGCGTCGGTTTCATCAACTGTATGCCTGTCTTCATTGCCAGTGATCCTGAATGGATCGCCAAGTTCAAGGCTAAGGGAATTCCTTGCATCGGCGATGACATCAAATCTCAGTTTGGCGCCACCATCGTCCATCGTGAACTTATCCGACTTTGCGAAGAACGCGGCATCAAACTCATGCACACCTACCAGCTCAATACTGGTGGTAACACTGACTTCCTCAACATGCTCAACCGCGACCGATTGGCTGACAAGAGAATCTCCAAGACCATGGCTGTTCAGTCCAACCTGACTCATCAGCTTCCTCCTGAAGATATCCATGTCGGTCCTTCCGATTTCGTTGAATGGCAGAAGGATAACAAACTCTGCTTCCTCCGAATCGAAGGTCAGCAGTGGGGCGACATTCCTATGAACCTCGAACTCCGACTCTCTGTCGAGGATTCACCTAACTCTGCAGGTATCGTCATCGATGCCATCCGCTGCATGAAGCTGGCTCTCGATCGTGGCCTTTCCGGCGACATCGTCGAACCTTCCACTTACTTCATGAAGCATCCTCGTGTCCAGGTCGAAGACTTCCGTGGACGCGAACTCCTCGAGAAATTCATCCAGGGTTAATTAACCCAAAACCATTCCTCAAATTAAAAAGCCGGTGCGAATTCGCACCGGCTTAATTATTTCCCCTTAATTGATTAAGCGATAGTCGCTCCGTGATCATAGACGAAGAGCCTGCAGTGTGCTCCTATGGCCTGTGCTGCCTCTCTGTATATATCTTCGTAATATGTTCCGTTGTCCCAGGGATCAGACGTATTGGGGTTGAAGCCGTAATTAGGTTTTGCGGTGCTTAAATTACTCAGTTTCTTCATGAAGCAGTAGGGCGCAATGTCCTTGCCTTCTTTGAAATTGACATAGGTTTCCAGTGCCATCTCTGCAAAATCAGAAATTGCTTCGGTTAAACTCTCGAATGCGGCACATAAGAATTGAGCTGCCTGAGTGGTGCAGGCCTTCTCTGCTTCAGCAATATCCTCTGTCTTGATCCTTTTGCATTCGTTGATGGTCTTCTGCATGGGTTCCTTCAAGTCGGGCGTATTTGCAATCCTGTATGTATAGCGGTCGATCACATCTGCCTTGACCAGCAGTTCCGGATTAGGATTGTAGTGTTCGCCGTCGGAACTTGCGAAGAAACTGTCATCAAGACCGGTGTATCTATAAACTTTCCTATAGTCCTCGATACGCGCAGCGTAATAGCCCTTTTTCAATTCGGGTGTGGAGAGCTTGCCCAGATTGTCATCGATGAATCTTCTTGACTTCTGAGCTAAGTTTTCTATCGTATTCCAGTCTTGGTTTATGAGATTGGAGATTCTTGCGACATCATTGTTGATTCTCTTGTAAAGATTCACATCGAAACCGGCCGATTCGAAATTGTCTTTCACGCGTATCAGTCTGAAGCCGTCTTCCAAACGCAGGTGCTGAATCAGTGCATAAAGAGATAGCCCGACGACCATCAGATGCTTTACATCGTTGTAATACACTAATCCGGCATCGTATGTCTTTTTCAGTTCGGCACTCAGGGCGTCATACCAGGTCGGCTTGGACTTGGGATTGTAATGCAGGAATGCATCTTTATTGATATTGTAGAACGTGCAGAGCCATCCTTCTGTGCTCAGATCTTTCATTACCAGTGCATCCAGCATGTCTTTCGTTTTGACGTAATCGTTCTCGCCGATCATCATGGTCAGCTGATTATAGCAGGCGCTCACTCTGGAATTGAGGGAGTTCAGTGCACCGGCCATTGCCTTTTCAGACAGGTTGTCCCACAGTTCTTCTTTTTTGGCATCTTCCCGTTGGGCATTTATTTCTTCATCGTCTTCGGTGAAATCATATCCGTCTGCCATCTTATTTCTCCGTTATCCGTATTTTAGAAGCGCATCTCATAATCGCGGACGTACCATCTGCCGCCGTTCTTGCGGATCAGGTTCCTTCTGACCGGGCTTCCGAGCTGTTTTCCATTCTTGTCAAAGGCGACCGTCTGGACAGATGCGTATTCGATCTTGTCTCCGTAGCGGGAAGCGATCTTCTGACGCTCCTCGTTAGAAAGGAAGTATGAATCCAGGCCGCTTTCGTCGCTGTAACCTTTCACTACGGTGATCTTCGTAGCATCGGGTACGACATTGGCGTGGACGTATTCGCCGTGGAATCTTTCCTGATGCAGATCCCAGTAGTAGAGCAGGAGCGATTCCTGAATAGGGTTCTGTCTGCGGTCTTCCTGGATGCACTCTTTGTAAAGTTCGTAGTTCTTTTCTTTGATTGCCTGGCGGAAGATCTCGACGAGATGCTCCGGAGTGACGTTCTCAGGAATCGTCTTCTCTGAATACCAGCTTTCTTTTACTGCTGCGACTTCGCTCTCGCCGACGAAGGATCCGCCGGTCTCATTTTCCTCATCATATACGGCCATGGTATGACCGGGGATATACAGTGCTTTCGGTTCGACGACGAAGGCATAGACCGGACCGCCTACTTTGCTTTCGCCGGCTTCGGGGATCTCCATGGTGACTCCGGAGATCTCGCCTAAGACCACCCATTTATCCACTTCGTTCATCGTGCTGTCGACGAGACGTCGGTAGCGCTTGACGGCTTCGTAGGGCCCCAGCCATTTTCGGGTATCGATCTTTACGAAATACATTCCTGTGGAACGTTTGCCGGTAAAGATGTATTCGCCCGTAACGCCCATGAACTGATTGGCGGGATAGCGGACCTCGTCGAGGAACACGTATTTGCCGATATATTCATCAGGTGCCGACTGGAGGACATCAGGAACAGGGAATGGCTTTTCGATGAGCTTATCCTGAGATTCTGCCAGGATTGCTTTCCAGGCGTCCTCGCTCTTCTTCGCATACATAGCGCGGAGGTTTTCCTCATTCCTCAGGTAGACAGTCATATCGTCTGTGATATCGATGAAGTTGCCGGTGGAACCCATTATGCATTTTCTTGCACGCTCAAAAAGAGCCTGGACTCTCGGATCATTAGGGGCAAATTCATTGAGGAGCATTATGCGGGACAGGGCATCATCTTTGGAGCGGAAGACTCCCGTCGCTCCGTTTGCCCGGCTCACTTCGTTCTCAAATTCCTTTAGATACATCTCGGCCTGGCCGATACGCATTGTGAGATTCGATTCGGTGACATTGAAAATAGTCTTATCAACCATCTTGTCTGTGACTCCTTTCCAGCGACTTACGCAATGGATCTACGAGTACTGAAGTATGGATAAATTATACATTATTTTGACAGTTCGCCTTTTAATACATTTTTGAAAGAGGTTTGTTTTTATTTTCTACATAAAAAACTCTTGTACTATAAGGTAGATATATGCTTTATTAATGCTAAAGAAATATGTCTATTTTAGTTTGACTTTCTGTCTGCTCTTGGAGGTGCTCATGAAAAAAGTACTCTCGGTGTTGATGGTTATGCTCCTGTTGTTTACAGGATGTTCGCATGGCAATACTACGAAGCAAAATATCAAAGTCGATCCTCTAAAAGCGATGGTCACCTACAAGGATGAGCAGGCAGATTCTTTCAGCAGTGTGGTTGAAGTCGATGGTGGTGAAGATGAGATCATCACTCTCGATCTTGATTATTCGTCTGTACCGACAGGTGTCAAGTATCAGCTGGTCCAGCTGAAAGGTGACCAGGTCAGAACGGTCACTGAGAGCGATGAGCCCCGCTTATCTTTTTATGCCAATGATCTTACACCTGAATGGCCGTCCTATTTACGTGTTTGTGATGCCAAATCGGGAAAGATCCAATACGTTAAACCCGTCAATTTCAGGACTCATAAGAGCGCTCTGCAAGCAGAAATGCCTGACGATATCGGTTCCGAATTCGGAAAGGGTTTCGTTATCGATCTAAGTGAAAAATTCCCCGGCGCAGCCATGGAGTTCCTGCCTTTTGCTATTCCCGTCACGATTAAGACATTCTCCGATGGGCGTACCAGGATCGGTTTAGGTGTCAATTCATCCGATGCTAAGTTCTGGAACAATGCCCGTCATGGCAAGATGCCTACTTCATATTCTGTTGCAGAATTGACTGAGCTCTGGGAAAAAGAGGAAGGCTCCTGGAAGGGCGATAGCTTGGGCCTCATCATGATTGTCTCCGGTTGGGCCGAAGGAAAAGTCGGCTCGGATGAGCCGTTCAAAGGAGCTCTCCAGGCATATATCGGTACTGGCTGGGACATTAATGGCCAGTATGGCGTCCTCTGCTGGGAGGTCACTGTAACAGTCGGTGCCACCGGCGAATTTGATTTTTCTTTTGTTCGGGACCCGGAAAAAGATGAATACCATTTCCATGCTGACCAAGTTAAGGTCGGTGGTGTGGCCGGACTTGAACTCTTTGGCGGTGTCGGACTTGCTTCTATCGTAGGTATCGGTATTTATGGCGCCGGTTCTCTTGCTCTCAATACTGAGCTCTATCCTTCTGTCGAGATCCTGAGCCTAATCATTGCAGGTGAGACCGGTTTCAAAGCTAAGCTGTTCGGCAAGACACTCTTTACATTCAAGATTGCGTCGGGTAGTTACGACTTTCTGGATAAGACCAGTCTAAGCGACGATGCGATAATCAATCTAAGTCAGGACGATAAGACGATTGCGGATCTGTTATTGGCATTAGACTATGCCGACATGGCAGGGACCATACATGAGCCGGTAGGTGAGACTGTATGGTATCTGCATGACATCTCTCAGCCGTCTCTTGGATTAGAAGCTGGGTGGGAGACTGATCGCGATTTTGCGCATCTTTTGGCTTCCAACGTTTATCCCGATAGTCATGTCACTGTAGTCCGCACAAGTGAGGGTACGTTGGATTCTCAGATGAATATGATCTTCATCGGAGATGAAAAGTCCCGCAATGACGGCAACCGCGGTGCTCTCATGAATTCCTACATCCTGCTCGATAAGGATTTTGTATCCGATCCGGAAATCGTTTTTGATGATGATACGGCTGATTACGATCCTTATATTTACCGAGATGAAGAACGAGATGCAACTTATGTGGTCTATAGGAACGCAATGACCGAGATCACTCCTGAAAGGACTCTTGCTGAGGTTGCAGCCAACACAGAGATATTTGCTGCAGATTTCTGGATCAGCGGTTCATGGTCCTGGCACAGACAGGTCTCAAATCTCCAGGGAACAGGTCAGTTTGCCGCTGGTGCTAGGATCAGTGTCGATAAGGATGGGGAACCTATTATCGTTTACTACACTAACGATGTGAATGACCCTGCCGGTCTGGCTGGTGTCCACGATGTCTATATCGCTACCCGCGACAAGTATCATGAATGGCATTCCGAGAAGGAACTGACCATCGAAGGTTCTATCAGAGATGTCGATATTGCATATTTCAACGGTGCTATCACTGTATCAGTTTCTTATAAAGACAACTCGGAAGGTTGCCATACTGCTCTCTATCAGGATGGCAAAAGGATCTGGATCAAAGATGATGCCTACAGTGGACGTTTCGTCAATTCGAAGGATCCCTATTTCACTTATTTCAGCGACAGACAGATCCTTTATGTCGACAATAACGGTAATGAAGGCGAATTGACTTCCAAGAATTCCGTTCCTACGATCGACTATGACATCTATGGCACGATCAATGGCAAACAGCCTCTTCTGATCGCATATACTGCATCCAAGGATAGCCGTGAGGACGCTTTTGCACTGTTCAAACCTGTCGAAGCAACTTCATTCGTCAGGATTCCTATGACTCAGATAACTTCCAATGCGCTCGTTGAGTACATTGGTGTAGGTTTCACTTTTGATGGAAATGAACCTATCGTTGTCTATAGTGTTCAGAATTACGACATTACTTACGATCCAGAAGATACCAACGCTGCGAACTATTTGTTAACTGGTGCCCAGGGCTTAAAGAACCTGAAAGAAGGCAGCCCAGCATTAGTCGCAGGAGGTGATGATGAACGTTTTATAGATACTGAGGTCGATCTATACATCAAGGCCAGGAATGCCAATCGCCATGTCACATTTATCGATGGCGAGATAATCGATCCTGACAGTGCACGTCCCGGACAGTTCGTTTATGCCAATGTCACAATCAGGAACAACGGTCTTTGCGATATCGACCATGTGGACTTCTTCTGCGCTGAAGAAACAGTTGGTCAATATGACGGCAAACTTGTCCCGGGCCAGACTGAAACTGTCAAGCTCAAGCTTTCGCTTCCTTACTACGGTCTGACTCGTGATCCCTATGAATTCATAGTCGAAGCCTCTGCCCTTGAAGATCATTCTCCTGAAGCCAGAATATCCATCATCCTTCCGACCGGACATCTCGAAGGACATATCGATCATGTCTTTACAGACATGAAGGAGAGTGTCGGCTTCACTATCGAGAATATTGGTTTTACAGAGAAGGATGCTCTCCTTGTTGTTCTTGATACCGATACCGGAGCAGAACTCTTTACCCATAAGGTCACTCTCCGTGCAGGCGAAGCTTACAAAGATTCATACGACGCCAAGGACAAATTGTTTGTTCAGGACGGTCATCAGAATCTGTCTGTCTGTTTGAAGTTTGAAGACGGACATGAAGGTGACGATTCGATCCTTGAGAATGGTTTCCTGAAGATCGTCGGTCTTGATGAGATATACACTCAGGATACGAGCCCTTTGATGAAATAACCCAGTAATTTGAGCTGGATGTTAGATCTATTAATAAGACGATTAGGACAATACTAAGCGTAGCGGTCAGTTTATGACTCTTGGCTGTTGGAATTTCTTCCTGTGGCTGCTCTCAAGAGACGGATTGCAGCTTATAGTTTCTGAAAATAGGGCAGCAACTTATCGTAGACATCGAGAAGGGCCTCGTTCATCACGCGCGTCTCTCCCAAGACTGTCATGAAGTTAGCATCACCAGACCATCTGGGCACGATGTGGTTATGCATGTGCTGGTCGATGCCGGCTCCGGCTGAACGCCCAAAGTTGATGCCGGTATTGAAACCTGCCGGATGATAGACTTCATCCAGAATCTTGAGGCTCTTTGATAAGAGATCGATATGTTCGATCCTTTCTTCATCTGAAAGGAGCCATAATCGGTTCACATGGCGTATGGGGGCAACCATCAGATGTCCTCCGGTGTAGGGATAGAGGTTCATAAGTACATAGTTGAACTTTCCGTGATAGAGGACGAGATTGTCGCGGTCTTCTTCTGGTGTTGATGCGGCCTTTTCACAAAGTACGCAGATATCTTTGCCGGCTTTCTCGTCGGCGATTGCTTTATCTATATATCTGGATCTCCAGGGTGCTTCAATGTAATCCATGGCGATTAGCTCCTAATCTTTTGTGCTATTTGGAATTCTACCACAGACCCATTTATCTGTTCTTTCGTTGATTCCACGCTACGTGGGTAGTCATCTCAAGACCTCTTTGATAGCATTGAATCATAAAGGAGTCATTAATTATGGACAGATATATTACCGGAGATGTTATCCGAAGACTTAGAGAAAACAAGAAACTGACACAGGAAGAATTGGCTGAAAAGATATGTGTCACCAGCAAGGCCGTCAGCAAATGGGAGACTGGTCATGGATTCCCTGACGTCAGTCTTTTAGAACCGCTGGTTAAGGCATTAGGCATTTCTGTGATCGAACTGTTGTCAGGTAACGATATTTGCAACAAGAATCAGGCATCCAACATGGCTAAAGGAAAGATCTATGTATGCCCGGTATGCGGTAACGTCATCAGGACCATTGGAGAAGCTGTGATCAGCTGTTGCGGTATAACACTTCCTCCCATCGATCCTGAACCTGCTGATATTGACCATGAAATCCGTATTGAGATTGTTGAAGATGAGTACTATGTCACTGTAGACCATCCCATGACGAAGGATCATTACATCTCGTTCCTTGCCGCGGTATCGGATAACGGCATCCAGTTCATAAAGCTATATCCAGAGGGTGCTGCCGAAACCAGATTTAAGATCTCGCGGGTCAAGAAGATCTACGCATACTGCAACAGGCATGGACTGTTCCATGCTGCTCCTTCCAAATGACGGAATGATTTCACTGCGACAGGCTATTTCAAATTTGATAAGATAATGCATTATGAGATATCCCGATAAGATCCTGTCGCAAGTCGAGAAACCAGCCAGATACACCGGCGGGGAATGGAACAGTTCACAAAAGGACTGGGATAAGACTCAATTCCACATTGCACTCAGTTACCCCGATGTCTATGAGATCGGTACATCCAACATGGCGGTGGGACTCTTATATGAGACTCTCAACAACAATAAAGATGTCGACTGTGAAAGGGTATTTATGCCCTGGGTCGATATGCTCAATCTCCTCCATGAGAACAATCTGCCCCTGATCTCTCTTGAGAACGGCAGACCGCTGAAAGACTTCGATGCGGTTGGTATATCTATTGGTTACGAAATGACCTTTACCAATATCCTCACTATCCTTGATCTGGGAGGTATACCCGTAAAGGCTTCTGAGAGGACCGATGCCGATCCGCTCATCATTGGCGGTGGTTCTTCCTGCTATAATCCTGAACCTGTCGCTGATTTCTTCGATATGTTCGTCATCGGGGAGTGCGAGGACCTCATTTTGTCTCTTATCGACAAGTTTTTGGTGTGCAGTATTAACGGACGTTTGGATAAGAAAAAGTTCCTGGTGGCTGTTTCAGAGCTTCCTGGGGTCTATGTTCCGTCTCTTTATAAGCCCAGATATCATGATGGAGAATTTGACGGTCTTGAGGCCGTTGATGGTGCTCCTTTGAAGATACGCAGACAGATTGCCAAAGACCTTCCTTTTGCGGCGACTCATCCGATCATGCCTTATATCGAAGCGGTGCATGACAGGGCAGGCGTCGAGATCGCCCGCGGATGTACCAGAGGATGCCGTTTCTGCAATGCAGGCATCATCTATCGTCCTGTTCGAGAGCGTCCCATCGACGACGTCATGAACGCTATCCGCGATTGTATCGACCATACCGGATATGACGAAGTCTCCTTAGTCTCTCTGTCTTCCGGTGATTATTCCAAGATCGATGAACTGCTTGCCCGTATCCGACACGAATACGGAGACAGTCTTACAGTTTCGCTCCCCAGTCTCAGATTGGATCAGCATTCGCTTGAATTGCTCGAATCTATGTCGGCATCCCGCAAGAGTGGTCTTACCTTTGCTCCTGAAGCGGGCTCAGAACATATGCAGCGTATCATCAATAAATACATCAAACGCGAAGAACTGTTAGAAACTTCATCACTGGCCTTCGCCAAGGGATGGACCGGTTTGAAACTATACTTCATGATCGGTCTTCCCGAGGAAGAGATGGATGACGTGCAGGGTATCGTCGATCTGGTGAAAGCAGTTCAGCAGACGGGCAGGAGCCGACGCTGTCAGATAAGACTCGGTGTCGCCAACTTTGTTCCAAAACCCCATACTCCTTTCCAGTGGGAAGGACAGCATACCGGCGAGGTCTTGGCTGCCAAACATGATCTTTTGAAGACTCAATTGAGCCGTATGAACGTAAAGATCAATTGGACCGATACTGATGTTTCTGTCATGGAAGCAGCCCTTTCAAGAGGTGACCGCAGACTGTGTGAAGTCATCTATAAAGCATGGAAATCAGGTGCTGTACTCGATACTTGGAGTGAATGCTTCGACTTTTCGATTTGGAAACGTGCTTTTGAAGATTGCGGGCTAGATCTCTATCATTTTGCCCAGTATAAGAGGACTACTGATATGGCACTTCCCTGGGAGCATCTCGACATGGGAATCTCCAAGTCGTTCCTTCTCAGAGAGCTTAAGAAAGCTCATGACGGTGAGCTGACGGATGATTGCCGACACGGCTGCAACGGATGCGGACTCAGTAAGTCCGAATGTTCTATGATGCGCTAGCTTCTTTTTCCAGCTTCTTCTTTTCTTTCATCGTAGCGATGACGTGTTTCATGGCCATGATTGGATGATGGAAGATCATCCTTGGTCCGGAATAACGCATGATTATTCTGATTTTTTCCCGCATTTCGGGTTTATAGCAGTGAACCCGGCAGTTGGAACAGAATGTCTTGCTTTCCATGAATGGGCATTTATCAGTTCGGGTTACCGCATAATTGGTCGTCTCTCTGCATTCTTCGCAGAGCTGTTTCTTTGGAGTCTTATGGACTTCATGACAATAGAGCATGATCATGTCGCTGACGACACGCTTTTCATACTCTCTTTTCGTTTCGTTTTTGGGCATTGATTATGCGTTATCGATGCGTTTCTGGATGAAGTCGGCAAAGATGTCGAAGTCTTCCAGAGTCTTGATCTCGGTATTGTTCTTGTCGCCCTTTGATGTTGCGATGGACTTGCCGTAGAGCAGCATCAGAGTGGAAGGTGCATTGTAGCGGCCTTCGTCAGGATTGGCTTCAGTGGCACGAAGATAAAGATCGGTCAGTTCGCCATAGTGATAGCACTGAGGGAAGTTGTTGAACATATCTGAATCAGCGACGGTCTCTTCTGTACCATCGTTGTTGGGGTCTGAGATAACGGCATGATACTCTTCGCACTGCTTGAAAGCATCTTCGATGATGCTGGGGTCGAACATGGGGAGTGCGGCATCGTAGAAGAGTACGTTGCTGTTGTATTCCATCATATCGGAGATACCGAGAAGACCGTTTACGTAATTCTCTTCTTCGCATTCACCGGGAGGAACGATGACCATGGTCTTCTGCAGGGCATATGATTCGAAAAGACCTGCCATTTCTTCTTCCAAGGATTGCGGGCATACTACTTCGATGAGCTCGATGCAGTCTAGGTGTTCCAGTGTTTCGAGTGTCCAGGCGATGAAAGGCTTGCCTTTGATTTCTCTGAACATATCGCGGGTAGTGAGTCCGTCGTTATGATCACATGCAAAAAGGATGACTGCATTCATTTAAGTGATTCTCCTTGGAAAAATAAGTACTTGTTTATCGTACAGTGTTAGCCCGTTTCTTTCAACGCGTGAGTGTTTGTCATGCATGTTGTTTTGGGTTAAAATCAAATCCGTTATGAAACTGTACGAAAGCTATAAGAAAGACGAACAGGGCAATCCTAGAAGTAACAACCTGGGCTGTGCCATTGGTCTTGCTTTCTTTCTTGGTGGTCCTGCCGTCATCGTCTCTCTCTACAATTTCATCAAGGCTCCTGCTGATAGATGGCCTAACCTGGCGGCATCTATCTTCCTCGTCTTTGCTTTGGCATTCCTTTTCTTCACCGTATCACGACGATCTTCGATCAAACGTGAAGAATATGTTTCTAAGTATGACCGTTCAGTACAGCGTGCCGATGATCCCAACAAAGACGTTGTGGAAGCCGATTTCAAAGACGTCACAGAAAAAGACGATAAAGCCGAATAGATTCCATGTCATTAGAAACTGAACGTATCATCATGCGTCGCTGGCAAGAAAGCGATGCCGAATCCCTTTTTAAATACGCCAGTGATCCAGCTGTCGGACCGATTGCCGGTTGGCCAGTACATAAGAACATCGATGAAAGCCTTGAAGTCATCAAGAACGTTTTCTGCGGTAAAGAAGCTTATGCTATCTGTTTGAAGACCGATGGAAAAGCCATCGGTGCTATCGAATTGCTCTTGAATGGTCATACCAATGCAACTGATCGTGATGATGAGTGTGAACTGGGATTCTGGATCGGTAAACCATTTTGGAACCAGGGCCTTGTTACTGAGGCATCTGTCGAGATGCTCAGACATGCTTTCGAAGACCTTGGCATGAATAAGGTCTGGTGCAGGTACTATGACGGGAATGACAGATCCAAACGTGTTCAGGAAAAGCTGGGATTCACATATCAGCGCACTGACTACGACGTGGATGTTCCGCTGTTAGGTGAAAAGCGTACCAGTCATGTGAACTGCATGACGAAAGAACAGTGGAATGATAGGGAAGTTTCTTAGGAAGTTAGTGGCGGAGAGAGTGGGATTCGAACCCACGATAGTGTTTGCACACTATACACGATTTCCAGTCGCGCCTGTTCGGCCACTCCAGCATCTCTCCGTGGTTTGACCAGCAAAAGGTATTTTATCTTAAATCTTTTTATTATTCAATTTGTGGCGGCAGACCGAGTAAAACGGCCTGCCGCTTAGGTGTTATTGCCTTACTTCTTTGAGCAGGTCTTCCGGCGCAATACCATACAATTTGGCCAGTGCAATGAGATTGGTAGTGCTTGGATCTGATTGCCCGCTCTCCCATTTGGATACTGCCTGACGGCTGATTCCGATGGCCTCTGCTACGAATTCCTGGGTCATCATGCAATCCGTACGATGATTCTTGAGTACTTCTCCCAGTGTCTTTGCGTTTTTAGCTTTCTCTTCTCTGGCAGGTTTTGAATTGATGTATTTTCTGAGTGCCTTGATAAGAAGATAGATGAGGTAGCCCACAAGTACTGCGGCAGCAAGGATAAGGATAACAAAGATGATGGTTACTCCAGCTCTTGCCATAGTTCGTCTCCTTTCTTGCTGCCAATATAGTAATAAAAACTCGGTTGCTCTACCAACTATCGCGCAACTTTTCGGTTGCATCAGTAAAGAATCGGGATATCTTTTGATTTTTATTACAAAAAGTTGTCCATTCGGGATGTTAGAATCATATCGAAATATGGTAGAGAGAGAAAGGCGGTGATGTCATGAAAGAAGCTTATCTGTATATGGAGATGGAAGAAGGGAAGGTCGCCTGCGGAGTATGTCCCAGACACTGCCTTATCCCTGAGAACTTCGTCGGTTTCTGCCGGATGTATGTCAATCTCAGGGGCACCCTTTACAGCCTCAATTACGGAAAGATCTCTTCTTACACCATGGATCCCATCGAGAAGAAACCTCTCTATCATTTTGCACCCGGTACTGATATCTTTTCTGTCGGGAGCTGGGGGTGCAATTTCCACTGCAAAGGATGTCAGAATTCTGCGATAGCATGTATCGATCGTGCTGAGGATTCTATTGAGATGTCCCCGGAGGAACTGGTAGCAACAGCATTGGAAGAGAATGCAAAAGGCATCGCTTTCACCTATAACGAACCGACAGTAAGTTTTGAATACACTCTCGATACATTCAAGCTCGCACACGAGAAAGGGCTATACACGGTCTATGTGACAAATGGTTTCCAGTCTAGTTCAGCACTGCGGATGATCAGTCCTTATCTCGATGTCTACCGAGTTGACATCAAAGCTTTCAAAGAGGATTCGTTCAAATTCCAGACCGGTATGTCCAAATACATGACTGTTCTAAAGAACGCCATCCAGGCCAAGCACAATTACGGCATGCATGTCGAAGTCGTCACTAACCTGATCCCCAAGGTCAATGATACCGATGAGGAACTGACGGGACTTGCACAGTGGATTGCAAGTGAACTGGGAAAAGACACTCCGTGGCATGTCACTAGATTCTTCCCTAGGAACAAGATGCTGACCCATGAGAGCACTCCTTTTGCGACTATCAAGCGTGCATATGACATCGGTAAGAAAGCAGGACTCGAATATGTCTATGCCGGGAATATCGATGAGAGATTCGCATCCGATACGGTATGCCCGGGATGCGGTGCCACTGTTATCGAGAGGATGGGGTATAGGGTCCGACGTTTTGGTATCGAAGACGGCAAATGCAAGGCATGCGGGCACGATCTGAACATCCACTCTGGCATCAAGAGTACAGACTGATTTCAAGCTATTTATCGTTCCTTAAGCTATAATTAGATATGACTGATCCATATCTCTTATAGGAGCGGTGACATGACTGACAGACCTTCTGCGATAGCCGGGCGTTTTTATCCTAAGGATCCATCTGAGCTCAATGCTCTTCTTGACTCTTATTTAGTCTCTGGAATGCCTAAGAGAGATGCATATGGAGTGATGTGTCCTCATGCCGGTTATATGTATTCAGGTATCGTTACCGGAAGGTGTCTTTCCGAAGTGAATGTTCCTGATACAGTCGTCATCATGTGCCCTAATCATACCGGTCTGGGAAAGCCGTTTTCAGTATGGCCTGACGGCAATTGGCAGACTCCTCTTGGTACCGTTCCTGTTGATACGGGATTTACGAAGAAGCTCTTGTCGAATTCGTCGCTGTTTGAGGCAGATTGTTCTCCGCATATCATGGAGCATGCGGTTGAAGTAATGGTTCCGTTCCTCCAGCGTTTGAATCCTAATGTTTCTATCGTACCTATCGTAGTGAGGAACACTAATAACCAGACCTATGAAGCGCTGGGACATGATATGGCCGAGACCATAAAACAATGTGGTGGTATCGGGAAAGTGATGATGCTGGGATCGTCCGATATGACTCATTACGAACCACATGATAATGCCACCCGTAAGGACCGTATTGCTTTAGACGAGATCGAAAAACTGGACTTTAGAAACCTTCAGGCCAAGCTGACTGCCAACCGTATCACTATGTGCGGTGATGCGGCCGTTTCAGTCATGATTGCAGCGTCTGTTGAACTTGGTGCCGACCATGCGGAAACTTTGATGTATAGGACTTCAGGTGATGCTTGTGGAGATTATTCGGCAGTCGTCGGTTATGCCGCTGTCATCATTCCGAACGATGTGTGCAGCGAGCCTGTTAAGCTGGCCTATGAGACCATTAATACTTTCCTCAAAGAGGGAAAACTCGTCGATGTTCCTGCTGATCCAACTCTCGGAGGCATCCAGAGAGCAGGTTGTTTTGTTTCGATTCATGAGTACGGAGAACTCCGTGGTTGTATCGGTACCATCATGCCGACTCAGCCAACGATTGCTCAGGAGATCATCCATAATGCCATTAGTGCATCGACCAGAGATCCTCGTTTTGAACCTATCTCAGCAGCTGAACTGCCGTATCTTGAGATAAACGTGGATATCCTCACTCCGCCTGAACCCATCGAGAGCGAAGCTGAGCTGGATGTAAAACGCTATGGATGTATAGTCGAATGCCGTGAGAGACGCGGTCTCTTACTGCCTGATCTTGAAGGCGTGGATACGGTCGAACAGCAGATCGATATCTGCCGCAGAAAAGGCGGAATAGGGCATACTGAGCCTGTTCAGCTCTATCGGTTCGAAGTCAAGAGATACAAATAGCGCTAAGCGCCGAATGTGAATCCGCCGAATCCAATGAAGTTGTTGTTGGTGAAACCGTGAGATCCCTTTTCGAAACGGATCTTTTGGATGAGTGCTTCTTTGAATGCCTGCTCTATGGTGACTGAGTGGAGCTGTGCATATTCTTCAACGAGCTGTTTTTCTTCTTCATCGATTTCAAATGTGATAGTCATTTTGATTTAGCTCCTTCAGTTTTTATCTACTTAAATCATAGCTCAATATGAAAATGTTGGACAGATTAAGGGTATAATAATCGCATGGATCTATTCGATTATAAGATCGCTCAGTCTGAATCATTGGATGCTCCTTTAGCATCTCGTATGCGTCCGCGTACTCTCGATGAATACGTCGGACAGCAGCATATCGTCGGTAAGGGCAGGGCCCTGCGTAATGCCATCGATTCAGGCAAGCTTCCTTCGGTAGTACTCTGGGGACCTCCGGGTTCTGGTAAGACTACTCTTGCTAACATCATGGCGTCTGCTACGGATGCCTGTTTTGCTTCCATTTCTGCCGTTACGGCTGGGGTGGCTGATGTCAGGAAGGTCATCAATGAAGCTAAAGACCGCTACAAGATGAACGGGCAGAAGACGATCCTTTTCATCGATGAGATCCACCGCTTCAATAAGGCACAGCAGGATTCCATCCTTCCCTTTGTTGAGGATGGTACCGTCACTCTTATCGGCGCTACTACAGAGAATCCTTCTTTCTCTGTGATATCTCCTCTTTTGTCACGTTCCCAGGTCTATATCCTGAAAGCACTTGAGGACGATGATCTAAGGACGATTTTAGATCGTGCTTTGAAAGATGAGGAGAGGGGACTGGGAAGATATAAAGGCAAAGTTGATGACGATGCCATCGAACATATCATCACGATTTCCAATCACGATGCCAGAGCCGCCTTGAATGCTCTCGAATCGTCGGTCATGACTACATTGCCTGATGAAGAGGGTGTAAGACACGTCACTCTGCAGATGGTAGAAGACGTACTGCAGCAGAGAGCCCTCCTCTACGATAAGGATGGCGAACAGCACTACGACATCATCTCGGCTCTCCATAAGACCATCAGGGGCTCTGATCCCGATGCTGCCTTATACTGGCTTGCCAGGATGCTTGAAGCTGGGGAAGAACCGCTTTATATCGCCAGGCGTTTGGTCCGTGCCGCTACTGAAGATGTCGGTATGGCCGATCCCCAGGCTCTTCCCATCTGTATCGCTGCTCAGCAGACCGTGCAGTTCTTAGGCATGCCTGAAGCCAATCTTGCTTTAGCTGAAGCTGTCGTATATCTCGCTACTGCTCCTAAGAGCAACTCGCTTTATACTGCATATTCCCGCGTGCAGAAGGAAGTCTCCAAAGGCAAGAATGAACCCGTACCTCTGCACCTTCGCAATGCACCGACCAAACTCATGAAAGATAATGACTACGGCAATGGCTATAAATATGCCCACGATTTCCCAGGGCATTTCGTGAAACAGCAGAATCTGCCTGATTCGCTTGACGGCAAACGATACTACTATCCTACGACTCTAGGTTATGAGAAGACCGTTACCACCAGGATGAAGATTTGGTGGCCGGAACGTTTTGATTCATCTGAATCCATTAAATGATGGGCGTTGAATGTTGATTAGATGGTATTCCATAAGTCAACGTAGCTATATATAATTCTTGTAAATAATCTTGAACCTTTCTTGTTTAGGGGTGAAACAATGATAGGAATAGATGATCAGATTAATTATTATCATAGTGTCATTTTTGGTGATACTCCGGACCCGTTTAGGGCTTCGTTCGATCGCGCTTTTCGAGATTTCTCAAGGACTATTGTTTATCCCAAGGGAATAACCGATTTTGAGAAAAGAAAATGGCGTGATAGTGTTTATAAGCTACTAGTCCAAAAAGTCACACCTTTCTATCCGATTGTAGATTCTCAAGATGAATTTGATCTTTGGCATGAACACGCATGCTTAGTTGTGATAGATTCATTTCGGGACGGTATTAATATCTTGACATATGGTCAAGCACAAAAGTGGTTGAACATGTTCATGAAGTATCTTTTTTTACTTGATAATAATTTTCCTAGCAGTATCATCCCATTCTTACATGTTCCCATCGATAATGTAATCCTTGATGTTGCCAAAACTGATCTAGGAATAAATAGGCCTCCTAAAGCCTGGAGCAAATGGGATTTCTTGGAGTATGTAGATTTCCAAATGACTTTACGTAAAAAAATTTCGTCCAAATATAGTGGTTTGGTTACGCCTTTTGAATGGGAGTTTAAGCACTGGAATTGATTTTACTCTTGAAGTGAGGAAATGCTATCAAATGTTTGGAAAGGATTTGTATAGTTATTTTAATAATGGTGTGATAGATAAGACTAAAGTGGATGAGCCTATTCTTTTTAAAGCTCTGAATCATGCCTTTCAAGTAGTTGCTACGAAAACCCCGGCGGTCTGTCGTGTAATACATGGAAATGTGCGCCAGGTTTCATTTAGCGAAAAAACTTTTACACCTTTTTATCGCGATGATGATATCGGTAAACCCTCTGTACCATGTGAGTTGGCGGATTTGTTGTTTGTGGTTGTAGATCGCTCCTCCAATGAAATGCGTATCTGTTGCTTGCAAAATAAATATGATAGGAATAGAAAAAAACACACACTATTTTCTGGTGTTGTAGCAGATTTACGACAATTATATCTCTATAAAGAGAGACCGGAATTTATCGATTATGGAAAACGTAATTCACTTTTGAAAGATGCTATTTGCCCATCGGTGGGTTCCTATGGGGTGTTTTATAAAACGTCCTCTGGTTTATATGACATGAAGTATTACAGCTCCGAGGTCTTTAGAATACCACATTATCATGTGTCCTCAGGAAGACGGACTGTATACCCAACACTTGGACCGTTGTTTCTATATCATTCTTCTCCCTCGTTTGGAACAGTATTTGAATTGCAGTATTCAGACTGTATGAATATCTTCGGTGAAGCACTAATTGGAATGCTCATTGGAACACCATGCACAATTTCTAAAGGACTCACTTATTTGAATGACAAAAGCATTAACGATGCTGTTATTGGTTTGATAGGTGATGATTATGTTTCATCTCTTGAATTGAATGATAACAATCAGTTTTCCAGCTTTTCTTATCAGACTGCTGTTGTAATTAGAGGACAAAGGATATTTTAAAAGAGGATGGTATGAAGGGAGATAACTGAATGATGCTGAGTGATACTCATGATCAGGACTGTTAAAACGTAAATGCCTCTCTCCGTCTCTATTTAAATGGACAACCATTTGAATGAAAAACTGGTGAACTGAACGTTTAGAAGAAGATTAATTCACCCGTGAGACCATTTTGAATTGCTACAAAAATGCATAGATTATGAGACTGTTGTTGGCTAAAGAACTTGATATCGTTAAGAAGAAATACATCGAGGTCATCGATAATACTCCCGAGATGAAAATACATACCGATGGGTATATGGACTGCATCCTACGGACACGATGTTGCAGTCATACATCGATAATCATGAAATGTATCTTTTGATGGATGGGGAACACATTGCAGGAATGGTTGCGCTCGTCATGCATCAGGGCAGTGACTACGAGAATGTCGAATGGACTAAACATGTTGCCAGTGATGAAGTCGCGACATTACATCTGCTTGCTGTCTGTCCTGATTACCAAGGCAGAGGTCTTGCTGATACGATCATCGATGAATCTATCGCTATCTCAAAAGCCAACGGAAAGAAGTCTCTAAGGCTGGATACGCTGAAATCGAATCTTCTTGCCCAGCATATATACGAGAAATATGGATTCAAATACAGGGGAACACAAAACCTCTATGCCCCCAATACCGGCTGGATCGATTTTCTCTTCTACGAATTGTCCTTAGAGTGATGTCACTAAGCTTTGTTCATGTTGATAAAAATTGGCGGGAATTGCGGCTCAGGCACCGGGCCTGGGAAGCATGATATGGTGATATTCTGATATGAATCCTTGTCGGAGTAAGCAACTTCGCATGGGCGGGCTTCAAAATTTCTGAATACAGAAAAGCCAACTCGTGATTCGACTTTTCGGGTCTTATCCACGTGACCGAGCCATGTCTCGCCGCGGTAAATGAACGTTACGCTCCCGTCCGCCTGTATTGTGAGCTCTGATTCCTGCATCTTAGGATCAGGTTCATTGAATGGGGAGAACATGTTCTGAGTCTGTGACCCGTTCGGGATCCACCGGCCCACAAAACCTTCTTCGACCCACCATGAGAGTCCCTCGTAATCTATAGTTGCGTAACTGCCGTCGGTGTGTGCGGTACCGGTCCCAGGAACGAGTTTTCGTTCTTTGCCGAACCATGTTATCGTCCTGACTTTATATGCGGGGTTGTCTCTGGGATCTTCCAAGTCAGGACCTTGTACTTCTTCCCATCCTGGTTCGTTAGCCACTATGGCATTGAAGAAATTGAAAAGTTCGGCATACATGATGTCTTCCAGAGGGGGAAGGGTCTTCGGGAATTTGGCAGACCACATGATGTCATAGAGGAATGCGTCTCCGCTGTAGACCATGAGTGAACGGCTGGGGCCGCTCGAATAGCTTCCGTAGGGGAGTTTTGACCATGCTTCAAGGTCGTATCTTGCGAGTATATCCAGAAGGACTTTTACCTGATTGCCCGAAAGGGAGAGATTGCCTTCTTTCTTGTGACCGGTATAGTTTGATGGTCCGATGCGTTTCCTGAGTTCCAGTTTTGCTCCGTCAGTCGTCATCTCGCTGACATATGCATAGAATTCGATTTGATTTCCGTAATTCTGGGCGTAGTTGAATCTGACAGCAGTGACGGGTTTTCCTGATGGACCGAAAGTGACCTGATCTCCCATGAAAGACCTCCATGTTAAACCGTTCTTTTGTGCCTATTTTAGCATTAAACAATTATTCCTACATTATTATTTGCACAAGTCGTGCGTAATTAGATACAATGTACCGACAGGTGTCTCGAAAGAGACACTAGGAGGGTTTTTATGTCAGTACTTATAACAGATACAACGCTTAGAGACGCGCATCAGTCTCTCATCGCAACTCGTATGCGCACCCGCGATATGCTGGATGTCGCCTCTAAGTTGGATAAGGTCGGTTTTTATTCACTCGAGATGTGGGGCGGTGCAACATTCGACGCCCAGATCCGATTCCTGAATGAAGATCCCTGGGAACGACTGCGAGAGATCAGGAAGCGTGTCAAGGACACCAAGCTCCAGATGCTCCTCCGTGGTCAGAACCTGGTGGGTTACCGACATTATGCTGATGATGTCGTCGACGATTTCGTCCGACTCTCAGTCAAGAACGGTATGGATATCTTCCGTGTCTTCGATGCTTTGAACGATGTCCGCAATATGCGAAGCTCCATCGAAGCCGTCAAGAAATACAAGGCACATGCACAGGGTACTATCTGCTATACCACTAGCCCTGTTCACACTAACGAGAAGTTTGCAGACCTGGCTCTGGAACTGGCCAATATGGGCTGTGATTCCATCTGTATCAAGGATATGGCCGGTCTTATCGCTCCTAAAGATGCCTATGAACTTGTCGCTCTCATCAAGAAAAAGGTCAGTATCCCTGTAAACCTTCATACTCACTGCACCAGCGGTATGGGACCTGTCAGCTGTTACTCTGCAGCTGAAGCAGGCTGCGATATCATCGATACCGCTTTCTCTGCATTTGCCTGGGGCACTTCCCAGCCTCCCACTGAAGGTATGGTTGCTTCTTTCCAGGGAACTAAATTCGATACCGGACTCGACTTAAAACTCCTCGACGAGATCAGCAAAGATTTCAATAAGATCCGCGAGACCTATGAACCATTATTCACGCCGACCGCAACTGTTCCTGATGTCTCTGTACTCTTACATCAGATCCCCGGCGGTATGATTTCCAACCTTGTTAGCCAGCTCAAGACTCAGGGTGCTCTGGATAAGCTCCAGACCGTTCTTGAAGAAGTACCCAGAGTTCGTGCTGAACTAGGCTATCCTCCTCTTGTAACTCCTTCAAGCCAGGTAGTCGGTACCCAGGCTGTTTTGAACGTTCTTTATGGTGAACGCTACAAGCAGATTACTAAAGAGACTAAGAACTATGTCATGGGTCTTTACGGTGCCATTCCCAACAAGATGGATCCTGAAGTCGTCAAGAAGATTATCGGTGATGATAAACCTATCGATTGCCGACCTGCTGATCTTCTCGAACCTGAACTTCCTAAAGCTAAAGAAGTCCTCACCAAAGAGAACCTCATCAAGCAGGAAGAAGATATCATGACTTATGCCATGTATCCTGAAGTTGCCTTGAAGTTCCTCAAAGGTGAGATCAAAGAAGAAGTCATCCAGCCTAAGGAAGCTCCTGTCGCTAAGGGCGCAGCTCCTGCAGCATACAGTGGCCCTGCCGCATTTACTGTTGATGTCGACGGCGATACCTTCACCGTCAAAGTCTCTCCTCTTGGCGAGATGACTGCTGAACCTGCCGCTGCCAAAGTGACTTATGATGATGCCAAGACCATCAAGACCCCTATGAACGGTATGGTCCTTTCCGTTGCCGTTAAAGAAGGGGACAAGATCGAAGAAGGCACCTTGGTTGCTACCATCGAAGCAATGAAGATGGCCAGCGAGATCCTCTCTGATCGAGCTGGTACTGTCACTCATGTCCTTATCAAAGCTGGTGATATGGTCGATTCAAAACAGGCTATCGTCGTAGTTGAGTAAGAGAAATGATTAGTAAAGTATTAGTTGCAAACAGAGGCGAGATCGCGATCCGAATCATGCGAGCTTGCCGTGAGATTGGTATCAAATCTGTTGCGGTCTATTCCGAAGCAGATAGAAATGCTCTCTTTGCTAAATATGCAGATGAGGCCTACTTTATCGGTCCTGCTAAAGCCACTGAGAGCTATCTCAATATCGATAAGATCATTGAGACCTGTAAGATGTGCGGCGCTGATGCTGTTCATCCCGGCTACGGTTTTCTCTCCGAGAATGCAGCCTTTGCTAAGGCCTGTGAAGACAACGGCATCAAATTCATCGGCCCCAATCATAAGCTTATTTCACTTATGGGTAGCAAAGTCGCTGCCCGAACCGCATTGCGAAATGTCGATGTTCCTCTCGTCCCCGGATGCGAGGATCTCATCACTGATATCGAGCAGGCCAAAGTGATCGCCAAGATGATCGGTTATCCTGTCATCGTAAAGCCTTCCGGTGGTGGCGGCGGTATCGGTATGAAAGTCGCTGAATCTGAAGAAGAGCTTGCTGATGCTATTCGTCAGGCTCAGGAGATGGCTGGTAAAGCTTTCGGCGACAGCGGTGTTTATCTTGAACATTTCATTACAAATCCTCGTCATATAGAAGTGCAGGTCGTTGGAGACTCTTTTGGCAATGTCATACATCTGGGTGAACGAGAATGCTCCATCCAGCGACGTTATCAGAAGGTCATCGAAGAGAGCCCGTGCTGTGCCCTTTCTGAAGCCACCCGTCAGCTGATGGGTGAAGTCGCGGTAAGAGTTGCCAAGGCTGTCCATTACGAGAGCGTCGGCACTGTCGAATTTATCTATTCAAAGGGTAAATTCTATTTCATGGAAATGAATACCCGAGTGCAGGTAGAGCATCCTGTTACCGAGATGGTCACCGGTGTCGATATCGTCAAAGAACAGATCAGTATCGCTAACGGTAACCCTCTTTCCTTCAAACAGGAAGATATCCGTTTGAATGGTTGTGCTATCGAATGTCGTATCAACGCTGAAGATCCTTTGAACGACTTTGCTCCTCAGTTCGGTAAACTGCGTGGTTACCGTTCTCCCGGCGGCGTAGGCGTACGAGTCGACAGCGGTATCCATACCAAATATACAATCCCTTACATGTACGATTCCATGATCTCCAAGCTCATCGTCTGGGGCAGGACCCGAGATGAAGCCATCCGCAGGATGCGCAGAGCTTTGTATGAGTACATCATCGTAGGTGTAAAGACCAATATCCCGTTCCACAAGGCCGTCATGGATAACGAACGCTTCATCAAGGGCGACCTTTCCACTCATTTCATCGAGGATGAATATGAGAACTGGAACAAAGAGATGAAGAGGATCATCGAAGAGGAAACTCCGCTTGCAGACAAGCTGGGTGAGATCTTCAGAGACAATCAGAATGTCGCTGCTATTGCTGGCGTTATGGCATATATGCAGCAGAATAATAAAGAAAATACTAAGTAAAGGGGTGTCATTATGGGTGACGAAGGTGGACTTGACCAGTATATGACTTATATGAAGGAGAATTATACTCGACAGTACAATGAAATAGCTGCCGATCATATGATCAATCCTCGTAACTGTGAAGAACTGACTGAATTCAGCGGTTTCGGCATGGCTGACTATGGTACTGAACATTCGATCATGGTCTGGATCAAGAGTGAAGGCGATAAGATCGAAGAGACTTCATTCTCAAGTGATCCTTGTCCTGTCTGCACCGCTGCCGGCAGTGCTGTTACAGAGATTGTTCGCAACAAGACTCTGGATTTTGCCAAGAATCTTACTGTTGATGATGTCGTTAAATTCCTCCACGGCATGCCTGAGGAGGCTATGAAGTGCATCGAGATCGGTGTTCAGGCAATCCATGCGGCTGCTGAAGACGCTTCTTCATTTGTACCTTTTAACTAAGCGGGGTTTATTTGATTATGAAAGCATTATTGAGTGGTAATGAAGCTATCGCACTCGGCGCTTATCATGCCGGTGTTCGCGTGGCTGCAGCATATCCCGGAACTCCTTCGACTGAAATTCTGACCGAACTGGCCAAGCATGACGACATCTATGCAGAATGGTCAGTTAATGAGAAGGTTGCTCTCGAAGTCGGTATCGGTGCTGCTTATACCGGTGCCAGGACCATCGTCTCTATGAAGCATGTTGGTCTTAATGTTGCCAGCGATCCTTTGATGGCTGTTGCAGCTACCGGAACCAAAGGTGGTCTCGTCATCGTCACTGCAGACGATCCGGGCATGCACAGTTCCCAGAACGAACAGGATAATCGATACTACGGCAAACTGGCCGGTATCCCGGTTCTTGAACCTAATGACAGCCAGAGTGCTTATGAACTCACCATGTTCGCTTTTGAACTGAGTGAAAAGTTCAGCACTCCTGTTCTTCTCAGATCGACTACCCGTGTATCCCATTCTAAAGCAGTCGTTGAGACTGATAAGGAAAGGATCACCGATCTTCCCGCCGTTAGCTTCGACCATGAGACTTCAAAGTATGTAACTCTTCCTGTTTATGCCAGGAAGATGCATGAGAACAACGTCAGAAGACTTAGAGATCTTGCTGAAGCTGCTAACGAATACGAAGGCAATGAGATGTCCATCGAGTCTGAAGACTTCGGTGTCATCACTTCAGGTGTTGCCTCCCAGTATGCTAAGAAGATCTTCCCCAAGGCTTCCTTCCTGAAACTTACTTTCAGCTATCCTCTGCCTGAAAAGAAGATCCGCGAATTTGCTTCCAAGGTCAAGAAAGTCATCGTTGTCGAAGAACTCGAACCCTTCATGGAAGATCAGATCAAGGCCATGGGTATCGATGTTGAAGGCAAGAAGTATATCCCTGTCTGTGGTGAGCTTTCTGCTGATATCGTTCGACGTGCCGCTATGCGTGCAGGCTGGCCTGGAAACTTAGAATACAATGACAACCTAGCACCGGATCTGTTCCCCAATCGTGCTCCCATGCTTTGCCCCGGCTGTCCTCATGTCGGTCTTTTCTATACATTGAGCAATCTTGGTATCCGTAAGCAGGAAGACGGTGGAAAGCTCGTTATCTGCGGCGATATCGGTTGTTATACCCTTGGTGCCAATGCTCCTTTGAATGCTATCGATACCTGCGCCTGCATGGGTGCCGGCATTGGTATGACTCAGGGCATGTACCATGCCGGAATCTCTCAGAAAGCAGTATCACTCATCGGTGATTCTACTTTCCTCCATTCTGGCATTACAGGGCTTCTCAATGCTGTTTACAACAAGGCCGAAGGCCTTACCATCATCCTTGATAACTCTATTACTGCCATGACTGGCCATCAGCCTAATCCTGGCTGCACCTATACTGCTCAGCACAAAGAGACCAAGGCTGTCGATTTCGAAGTCCTCGTAAAGGCTTTGGGTGTCGATAATGTCGAGACCGTCGATGCTATGGATCTCAAGGCTGTACGTGAAGGCGTTAAGAATGGACTCGAAAAGAGCGGCGTTAACGTCTTGATCGTTAAAGGCGCATGTGCTGCTCTCAACAAGCCTCAGGGTCAGAAGATGTTCGTCAGTCCTTTCGACTGCACTAAGTGCGGAGCATGTCTCAAGCTTGGCTGCTCTGCTTTGAAGATCGGTCCTAACGGTACTACTGAGGTCGATCAGAAATTATGTTACGGTGAGAACTGCAGGATGTGCGCTCAGGTATGTCCGAAGAAAGCTATCACCAGAGTAGATGAAGGAGCATAATCATGAAGATCGAAGAAGGTTTTGATATCGTTTTGGTTGGTGTCGGCGGACAGGGCGTAGTCCTTGCCAGCGACATCCTGGCTGAGGTCGCCATGAAGAGCGGCTATGATGTTAAGAAGACCGATACTCTCGGTATGGCACAGCGTGGCGGAAGTGTGGTCTCCAATGTCAGGATCTCGACTCACGTCGATTCTCCTATCATCGACCGCGGCGACGCCAATTTCCTCGTCGGCTTCGAGAAGCTGGAAACTGCAAGAGTTGCTTCTATGCTCAGGATCGACGGTGTGACCATCATGAATGATTCCAAACAGGAACCTGCTTCTGTCACCACAGGCGGTGAAGAGTATCCTGCCGACGAAGCTATCGATGCCGAGATCACCAAGTATGCCGATAATCTCATCAAAATCCATGGTACTGAGACTGCTATCAATCTCGGTAATCCAAAGGTCCTCAGCACTGTTTTATTGGGCGCATTGTCTTTCTTCCTGCCGTTCAATAAGTCTGCCTGGACATCCACTTTGAGGGAAAAGCTTCCTGAGAAGATCGCTGAGATCAATGTCGATGCATTCAATTCAGGACGAATGGATATGCTCGATATCATCAGTCGTGCCGAACCTGCAGATATCCATGGCGATGAGGAAGAAGACGAACACGGCCACGATCATTGCTGCTAGTATAAGTTTTCTTTATTAAGCTAAACGGCGCAAGGACTGATGTTCGAATTGCCCTTGTGCCGTTTTTTATGAGGTTTTGTTGTTGTTTCAGATCATATCAGACGGTAGTTGTGACTTGACCCCAGACCAGCTTAAAGCTGCTGGGGTAATCACCGTACCTTTCTATGTCATGCTTGATGGAAAGACGTACCAAAAGGAAGGAACTGAACTTTCGGTACGTGATTTCTTTGACTACTGTGTAAAACACCCAGAATGCTCTCCGAGGACATCTATGCCCTCTGTTCAGGATTTTGTAGATGTCTTTACGCCTGTTTTGGAACAGGGAAAGGATATCCTTTGCTATTGCATCACTAAGAACTTTTCCGGTTCTTTCAATAGTGCCATGGCCGCGAAGGAGTTGCTCCAGGAGAAGTATCCTGACCGTGATATCAGAGTCATTGACTCAGCTTTGGTGACAGGGTTGTTAGGAGTATTCCTAATGGAACTCTCAGATTATGCTCGAAAAGGGCATACCTTACAGGAAACATGGGAACGCGGTGAAGTGATCAAGAAAAACGCTGTGATCTATTTCACGATCGAAAACCTGCGTTATCTTGCCAAGGGCGGTAGAATCGGAAAAGTCACAGCCCTTGCGGCACGAAGCCTCAGTATCCGTCCCGTTATTTGTTTCAAAGATGGTGAGCTTTCTCCTGTTGGTATCAGCATGGGAAGAAAGCATTCTTTCCTCAAGCTTTGTGAAATGTTTAGAAATGATCTGAAAAAACGTACATCAGATCTTTCCCGTTTTGCATATGGTTTCGGGTGGGGATTCGACAGGGCAGAGGCAGAGCCTTGTTATAAACACATTGAGTCTCTCATGATTGAAACATTTGGAGGTTGCCCGGATTTTGTGCCTATCCAGCTTGGGGCTACCATCGGTGTACATACCGGACCTTACCCTGTAGGTCTTGGTTTTATAGAGAAAGCCTAGAAACGATGAAATAGGCCCGCTGACCGCGGGCCTATTCTTTTACTGTTTCGTTACTTCGTGATGAGGAATCTGAGGGTCCTTTGGGAATGTATTTACGGCTGATGCTGTCGGTACATCACCGAATATATCTCTGAAGAATGCTGTGTATAGATTGCCCGTTGCTAACGCAAACAGTTTTGTCAGATTGAGCGTGATGAAGTATTCCTCATTATCGAATGCACTGAAATATGTCGTGAAGAGGATATCTCCCTTGGCATTAGTAGTGAATTCATCGCCTCTGTAGACTTCTTTCTCAAGGATCTTCTCAAATCCTTCCATTATCTCTTCAGCTTTTCCGCCGCACAGATCAGAGAAGAACTTTTCGAAATATTGCTTCTTGGTGAGTTCGACCAGCTCTCCGGTTAGCCTGACACCATCCTTGCCGATGAAGATATCATCGACCTGGAACACCTTCGAGTCTTTGACTGCATTCCTGAGGTAGGTGCCGATCTTGGTGCCGGCCATCTTCTGGAATGAAGCTGACTTGATCCATTTACCGAAGAGCGCACTGGCTGCACCTTTGATCGCATTGACAGTGAGGTCAGAGAAAGCTTTATAAATGGCACCCATAAGATTGGATTCACCAGTCTCGGCCATGATCTCAAGATAGTTGTTGAATACGGCGAATACGAAGTAGCCCGCAATCAGTGACAGATTCTTACGCCAGGCCAACGGATTTGCCATGATCGAATCTGTTACAGAGTTAGCTACTACATTGTCGGCAGCATTCTTGAGGTTCTTGGCAACCTCCAGTTTCTCGATATCGAAAGGTTCACCATGATAGATATGCATCCAGCATTCGCCGAGAGCATTAACGAAGATCTCTTTGGCAGGGCTGAGGACAGCTTCACCGACAGGACCGGTGTATGCGACCATCACGACTGAGAATGCGCAATCGCCGATGAATTTCACCCATTCGAGACCATAGACGATCCATTCGTATGTGTTCAGCTCGGAATATGAGTCTTCCTGAAGCTTTGTGACGTAGACCATATAGTCTTCGATGAACTGCTTGTTCATGGCTCGGAGATGTGTTGCGGGGATCTTTTTGTTCTTGTTGAGTTCTTCGAGCATATCCAGTAGTCCCTGTCGTTTCTCAACAGGAGCCAGTTTGTTGACGTTTCTTACGAAGAGTTTATATTCCTTGTCCCAGTCGCTCATGGGCGGGATCGCCTTGCCGATCAGCCACAGAGGTATTTCGGCCGCATACTGCGTGCCTTCATATTCACAGGATACAGGGATGGACATGAAGAACTGTTCCTTAGTCTCATATAAGACCGTATTCGGTTTGAAGTAGTATTTATTGTCAGTGACACCCTCTACTTCAAATTTGTATTTCTCGGCGGTCTTTTCATTGGCATCGCCTTCGCCTTTGAGCTCTCCAAACTTGAGCGTGGTCTCATCGATGAGATCGACGAACTTAGCGCCTTCTGCGGTCTTGACTGCCAGCGTGAAGTCGAGCTCTGCCGATTGGAACTTCTCATCAAAGTCACCGGCACTCTCTTTCTCGAATGAATCGACCTTGACTCTTCCATTCTCGGTCTTTGCTCTGACCGTGAGTCCTTCAGGGTAGAGTTCGACATGGATATATCCGCGGAGCTCCGTTCCATCATCGTACTTTGCCAAGAAGGATTCTGTGCATCTTACAGGTTCGGCAAAGACTGACTTCTCGGTCGGAGCTTTCGTTTTATTGGTTAGTGTCGCCAGATATGTGTACTGTCTTTCGGTATAGTCGAATGAGATGCTGAAATCACTGCTGTCGTCTGCTGAGATCTCGATAGGATCATCGTTGGCGTTCTCGATGAAGAATTTTACTTTATAGTCGGCTCCGTCACCCAGGATGGCCTGCAGGTAGGTCTCATTGCCTTTGAGCTTCATTGTCTCGTGATCGGTCTCTTCTATGAAGCTGAGTGATGCATCGTCGATGATATTGAATCGGATATTGTTGTCGAAGGAGCCGTTTTCTCCTTCAAATCTGAAATTGATGATGCCTTTATTATCGATCATGTCTTTGTCGGCACTGACATATGCTTCCATATATCTGCCGTCGAACGATGTGCTCTCAATGTTCAGATCACTGCTGTATACGGCTATCTGAGATGTTAAACCCGGCCGGTCTTTTTCTGCTCCGCCTTCGGTGATCTCAGCCATCCTTGCACGTACTGGGATAGCCTTGGCCCCGCGTCTGATGGAATTACCGAAATCCTTGCCGATGTACATGACGAAGCGTGAGCTTTTCTTATCTTTGTCGTCGGATGATCCCGATTTGCCTGAGATAGCGGCAAGGGTGGCTCCTACGCCGACAATGATTGCAGCAGGAATAGGGATGGGGAAGTCTCCGGTCTCGGTGTTTGCATCGGTCTCAGACCCACCGGATGCTCCGCCTCCTGTCTTCAAGTGTACGCCTGCCACTTCGTATCTCATCCTGCAGTTGTACCACCAGTATTTCTGTTCTACATCTTCAGGTTTATCCATTGGGAAAAATATATCTGCATAGATCTTCCCGTCATCGCCAAACAGCCAGGTTCCGAGATCGTATTTAGTGTCGGGCTTTGATTCATATGAATTCTTATAAGTGGTCCCGTCTGTTGTATGCTGCATGAGGATCTTTTCTGTGCCCTGGATACTGTACTGGACCTGAAAACTATCAAGAGACAGATCTGTGATATCTACTTTTAGTGTATAATCCAGTTTGTAAGTGGTGCTATGATCCACGTTTGTGAAGTGTTCTTCTGCCGATACTTTGGTCGAAATGTCTTTCTTTCCTTTGAAACTGCTGTTAGCCACGATCAGAGGCTCTGCTTTGATACGGATATAGTTATTGTCTCCGAAATAATACTTTTCAGCGGCGGGAACGATGATATCGCTTTTTACCATATAGGGTATGAGATAGATGGCATCAAGGTCATTATGGACAGCCGTAGTCATAGTGTTCCAGTCTTTTATGCCGGCTGATGCCGGTGTTACGAATCCTTTGGGCAGGCTATTATCAGCCAAGACCACATTGAATGGGAACAGGAGTGCCATGAGCATGACAGCAAGGAGACAGATATTGATGATGCGTTTTTTCATTTATTTTGCCTCCTTCTTTCCAAGTACTGCGATACCCTTCATGTTCAGGATCAGCATCACTGCTGATATCACGATCAGCACTATGCCTGGTATCAGGAGTCTGATATTGAATATGGCAAAGACGGCACTGACTGCAAAGCCTGCAGCCATTCCGCGTGTGATACCTGATCCGTATTTTGGATTTTTCTTTCCCAGTATCGATGTAAAGAGTTTATTAATAAAGCCATTATTGGATGCTGACTTGGCAGCGGCGTAAGCAAAGGCAATCCCGCCCATGAATGAATAGGTCGAGATGCCTCCGGTGAGGATCAAAAAGAAGATGAATGATGCACCGAGACCCAGTAACCAGCTCCAAAGCGTCTCAAGGGAGACTCCGAGACCGTTCTTGAATAGGTCTGAAGGAGATTGTTTCTGGCTCTTATCTTTCTTTGTGAGATTGGCAACCAATGAGAAAAGTGCTGTTGCAAAGATCCCTTTTCCCAATAGCACACCGATATATTTGAGGATATTTCCGCTGGTTCCCAGACTTGAGAACGAGAGGAACGACAGTATCTTGACCGGAAGAGGATTCTTGCCGGCGGCGTGGATGACCATGATCGTCAGCCAGATCACACCCAGTATGATAGCCGGAATCAGCGCTTTGGGATTCTTAAAAGCATTCTTGAATGCGCTGAATACTCCTGTAACGCCGCTTTGTATAATATCGATGGGCCCTCCGCCTAAAGATGTACTTACTGAAGTAGATCCTTCTAATCGGACCTCACCTTCGGCATCCGATGCATCTCGTGCATCGATATCAGGATTTTTGATGACAGGTTTGTTTTGGAACGTTTTGGCTGGACTATCCTGCGCGGGTTTGCTGACTGGCGCTCCGCAGCTCTGGCAGAAACGGACGCCTTCGTCCAGCCTGGTCCCGCATTTCACACAGAAGTTGGACATGACACACCCCAACAATGATTTGATGCCAGCATTATATCAAACAATTGCGTTACTAAGATGTTCCGATAAGCCTAGTAGGGGGATAAGTCTTTTTTTTGCTATTTTTCATGTTTTTTAGATTTAAAAATAAATAATAAAAAAAAGACCCCAGTGGGGGCTTGTCGGATTTTTCAAAGCAGTTAAACTCTTAACTGTGGACCTTACCATAGCCGGTCCATATGAAAAGACTAGAACGGCAGTTCCTTTCTCCTTCTTTGGAACTGCCTGAACCCTCCCAAAGAGTCACTCAGTTCCAGGAATCATGAAATGCCTGTACGGATGGTCTTTTCATTTGTGCGAGCGTTTTATTGAATCATTCTTTAATCAGCCTGCTTTTGGATCCTGGAGGAAGGGGGGACGGCTGATAAAGACTGATGGGGATTATTTCTTTTTCATGACTTTTCCACACTGGAAAGCAGGTGCCAAGATCTCGCTTAATGTCTGATAAGCTCCGATTGGGCTAGGAGTATATACGAGAGGCTGGATCTTTGCGATGTCTAGCTGACCATCTGTAAAACAGTCTTCCGAAATGAAAGTATCGATGACTTCTCCCAGGATGAGATTATGGCTTCCCAGTTCGATATCCTGGATCAGCTTGCATTCCAGATTGACTGGGCATTCGGATATCATAGGGGCATTCTCATCATGGCCATAGAACAGGGTGAATCCGCATTCTTCGATCTTGTCGTACTTCTTTCCGCTGACTATGCCACAGAAATCGGTTTTAACGGCCATTGAAGCCGAAGGAACGTTAACGGAAAAGGTCTCGTTCTCTTTGATCCCCAGATAGGAATATCTGACCGGCCTTATGGATAGGGACAATACAGGAGGATAGCCGCAGGCTACGCCTCCCCAGGCACATGTCATCACGTTGGGTCGTCCGTTGACTTTGGTGGCTATCAAGAACGAAGGCTGTGGGAATACCATTGTCGAGGGTCCGAATGATCTTTTTTCCATAGCTTTAATACCTCTTAAAAACAGTGGGGGCGAGGGAAACAACTCCTCGCCCCGATAGAGAGAGCAATGATTTAGATGATTACTACCAGGCGCGTCGGTTGGAGTATGCCTGCTGACCGTATGCTCGGCCGACTGAGTAAGTGCTGCCGTAGGAACTGAAGGAAGTGCTGTAGGGGTTGGAAGCCTGGGCAGAGTAGGAAGGAGTGGTGACTCTGCGGCTGCCGTAGGATGACTGAGTTCGGAGGAAGGATGGGATATCGAGCTCGGTCTCTGATCGCATTGCACGGGTAGCCTTTGCACTTTCAGTGTAGTTATCGACATATTCGAAGCCGTCAGAGGTCTCTTCGATGTAAGCTTCGGGGGTGGTGAAGCCGGTGGCGATGAGAGTGAGACGGACGGAGTTTTCGAGGTTGTCATCGATCATGACGCCGAAGATAACGTTGGCATCGGGATCGACCTGGGATCGGATGAAGTCAGCAGCTTCCTGTACTTCGTGGAGGGAGAGGGAGCTGTTGCCGACGACGTTGAAGAGGACGCCCTTTGCACCCTGGATGGAGGTGGTGAGAAGGGGACTGTTGATGGCGTTCATTGCTGCTTTCATTACTCGGCCATCACCTTCGCCGCGGCCGATGGACATCCATGCAGGACCTGCATCGGACATGATGGAGCGGACATCGGCAAAGTCAAGATTAATGGTACCAGGCATAGTGATGACTTCTGCGATGGCCTGAACGCCGTTGCAGAGTACGCTGTCAGCCACCAAGAATGCTTCTTCCATGCTGAGATCACGACCGGACTGGCTGCCGATCTCGAAGAGCTTCTGGTTGGGGACGATGACCATGGTGTCGACATTGGGCATGAGTTCAGCGATACCTTCTTCGGCATTCTGAGCTCGGGTGGTACCTTCGAAATCGAAGGGGCGGGTAACGATTGCAATAGTAAGAGCGCCGGCTTTCTTAGCCATTTCGGCGACTACGGGGGCTGAACCGGTACCGGTACCGCCGCCCATGCCGGCAGTGATGAAGACCATGTCGCTGCCTTCAACTAACTTTTCGATTTCTCGGATGCTTTCTTCGGCAGCTTCTCGACCGACCTGATGTCGGCCGCCCGCACCAAGACCACGAGTACAACGTTCACCAATTCTGATCTTGGTAGGGGCTTTGCAGACTTCCAGATGCTGTGCATCTGTATTAACAGCGGCAAATTCTACGCCGCAGATTCCGTGTTCTACCATTCTATTGACTGCGTTGCTTCCAGCGCCGCCACAGCCGACGACTTTGATTTTTGCTCCACTCTGGATGAAGATAGGTTCCTGCATTGTTCTCTCCTCTATTTGTTTATTACCTTTTACTTATTTTGTTTTTGATTTATTTATTAACCCTCATATCGGGTGAGGTCCCAGAGTAGCTGACCGACTGCCGTTGCGTAGCAAGGCTGGTACAGATCATCTGAGACACCTACGATCTCGGGTGGAGTGCCGATCCTGACGGGGAGGCGGGTGATATTGGCGGCGAGGTTTTCGATGCCAGGCATATTGGTTGCGCCGCCGGTGAGTACGATGCCTGCTCGCATTCCGCTGAACAGTTCATCGGGAAGTTCCAGCATGATGAGTCGCATGAGTTCATCAAGTCGAAGCTTGGTGATCTCATACAGATCTTTGTAGGGGATTGCGTAACCGTTCTCGTTGATGACCTCTTCGAATCTGGTTTCATCATCAGGGCCAACACCGATGTAACGGCATTTAAGCATTTCTGCAAAATCTTCGGGGACGTTGAGTCCTACGGCGATGTCATGAGTTACGGATGCTCCGCCTACAGGGATGGCTGCAGTGCGGATGATGTAGCCATCTTTGTAGATGGCGACGTCAGTAATGCTGGCACCAATATCGGCCATAATAACGCCGCTCTGCTTCTCGTCCTCAGACAGAACGGCCTCAGCTGACGCAAGGGGATTAAATATCAGCTGATTTATACTGATGCCAGCACCATTAACGCTTTTGGTGAGGTTTTCAATATCTGAATAGGATGCATTGATGATATGAGCATCCACGTCGAGTCGGAAACCATGCATCCCGATAGGGTTCTTTACGCCTTCCTGCTTATCGACTGCATACTGCAGGGGAATAAGGTGGAGCAGGGTATTTTCTTCGTTGTTGTCGTCGGTCTGTTTGACGACTTCGAGGACTCGATCGACATCGTCTTCGGTGATGACCTGTTTGCGGTTGTTGACGGCGACGACTCCTCTATTATTATAGGAAACCACGTTGCGGCCGGTGACGTTAACGAGTGCCCGGTTGATCTTGTAACCGGCGGCCTGTTCGGCCATCTTCACGGCCTTTTTGATTGCGGATTTGGCTGCGTCCTGATTAGTGACCTGACCCTTCATGATACCGGCAGAGGCACTTACGCCGACGCCGAGGATCCTGAGGTCAGTGCCGTCAGTATCAGCGGTGATGCAGCAGATCTTACTGCTTCCTACATCAAGTGCTGCCAGCCTTTGTCTTTTCATTTTCCTTCCTCCTGAAATTCTCTCTATCTTTTTATCTGAAAAAAGTCAGGAAAAAACTTTTTCCAGAAACTTCCAATGTTTATAAAAATTGTCCAAGTACGTGTGTATAATGAAATTTGAGCCTATGATACACGGACAAAAAGGCACATTCTAAAAACTGTCGTCTTTTGTCCAAAGTTGTCCAAAACCTAAAAATGTCCGGACAAAAATTATTGAAAATCGGACAATGCTGTCCTAAAATAATGTCCACTATGGACGAATTGGATAACAAAGAATCAGGCGTGAGGATTAATCCTCCATGTGTGTCATTCAAGACATTCTTCAACTTTATCGGAACACTTGCTCCGGAAATCCCTGCAAGGATCGATAGAGGAGTCTGGTCTGTCTATCTGAGCGGTTCTAACGGTAAAGCTGTCGTCAATGCCATGCGTTTTCTTGGTATGCTGGATCAACACGATGTTCCCACCAAGGCTTTGCGTGAGTATCTGCTGTCTGATTCTGACGGGAAGCTTTCTACGTTCAAAACTATCGTTAAGCATTCTTACGGACGTATCTTCAACGGAACTATCTCGCTTGATAATGCTACTTTCGATCAGTTACGAGACTTCTTCAAAAATACTTACAGCATCACTAAAGAAGATGCTGATAAGTGCGTAAAATTCCTTGTTGACGCTTGTAAATATGCAAACATCCGTGTTTCTGCATACTTGATGGACAAAGGGAAGAAGAAGCGGACAGTCGTCCCTAAGCAATTACCTGTTGCGGACAAAAATGAAATGGACAACAATCTGTCCACGCAAAAAGTTGTCCACAATGATTTGTCTAAGAAAAAAGATCTTTTTGATAAATTGCCGGATTTTGACGCCACTTGGTCTGATGAATTAAAGTTTGCCTGGATGAAAATCTACGAAACTATCATCATCAGTGTGACGAAACATGCCGAGTCTTAAAAGTCTCAGTACCATCTATCTGGCATCCTCTTCTCCCCGCCGTTCTGCTCTCCTCAAAGAGTTTAATATTCCATTCATCTGCGTCGAGTCTTCCTACACAGAAAGACCGATGCCGTTCTTTTATGACCCCCAGATTCATGACGAGATCTCCCGCAATAAGGCATTGAATGCTGTCATCCCCGAAAAGGATGGCATTGTCATTGCTGCCGACACTGTCGGGGTCCTAGACGGATGTGTTTTGGGAAAACCGAGGGATGATGTTGATGCTTTTTCGATGCTGTCGAAGATGTCGGGTCGTTGTCATGATGTCATTACATCCATCACGCTCTACGATCCGAAAAGAGAGTCTTTGACTACATCCCGTGAATCAACGCTGGTCTATTTCAAAAAGACCGATGAATCGGCGTTACGTGAATATGTGGCATCCGGTGAACCTTTAGATAAGGCCGGCGCTTACGGTATCCAGGGCAAGGGTCGTTTTCTTATTGATCATATCGAAGGCGATTACACCAATGTCGTTGGTCTTCCGATGTTCAAACTATTAGAGATGCTTCAGGATGCCGGTGCCATCATGATCTACTGATGATCACCTAACTGGATAAGTCATAAAAGAAAAGGACCGATACGATGTATCGGTCCTTTATTCTTCTTTACTGGCGACCTAGGGGGGATTTGAACCCCCGATCTCCACCGTGACAGGGTGGCATGTTAGGCCACTACACCACTAGGCCGGACAAATTGGTATATTACCAAAGACGTTTTTTCTTGTCAATTTGATACATCATGCGTTGAGAAGCATGTAGGAATTGGCCAGGAACTCCCAGATGTTGATGTGCTGGTAGCCGTATTGTAAACGTCCTGACTCTGAATCATCGATGGTGACGACGATTTTCTTGTAGCCGTCATCAAGTCCTCGGAACGAATCGACAGCTTTCTTCTCGGCACTCTTATTGATGATGGGGTTGGATACCTGGATATAGAACCTGTCGTGATCGTTCATGGCCACGAAGGATACTTCCTTAGTGCCGTTCTTGCCTACGTAGACTTTGAATCCCAGTCGGATGAGCTCCATACAGATGATGTTCTCATAGGCTTTCATAGTATCGACCTTGATGTTCCTCTTGAAACCGAGACCGGGATCGGTCAGGTAATATTTGTTCTTAGTCTTGAGGACTGCATCCTGTTTGAGATCGAAGCGGTTGATCTTCTGCAGGTAATGGGCATTGCAGATATGTTCGAGGTAAGTGGTGATGGTATCGTCGGTGACGGTATCAAAACCTTTGGCTCGGAGGTATTCGGAGATACCATAAGAACTTACGTACTCGCCTCGGATCGAGATAAGATGGCGCAGAGTTGCCTTAAAGAGCTTTTTGTTTCGAATGCTGACTTTGTTATAGACATCGTTCTTTAGGATGGCGTCCTGCAGCGTCAGGAGCTTTTCGCTTTTGACCTGTTCGTTGTCGATGAAGAGCAGGCTGGGAAAACCCCCATATGTGATGAAGGGGAGAATACTTTTTCGTTCGTCGCTCTTGTGGCATTCAGCAAATTCAGAGATGGAAAGTGGGAGCATCTGGATTGCTTTCATACCGGGGATATCCTCTTCAGTCAGAAGTTCGGATGAAGTCACAACATAGATGTCATGATTCTCTTTGAATTGGTTGATAACATTCAGATATCCAGGGACGCACTGGGGTTCATCAAGGATGAGTCTATATCTGATGTTGAATTTGATCCTGGAATCGATATAGTTGAAGAGCTCCTGCTCGGTCATGGGTCGGTATTCGGTAAGGGCTTCAGTGTCGATATAGATGAAACTGTCAGAACGTACGCCTGCAGAGATCAGGTAGTAATAGAAGTTTTCTTTCAAAAGGGTGGTCTTGCCGGTGCCGCGTGCACCATGGATTACTTTTACAGAAGGATCATCCTTCATTTCGGCAAGCCATGCAAGGTACTGTTGTCTCTGAACGTTCATCTAAAGCCCCCAAAGTCCAATAGTAGTATATATATAATACGAAAATACGATTTTTATCAAATCATTTTTCGATTTTTATACCATAATTAGGCTTTAAATGCAACTATTTCAGTTTTATATTACGCAGTCTCAAAGAGTTTGTGACGACGCTGACTGATGAACATGCCATGGCAAGAGCTGAGAGCATGGGATTGAGGAATCCATATTCTCCCAAAAAGAATCGCAGCCCGGACGGCACTGTTCCGTCATGGAAGAAGATATATAAGATGCCCGCTGCAACGGGGATTAGGATACTGTTATAGAACAGAGAGAATCCAAGATTCTGACGGATGGTCTTCATGGTGCGTCGGGATAGTTTCAAGGTCTTGGGGACTTCTTTGAGTTCCCCTGATACCAGCGTTATATCGGCAGTCTCGATGGCGATGTCAGTGCCGGTACCGATGGCGATACCGATATCGGCTATGGCCAAAGCGGGAGCATCATTGATGCCGTCACCGATCATAGCGACCTTGTGGCCCTGGGACTGCAGTGCGGTGATCGCATCGGATTTATCTTTGGGAAGAGCTTCCGCAACAACATTGTCGATACCGATCATCTTTGCAATCGCGTTAGCGGCTCTTTGGTTATCGCCGGAAATCATAGTTATGCCGATGCCCATTTCTTTCAGGTCTTTGATAGCTGAAACAGCATCGTCTTTGATCGTATCCATCAAAGCTATGATGCCGATGACTTCTTGATCACAGGCTACGTAGAAAACTGTCTTGCCGCTGTTCCAGAGATCATCAGATTCTTTCTCCATATCTTTGTAGGATATTCCTTCTTTTTCCATGAGGCGGGAATTGCCGATGCAGACTTTCTTACCGTCGACTGTTCCCCAGACTCCCATACCAGCTTCTGAACCAAATGTTGAGGCTTCTTTCACTGCATATCCTTTGGTTGTGCAGTAATCGATGATCGCTTTAGCGATGGGGTGTTCCGATCTGTTTTCGACGGCAGATGCCATTGTAATAATCTCGGCTTCATTCGCTCCACCAAAGGCTTTCACATCCGTCACAGACGGTTTTCCGACGGTCAATGTACCGGTCTTGTCGAATATGACATGATCGATCTTATGAGTCTCCTCTAGGGATTCTGCGTCCTTATAGAGTATCCCTGACTCTGCACCACGGCCTGTACCGACAATGATGGCAGTGGGTGTAGCAAGACCCAGTGCGCAGGGGCAGGCGATGACGATGACGGATACGAAGTTGAGGAGTGCATATCTGACATGGGGATCTGGACCTACTATGAGCCAGATGAAGAATGTCAGTAATGCGATGATGATGACGATGGGTACGAAATATGAGGCGACAGTGTCGGCGATTCGCTGGATAGGGGCTTTGCTGCTCTGTGCCTTTTCCACCATCTCGATGATCTCGGCGAGCATCGTCTCGCTTCCGACTTTGGTAGCCTTGAACTGAAAACTGCCGGAACCGTTGATGGTGGCGCCTATCACCATATCTCCGGCTTTCTTGTCTACAGCCATGCTTTCACCGGTGATCATGGATTCATCTACTGAGGATTCGCCTTCGGTTATGATGCCGTCGACGGGGACTTTTTCACCGGGACGAACGATGATGATGTCGCCTGATACGATTTCTTCATAATTGACGGTCTCTTCCTTACCGTTCCTGATGACCTGTGCAGTCTTGGCCTGGAGTTGGACTAGTTTTTCCAATGCTGCAGAAGTCTTGTTCTTAGCTCTTGCTTCAAGGAATCTGCCCATGGAGACCAGTGCGATGATCATTGCAGACGTATCGAAATAATAAGTGACCATAAGGTCATCGGTATGAACGAGATGAGGGAAGAGTACAGCGAACACACTGTAGAAGTATGCCGCGCTGGATCCCAGAGCGATCAGGGTGTTCATATCGGCGCGCTTATGTTTGAGAGATGCCCATGCACCGGTGTAGAACTGCCAGCCTGCCCAGATCTGGATGGGTGTGGCAATCAGCCACATGACGTATGGCGCCCATGACTTATCCATAAACGCCATGTTTATGTACATAAGGACTGCTGATGCGATCAAAGATACGATGAAACGCGTCTTCTGATAATTGACGTATGACTTGGCTTTTTCCTTGGAGATGTCTTTCTTGGCATCCAGTTCATAGAGCGAATAGCCCACATCGGCTACGGCTTTAAAGAAAGCTGCCGTGTCGGCATCTTTATCGGCCTGGATCATGACCTTATTGGTGGCCAGATTCACAGACACATCATTTACGCTATTCAGTTTCTTAAGTGCTTTTTCGGATGTAGCAACACAGGATGCGCAGTGCAGCCCTTCGATACCGTAATTGAAGATCCGGTAGTTGCTGTCCTGTTTTATCTCATGTACCGCGACAGGTTCGTCCTTGATCTCGGCACCGGTCACGGGGCACACTTCAGTGGGACATGCAGGCGTGGATTCAAGTTCCACTAAGGTAAATCCTGCTTCTTTGATAGCATCGAATAGCTTTTGTCTGTCGGTACCTGCGATGACGGATACATCGGTGGAATTGGTCTCAAGATCGACTTTTACGCTGGTCGTCTCGGGTAGAGATTTCAAAGCCTTAGTACATTTCATGACGCACATCATGCAGTGCATACCGTTGATACCGTAATGCAGGTCTTCCTGGGGAAGAGGACTCTCTTCCAGCGGTTTGAAACCTACTGCCGTGATGGCATCGAAGAATGATTGCGTATCGTATCCCTTGGGTGCGGTGACTACTGCTTTTTTCTGCTCAAGATGGACGGTTGCTGATTCGACCTCAGCTAATTCTGAAAGCGCTTTCTGGCATTTGTTGACGCACATCATGCAGTGCATACCATCGATCCAGAATGTGTATACATCCATCTTAGGTTTAGGTTTGGCAGCAGTTTCTTCCATGTTTTCTCCGTGATACGCTATCCAGATTATTCTAGTATAGCAAGCATGAAAAGTGTAAAAACAGCGTATGTGCTAGAATCTTTCCGTTATGTATTTACGAACGATCCCTGTCGGAGAACTTAGAGCCAACTGCTACATATTCGGTGCTGAATATGCGATGTATGCTGCAGTTATCGATCCCGGTGATCAGTTCGATCTTATCCAAAGCGTTCTCGAAGAGGACTGCAAGATCCCTTCTCTAATCCTTTTGACACATGCTCATCCTGATCACTACTACGCAGTGGCTGATTTCAAGAAGAAGTATCCCGAGGCCAGACTCTGTCTGCATAAGGATGATGTCGAGATGTATAAAGACAGGTTCTTCCGCAGATTATTGGGATACCGTGAGATAGAACTTCCTGAGATCGATCAGGAACTCGATGATGCCGATGTCCTGGCCATCGGAGGGGGAGTGCAGATCACTGTCAGACATACGCCCGGTCATACACCTGGCGGTGTCTGTTATTCGACATCTGGTGCGCTGTTTACCGGAGATACTCTTTTCATGGGCAGTGCAGGACGTACAGATTTTCCTCACGGCAGTCACGAGGAAATAATGAAGAGCATCAATGACGTCATTATGGGCTATCCCGATGAAGTGGATGTGTATCCCGGACATGGTCCTAATTCCACGATTGGTTACGAGAAAGACACCAATCCTTTCGTCATATAGCTCATCTTCACTTCCAGGAATGTGAGACCATGTTCAAAAGTAAGAAATACGCTTGGGTCATCTGTGCTTTAGGCTTACTGTCGATGTTTTGTTCCATGGGCATCGCAAGCAATATGATGTCCTTTTTCCTTCCTTATATCGAACAGACGGGTATCAGCCATAGTGCCGGTTCTGCTCTTATATCGGTTAGAGCCCTGTTCTCTCTGCTCACATTACTGCTCATCAATTGGTATTACAAAAAGACAGACCTACGAAAAGGTTTGTTCATCGCAATGGCTACCATTGCCTTATCTGCGTTCCTTTATTCCATATCGAAATCGGTCGTCATGTATGTTATTGCGACGGCTTTCGGTGGTGTAGGTTTTGCTCTTGGCGGCGCGGTGCCGGTATCCGTCATGGTCAAACGTTGGTTCAAAGATCGATTGGGCATTGCCTTAGCTTTGGCGACGCTGGGGAGCAGTATTGCCAGTGTTACTCTTCCTCCGATGCTGGAAGTATTAGTGCAAGAAATTGGTCTTTCAGGTACATATCTTTCTGTGGCTGCTTTTTCCGGTCTTTCGGCATTACTGATGATCTTGTTCGTGAGGGACAATCCTGAGGACATTGGACTAGAAGCTTATTCTGAACCAGGCAACAGGAAGATCAAAGAACTGAACTTCAAAGAATCCAATATGTCTAATGCCAGCCTATGGATGATGCTTGTTGTAATGTTCCTTGTCGGAAGTTTTGCGCAGTCCAGTGTGGCGCATTTGGGTGTCTTGGCTGAGACCTGCAATTATCCTGGGGCAGTCGGTGCAATGTTGATCAGTCTCTTCGGGTTAGCATCCGGTATATCGAAGCTTGTTTTTGGTACATTGGCTGATTACTTCAGCACCAAACGTGCATCCCAGATCATGTTCGTGATCTGTATGGTCGGTTTTGTGTTTACTCTCTTAATGGACGGGCAGGCCATCTGGCCGTGTGTTGTATTCGGTTTGTTCCTTGGTTTCGGCTTGTCCGTTTCAACCGTGGGGACATCTCTTTGGGCCGTAGATCTTTCTGATGCTTCAAGTTATGAGAAGAATCTAAAGTTCTTCCAGATCGTCAATTCTATCGGAGGCATTATATTCGGTTTCATTCCAGGTATCGTTTATGACCAGATCGGTGACTACAGACCTGTGTATATCGGCTTTATCTTCTTAGCTCTCGTGGCGATGATCCTTTTGACTGTGACATATCGAAGAGAGCTGGGAAGCTAGTTTTGGCTGTTGCTTGTTTGTTTTTCCCTTAACGATTAGAATGAATACGTAAAAATAGAATAGTGGTCACCGGAGGACAGAGTGCCGTAGCACTGGGGATCGTAGGTTTCGACCTGCAGGCCGCCTGTCAGATAAGGTGTCGAGTGAGCTCGGTTAATACGTAATCTAGCATTGCGTTTTGGCCGAGCTTTTTTGTTTTAGGTGAAAAATGAACTCAAAAATATTTACAGAAATGGATCCGACAAAGCTTTTTTTCAGATGTGCTGTTCCGGCAGTTATTACTTCGGTATTTGGTGCATTGTATTCCGTCGTTGATGGAATGTTTGTCGGAAGATTCCTGGGAGAGGATGCCCTTGCTGCTATCAATTTGATCATGCCTATCATCATGATCGTCGAAGCTATTTCGAACATGATAGCGACAGGTTCATCCGTTAACATATCTTTACTTCTGGGTGCAGGGAAAAGGGAAGATGCTTCCAGGGTTTTCTCATTCTCTGTAAAGATCATACTTCTGCTCTCGATTGCTGTAAGTATCATTGGCTTTGTTTTCGCTAAGCCTTTCATTACTTTGATTTCTCCTGGAGCAAGTGAAGAAGCGATACGACTCAGTGTTGAATATCTCAAAGTCTATGCCGTTTTTGGCCCTTTGATTCCGATCTATTTCGCTACAGACAACTATCTGAGAGTATGCGGCAAACAGAGAATGAGCATGATCATCGGTATTGCGACACAGGTACTGAATGTCGTACTGGATTTCCTTTTGATTGTTGTATTCCATCGCGGTATTGTTGCTGCTGCGGTAGCTAGCTGTGTCTCGATAGTATTAGGTTCCGTTGTGACTCTTGTGGCTTTTCTCAATAGGCGATTGGATGTCTATTACACCAGGCAAGGAATACCATTTGCTCAGTTCATTAGAATTGTTGTCAATGGTTCCAGTGAGTTGTTTAGCAATATCGCGACTTCGATTATGAGTGTCATCATGAACCTATTCTTATTGAGATATGGTGGTACTACTGCGGTGGCAGCTTTTTCTATCGTGATGTACGTTGACAGTATCATAGGAATGCTCAATTTCGGCATGTGTGATGCCTTACAACCTGCCATCAGCCATTGTTATGGAGCAGGGTTAATCGAAAGGATGAAGGTAATTTTTGGCAGGGTTGTTCTTGCTACTGTCGTGGTCTCAGTTATTTCTTTCCTGTTTATGTTTTTTGCCGGGCCTACAGTATCGACGATCTTTATAAAACCTGAAGATGTTGGGCTCAAAGAGATGAGTGTGACTGCTATAAAACTGTTTTCGTTCTCATATCTTGTTGGTTGGATAGACATGTGCTTCTCATCTTTCTTTACTGCAATAGACCGACCGGCTCGTTCTTTGATTATCTCCCTTTTTGGTACGCTTGTATTTCCTGTTGCGTTCCTTTTCGTACTCACTACAGTATGGGATCTTAATGGTGTATGGATCATGTCATTTGTTTCTTCTTTGGCCAGTGCATTGTTAACGCTGTTTTTGGCCAAAACACTGCGGCTTGAAACTGTAACTGGATAAAAAAAAGAGGTTGCCTTTCGATGGCAACCTCTTGATTATCGTTATCGTTTTTCTGGATTAGAAGAGACCAGTCATATTTGCTACGACAGGAGCCAAAACGACTGCGATGATTGAAGCAAGTTTGATCATGATGTTGAGGGCAGGACCGGAGGTATCCTTCATAGGATCACCGACGGTATCACCGATGACTGTAGCTTTGTGAGTATCGGAACCTTTGCCGCCGAATTCACCAGTCTCAACATATTTCTTTGCGTTATCCCAGGAGCCACCAGCGTTGGAGAAGGTGACAGCGAGGATGAAACCGGTAACAGTGGAACCGGTAAGGAAGCCGGCAAGACCCTGTTTGCCGAGGACGAAAGCGACAACGATAGGAGCAAGTACGGTGATGACGCCAGGGAGGATCATCTCCTTGAGGGAATCACGAGTACAGATGTCGACGCATTTCTTGTAATCGGCTTTGCCTTTGCCTTCGAGAAGACCAGGGATCTCTTTGAACTGTCGTCGGACTTCGTTGACGATGGAGAAGCCGGTCTTACCGACTGCACTCATGGTAAGAGCGCAGAATACTGCAGGGAGCAGAGCACCGAGGAAGAGACCTACGATGATGTTGGCATCAAGGAGGTTGACTTCGGATGCTTTGAGATCGACTGCGTTGGTGTAGGAAAGAAGAAGTGCAAGAGCGGTAAGGGCTGCAGAACCTACAGCGAAACCTTTACCGGTGGCTGCAGTGGTGTTGCCGAGGGAGTCGAGGGCATCGGTGCGGTCTCGAATCTCATGAGGAAGACCGGACATTTCAACGATACCGCCGGCGTTGTCAGCGATAGGACCATATGCATCAGTAGCATCCTGGATACCAAGAGTGGCAAGCATACCGACACCGGCGATAGCAACGCCGTAGACGCCGCCGAAGTGGTTGGCCAGGAGAATAGCGATACCGATGATGATGACAGGAGGAAGGGTGCTCATAAGACCATTAGCGAAACCGCTGATGATAACGGTTGCAGCACCGGTCTGACCTGACTTGGAAACGTTCTTAGTGGGGTTGTAGACGTAAGATGTGAAGAAGTTGGTGGATTCACCGATGAGTACACCGGCGACCAGACCGCAGAGGATTGCCCAGTAGATGCCAAGATCGACTTTAAGGAAGTAGATGATGACAAATGCGAGGATTGCGGCCAGGATAGTGGAGACCCAGGTACCTTTTCGGAGAGCGTTGAGAAGAGCAGTCATTTCAAGCTTTTCGCCGACGCGGACCAAGAAGATACCGATCAATGAGGAGATGATACCGGCAGCTGCGATGAGCATTGGGAGCAGGCAGGCAAGTTCTTTGCTCGGGACGAGCTGGGAACCGGATGCACCGGCAACCAAGGCTACAGAGCTGAGGGTAACGGTAGCGATGATGGAGTCGACATAGGATTCGTAAAGATCGGCACCCATACCGGCAACGTCACCGACGTTGTCACCGACGCAGTCAGCGATAACGGCTGCATTTCGGGGATCGTCTTCAGGGATGTTCTGTTCGACTTTACCTACGATGTCTGCACCGGTATCAGCAGCTTTAGTGAAGATACCGCCGCCGACTCGGGAGAAGATGGCGACTGTTGAGGCACCAAAACCATAAGCAGGGATGATCGAAAGGAACTGATCGCTGTTATAGAAAGCGATGAAGATGAGACTCAGACCAAGGAGACCGACGCTGACAACCGAGATACCCATGACTGAACCGGCTCGGAAAGCGACTTTCAAGCCGGAGTTAAGGGATTTTTCAGCTGCAGCTGCAGTTCGTGAGTTTGAGTTGGTGGCAATTTTCATGCCGATGAAACCGGACAAGCCGGAAGTGAGTGCACCAAACAAGAAGGTGACACCGACTCGCCATCCCAATGAAGGAACGACGGTCAAAACGATGAATACGACTGCGACGAAGATGGCCAGCAGTTTGTATTCGCGGCCGAGGAATGCACTGGCGCCTTCTCGAATGGCGCTAGCAATCTCGACGACCTTGTTGCTACCTTCGGTCTGCTTCAGTACCCACCATGCTAAGAAGATGGCGACACCGACGCCGACTACGGAGATAGCTAAGGTAATCCAAATCCAAATACCTTCCAATATAATAACCTCCGTTTAATGATTTCTGATATTGAGTCCTTGCTTATGTCTCAACAATAACGCACATTTTACAATGAATCACGCCTGTTTGGCTACTATAGATTAATAGCTAGCTGATATTGCTGTCGAAATTGTATTCAGACAGCTTCTCTTCAAGCCTTTTCTGCTGGATGGTCAGCGTGATATCGCTTCTGGTCTTTTCCATTACAGATCTGAGGATATCGGTGGTTCTGCGGAGGCCGCCGGTAATGCCGTCAGGGAAGTCCATGGTGACCAGTACGCTGTATACGTTGTCCATTACATTGAGGAGTTCTTCACCGCGTGAATAGTCTCCGGCACGGTATCCGTCGAGGATATATCGTCGCAGTTCGTTTGCCGCTTCAGCCAGACCATTGAGATAGGCTGAATTATCGACGCCCAGATCCTTGGGGCTGGGGAGTTCCGAGCCTGTGACCATGCTGAGGACCAGATTGGATTCTGCGAATTCCTTCTGAGCATCCCAGAGATAATGAGTGTTCTGAATCTCATTGCAGGATTCGAGATGTGCGATGCATTCGGCTAACAGTTTCCTGCCGTTCTCAATCTCCAGTCGTGCTTCATCGAATTCGTGTCGATGTACGGCACGCACGGTCTTTGAAGCGTAACGGATTATTTCACGGCTCTTTGCGATGGTGAATTCGCGGGCTGTATCCTGAGAGATGAATTCCTGGCGGATCTCTTCTGTGATCTGCTCAAGTCTGTCTTGCATATCATTATTCATTGTCATGTCCGATCTTCTTGATAAGCTGTATCGCGGCATCAAGAGGTGATGGGGCAGAGAGTACTGCTGATATTACGGCAATAGAATCTGCACCTGCATCAATGATTTCGCGGCAGTTGTCGATATTGATACCGCCGATAGCGACTATCGGCAGACCAGTCTTGTCTTTGATGTCCTGGATCATTTCTTTGCCTGTGACTTTTGCATCCGGCTTTGAAGGAGTGGCATAGATAGCACCAACACCCAAATAATCAGCACCGTCTTTCTTTGCTCTGATAGCTTCGTCCATGGAACTGGCTGAAACGCCGATGATCTTATCCATGGGAAGGAGCTGTCGGGCAATCTTTACAGGCATATCATCCTGTCCGATATGCAGACCGTCGGCATCGGATGCCATTGCTACATCGAGTCGGTCGTTGATGATGAGTAGGGCATTATGTTTACGGCAAGTTGAGGAAATCTTTTGTGCCAAATCGATGAAGTCCTTGGTGCCGTAATCTTTGGCCCTGAGCTGGATCGCCTTTGTGCCGGCCCTGAGAATCTCGTCGGTCAGTTTGACCGGGTTTCTGCCGTTAAGGAATGCCGTGTCCAGTACGACGTAAAGCCCGTTGATGAGCTGGATGCTTTCGATACGGGAGATCCTTGAAAGGAGCTGCTTCTCAATGGCATACACCTGGAAGCGCAGGTCCTGGAATACGGCAGCTTCCAGTTTTGTTCCTGGAATCTTGGCGGTTTCTTCGAGGACTCTGAGGCTTTCCTCGGCACGTCTGGAATTGGCGATTACGCTTTGATAGAAAGTCCTGTTCTGGACTTCGTATTTGATGTCGAAGCCGACATCGTTGTCTTCTCTGGCGGAGATGAGGATTCGTTTAGTGTTTGGATCAGAGATCGAGACCTTATGACGCATATTCTTCAGTTCAGCTGAGAGTCTGGCATCATCGAGGGCAAACCTGGCGATCTCTTCGAGGAACCTGAGGGCTTCGCCCACACGGTTCATATTCGCATCTACGATGCGGAGCACCCCATGATCATTATTTGTAGTCATAGCGCCATTATTTTAACATAATTCAGCTCTGTCAGTATCGTAAGATATACGGCAATAATTCGGAAAACAATCGATAAATAATGATGAAAATACGGAAAAATATTGCCGTAAAAGTATTGACTAGCCTTCTTTTCAATTGTTAGTATATTTCTCAAGGTGCAAACCATTATTTCGATAATGAATCTATAAAAAAGGGGACATCTAAAATGGAAGACAAATCACTTGCTATCTACCAGTCCGTACAGCAGCAGTTGGACGGCATCTGCGACAGCCTCGGTCTCGATGAAGGCGTTAAGGCCTATATCCGCCAGCCTCAGCGCGAGATCACTGTCTCAATCCCGGTCAAAATGGATGACGGTTCTCTCAAGGTATTCACCGGTTTCCGTGTCCAGCACAACAATGCCCGCGGTCCTTACAAGGGCGGTATCCGATTCTATCCCACTGAAACTATCAACACAGTCCGCTCACTGGCTACTTGGATGAGCCTTAAGTGTGCTGTCATGGATCTTCCTCTCGGCGGCGGCAAGGGCGGTATCATCTGCGATCCTAAGAACATGTCCATGGGCGAACTTGAACGACTTTCCCGTGGTTACATCCGCAAGATCTGGAAGTACATTGGTCCTGATCAGGATATTCCTGCTCCCGATGTCTATACCAATGGTCAGATCATGACCTGGATGATGGATGAATTCAACACTATCAAAGGCGGTGACAATCCTTCCGTTATCACCGGCAAGCCCATCGGTCTCGGCGGTTCACTCGGCCGTGGCGATGCTACTTCCCGCGGTGGTATGTATGTCGTTGTCGAAGCAGCTAAGAAACTCGGCATCGAACTCAAGGGTGCCAAGGTTGTAGTCCAAGGCTTCGGTAATGCCGGTTCTTATATCGCAGAACTCATGCACGATGATCAGGGTTCTTCCATCATAGCTGTCTCTGATTCTAAGGGCGGTATCTATGATCCTGCAGGCCTCGATCCTAAAGCAGTTGCTGAATTCAAGCATATGACCGGTTCCGTAGTCGGCTATCCTGGTGCCAAACCCATCACCAACGAAGAGCTTCTCGAACTCGAATGCGACATCCTCTTCCCGGCTGCTCTCGAAGGCGTCATCACTGCTGACAATGTCGTCAACGTTAAGACCAAACTCATCGGCGAACTCGCCAATGGTCCTCTTTCCTTCGAAGCTAATGAATCTCTCTACAAACGAGGCATCATGGTCCTTCCTGATGTTCTCTGCAACGCCGGCGGCGTTACCGTTTCTTACTTCGAATATGTTCAGGGTCTCTATCATCATTGGTGGAGCCTTGATGAGGTCCATGAGAAGCTCCATGCCGCTATGGTCAAAGCTTTCAATGGTGTTTATGAGACCTCAGTCGCCAAGAAGGTCAGCATGCGACAGGCAGCCTACATGGTCGCCGTCAAGCGAATCGCTGACAATATGAAACTTCTCGGTTGGGTATAAGTAGGTAATCAGTAATGAGTAAGGCCGCTCAGGGGTTCGGTAGCCTCTCATATGATCGGATGGCGATCCTACGTGTCTTGGCGTCTACGTCGGAACCTATGGGAAGTCAGGTCATCTCCCGTTGTTTACGTGACGGTTATGGGGTAGACCTCTCCGAAAGAGCTATCCGCTATCATCTGACATCTCTTGATGAGATGGGCCTTACTCAGAAAGTCAGCCGCCGTGATGGTCGTATCCTGACCGAACGCGGTCGCGATGAAATAGATAATGCTATGGTGGGAGACAAGATCGGTTTTGTCATCGATAAGATCGAGCTTCTCTCCTACCAGGCTACTTTCGATCCCGTTAAGAAGACGGGCATGATTCCCATAAACACTTCTCTCATTCCTGAAGAGGAGTTCAAAAGCGCTCTTCAGTGCATGAAAGGCGCATTCAAAGCTAAAGTAGGCGTCAGTGATAAGGTTGCTGTTTATACTGCAGGTAAACGTGTAGCTGGTATCGTCATCCCCAGAGGATACGTTGGCTTTGCCACAGTCTGCAGTCTCGTTGTAAATGGTCTTCTTTTGAAAAATGGCATTCCTTTGGATTCAAAGTTCGGAGGAATTCTTCAGCTTCAGAAGAACAGACCTTGGCGATTTAGTGAACTTATCCAATACAGCGGTTCATCCCTTGATCCTTCAGAGATTTTCATCAGCGGTCGAATGACCAATGTTACCAAAGCAGTTGAGACCGGCAGTGGCAAGATCGTTGCCAATTTCCGTGAGATGCCGGCCATGAGTTTAGAGAAAGCTCATACTCTTATCGATCAGTTGAACGCCGTTGGAATCAATCCGATTCTTGCTGTCGGTGAACCCTCTCGTCCTGTATGTGAGATCCCGGTTGGTCTCAATAGGGTAGGCATGGTGATGGTAGGTGGTCTCAATCCTATCGCTGCAGCCATCGAAGCCGGTGTGAACATCAGCAATAAAGCTATGAGCAGTCTTATCGAGTACGATAAGCTCATAAGCTTCTGGGATCTGGTCAAAGCCTAATCATTACATCCAAGTACCTTGGATATCGTATTCTTACTGTTTTAGGTAGTAGGGTTTTCTTCACGATTTCATTATAATAAGCGTGACGTATCTTATACTGTTCAGGTTGTAGATACGGATAATGCAGTTACAAAGAAAGTGTGGTAGGACATTATGAAATTGGTTAGAACGATGCTTCTGCCATATTTCAAACGCTTCTGGCTGATGCTCCTGAGTGTGATAATTGTTGGTGCCTTTGGAAGCGGTATCATGATTGGCCTCAGGAATGCCTATCTTTCTCTCGAAACAGACATAAATAAGTATATTGCTGAATGCAATTATCCAGATCTTCAGGCAGGTATCAGTAAGCCGCAGTCATATGCTTTGCTCGCCCTCATGCCTGACAGCTATACCGAGGACTTCGATATTGAATACATATCCTTCCGTGAGAATGAACCGGTCGTTTTCTCGGATCAAAACGGCAAATCTTATTCCGGCAGGGCTTTTACTGAAGGATTTGAAGAATTTTATACGACAGATTCCTCAGGTAATAAGAAATACTTCTCAGATAGTTTTCTCTCATTTTATTCACTGAGCCATTACGATGTTCCTGATGACGAGATCCCTGTGAAGATGGAGAGCATCTTTGCTTCAACTAACGGTTTTAAGGCAGGGGACAAGATCACTATCAGTGTAGATAAAGATACGACAGTGACTTGGACGATCAGCGATCTCGTTTCCTCACCGGAGACCTGTATGGTCCAGGCAGATGTCTATGCAATTTCTTCATCTCGTGATTTTGCTTATCTCTACGTACCATATAAAGCTTTAAATGCTCTTTATTCGGACCGTTTTGCTAAAGATATTCCGATGTTCAATGAAATGCTCATCAAGTTTAAAGAAGGCAAGGCACGCGGTATCGAGGAATTTGCGGCTGCAATGAATGAAGCTGTCGAGGAAAAATACCCGTCACTAGGTTTCGATATCACTGAGTACATGTCTTATGCCATGAGCTATAAAGATTCCCCGGTGATCCATCATTACGATAGTATGCTTTATGCTCTCGATAAGGTATCGTTGTACGTTCCTATCAAGTTCTTTGCCATCGTATTAATCGTGACGATTCTGTTCCTTACGCAGATAATCAGGCAATGCCGTAAAGATATCGGTGTTATGAGAGCTCTTGGTGAATCAGTTTTTGATATCACCTTGGTTTTCATGGGGCTTGCTATGGTTATTTCCATAGTTTCGTGGATCCTTGGACTTGGGGTAGGTGCCATCATCCAATTGCTTGCCGATAACGGATACGCTTCCGCACTGCGTTTTCCTGCGATTGCATTCAACTATAACTGGATCAATCCGCTCTATGCTTTGTTGGCACTTATTGTGGTAACGGAAATTACGGCACTGTATATTAGCGCAGGCATCTCTCGTATCAAGCCCACTGAGTCTATGAAAGCCTTGCCGCCATCTAATAACCAGACTCCTTATCTGACCAGGACCCTCTTCAAGAATGCCCCCATTCCTCTCAAGGTCTCTGTCTCCCAGAACATCAGGAACCTGCAGCGTTACGTCATTTCCGGTATCTGTATCTTTGTCAGCGGTCTTATCATCATGACTGCAGTAAGTTTGGGTGAATCAAAGCTCACTGTTGTCAAACAGTACTTTGATGTCAGAATGAAAAACGATGTCCAAGTCTATCTTAGTTATCTGCCTGATGATATTGAAGCTTATTACCTTGAGACAGGTATCAAAGATGAGGACGGAAATCTTTCTCCGCTCATCGATGACATCACTTTGCTCAAATACCAGCCTTTTAGTATCAGACATGGGGATAAGAATGCAATCGTACTCATCAATGGTATCGAGCCAGATCAGAATATCGTCAATTTGGTGAGTTCATATTATAACGTTATATCTGTTCCCGAAACTGGCATTGTCCTATCCAAGTATCATGCTGGTGTTTTGGATGCCAAGGTCGGCGATGTGATCACGGTCAATGGCGCTGAAGTGACTGTCGCGGGCATCTCCGAGCAATATGTCTTCCAGGTAAGCTATGTCAGCTCCGATTTCTTTGATACTTTGCCCGTTGAACTTGCTCCTCGCTCTTCGCTACTTGTTAAGACACGCGATGATCAGTCTTTCTTTGAAGAATTCAAGCATATCGATGGGGCATATTATTTCGCATTCAATGAAGTTATTCGCGAGGAGACTGAGGATAGACTTGTTGCCTTTGATATCTCGACCTATGTCCTCAATACAATCGCTATCATCATGGGTTTCATGATCATCTTCAATATGATGATTACGAACCTTAAAGAATACAAACGAACATTTGCCACGATGCGTACACTGGGTTATCAGAGGTCTTCCATTTCCATTGCTAACCTTATTAACAATCTGTTCCAGTACGTTGTGGCTACTGCTCTTGCTATTCCTGCAGGTGTGCTTGCTGCCAGATATACTTTGAGCAGTATCTCTACTGATGTGCAGATCTTCCCGTTCCCCAGGGTCGCTATTATTTATTTCCAGACTGCGTTCCTTGTGCTCGTGTTCATATTGATATCTCATCATTTTGCTATGCATGATATGAAGCGCTGGATCCTTCCTTCGTGTATCAAGGAACGTGAATAGGGTCTTCATCTATCGTTTACTATAATGGTTTGACTTACATTACTGTACATCGGTTATTATTTCTCACATGACTACTAAAACTATGAAGAAGCCGATGACCGATGGTGCCCCTTGGAAACATATTCTGGCATTCTCGGTTCCTCTTTTTATAGGTTCATTGCTACAGCAGCTTTACATGACTGCTGATGCCATCATCATCGGCAGATTCGCAGGGGAAGCATCTCTCTCAGCCGTAGGAACGACCACAAGCGTCCTTTTTCTTACTATCGCATTGGCTATTGGTTTTTCCGGAGGCAATTCTGTAGTCGTAGCACAGTTTTATGGTGCAGGCGATCACAAGAGCGTTCGTAAACATGCATCAAATGGTATAATGCTGCTCCTCCTCATGGGAATCGTCATAATGATCTTGGGATTGATCCTGGCAAGACCGATCTTTTCTAACATTGTGGATGTTCCTGCGGGTTTCCTTGATTTGGCGATCCTGTATTTCAGGATTATGCTTTTTGGTCTGGTTTTCCAGTTCGGATACAACATCTTCTCTGGCATCCTCAGAGCAGTCGGCGACAGTTCAGCGACTTTGTATTTTCTGCTTATTTCCTCTGTCCTTAATGTTCTTTTGGATCTTCTTTTTGTCGCTGTCTTCAAATGGGGCGTGGCCGGGGCAGGCTGGGCCACAGTGATCTCTCAGTTTGTTTCATTTTTAGCTGCCTATGTCTACATGTATGTCAGATATCCGGTATTTCGTTTCCATCTATCCGACTATCACTGGGATAACTCATCGATACTTATGACGGTGAAGATGGGATTTCCTATGTCCATTCAGATGGTGGTCGTATCCACCGGTCTGACTTTCATCCAGCGTGCAGTGAATGGTTTCGGTCAGTCCATGACAGCTTCATTCACAGTGGGGCAGAGAGTTGAGATGTATCTTAATATCCCTGGCAATGCTCTTCAGGCAACTTTAGCTGCATACACAGGACAGAATATCGGTGCCGGCAGGCCTGATCGAATCAAACCGGGATTGGGACAGTCGCTTATCATCTCTTTTATTCTAACGGGTATAACTTCGATTGCTATGTGGACTCTTGCCGATCCATTTATTTCTCTCTTCAGCATCAGTGAAAGTGCTACAGAGCTTTGCAGGATGCATATCCACGCAGTTTGTTTTGCAAACATCTTAGGCGCACTATATTTCCCGCTGTTCGGTATCTTTCAGGGATCCAATCATCCCGGAATTCCGACCATCGTAGCAATCTCTGCTTTGGGTACCAGAGTTCTTGTTACTTATCTGTTCCGCTATTCCGACTTCTTAGGTTCGTCGATCATATGGTGGGGAGGTGCTTTCGGTTTTGGTACCGGTTTCATCGTAAGTTGGGCTTATTTCCTTTCTGGAAAGTGGCTTAAGCACTCCCGTATCAGTTGATAGTATTTCCTTGTCATTGACGTAATCAATTAGTCTTGTTTTAATTGTCGTATGCATGTCATATTGATGATTGGGCATTGTTAGGTATCTGGTAATGAAGATGCTCTTAGATTTGTTTCTGACTTTCGCCAAGATCGGTCTTTTCACGATTGGCGGTGGCTATGCCATGATTCCTTTGATCGAGGATGAGTGTGTCGAGAAGAGAAAGTGGATCGAGGCGGAAGATATGATGAATCTCCTCGTCGTTGCTGAATCGACACCTGGTCCCATTGCCATCAATTGTGCGACATATGTTGGTTTCAAACAAAAAGGCCTCATTGGCGCGATCTGTTCAACACTTGGCATGGTAATGCCTTCTCTCGTCATCATTCTTATCATTGCTCTTTTCCTCGATCGATTCCTGGAGATAACTTGGGTAGCTAATGCTTTCAGTGGTATCAAGGTCGCTGTTGCTATCATCATTATTGATGCTGCTTTGAAGCTTAAGAAGAAGCTTCAGTATAAGGATGTAGTCTTTTGGATCATATTCCTTGCATCTTATCTTGGGATGCTGTTCATCGATATCTTTGCTTGGAACACTTCTTCCATCATACTGCTTCTTGCGGCAGCATTTGTTAGCCTTACTGTTTGTGCCGTTTCTAAGAAGATCAAGAGAGGGGAGTCCCGCAAATGATCTACTTAGAACTCATCTGGGGATTCTTCAGGGTCGGTATGTTCTCCTTCGGTGGAGGGCATGCTGCGATTCCTTTGATCCGTGATATCGTGCTTGAATACGGCTGGCTCACCGATGACATGTTATCCAATATGATCGCTATAAGCGAAAGCACACCTGGGCCTGTAATGGTCAACATGGCGACTTATGTCGGTTTCTCACAGGGTGGTATTCTTGGCGCACTTATCGCGACAGTAATGGTCGTCATGCCTGCTTTTGTCATAATCCTGCTTTTGATGTCACTTCTTCGCGCAGTAGTCGACAACCCGTATGTTAAGGCACTTCTTAAAGGTCTACAGGCATGTATGCTTGGTATCATCTTAGCTACAGGTGTCTTTTTCGCACTTAGGAATTGCATCCATTATTCTGATGGCATATCGTTCGATGTTAGAGCCATCATATTAACGCTTATGTTGTCAGTTATTTATTTCGGGGCAAAGAAGATCCGCAAAGAGGGGATATCTCCCATCATTCTCATTGCGATTGCTGCAGTCTTGGGTATCGTTTCTTACTCGATCTAGAGCTTTCCGACGTCGTCCAGGAATTCCCATTCCATGAATCGGTTGCTCATCCATTCGTCAGTAGCGATTCTGTCAAGGAATGCACCTATCTGAGTGTCGCTCTGGATGCCGTAATGTCTTGAGCTCCAGCGGCTTATGGCCATTGTAGTTAGAGAGAAATTGGCTACCAGCAATACTGTAAGGATGATGCCGGTGATCTTGAGTGATTTGTTGTCAAAGAAATGCATGCAGTGATCGATTTTGTTAGTGAGCAATATGAATACGACTGCGATGAGTCCCCAGAGCAGAGAGAACAGGGGACATATCATGCCATCGAGATTCAGGAAAAGATCATTGTAGCTCCAAGCTCTCATGCCAATGGCGTATTTCAAAAGAAGGCCAGCCAACAGTTCTATGACGGTAGCGGTAACCGTCAAAACAATTGCTTTAAATGCAAAGGATTTCTTATGCATCTTGGCACTGCCGACATAGAAGCCAACCGCGGCTGCGCCGTAAAGAGGATTGATCCATCCCCACATGCATACCACATGGCTTTCCCAATGGCCTTTGCCGAAGAACGCGAATACGCCTTCTATCAATACGCCAAGGATAGAACCTAACAGGAAGATCCAGAACAGTCGATTGAACGTGAGCTTTGGTGCGACGTCTTCTATAGCTATATCATCAGCTAACTCTAGCGTCTTATCAGCAGATTCATTCATATATATAACCCCGAATATGAAACATGTCTGTTTACAATATCCGTGTATCAAACATTTTCAAAGTATTTGTCGTGATTATATCAAAGTTATTTATGACAATGCATTTTGTGCCTGAAATATCAAGATTTAAGGCAAAAAAAGAAAATGGGCTCAACGTCAAAACGTAGTACAATAAAGAATATTATTTGGGGAATTGGACAATTTTACGTTTTATCTAGCTTTTTGTTACAATACCCGCTTAATAAATACTTGGAGGATCGTATATGGCATATTATTATTCAGAACCCTCAAGGACGTTTAATGAATATCTACTTGTTCCGGGTTATACCTCTGAGGATTGCATCCCCGATAATGTCACTTTAGCAACTCCGCTTGTTAAATTCCGTAAAGGACAGGAAGAGTGTCCGATTACTCTTAATATCCCTCTAACTTCCGCTATAATGCAGTCTGTTTCTAATGATAAACTGGCTGTAGCTCTGGCAAAAGAGGGCGGCATTTCATTCATATACGGCTCTCAGTCCGTTAAAGATGAAGCTGCCATGGTCAAGCGAGTTAAGGACAGTAAGGCCGGTTTCGTAGTAAGTGCATCCAATCTTACTCCTAAAGACACTCTGGCTGACGTTATTGCTCTCAAATCTAAGAACGGTTTCTCCACTGTTGCCGTAACTGAAGACGGCACGGCTACCGGTAAACTCGTTGGTATCGTCACTAGCCGAGACTACCGTGTCTCTCGCATGGACACTTCCACTCTTGTTAAAGATTTCATGACTCCCATCGATAAGCTTGTCACTGCTCCTGAAGATACTACCTTACACGATGCAAATGACATCATCTGGGAACATAAGCTTAACAGTCTTCCTATCGTTGACCGCAATGGTCACCTGATGTATTTTGTCTTCCGCAAGGATTATGCAGAGCATAAAGAATATCCGCGCTCCATGCTCGATGCTAGCAAGCGTTACATCGTAGGTGCTGGTATCAACTCCCGAGATTACAAAGAACGAGTTCCTGCTTTGGTTGAAGCTGGTGTGGATGTCCTTTGTATCGATTCCTCTGAAGGTTATTCCATATGGCAGAAACGCACCATCGATTTCATCCGTGAAAAGTATGGTGATAAGGTCAAAGTCGGTGCAGGTAATGTAGTCGAAGGCGAAGGTTTCAGATTCCTTGCAGAATCCGGTGCAGACTTTGTTAAGGTCGGTATTGGCGGCGGTTCCATCTGTATCACTCGTGCCACTAAGGGTATCGGTCGTGGTCAGGCTACTGCTCTTATCGATGTTGCAGCTGCCCGTGATCAGTATTTCAAAGAGACCGGCATGTATGTACCCATCTGCTCTGATGGCGGTATCGTACATGACTTCCACATGACTCTTGCCCTTGCAATGGGTGCTGACTTCCTGATGCTCGGCAGATACTTCGCCGGCTGTGATGAATCTCCTACCAATAAGCTTATGATCAATAATCAGTTCGTCAAAGAGTACTGGGGCGAAGGTTCTAATCGAGCTCGTAACTGGCAGCGATATGATCTCGGCGGTAAGACCGATCTCTCCTTCGAGGAAGGCGTCGATTCTTATATCCCGTATGCCGGTTCTCTCCATGACAATGTTGAGAAGAGTCTTTACAAGGTCAAATCCACCATGTGCAACTGTGGTGTGACCAATATCCCTGATCTTCAGAAGAATGCTAAACTTACCGTCGTTTCTGCTACTTCCATCGTTGAAGGTAACTATCACGACGTTATCCTGAGGACCAACACCTAGTTTTTAACTGAACTTATTAAGCGCTTAGCAGAGCTTCCTACTAAGCGCTTTTTTTTATACTTTTTACCCAAAATGTTTGACTACAGCCCGTTTATCGGTCATAATAAAAAATGTCCTTATCGCGGGGTGGAGCAGTGGCAGCTCGTCGGGCTCATAACCCGAAGGCCGTTGGTTCGAATCCAACCCCCGCTACCAATCAGTTGACCGAGACCACGCCAAGTGGTCTTTTTTATTTTCAAAGATCGATAGGCAAAAAAATACCCAAACTGCTTGTTCGGGTAAGTCTTATCTCTTATATTATACAGGATTAGAGTCTGTGACCGTGATCGTAGCGGCCATGCCACTTCGGATCATATCTCTCAAAGTATCCGTCTTCCCTCTGGAAGAGGAATCGTTGCTCGATCGGCACGATAGGGTACTTATAGAAGAGAACAGGGACATTGATGATAGACTCCATGATGGTCTGCCAGATGATATCGTCGGTCCAATGACCGGTCCTGGCAATAGCCTGGAAGAGATCCTCGGCGGTTGCTCGATTTCCATACTTTTCCATAGCCTGATCTAAAAGCCTGCGACAGGTTTCTGGTTCGAATTGTCTAGAACGTCCCATGATGTCCATCTCTCTCTCCTTACTGTCTTATTAATGATCTAATTTAATTTTAGTTAATTTGAAGACGTCTAATCAATACTTTGCTAAAATAATTATGAGCCTTTTATGAATGAACAATTACTGAAAAGGATCGCATCTGTAGGGGGTGTCCTAGATCTTGGACGCCAGGGTCATGCACATCCTTTTGCTATCGATGAGGCTATCCCGTTCATCATTTCCAGCCTATACAAAGAGGATAAACGTCCTTTTGTTTATGTTGCGTCGACCATTGACCGTGCCAATAATCTCCGTTATCTTGTCTCATCTTTGATAGGCAAGGAGAACGTCATCTTCTGTCCTGAACCTGATCAGCCATTCCAGCAGGTCGTGCCAGATCCATTATCGCTCGGTCAGCATGTAGGTGCTTTAACCAGGATCCTCACACAGAAGAGACCGTTTGTCATCTTGTCATCTGATTTCCTGTGTTCAAAGCTCCCCAGCGCAGAGACGATAAAAGAACACTTGTTTACCATCTCTAAAGGGACACGTATCAAGCAATCTGATCTTGCGTTGAAACTGGAAGCTATGGGTTTTACTCCGACTTATCAGGTCGAGAATCCAGGTCAGTTCGCCAGACGCGGCGAAGTGTTCGATATCTATCCCGTGACTTTCGATATGCCGATACGAATCGATTTCTTTGACTGGGAGATCGAGGATATCCGCTACTTCGATCCCAGTACACAGCGATCAGAGCATAAGGGGATATCTTCAGATTTAACCATCGGTCCTGCGTCTTCTATCGCGTTCATTTTCTACACAGGCAAAGACCTTCCTGTTGAGATCGCTTCGGATACATCGAGCATTATGAAGCGTCTTTACGCTCCGTACTTTAACACCAGCGATTTCTTCAGTTATCTTCCTAAGAATGCTTTAGTTATCAGCGAAGATATCAGAGAATTCGAAATCCTCAATGATACTTATTATGACCAGATGAAACGCATGCAAGAGACGATCAAGAATGAGCATGATGTCGAATATCCTGAACCTATATTCGAATTCAGTCAGGTCAAAGATCATTTAGTCTCAACCTGTGATATCGAGTTCGTCAATTGGAAGAGATCCAACGACGCTGGAGTGATCAAACTTCCGTTTAAACAGATCGACAACAAATACTTCGGCATCAACAACTGGGTCTCTACTGCTAAAGAACTGTTAAAGAAGAATAAGACATTATGCGTCATCTCCCATCAGGCATCCCGTCTGCATGAACTGTTGGAAGAGGATGCCGTTTCTTCAGCTGTCCTGAGTTCTTATTCCGAGCCTGTACCGCATGATTCCGTCAGCCTCATCAATTCAGGTATCGAAGGCGGTTTCTGTACTGATGATCTTTTCATTCTTTCTGACAGAGAGTTATTTGGTGTTTCCAAGCTATATCAGTCTTCTACGAAGAGACGGTCAGTCAAGAAAGAGAAGCCTTTCGATGCAGAGGAAGGGGATTACGTAGTACATGTCGAACATGGTATTGCCCGGTTTGCCGGTACTGTCATGAAACCCTTTGAGGGTGCACAGAAAGAATATCTGAAGCTTCAATATGCCGAAGGCGACTACTTATATGTCCCGATGGAACAAATGGACCGTGTGTCCCGTTACATCGGCTCTTCCAATAAAGAACCGGTCTTACATAGACTGGGAGGCAATGACTGGAGCCGAACACAGAAGAAAGCTAAGGCTGCCGCTGAAGAAGTGGCCGATGAGCTCCTTAATCTCTATGCCGAGCGTGAGATCCAGACCGGTTTCCAGTTTTCTAAAGACACGATCTGGCAGATGGAGATGGAGAACGCTTTCCCGTATACCGAGACACAGGATCAGCTTCAGGCTATCGAAGATGTTAAACGTGATATGGCGTCATCCCGACCCATGGATCGTCTCATCTGCGGAGACGTTGGTTACGGCAAGACAGAAGTCGCTCTGCGTGCCGCTTTCAAAGCAGTCATGGATAATAAGCAAGTTGCGGTCTTAGTACCGACAACAGTACTTGCTCAGCAACACTACAATACGTTTTCACAGCGTTTAGCGGCTTTCCCTGTACGAGTAAGGCTCCTTTCACGTTTTGTCTCTCCTAAAGAGATACAGAAGACTGTAGAAGAAATATCGTCCGGCGAAGCAGATATCGTTATCGGCACTCATCGTCTCCTCCAGCCTGATATCCATTTCAAGAGCCTTGGCCTCTTGGTTATCGATGAGGAACAGCGCTTTGGTGTAGAGCATAAAGAACATATCAAGCAGATGAAATCTGATGTGGATGTACTGACGCTTTCAGCCACTCCCATCCCCAGGACGCTCCAGCTTTCGCTTACCGGTGTCAGGAATATGAGTCTTATCGAGACTCCTCCCGAGGAACGTATTCCTGTGCACACTGTTGTCAGCGAATTCGATGAAGTCTTAATCAGAGACGCGATCATGCGTGAGATATCCCGTGGCGGGCAGGTATTCTTCGTACATAACCGAGTCAGTTCTATCAATGCCATGGCCAAGAAGATACAGCGTCTCGTACCTGATGCCAGAGTCAAAATAGGGCACGGTCAGATGAGCGAAGATGAGCTTGAACAAGTCATGATGGACTTCGTCAAACATGGGTTCGATATCTTAGTCTGTACAACAATTATCGAGAGTGGTGTCGATATCCCCAATGCCAATACTCTTATAGTCAACGACGCTGACCTCTTTGGCCTGACTCAGCTTTATCAGCTGAGAGGCAGAGTCGGACGTTCTTCAAGGCTGGCTTATGCATATTTCCTGTATGAGAAAGCCAAGCTGCTTCGACCGGATGCTGATAAACGTCTGCAGACAATCTTCGAGGCGTCGTCTCTTGGTGTCGGTATGACCCTTGCTATGAAAGATCTTGAGATCAGAGGTGCCGGCAACATGCTGGGCACCAAGCAGAGCGGTCATATCGATTCGGTGGGTTTCAATTACTATACCCAGCTGCTTAGTGAGGCTGTGGAAGAACTAAGACGTAAGCGCGATATAGAGAGACACCGCGATACCTATGTACCTAAGATTAAGCTGCCGCCTCCTAGTATCGATCTACCTCTCGTTGCTTACATCCCCGCCGATTATATTGAGGACTCAGAGCAGAGAGTAGGAATCTACAAACGTATGGCGACTTGTACCAAACTCGATGAATTCCAGGAACTGGCATCCGATATCACGGACAGGTTCGGTGAACCTCCTCAGGAAGTAGTCAATCTCCTGTTCGTTCTTGAAGTTAAGATCCGTGCATCTTTAGCTATGCTTTCATCTGTCCTTCGCGAAGGTCCTAAAGTGATTCTTAGACGAGTTCCCGGCCTTACGTTCGATGTCGACGAAGGCTTTGGATTGCTCAGAGGTGTCAGGATAACCTTAAATCAGGTACAGATAACCTATAGTCAGGATAGTGACTTCTGGAAAGAGAACCTAATCATGGTCTTGAAAGCGCTGGGTCCAGCGGAAGATCACTGATTGTTGTTGCGGTTCGATTTGTTAGAATAACGCCTGTAATAACGTCTTCGGCCGCGGTTTGCAGGCTGATTGTTATTCATGAGCTCAGACGTATCGAGATCTACATCCGGCAGATTGGAATCTACGGCCGGCTTTTCATTCTTTACAGGCTGCTGAGTCTTCTCGCTGCGGTCTCTGTGACTGTGGCGATGGAAAGACTCTCGGTAGCGTGAGAAATGATGATGTCGTTCCGGCTTTTCTTCAGTTTTCTTAGCCTGATCATGATCGGTAAAGCCCTGCTTTTTTACAAACTCCACGATGTCCTGAACGGTGGTCATCTTTTCCATCTCTTCATCGGGGATGGAAAGGGTCTTTTCGGGAGTTGAGAATTCTTTTTCAACGGCCATGATGAGTTCGACCATATCCAATGAATCAGCACCCAGGTCAGAGAGGGAGGAAACGGCTGTTACACTGTCGTCTTTGATCTTGAGCTGGTTGATGGTGAGCTGTCGGATTCTTTCATATACGCTAGCCATTGTTTTTGCTTCCTTCATTTTCTTTGACGGCCAGGTTCATTGAACTCAGTACGCCATTGATGAATCGTGGCGCGTTGTCTGCGCCGAATGCTTTTGCGAGTTCTACTGCTTCATTAATGATAACACCTGAAGGGACATCTTTCTGGTAGAGCATCTCAAAAGCTGCGATACGGAGTATATTCCTGTCGACGAGAGCGATCTGGTCGATAGGCCAGGCTGGTGCATATTTGGAGATCTCGTCATCGATGGCATAGATGTTTTTGCGGATACCGCGAACTATTGTCTTGATGAAGAGTTTATTGTCATCTGAGAAATCGAGAGCAGCTAGGGTATGATTGAGTACATCTTCAACGTCATGATCGGCACAGTCGATCTCATAGAGTGCCTGAAGTATCACGCCTCTGGCTTTGATTCTTTCATGAAGTGCACGTTCGTTTGTCAATTTTATTAAAGCTCCTAGCCGAATATTACCAAAAAACTTAAATACTACTCAAGCCACCGTCAATCGAAACATCCTGTCCGGTTATGTATCCTGCTTCTTTAGATGCCAAGAATGCGATCAAATCAGCTACTTCTTCTGCTTCTCCCATCCTGGCTACCGGAATCTTCTGGACGGTGTCTTTGCCGATGTTCTCGGTCATTTTAGTCTTGATGAAACCGGGGCAAACGGCGTTGACGGTAATGCCTTTCGAAGCATATTCAGCGGCCAGGGTCTTGGTCATTCCGATGAGACCTGCTTTGGCGGCTGAGTAATTGGCCTGTCCGGGATTTCCAATCTTACCGATGATGCTTGAGACGTTGATGATTCGTCCGTATCCCCATTTCATCATCTGCTTCAATGCCTCTCTGGCATAGAAGAACTGGGCGTTGAGATCTGTGTCGATGACGCTGAGCCATTCCTTATCATTCATCCTGACAGCCAGTTTATCTGATACGATACCAGCATTATTCACCAGGATATCGATACGTACGAATTCCTTCATTGCAGCTTCAAATGTCTTTTCGGCACTGCTGTCTTTAGTTATATCGCTAATGATGGTGAGAGTCCTGACCTTATAAACATTTTTGATTGCGGATTCGGTCTCTGCCAGTTCCTTTTTGTCGCGACCGACAAGGATGATGTCTGCTCCGCATTCGGCCAGTTTCAAAGCTGTCGCTCTGCCGATGCCTCTTCCGGCTCCGGTAATGAGGGCGGTCTGTCCAGTTAGATCACATTTCATCTCTTTACTCGCTTACTGTAAGGATATGGATATCGTCATGGATGTCTTTGAACATCTTTAGGAGTACTGGTTTGGGGCCGATCTCGACGAAATAACGGATGTCCTCTTTGATATAGAGGTATTCCATTGAGTCGTGCCATTTTACCGTCTCGATCAACTGATATCTGAGTTCGTCGAAGATATCGTCTGCTCTCCAGATGGGGGAGGCTGTGGTATTTGCTATCACCTGGAATTTTCCGTTGGTAAACAGTGTGTTGTTCAGAATCTCTTTGTATGCATCGAACGCATCCTGCATGAGCGGAGTATGATAGCCTCCTGCGACATTGAGGACGATGCCTCGCTTGTTATGGGCGGATGCAAGATGTTCTTTGGCTTTTGTAATGTTGTCTTTAAGACCGCTGAGGACGACCTGTGATGGAGAATTGATGAGGGCAGGATAGACCTCGCATTTCTTGCAGGTCTCATTGAGTTCGTCCTCGGTCGCGCCGAGCACGGCCAGCATGGCAGCCGGCGCTTTGTCGTTGACGGTCTTGCAGAGTTCGGATCGTTTGAGGATAAGTTTCAATGCGTTCTCGAATGTAACGCAGTCCGCTGCATAGAGAGCCGCATATTCTCCGATGGAATGACCAGCCATGAGCTCGACGTCTTTCAGCAGATCTTTAGCTTTCATAAGTTCGAAGATACCGACTTCATAGACGAATGTCGCAAGCTGGGAATTCAATGGATCGCGAAGCTCATCTTCTCCCGCAGAAAACAATAACGCAGCAATGTCACGTCCTGAAATGGACGAGGCACTATCTACCATCATTTTGAACTCGGGCGAGGTCTCGTAAAGAGTCTTACCCATGCCGGTGTGCTGACCACCTTGTCCGGTAAAGATAAGTGCCGATGCTGCGTTATTCATTATCTAATTGAATAGAAATGATTAGTCTTTGTTGATGACCTGGCGACCATCGTATTTGCCGCAGTTAGGGCAGGCAACGTGGGTCGGCTTCATTTCATGACATTCAGGGCATTCAGAAACGGCAACTGCATCGAGTTTGATGTGCTGTCGTCGCATTCCCTGCTTGGAAGCGGGGGTCTTCTTCTTTGGTAGTGGTGGCATTTTCTATTTCTCCGTTTTAATGATTTTTCTATTATATCTCACCGTGACAGTTTACGTCACATAATGGCTTCATGGGGACGTTCATGAGCACGTATTGCCTCAGGACTTCAGAGAGATCCATGTGCATCCTCTCGTCGATGATGAGGGTATCGTCCTTATCATTATCGTCCTCTTCGACGTCGCTTCCGAAGTACCCCATGGCTTCCAGCGCCATCAGTTTGGCACTGTTGTTGATGTAATACTCGTCTTCGATGTCGAATTCCATCGGCTGCTCGAACTGCTTCAGACATCTGGCGCATTCCAGCATGACCGAGGTCTTGATATGTCCTTTGACGAGGACGCTTCTGCTGGTCTTGGTCAGCTTCAGCTTGCCGGTCATGCGTCCGACCTTGTATTCGAACATCTCGATCTCATCGTCGATGTCGATCTCACGGTTGGTGCCGATGACTCCGCGTACCAGTTGTGAAACATTTAGTTCAAGCATAGCAAACACATATTATCCACTATATAGGCGTATTTAAGCAAATATATTTCAGTGTAGTGGAATAATTACATCGATTCAGGAGCGTTCATGCCCATCAGCGTGAGGGTCCTTGCCAGGACGATCTTGGCTGCTTCTGCCAGCTTCAACCTGCTGTAGGATGTCCTGGGGTCATCCTGAGAGATGACACGGCAGTCATGATAGAAGGCATGGAAGGCTGTTGCTAGCTCCAGTGCGTAATGAGGCAGATGATGAGGAGCAGTGGTCGATGCGGAAAGCTCGATGATCTCAGGGAGTTGGAGCATCTTTCTGATGAGCTCGAATTCCTGAGGTTCAGAGTATCTGATCTCGTAAGTGCCCTTGATATCTGCTGCATTCTTCAAAATCGAAGCGATCCTGGCATGAGCATACTGAACATAGAATACGGGATTCTCGGAGGATTCTTTCTGTGCCAGATCAAGATCAAATTCCATCTGGGAATCAGCTGAACGGGTTAGGAAGAAGAAACGGCAAGCGTCTGCACCTACTTCTTCGATGAGGTCGCTCAATGTGATCATTTCGCCGGAACGCTTGGAGAACTTTACTACTTCGTTTCCACGTTTGAGGGATACTAACTGTGAGATGAGTACGTCCAGTTTATTGCCATCGAGCCCGATGGCGTTGAGGACGGTCTTCATTCTGGAGATGTGTCCCTGATGATCGGCGCCCCAGATATCGATGACTCTGTCGAAACCTCGTTCCGCGAACTTGTTATAGTGATAGGCGATGTCAGTACCGAAATAGGTCACGGTGCCATCGCTTCGGATGATTACGTTGTCTTTGCTCTCACCGAGCGATGTGGAGGTGAACCAGGTGGCTCCGTCATGCTCGGAAAGATATCCCTTTTCACCAAGGATCTTCATGACGGTATCATACTGGCCGTTAGCAAAAAGACTCTTTTCACTGAACCAGAGATCGAATGTGACGTTGAGTTTCTCAAGAGATTCTTTGATGGATTCGAGCATCATGGGGAGACCGAGATCGCAAAGCGCCTTGGATCCGTCGTTCTTACCCATGTCCAGGAACTTCTTTCCATACTTATCGGCGAGTTCCTTGCCTAAATCTCTCATATACTGACCCTGATAGCCGTCTTCGATCATTTCGATCTCTTCACCGAGAGACTGGCAGTAGCGGATCCAGAGTGATTCGGAGAACAGGTGAATCTGGTTACCGGCATCGTTGATGTAGTATTCCTTCTGTACATCGTAGCCAGCAGCAGCCAGAACGTTTGCTATAGTGCTTCCCAATACTGCACCACGGCCGTGACCGATGTGCAGGGGACCGGTGGGATTGGCGGAAACGAATTCGATCTGGACTTTTTCTCCTTTACCGATTGCGACATTTCCGTATATATCATTCTTTTCGATGATGTCAGCGACCTGATCGGTGAGCCATTTGTCTGAATAGGAGAAGTTGATGAAACCGGGATTGACGACGGTGACTGATTTGATGTCAGCTTCTTCCGGCAGGTTCTTCACGATCGCATTAGCGATATCCATTGGTTTCATCCTGCAGAGCTTTGTAAGCTTAAGGGGAAGACTGGTTGCATAGTCACCAAAACTGGCATTCTGAGGTCGTTCGAGGGTGATCTCAGGAACCTCGAATTCCGGCAGGTCATTATCAGCTATAGCTTTCTTCACTGCGCAAAGCAGGTCGTCAGTCAGTTTGTTTCTTAATTCTAGGATACCGTTCATAGGTCGCTCCATATTCAGCAATATCCGTTTATTCTATCATAATTACTTCTATTCTTCTTATGCGTGTTTTAGATATAATGAAACTGTTTTTGAAGAGGGTAAGTAATAATGAACATCATACGACGTGCTGAAGCTAAAGATGTCGACGGGGTCCTTGAATTACTAGTCCAGGTCGATATGGTCCATCATAATGCCAGGCCCGATATCTTCAAAGGTCCTGCTACTAAATATACCCGTGATGAACTCTTGGAGATTTTTAAGAACGGCGATACTCCTGTATTCGTTTCTGTTGACGAGACTGGGCATGTCGATGGTCATGCATTCTGTATCCTAAAACAACTAAAGAATGATCATGTCCTTACGGATATAAAGACCTTATACATCGATGATATCTGTGTTCATGAGAAGTGCAGAGGAAAGCATATCGGTAAGTCTCTCTACGAGCACGTTTTAGCTTATGCACGTGAGATCGGTTGTTATAACGTCACCCTTAACGTATGGTGCTGTAACGAAGATGCCATGCGTTTCTATGAGAAATGCGGTCTCGTCCCACAAAAGATAGGGATGGAGAAGATACTCTAGACTTTAGTTTTTAGATCGCCAATACAGATAGAGAGCTAATAGTATCGCCTGAATGACCATGATCACAGGGATGCCGATCATGAACTTCTTGTGCTGAGTCTTGTGTCGGATGATCTGCATGGTTACATACATCGCGACGCTTCCTCCCAATGCTGCAATGATCAGGAGGGTGTTCTCGGGCACTCTGCGTTTTCCTGAACCGGCAATCACCTTGTCATAGATCGTGACGGCTATTGCCACTATCGACATGATGATCAGGTAGATGATGAAAACTTTCATGGCGATATTCTACTATAGTGCGTTTTTCTAGACAAAAGGGATATCATAAAGGTAATCTTTTCCGCCCTGTCATTAGGAGAGCAAAACATGATTGCTTATATCTGGCCAATCGCTTTAGTCATCATTTCCAATACCATTTATCACATCTGTTCTAAATCTACGCCTCAGGACATCGATCCTTTCGCTTCTTTGACGGTCACGTATCTCATTGCGGCAGTTATCTCTTTTGTCCTCTATTTCTTCCTCGGCAAGGATCATAATCTTCTGAATGAATACTCAAAACTGAACTGGGTACCATTCATCTTTGGCATTGTGATTGTCGGTCTCGAAGCAGGGTGGATTTTTGCATACCGGGCAGGATGGAACGTCAGTACCGGCAACATCGTTCAGGCCGCAATTCTTGCCGGAGTCCTTGTGTTGGTAGGATGGTTGTTATTCAAGGAACAGATCACATGGAATAAGGCTGTCGGTATTGGTATCTGTCTGATTGGTCTCGTCTTTATTAACTACAAGTGATTATGCGGACGTATAATGTAGCAGTGAGTCCTATCCTTTTGTGAGGAGCGTACTTATGGTAAATCTCGATTCGGAACCCAAGATCCTTTTTACAGAAGAACAGATCAAGGCTCGTGTAAAAGAGCTTGCCCATGATATCGCCAAAGACTATGCAGGGAAGAATCCTCTTGTCCTTGCCATACTGACCGGTTCCGTTTTCTTTACCGCCGATCTGATGAAACAGATGGGGATACCTCTAGAATTGGATTTCATCAAAGCATCCAGCTACGGCACTGACGGTGTGTCTTCCGGGATCGTTGCTCTCCAGTATATGCCGGTAACTCCTCTTGCCGGACGTCATGTGCTGGTCATCGAGGACATCGTCGATACAGGCCTGACTCTCCAAAAGATCAAGACCGTATTGGAGTCAGACCCCAGTAATAAACCGGCTTCTCTTGCAACAGTATGCCTGTTGGATAAACCATCCCGAAGAAAAGTAGAAATTGTTCCTGATTATGTCGGTTTTTCGATTCCAAACTTATTTGTATTGGGTTACGGGCTCGATTTTAAGAACGGATGTCGTAATCTGCCTGACATCAGATACTACGAATAGAAGGCTCTGATCTAACCGATATATTTGTATTTCTTGACGTTGGGAGGAAGTTTTGTCTCTTCTTCCTTCTTTTCATCTTCTATTGGTGCCGGCATTACTTTCGTATTCTTGAAAGATCTGGTCGGCTGACTGATGACAGTCGCACCGGTGATGATCGGTTTGTTATTGACTTGATTCTCTTCAGGTTTTTCGATCGGAGCAGGCTGTACCTGAGTGTTTGTGAATGATCTTACAGGAGGTGTGATGATGGTCTGCCCTGGAACGATGCTGTTCGTTGTCATCGTTTCCTGCTGAGTTGTTACAGTTCGTGTCGATGATAGACGGTTATACCAATCGGTAAGCCTTCGCTGTACATCGGCATCTGTCAATGTAGTCCAATGCTTATATGCAGCGGCTACATAGTATTTTCCCGGTTTAGGCTGTGCGCCCAGTACCAGTTTTACTCTCTCCTGTCGCATAAGAGCTATGGCTTCACGGGATGCGCTTGGAGCTGCCACGATGATTTCTTTGGGATTACGTTTTGCAAGTGATCTGATAGCAGCCAGCATGGTGTATCCGGTAGCCAGTCCGTCGTCGACCAGGATGACGGTCTTTCCTGCAAGCAGTGTTGGAGGTTTGTTTCCTTTATAGAGTTTTGTTCTCTGGAGGATATCGGATCTGACTTTATTTACGACATAGTTGATGTCGTAATCGGTCATATTTAAGGCCCTTAATATCGGTTCATTGAAAATGGGTTGTCCGTCATCAGCAACGGCTCCAAATCCGCCTTCTGGACGCAGAGGGATAGGGAGTTTTCTGGAAATGACGACGTCTATCTCTGAATGCAGTGACAATGCAATGGCTATAGCAAGAGGTACGCCTCCATTGGGGATAGCTAATACCGGAGCCCCGGAATATCGAAGAAGCTGCTGTGCAAGATACCTTCCGGCATCAGCTCTGTCTTCAAATGGAGCAGTTTCTGCCAGTTCTGGAGGGATCATTCTTCTTCCTTCTGCGTGGCATCTTGGATGATCTGCGTTCCGTATTCCATAAGCTTTTTCCTGCGTTCATCGGAGTAATTCTGTGAGTTCTCGTTAAGGTAAGTCTCCAGGATATTCTCCGGTGTTGCATTCGATTGGAAATTAACGCGGACTTTATTGCGGGTCATTCTGCTGCGTTCTTTGATCAATTCGAAATGATATGCAAGTGAATCGCAGTAGCTCTTTATTGCTTGATCATCGAGCTGTTTCTCGATCTCGTTGTCGATATTGATGGTCAGTCTTACGATATTGTCTTTAAGGTCGTTTTCGATCCTCTGCAGACGGGACATAACTGTTTGTGTCGGGTTCAGGTCATCGATCTCGACAGATATTTCTTTCTTGATGAATCTTCGTCCTTTTGAAGACACGAACTGATAATCGACTTTATGCGTGCTCTTGTCGATATCTACTACATAGAAACCCTTATCCTGATCGGCATCACCGAAATCGATGCTGTCTAGGCTTCCTGAATAGATCACGGGAGGATCTGCTTTCCTCAGTATCTGCATTCGGTGGATATGTCCCAGTGCCACATAATCGAACTGGGGAAGGGCGATGTTGGATATCTGAATAACAGGGTCTGATCCCAGTGTAAGTTTGTTTTCTTCTGTACCGGTCGATGAACCGGCAGCCCAGAGATGTCCGTTGAATACACAGGGAATCGAGGTGTCGACCTTTTCAGCTAGATCTGCTGCCAGTTTGCTGACAATCCTGGATATCTCACTGTTGAGCTCTTCTATACTGAGGTTCTTATTGTCCTTGCGGGTCATGACGTTGGCACGCTGTATCCATGGAATACCTACGACCTGCAAAGGGCCGCTCTTGGTCGGAATCGTGATACATTCGGGTTTGGTCGTCACATACACGTTGGGTATAGCAAGGGTCTTGAAGATATCTCCGGATGAAGCAGACTTTGTATTGTTGGAAAGATCATGGTTGCCCATGAGGAGATTCAAAGGTATGCCATTCTCCGTCAGCTTTTTGACTCGCTTGGCGAATTCTCGTTGCTGAGTCATAGAAGGATTCTGCTTCTTATAGAGATCGCCGCTGAATATTACGGCATCGACATCATTTTTGATCGCAAAGTCCACTAAGCCGTCAAGGCTCTTCAGGAAATCCTCCATACGACTAGGTAGGCCGCTCTCTGTTAGAGATTTCCCATAAGTCTCAACGCCCAGATGCAGATCGGCAAAGTGGACGATTCTCAT
>DBXC01000006.1:184747-185480 GCA_002309415.1 Dehalococcoidia bacterium UBA1222
CCTTAGAGCCCTAATTTAGCGTGAAGGGTGGCTTCCAGTTCAGTGATAGGAATTCGGACCTGCTCCATGGTGTCTCGGTCTCTGAGGGTGACCATCTTGTCTTCGATGGTGTCGAAGTCGACGGTGACGCAGAAAGGAGTACCGACTTCGTCCTGTCTTCGATAACGTCGGCCGATGCTCTGCGCATCGTCGTAGGTTGCAGAGAAGACCTTGCGTAACTTAGAGTAGATCTCTTTGGCCAGACTTCCAAGGGGTTCCTTCTTGCTGAGAGGAAGTACGGCGACCTTGAAAGGAGCTAATTTAGGATGAAGCTTCAAGACGATTCGGAGATCATCTTTGTCAGGTTCTTCAGTATATGCTTCGCAGAGGAAAGCGAGGACGCCGCGGTCCACACCGGCGGACGGTTCGATTACATAGGGAACGATAGTTTCTTTGCTGTCTTCATCGAATACATCGAGGGCTTTGCCACTGAATTTTGCGTGCTGTGAAAGATCGAAGTTGCCTCGGTTGGCGATACCTTCCATCTCACTCCAGCCCATGGGGAACAGATACTCGATATCGGAGCAGCACTTTGCATAGTGAGCCAGATCCTCTTTGGGATGAGCCCGGAATCTGAGGTGTTCAGGATTCATACCAAGACCAAGATACCAGTTCCATCGTTCGTCGAGCCAGTGCTGGAACCAATCCATATCGGTGCCGGGTTTGACGAAGAATTCAAGTTCCATCTGTTCGA
>DBXC01000006.1:185525-280001 GCA_002309415.1 Dehalococcoidia bacterium UBA1222
GATTTACCTTGCTGGGCGATACCGAATGGGAGTTTCTTATGAGTTGTATTGAGGACATTGTCGAAGTTAACGAAGATGCCCTGGGCAGTCTCAGGTCGAAGATAGGTGACTGAAGCACTGTCTTCGACAGGACCGATGAAAGTTTTGAACATCAGGTTGAACTGACGGGGTTCAGAAAGAGGAGAACCGCAGGCAGGACATTTGGTAGGATCTTCAAGATCGTCTGCTCGATATCGTCCGTTACAGTTCTTGCACTCGACCAAAGGATCGGAGAAGCCGGAAACATGTCCGCTGGCTTCCCAGACTCGGGTACTCATGAGAATACTGGCGTCGAGACCGACTACATCATCTCTTTCCTGTACGATGGCGCGCCACCATTCATTCTTGAGATTCCTCTTGAGTTCTACGCCGAGAGGACCATAGTCCCAGCAACTGCCGAGACCGCCATAGATCTCGCTGCTCTGGAAGATGAAGCCGCGTCGTTTACAGAGGGATACGACTTTTTCCATCAATGATTTATCGTTAGTTGCGTCAGCCATCAGTTCTACTCCTTGAATGAAACGTTTTTAGTTTGGAAATAACCGCGTATGAATAAGATGATCAGTAAGAAGAAACTGACCATGATAGTTATCAAGCTGAAATGAACAGGGAGCATGAGGATATGTCCCATCGTCACATAGTAAGCTGAATTGATGAAGATGAATGCCATGATGACCTGGGGGATAACGAAGAGATTGGTCACGATGAAATGCATCATGTTGGCATTGAATACCATCGGACTGTTCTTGGTGATCCAGGCCGAGAGTTTGATGAGCATGATATTGGCAGCTACGTTCAGAAGAACGATGGCATACTGTACACCGATCATGAGCAGGATATAGGAATATGCTGCCATGGATTTGGTAACATTGCCGTCTGAATCGAATCTGAACGGGATCTTGTAGTCGAACTTAGAGAAACAGAATATCAGTACTACTGTGGTGATCATAGCGACCGCGATGGGAAGTACGATGTTCTTGATGCGGAAGTGTAGGACGTTACTGTCTTCAGGTTTCTTTTCAAGGATGAAAACCAACACTGCTGCCAGTAAGATCACTGCACTGATTATGGTAATCGCAAGCCACATATCTCTGTACCTTTACGTTTCTAAATTCAACGTCTAATTGTACACGATTTATGGGTCATTTATCATCTGTGAGGCAATCAGCTCTCTTCAGTGCGTTTATCCCAGGCTCTTTTTGCTTCGACCGAGAGCAGTGCATACTTTTCTGTCGTAAGGTCAGGATCTTCCTTGATGATCATATTGGCTGCATCACGTGCAAGCTCAAGGATTGATGCATCAGAGAGTTTTGCCATCTTGAGATCGGGAAGACCGGACTGGCGTGTCCCGAAGAATTCGCCGGGACCTCTGAGTTTGAGGTCTTCATCTGCAAGCGTAAAACCATTGTGATTTCGTTCGAGGATATCGAGTCGCTGTCTTGCCACATCTGATGTGTTGTCGGCGACGAGGATACAGTAGCTTTGTGCTTTGCCTCGTCCGACTCGTCCTCTGAACTGATGGAGCTGAGATAGACCGAATCTGTCTGCGCTTTCGACCAGCATTACCGTTGAATTAGGTACGTCGATGCCGACTTCGACCACTGAAGTGGATACTAAGATGTCCAGTTCATGGTCTTTGAATGCCTGCATGACGGCATCTTTTTCTTTGTTGTTCATCTTGCCGTGGAGAAGACCCAGTCGGAATTCCTTGAAGACGACATTGGAAAGATAGGTGAATTCCTCGGTCGCAGCCTTTGCTTCGATGGATTCAGATTCTTCTACGAGAGGGCATATCACATAGGCCTGATGGCCTTCATTTACTTCTTTTCTTACGAAATTATAGGCACCGGCACGTTTATTGGCACCGACCCATTTGGTCTTGATTATCTGTCGACCCGGAGGTAACTGATCGATAACAGAAATATCCAGGTCTCCGAAGATGGTCAATGCGAGAGTCCTGGGGATAGGGGTCGCGGTCATGACCAACATATGAGGATTGAACCCCTTTTGTCTGAGGGCTGAGCGCTGTTCCACACCGAATCTGTGCTGTTCATCAATGATGGAAAGCCCCAGTTTTTTGAATTCCACATCCTGCTGGATGAGGGCATGGGTGCCGATGGCTATATCAATCTCTCCCAGTCTCAATCCCTCTTTGATCTTCTTCTTTTCGGCAGTTGATGTGGCGCCGGTGAGGAGAGCTGAAACGATCTCCATACCATTGGTGAATGTGAATTTGGTTATCGAGCCGTCTTCATAAACGTCAGTACTCTGATTAGAAAGGATGTTCTTGACCGTAGCCATATGTTGCTGAGCCAGGATCTCAGTGGGAGCCATGAGAGCGCACTGCGTACCGTTCGATACAGCATTCAGCATTGAAGCGACAGCAACTACAGTCTTACCTGAACCGACTTCACCCTGGAGCAGTCGCGACATAGGAATATCTCGTTTCATATCTGAAAGAATCTCTTTGATGACTCGAGCCTGTGCTTCGGTAAGAGTGTACGGAAGGCTCTTCAGGAAGAGATCCATAACTTCTTTGGATGGGGTCATCGGGAGACCGGGCTGTTCGGACTGCCAGTTTCGTTTTCTGTTCAGCACCCCGATCTGAAGTATCAGTAATTCGTCGAAAGCCAGTCTGCGTCTAGCTGCTATCTTGTCTTCTTCCGATGAAGGGTAGTGGGATGAAAGAACGGCATTATAAAGGTCTATGAGCCCGAAACGTTTTCGTAACTCTTCAGGAAGATAGTCCTGGATATTGCATGAATAAGTATCCAGAGTGTATTTGATGAGCTTTCGAACGTTTCTCTGAGATAGTCCTTTAGTCAGAGAATATACAGGAACGATACGACCGGCATGCATGAGTTCGTTCTGGTCGATGACCTCCCAGTCCGGTGATTCGAATACCGGCTGTCCATTGAAGATCTTAACTCTTCCCGAAAGGACGACTCTGTCGCCGACGTTGAATTGTTTGGCAAGCCATGGGTTATTGAACCAAAGTGCGCGAATGTTGCCAGTATTGTCTCCCAGTATCACTTCCGTGGACTTTCTTCCACCGGGAGTTACATTGCGGCTCTCCCAGACGCTTCCGATGATCGTCTGATCGAATCCTTCATGTATCGATGAGATGTTCGTTATAGTTGAATAGTCCAGATGCCTGAAAGGAAAGAAGTAGAGCATATCACGTATAGTGAATACACCCATCTTGTTGAACTTGGCTTTCATGGCATCGCTGATGCCTTTGATCAGTGTTATATCAGCTTCAAGATTGATGAATTTGTTATAGACAGGTTGTTTTCTTGGCTCAACAGTAGAAGACTTGTTTTCCTGCGGTTTTGGTGTGGAGGGTTGAGTCTGAGGAGCATCCTTGGGAGCAGTTTCTGATATCGCCCTAAAGAACTTAACTGTCTTTTCAGCCCATTCTTTGCGCTGTTCGACAGTTAGTGAGGCATAGGAGAAATCGGACGGCCACAGGGAATTCAGAGCCGTAAGTTGCTTCTTGTCGGTTATGGCAGGAACGTTGTGGGTCCGCCATGGTTTCAGGAACTTATCGAGACCTCCCATGACAGCACGGTCTGTGAAACCATTTCTGGCTTCCAGCTGTAAGATAGTCTCAAGTTTTGAGGTATCTATGTGACACCTCCTGAATTATTCGATAGAAGCGATGTAATGATAGTTAGGCTGATTACCGCCGACGACTTCGATACCGATCATCGGATACTGTCGTTCAAGCCTGTCGCTGAGCTGCTGTGCATGTTCAGCATCGATCTCCTGTCCGTAGTAGACGGTGATGATCTCGGCGTCTTTAACATCGGCCTTTTCGATAGCAGCGATAAGTGCATCATCGAGTTCTTCCTGGGCAGTTACGATCTTGCCGTCCAGTATGCCGATGGCCTGTTTCTTCTGTATGCTTATACCATCGACTGAAGTAGAGCGGACAGCTCGGGTGACTTCGATGGTCTTAACGTTGTTCATGGCTTCCTTCATGATCTCGACATTGCTTTCGACATCGACGGAATAGTCATAGGACAAGAGTGCTGCGATACCCTGAGGAATGCTCTTGGTAGGAATCACATAAACTTTCTTATTGGATACCTCGGGGACCTTTTCGGCCGTGAGGATGATGTTCTTGTTGTTGGGGAGAATGATCACGTTGTCAGCCAGAAGTGCCTCAGTAGCGTTGAGGAGGTCTTTGGTGCTGGGATTCATGGTCTGACCGCCTTCAACGACAGTTGATACGCCCAAGCTCTGGAAAAGCTGGGAAAGACCTTCACCGACTGAGACTGCCACGATGGAAGTGGTGGCGGCAGCGGGATCCTGTTCCTGTTTGTTCTTGATGAACTCAGTGTGCTGATCATCCATGTTGCAAATAGAGACATCGGAGATGATACCTAATTCGGTCATGATGGAGATGATCTCGCCGGGATTCTGAGTGTGGATATGGAGTCTGATTATGTTCTCATCTCCAACGAGTACGATGGACTTACCTTTCTTGGCAAGCTGCTTTCGCAGTTTGTCGGGATCAAGACCTTCGCCTCGTACCATGACGTTAGTGCAGTAGCCGAATTTTTCACCGTCTTCATGAGTGAGTTTTGCAAAGACCTCGGGGTTGGCGGGGTTGGCCAGAGGCTTCTCAGTGTTAGGAGTGATGATGAGGCCTTTTCTGTACTGCATAGCATCGGCTTCTCCTTTGAGATAGCGGAGCATGCCGTCAAGGATGATATAGATGCCCTGACCGCCAGAATCAACGACGCCGGCTTCTCGGAGTGTGGCAAGCAGGTTAGGGGTATTGGCGACTGATTTGGCTGCCTGGTTGACTACGGTCTCGAGTACGCTGACCATATCCTTTTTGGTGGCAGCGATGCCGTTGGCAGCTTCAGCTGATTCACGGATAACAGTAAGAATGGTACCTTCAACCGGGTTTGCTACGCCGGCATAGGCTTTTTTGTATGCTTCGGTAAGCGCTAAAGCAAAATCCTTGCCGTTGATCTTTTCTTTATCATTGAGAGCGATATTGATACCGGCCCAGAATTGGGAAAGAATGACGCCGGAATTTCCGCGGGCACCCATCAAAGTGCCGTGTGCGATTTGTTTGGTAAGCTGTCCTACTGTCGGTTCATCAAGAGCGGAGATCTCTTCCATGGCGGTCTTCATGGTCATCAACATGTTGGTGCCGGTGTCGCCGTCGGGAACAGGGAACACGTTCAGAGAGTTGATGTCTTCATGGGCATTGTCAAGCCATGCTGTTGCAGTCGCGAACATTTCTCGGAACTGGGTTCCGCTGATCAATGATGATTCCATATGGCAATCTCCGTAAGATGAGAGTAAAATTTTAATTTATCCTGGAATTGATTTGCCATAAACAATTTGTTTATGTTATCATTCCTATTCGTTTGGATTTAAGTCTACATTATACGAGCAATTAGGTCAAAGGAGAATGGAATTATGAAATGTGAACTTTGTTTAAAGTCTGGTCAGTACGGTCACAACGTCAGCCACTCAAAGCGACACACCGCTCATCGATGGTTGCCTAACCTTCATGCAGTCAAAGTTGTCCGCGACGGCAAACCCAGCCATGCAATCTTATGCACTCGTTGCATGCGAACAATTCGCAAATATCAGGCTGTGTAGTTTCTTAGTTCACAATTCTTCTTCTTGAATATAGACCCGCAAGAGATTGCGGGTTTTTTATTGCCTTTTAAATCCTATATAAATGAAATGACCCGCTAGGTGCGGGCCATTTTCTATTCGGGTTCTTGATTTGGCGGACTATTTCTTTGATCTGCGGTAGGCAGGATCTTTGAATGTCCTGTCAATGATGTCGAGCAGTGTTACGTGCCCAAAGAAGTTTATGAGGGTCTCCTGCATATATACATAAAACTCATGCATATTACAGGTTCCCACGGCGTCTCGATTACAGTAGTTGTCCGGTTCAAGACAGCGGTTGATGGCGATAGTGCCATCCATTTTTTCGATGACATCCAGAATGTAGATGTTGCCCGGAGCATCTTTCAGTGCGTATCCGCCGGTGACGCCCATCTTTCTTTTGATGAATCCTGCAGCTTTAAGGTTGCGCAGGATCTTCTGTACGTGACCTGGGGTAATCGCTACATCTTTACTGAGCGTTGCCGCACTGATGTATCGGTCAGGGTCGTAATCAGTTCCCAGGACCAACAGACATCGGATTGCGTAATCTGTTTCTAAATTTAATTGCATAATTCACCTAATTAAAACTTTTACACTTTAGCATAGTATAAAGGACAGATTAAAAGATATCAAACAAGTTTTATTCACCATTTTCTAGGCATGAAAACGTCCATTTATCCCCCCTGGGGGCTTGTGCCTGCAGGCACGGCGTGATATGGTCTCAACCTATGACTGGAATCGCTGGAGTTATTTTACTGAAACGCAGGAACGCTCTCATCATCACTGGGTTGATCGGAGTTGTGATCCTGCTTGCTCTCGTTTGTATCTTCATCGGTTCATCACATATGTCATTTGCTGACGGCCTGAAAGCGCTTTTAAGACAGGGTGCTGAGAACAATATCCGCATTATCTGGAACATCCGTATCCCCCGTGTCATTGCAGCCGCTATCGCAGGTGCTGGTCTTGCCGTCTCCGGTCTCATCATGCAGACCAACCTTAATAACTCAATGGCATCTCCTTCTACTCTCGGCGTCTCCAATGCCGCGGTCTTCGGTGCCAATCTTTCCATCATTGCTTTTGCCGGCGGTTTCCTTTCCACTGGAAATAACGTCGCTAATTACGCCACAGGTGCCAATCCTTATGCCACTTCTTTGATGGCTTTCATCTTTTCGGTTATTTCTATCTTGGTGATTCTGGGATTGTGCAGGGTGCGTTCATTCCATCCCGGTGTAGTCGTACTTGCCGGTATCGCACTCGGTGCTGTCTGGACTGCTGCTACTACTATTCTTCAGTTCTATGCTACTGATGTGGGTCTCTCTGCAGCTGTTATTTGGAACTTCGGCGATCTGGGCCGTGCCACTTATAAGACCGACCTCATCATGTCGGTAGTGGTGATACTCAGTATCGTTTTCTTTATGATCATGAGATGGCGCTTCAATGCGCTTCTTTCTGGTGATGCCGCAGCTAAGAGTATGGGTATCGATGTTGAAAAGCTCCGCTTTACTTCTATGCTTCTTGCTTCTGTTATTACAGCTGTATGTGTGTCTTTCTTAGGCATCATCGGTTTTGTGGGTATCATTTGCCCTCATATTACTAAGAAGCTTATGGGTCAGGACCACAGATTCTCGATTCCGGCGACTGCTCTTACTGGATGCATCTTGTTACTTCTCGCAGATACTTTATCCCGAAGCATCGGCAACGGTTCAGCGCTTCCTGTCGGTGCCATCACGTCACTGCTCGGTGCACCTTTCTTTGTTGCCATCATTCTATCCAGGAGGGAACACGTCTGATGTTAAAGATATCCGATGTTTCCTTCCGTTATTCAAACCGCTATCCGCTGGTTCTCGATGGCGTGAGCCTGGATCTCCGTGATGGGGAAGTAGGGGTCGTCCTGGGACGAAATGGTTCCGGTAAGACCACGTTATTTAAGAACATCATCGGCATCGTTTCACCATCATCTGGTTCGATTACGTTCGATGACGTGGATCTTTCTTCCATGTCTAGAAGAGAAAGGGCTCAGAAGATCGCTTACGTCCCTCAGGATATCCGTTTTGGCTCTCTGACTGTCTATGACACAGTTCTCATGGGCAGAGTCTCGTATTTCGGTTTCAAGTCCGGAAAACACGATCAGGACGTAGTAGACGAGATCCTTCATGATATGGGTCTTGAATCGTTTGCCGCTCGCAATGTTCAGGAATTGTCTGGCGGTGAGAGACAGAAGATCGCTATCGCCAGAGCTCTTGCTCAGGAACCTAGGATGATGATCTTCGATGAACCTACAGGTAATCTCGATATAGCCAATGAACAGCTTATCGTTGAAGAGGCGAGACGAGTAGCTCGTGAGAAGAGCATCGCAATATTAACATCCGTACATGATCTCAATTTGGCTATGGAATTGGGTGACAAGTTCTACTTCATGAAAGGAGGAAGGATCAAGTATTCCGGTGGTGAAGAAGCATTCACTGTCGAGAATATATCCGATATCTTTGACGCCAAAATCCGTATAGCCGAAATCGACGGCAAAAAAGTCATAATCAATTCTAAGGGAGATTAATATTTTGAAGATCAAGCATTTACTGGCAATTGTCCTTTCGGTGATCATGCTCGTTTCTTTATGTGCCTGTAATGGTTCAGGCAAGAAGACTGATGCGGAAGTCACCATTACCGATATGATCGGCCGTGAAGTCAGCATCGTACCTGGTTCTTATCAGCGTGTCGTCTGCATCGGTGCAGGTGCTCTCCGAATGTATTCATACATCGGTGATGTCTCATTGCTCTGCGGTGTAGAAGACATCGATAACCTTTCTTTGGAATCCCGCCCTAAAATGTTCGATTCCGTTTCACGTCCTTATGTTCAGGCATTCTCCGAAACTTTCAAGACTCTGCCTTCCTGCGGTGTAGGTGGTCCTAATGCCCAGGCAGCTGAAGCTGAAAAGATTCTTTCCTGCAATCCTGATATCGTCATCTCCGAATACGAAGATGTTGAAAAAGAAGATGCACTTCAGGCTCAGTTAGGAGTTCCCGTCATAACCTTGAAAGCAGGTCCCAACGGTGTATTCGATGATAACTTTGCAAAGAGCATGACCATGCTCGGTCAGATATTCAAGCAGGAATCCAAGGCCAAGAAACTGAACGATTACGTTGCATCAGAACGTGCTGAGATCGAAAAGAGAACAAAGAATATCAGCGATGCTGACAAGCCTTCCGTTTATATCTGCGGTCTTGGCAACTGGGGTACTACCAATCATCTTATGACTGCTCAGAACTACATTTCCTTCACCGTCGCTAACGTAAAGAATGTCGTTACCGATCTTGCTACCGGTGGTATCCAGGCTATCGAAAAAGAAAAGTTCGTTGCTCTTGGTTCTGAAATGGACATCATCATCATGGATGCCGCAGCCGTAAAGAATATCAAGCCTCTCTATTCTAAAGATCCAACTATGTTCGATTCATGCAAGGCTTGGAAAGATGGCGAAGTCTATCTCGAGATGGCTTACAACGCCTACTACACCAACTACGAACTGGCTCTGGTCAATACTTGGTTCATTGCCAAATCCGTCTATCCTGAACTGTTCAAGGATATTGACCTCACCAAGAAGACCAATGAAGTAACCAAGATGTTTTTGGGCAAAGAATTAGCCAGTGAAGTTGCAGCCGCTCCTTCTTCCTTCGGTGGTTACCAGAAGATCGATACTGCTACTTTCTTCAAATAGCTTATAAATGGGGATAAGAAATGATCAGGACTGAGGACGTTATCGGATTCTTCGACAGTAAGGCACCCGGATGGGATGCCGATATGAAACGCAACGAGAGTGCTATCGTACGTATCCTCGACAACGCTCGTATTGATGAGGGCGTGTCTGTACTGGATGTCGCTACCGGCACCGGCGTTCTCATTCCTGACTATCTTTCCCGTAAGGTCTCTTCCGTTACGGCTATCGATATTTCTCCCGAGATGATCAAGGTAGCCATCGGAAAGTTTGCCGGTAAAGGCGTCAGTTTTGTTTGCGGTGATGCTGCAAAGACTGATTTCGGACGGCTTTTTGACCGTGTGGTCATATTCAATGCTTTCCCGCATTTCGCCGATCAGGAGAATCTCATCGAAAAGATGAGTGCTCTTCTCACTCCGGGTGGCTATTTCACGGTCTGTCATGATCTGGGTAAAAAACTTCTCGACGAGCATCATAAGAACGTTGCTGACACAGTGTCAGTACATCTCATGGAAGCAGAAAATCTTGCCGCTATTTTCGCAAAGCATCTTGAAGTCACCTGCGTCGTTTCTGAAGACGACATGTATCAGGTGGTCGGCAGAAAAAAGTAAACGGATCATCGCATTCCTCCTCTGTTTTATGAGAGAATAAGTGCATCCAATCATTTGAGGAGGAATTAATCGATGTTCTGTCCGAAGTGTGCTTCCCAAGTTTCAGAATCCGAATCTGTCTGTCCGAAATGCGGTGCCGCAGTCGATCCCGACGTCTATAAGTACAAACCCACTACTTCATATCCTGACAGCAGATCTGGATATTCAGCTGGCACATACAGCTATAATTCATCATCGTCATCTTCTTCCAGTTCCTATAACAGCAGTTCTTATTCAAATAGTTCATACTCTAATTCATCGTCATCATCCGCTCCCAGGGTGAGACTTCCTGAGGATGTTCCTTCCTTTGGCATGAACGTTGCTTTAGGTTACATCTTTGCTCCCATTGGTCTTATCGTTGCTATCATCCAGCTGATCATCGGAAAGACTCCCAACAAGACGACATCGCTCTTCAAGAGTATCGGTGTTGCCGCTATCGTTAGTATCATCTCTTCGCTTCTGTGGGTTATTGTCGTTTCTATTATCGGTATCTCTAAGATGGGTGGTTGGGGCATACTTGTGATCGCTCTTATCAGTCTTGTCTGTTTGGGTCTCTTCATCGGCGGCATCATATTTATTTCCAAGATGACGAAGAAGGATGTCATCAAGGCCCAGGGAGAACAGGGCGGAGTGCCAATAGCGAACTGAGCTGGATATTACCCCGAGAAACTTTAAGTATCGGATAGTTAACTTAAGAGGCTGGTGCTTCAAACGTTGGGCATCAGCCTTTTTCGTTGATGAAATCGATGAGTTCGGGAGTTGCTTTCCTGGGGCCCTGGACGTTCCTTACTCCCATTTCTCTGACTTTTTTGATGCCGATCGTCCCTTTGCGGAAAGTGCGTATCCGTTTTATCTTCATCAAGTTCTTTATCGTGATGTTCTCATCTTTGTAGTCGAAGGGGATGCCGGTCTCGGTCACGACACATTCGTATTTTACCGATGAGACAGGTGCGGCTAGATACAAATAGACGATATCTCCGACTTTTACGTTACAGCTTTGTTTCCACTCAATCACATCTGTTCCTTTGAATGCTTTTTCCACGTCATAGTATTTGGGATTGGCAGGGATCACCCAATGATTCATGCTGAGGGCCCTTCCTGATCTTTTGTCTGATCCGATGGCCATGTTCCGGCTCATATCTATGTATCCCATGATCTCTTCGTCTGAGAGAGTGTCGTCCAGAGTAATCGAAACCCAGGTGGTTTTCTTCATGTGATAGGCCGGATATATGCCTTGGACTTTGAGTGACTTATCGAATTCTTCAGGATAGACCCTGAGATTCACTATATCGATCCTCTCTTCATCGTCTCCACAGAGGAGTGATCGCTTGATGTTCATGATGAGGGCGTACCATTTGCGGTTGGTAGGATATCTAAAGACTCCGTAATCGGAAAGCTTCTTGAATGGGTAGTCCGGGGATTCCCTGTATCTTGCATAAATGAGATCTGATAGTCTGTTGGCCTGCTGTGATATGAAGGGACGCGTCGTGCAGCAGTTCTCCGCAATGTCTCTAAGTATTTCTTTATATTCTTCGCGGGCATTTCCGACGAAGGCTCCGATACTAGATTCGATACGGATAGGAAGATACTCTTCATTTGATAGTTTGTCGATTATCTGGCCTTTGATCTGACCGTTCTCATCCGCTGTCACTACCGCTTCGAGCTTGTCGTTCATGAAGAGCTTTCTGTATATATAAGTGCTACCATCCTTTTGGAAACCATAGGATACGAGTTTAGCGGGATTTATCGTTTCTTTGCGGAATATCTCTTCTTCGATTTTCATCGTTTCTCACTTGACACACTCGATCATAAAAATGATACTACATACATTCTTTTTTTACTGCTATGAACGATAAAAAGAAACGACATTTGGGTAATCTTCTCCTGCTCCTGACTGCTGCTATCTGGGGCACGGCCTTCGTTTTCCAGCGAATGGGTGTCCAAGATGTCGAACCCATGACCTTCAATGCTTCACGAATGCTTCTGGCTGCTATTGCTGTCGGGCTTGTGGCCGTCATCATGTTCTGCAGGGAACGGAAGCAGGATGATGTGTTTTCTTCAGGAAAGAGCCTTTTTTTAAGTAAAGATGAGATTATCGGAGGGGTGTTCTGCGGTATCTTCCTGGCGGCAGCCAGCGCTTTTCAGCAGGTGGGGCTGGTCTATACTACGGCAGGCAAAGCAGGATTCATCACGGCTCTGTATATCCTCATCGTCCCTGTGATCAGTTTCATATTCTTTCGCAAGAAGATAAGCTGGATCGTTTGGGTGGCAGTACTCATCGGTGTCTTCGGTATGTATCTCCTTTGTGTGAACGAAGGATTTTCGCTCACTAAAGGCGACCTGCTCGTAATGGTATGTGCTTTGATTTTCAGCGGTCATATCCTCTGTATCGATCACTTTGTAAAGATCGGCGATCCTATCCGTATTTCGGCGGTACAGTTCTTTATAGCAACCATCATACTGGGAGTCATTTCTTTCATCTTTGAAAAACCATCTTGGGATGCGCTTCTGTCGGCATATATCCCCATCCTTTATTGTGGTGTTATTTCTGGTGGGGTTGGTTATACATTACAGATGGTGGGACAAAGATTTACATCTCCCACTGTTGCTTCGCTCCTGATGAGTTTTGAGTCTGTTTTTGCCGTGATTGCCGGCGCCTTGATACTCCATGAGTCCATGACTATTAAAGAACTCATCGGATGTATCATCATGTTTGCTGCTATCATCATCGTTCAGATCCCGCTTCCCGGCAGGAAAGAATCGGAGTAGGGTTCCTTAACTGTCGCAAAACAGTTCTTTATGTGCGAAAATAATGAATAGAATCCCACATAAGGAGGATGATCATGTTCTGTCCTAAATGTGCTTCTCAAGTCGAGACTACGACCGAATATTGTCCTAACTGCGGTGCCAAGGTTGATCCCAATGCTTATTCAAAGAAATCAGATCGCCAGAGAGAGACTGAATATCCTTCTAACAAACGCCACGATATCGAGACTTATCCCAGGGACATCCCGTCTATGGCTTTGAATATCGTTACCGGCTATATCTTCAATGTCGTGGGGCTTTGCGTCGCCTTGTTCTATTTCTTCTTCACCGGTTATTACCGAAAACCGTCCAGCATTCTCAAATGCGTAGGTATCAGCCTTATCGCACTTGTTTTGGTTGCTGGTTTATGGTTCATCGGAGGTCTTTTCGGTATCCTGTCAGGTTTTTCCGGTGCAGGACTTGTTGTCGCTATCATCTTTGGTGGACTTTCACTGGGTATCTACGGACTTGGTCTGTTCTGGTCCTACAAAGTTACAGTTAGTGATATCCACAAGGCTGAAGCAGCAATTAGGGCAGAAGGTTTTAAGGTCTAATTTTATTGGGGGTTATTTCCCTTGTAATGCCTTGGTCGCGCCGTATTCAGCTTGTTCGTATGAGAACCTGTCGTATTTAAGCTGCTCGGTCAATTCTTCTAATGTGAATGATCTGATCTTCAAGAAATCTTTAGCTTCGCGGTAGGCTTGTTCATACCAGTCGATTTTAAGATGATCGACTGCGAAATTGGCATCCAGGAACGGGATCTTATCTTCTTTCAACTGTTCGATGAGACCATAGCGGGAGAATGCACCAGCCTCAAGATAGGAAAGAGCTTCATTGAATGCTTTTCTCTGTGCCTCAGTGAAACCTGTGGTATTGCCCTGGACGATGGTCTTCTCGGTGATGGTGCCGTCGAAGTTATAGATGAATTCGGAATTGCAGTAAAGACAGGTCAGATGCCTGTGATCGCGTTTGAATTCGTGACTGCCGCACTGAGTGCATCTCAGCAGTTCCGCTGCTTTCTCTGCGATTTTATCGGTTCCGCCCCTTATTTCTTCCTGTCCCAATTTCTCCATGTAATCTACGCCGGGAGTGCCTTCTTGATTTGAGAGAGGAGGAGCGTATTTTTTGAATGATTTGATTGCATCTTTAGTTGCTGTAGTTATTTCGCTGATGCTCTTGTTGCCAATGACTTTGGCAATCTCTCTGTGTTTGTTTATGAACTTACGTTTGATCATTCCGAATATGATGCCGAAGATGATCATGATGATGCCTACTACGACCGAGGCGACTAAAAGCGGGGGCCATATGATGTCCCATGTGCTCCTTGAAGCATCATATGAGACCAGAAGACCGATTCCGAAGATAATCACAAATATTATGATTAATCCTAGGAATGCTATCGCTTTGATCTTATTTAACATATTGTCCTCAGTGTCGTTTTAGGTAATTATCATACTTGCCACAAATACTTTTCAATACTATGACAAACAGCCCGGGAGATATTTTTGATGGCTCCATTTGGTTATACTTAATTAATACCGATCGAATTGAGAGGTTTTGTTATGAAACAAGAAACACTTGATAGGATTAGAAAGTTTTCGGAGGACAGAGACTGGGACCAGTTTCATTCTCCTGCGAACTTAGCAAAGTCTATCTCCATCGAAGCCAACGAATTACTCGAATGTTTCCAGTGGAGCGATACCAAGTATGACATCAATGATGTGAAAGATGAACTGGCAGATGTCATCGTCTATTGTGTCGATATGCTCCAGAAGCTCGATCTGGACGCCGACGAGATAGTGAACAGTAAAATGGACAAGAACGAAGCAAAGTATCCCGTAGATAAAGCTAAGGGCCTCTCGCTCAAATACAATCAGCTTTAGTACATTTCCAAGGAGGAATGAGATATGAAATTAGCAAATGCTTTGACTGAACGAGCCGATCTCCAGGAGAGGATCTCCGATCTCGGAACCAGGCTGAATCATAATGCTAAGGTCCAGGAGGGAGAAAAACCTGCTGAAGATCCTAAGGAACTGCTTGCAGAACTCGATAAGGACTTCATCCGTTTGGAAGAACTCATCGCAAGGATCAACATTACGAATAACTCGACTAAGGTCGGGAATGTCACTCTGACTGAGCTCATCGCAAAGCGCGACTGCCTCAAGAAGAAGATTGCTGTAATGAGGGAATTTCTCAATAACGCCAGTGAGAAGGTCTCGCGTTATTCCAAGACAGAGATCAAGATCATGAGCACCGTAAGCGTTTCCGATCTTCAGAAGGATGTGGATGCTCTTTCTAAAGAACTCAGGGATGTCGATGAGACCATCCAGTCATTGAACTGGACCACTGAATTGCTTTAGTTCAGTTTGGTAGTCTGGCAAGGCGGATACATCTCCCGCAGTTGAGAATGAACTGCACGTCCGAAAGGACAATCGATGGCGTACGGTGGGCCCGTACAGAGGTTCGAATCCTTAATGTATATTTATGCCCTGTATAATTACACCAGTATCTTTATCGAACATTATTACTACCAGTATCAATTGCCGGACGAGGGTGGGAACGGGGAATTTTCTTAGATTATGAACGATTTACTCATCATAGATATCTCAATTGATTGGGATAAGATCGATCCCGACAGTTATTTACGGTCTATTCCGGCTATCAGTTCATCAGAGTATTTGAGAATCAATAAACGCATCACATTCTTTGTTGGTGGTAACGGTACCGGGAAATCGACACTTCTTGAAGCTATGGCTATTGCGTATGGATATAATCCAGAAGGCGGTACCAGGAATTATCATTTTACGACGTATGATTCCCATTCTGAATTACACAAGGCGATTTCTTTAGGCAAAGGGCATCATGCTAAATGGGGATACTTCCTGAGAGCTGAAACTTTTTACAATGTCGCTACTGCCGAGATGAATGATTATCAGGGAATAGAATGCATTCATGATCATTCTCATGGCGAAGGTTTTATGAATGTTATTCTGAATAACCTTAGCCCTAATAGTATCTATTTCTTTGACGAACCAGAAGCAGCCTTATCACCGGAAAGACAGCTTGCTCTCATCAAAGCGATTCATGACTGTGCGTGCAACGGTTCACAGTTTTTCATCATCACTCATTCTCCAATCATTCTCGGTACACCTGATTCGGAGATTCTTTCTTTTGACGGAGGCTGTATCAGCCCTGTCAGATATGAAGAAACCGAGAGCTATAAGATCTATTCGTCATTCCTGAACAATAAGGATGTCATATTGCATCATCTCCTTACAGATATGTAAGATACAACTGTAATTGCTAACTGTTTTAAGGAAACGATATGACCACAGATAAGCCAACGATCGCAATAATGTACGACTTCGACAAGACGCTCTGCACCAAGAACATGCAGGAATATGCTTTTCTTCCCAAGGTCGGTGCTACGCCTAAAGATTTCTGGGAAGATGCCGACAGACTGGCGGAAGAGAAGAAGATGGACCGGGTCCTTGCTTATATGTATCTCATGCTGGATAAATCACGCACTGCTCATAAAAGCATCCGCCGCGAAGATTTTGTTGAACTTGGTACAGCTCTCGAGTTTTATCCCGGGGTCGAGACATGGTTCGAACATATCAACGGTGTCGGCAAGGATCTGGGAGTAGAGGTCGAACACTACATCATTTCATCAGGTCTTCGCGAGATCATCGAAGGTTCAAAGATATACAAAAACTTCAAAGAGGTCTTTGCTTGTGAGTTCTTATATGATGAGAACGATATTGCTTGCTGGCCTAAGAATGCCGTGAACTATACCACGAAGACTCAGTTCCTCTTCAGGATCAATAAGGGTATCCTCGACATATCTAATGACGATGCCCTCAACAGATATATCGTTGAAGATGAGAGACCTGTTCCTTTCCGAAACATGATATATATCGGGGACGGGCTTACCGACGTACCATGTATGAGACTCGTCAAATTGAACGGAGGGTTCTCTATCGCAGTTTATAAGGACGATGTTACCAAGACTGCAAAAGCGCTCCTGGATGACGATCGTGTGAATTATGTTTCCGAAGCGGATTATAATGTCGGTTCTGACTTAGATATCGTTGTTTCATCTGTTATCAGCAAGATGGCTCTTGCAGATATGCTAATCCGAGAAACAAGGGAGCAGAAAAAGGCTCTTCGAGATTAATAAACAGAATACTCTTTGAAAATGAAAAAGCTCCTGGATTCGACTTTCCTCGGAGCTTTCTCATATCAAAACAAATAAAAGGAGATACAAAGCAACATACTCATTCTACAGTATGCTGCTGGACAAAAATCCGTTACATTTCTCTTTTTGCCAAATAATTTTTTGCACGTCTTATTTGTTTGGCGACCTGAGCTGGGGCAGTTCCGCCGGTGATGTTTCTGGATCTGATCGAGTGTGAGACGTTGATCTTTTTAACGTCCTCGTCGAACAATTCACAAAATTCTTTATATTTATCTAATGGCAAACTAAGAATGCCGCATTTTTGGTGCTGTGCATAGTTCACAATCTGTCCGACGACGCGGTGAGCATCTCTGAAAGGAAGACCTTTCATAACGAGATAATCTGCCATGTCGGTGGCAAGAATTGCGTCGTTCTTTAATGAACGTTTCATTGCTTCCGGCTTATAAGTTGCGGTCTCGAGCATTCCCTTGAAGACATCCAGTGAAAGGAGAAGTGTATCGACGGTGTCGAAGAGTCCTTCTTTATCTTCCTGAAGGTCGCGGTTATATGACAACGGGAGACCTTTCATGATGGTTAGCATACGGTTGAGATTTCCGTATACACGACCTGTCTTGCCGCGTCCAAGTTCTGCCACATCGGAATTCTTCTTCTGAGGCATGATAGATGAACCAGTGGTATATGCGTCATCCAGTTCCATGAAACCGAATTCATTTGTAGTCCACAGAACGATCTCTTCAGCCATACGGGAGAGATGCATCATGCAGATGGCTGCTGCAGACATGTAATCAAGTATTGAATCGCGATCTGAGACGGCATCCATGCTGTTCTGGGTAACTCCATCCATCTCTAGCTGATCGGCCACCCATTCGCGGTCTACGTTGTATGGAGAACCAGCCAGGGCACCGCTGCCAAGAGGTGAAATGTTGACTCTGTAGTATGCATCAGCAAATCTCTCATAATCACGGTCGAACATTTCAAAATATGCCATTAGATGATGAGACAAGAGAACAGGCTGAGCAAGCTGCATATGAGTATAACCGGGCATCATTACGCCTTTATTCTTTTCAGCCTGGGCCACGATGACTTTCTGAAGCTCATGAATCTTGATGAGCGTCTCTTCGATCATAGCGCGGGTATATAGCCTGATATCCAGTGCGACCTGATCGTTACGGGATCTTGCAGTGTGCAGTTTACCGGCTACCGGACCGATGAGTTCCTTTAGCCTTGCTTCGATGGAGATATGGATATCTTCAAGATTGGGATCGAACTTGAATGTACCGTCGTCCAATTCCTTGAGGACCTTATCGAGTCCATCGATGATCTGCTTGGCTTCTTTCTCAGTTACGATGCCTTGTTTAGCCAGCATGGACACATGGGCTTTACTTCCCATGATGTCGTAAGGGTACAGAACGTAGTCGTAGCTTATGGATTCACTGTAAGCTATTACGCTTTCGTCTGCTTCTTTTTCAAATCTTCCACGAATGAGGCTCATAGTTATTTACCTAATCTGTCATTCTGCAGCTGAGACTGGATCTTAACAGGAAGACCCCAAAGCTGGATGAAACCGGGAGCGGAACTCTGATCGAATTCATCGCCTTCATCATAGGTTGCCAGTTTGTAGTTGTAGAGCGAGTACGGGGACTTGCGTCCGACGACCACTGCAGAACCCTTATAAAGTTTGACTCTGATAGTTCCAGTGATGAATCTCTGGGTATGATCGACATAGGCGGCCAGATCTTCACGATGAGATGAGAACCACATGGCGTTATAGATGAGATCAGCATACTGAGTAGCGACATAATGCTTGAATCTCAGCTGATCCTTAGACATACAGAGTTCTTCCAAAGCAACATGTGCCTGAATCAAAAGACATCCGGCCGGGGATTCATAGATCTCACGGCTCTTGATACCGACGAGTCGGTTCTCGATATGGTCGATTCTGCCGACTCCATGTCTGCCTGCGATCTTGTTGAGTTCAACGACGAGCTCGACAGGATCATAAGCCCTGCCGTTTATGGCAACGGGGATACCGCGTTCGAAATCGATTTCGATATATTCAGCTTCATCAGGCCATTTTTCAGGGCTTGAGGTCCACTGATAGACATCGGCAGGGGGTTCGTTCCACGGATTCTCGAGGACGCCGCATTCGATAGCGCGGCCCCAGAGACTGTCATCGATAGAGTAGTCCTTACCTGATTTGACTGGAACGGGGATATCGTTGGCAGCGGCATATTTGATAAGTTCTTCTCTGGTCATGCCCCACTCACGGGCAGGACCGATGACCTTAAGATTGGGATCAAGGGCATTTACACAGACTTCAATTCGTACCTGATCGTTGCCTTTGCCGGTGCATCCGTGTGCGATAGCTACGGCACCTTCCTGCTTGGCTATATCTACCAATGCCTTGGCGATCGGAGGTCTGTTAAGTGCGGTGGCCAGGGGATAGGCGTTCTCGTATAATGCATCGGCTTTGAGAGCTTCGAAGCAGTAATCTTTGATAAAACTTTCTTTCATGTCGACGACGAATGATTTGATGGCGCCGCATCGGATAGCCTTATCTTTGATGAATGTAAAATCACTGTCGTTACCGACATCGCCAGTAACCGTGATGATGTCATATCCGTATTTTTCTTTGATCCATTTGACCAAACATGAGGTATCAAGACCTCCGCTGTATGCAAGTACAATCTTTTCTGCCATATTCTTCTCTCCCGTTTGTTATTTCAGTTTTAATATCTTAGATTCTACGAATTCAGTTACTTTAGTCCTGACTACCGGATGATCCCAGCTGTAGTAATGACCTGGTGCGCTGAATACCGTAAATATATCACCTTCACTGACATCTATGTGGCGATGAAGGATCTTTTTCGCATTTATTTTGATTATTGTACTCCAATCGCCATATGCAAAGGTATCGGGATGATCGCCATTGTTGTTAATGACGATAGAGCGTTCGTGAGGTTTAGACAGATTCCAGAAGGGGGAACCTGTCTGGATAGAGAATACTCGTTCCTCATCTTTGAAACGCTGGGAAATGAATTCGCATTGTCCTGCGCCTTGGCTCTCGCCAGTAAGGATGATCTTGCAGTCGGTGTTGTCCAAAAGGATGTTGATGATACCGGATAGTTCATCGGATTTGTAAGGATTGTCGCCGGTCATGACGTCGGATTCGGTTTTGGCGCTCCAGAAATTTCCATAGGTGCGAAAGTAATTGAGGACGTAAGTAGACTCTCCGTGCTTATCTATGAGCTCTTGAATGCCCTTCATGATGGTGGGCCAGGCGGGGACTACATTGAAATCGGCCCAACCGAAACCGCCGGAATTATATATGATGACATTATCAATGTTTTTCACTTCGTTATAGACGGAAATGTACATATCGCGTGCTTTTTCTGCATACTTTGCATTCTTGCCGTAATAAAGCTGATTCGCGATCTTGGTAGCCTGATTGAAGACCCGTTCGTTATCGGTAGAGGGATTCTCGATCTTTCTGTTGGTATATGCTTCATGCATCTCGCCTGGTTCGCGTTTGGATCTGTGGGTATAAGCTACGAATATCGTGAAACAGAACACGAATACGAGGAACCCCTGCAGAATGTAAGACAATACGATCATCTGTAGTCCGGTCCGTCCTATGACTTGTTCTTGAGTCTCTTATCGGCTTTGATGGCCAGTTTGGTACCGATGGTCTGGAAGACCTGGACCAGGAGGATGAGGAGTATCACGGCAAATACCATGACGAGATATTTATAGCGGTAGTAACCATAATTGATGGCGATCTTACCCAGACCGCCGCCGCCGATGATACCGCTCATAGCGGTGTATCCCAGAATGGTGGTTATGGCGATGGTGGCATTGGAGATCAAAGAAGGGATGCTCTCGGGGATCATGACCTTCATGATGATCTGAAGAGGAGAAGCACCCATGCTCTGCGCCATCTCGATCGTATTCGGATTGACTTCGCGCAGACTGGATTCAGCAAGTCTGGCTACAAAGGGGAATGCAGCAATTACCAAAGGCACGATGGATGCGGTAGTACCAACAGTCGTACCAACGATCAGACGTGTCAGCGGGAATACCAAAATCATGAGGATCAGGAAGGGGACCGATCTCAATAGATTGATCACGACATTAAGGACCTTCATGAACGCGCTGTTCAATGGAAGAATGCCGTTCTTCTCGCCGACTACTAACATGACGCCGAGAGGAAGGCCGATCACTATTGCAAAGGCTGTTGCCAGGATGGTCACATAGACTGTGTCCCACAGCGCCATAGGGAATTCGTGAATCAGAATATCGATAGCTTCATTGAGAGCTTCGCTCTGAAAGATGTTACTCAGCATTAACAGAGACCTCCTCTGCTAATATGTCGGCATCCCGTGAAAGATACTCGATAGCACGTTTCATTTCATCGTCGCTGCCGATGATTCCCAGTATCATCGAACCATACTGTTTATCAGCAATAGTCGATGTTGCGGCATAGGAGATGGATGCTTCGATACCGATCTCGACTGCCATGTGTGCGATGAGAGGCTTTCCAGTGGCCTGAGCGCCGTTATAAACGACTCGGATAAATCGTTCTCCTTCTCTGGGGATGAAGGCCTGATTGGCGAAATCACCGTCAGGGAATACGAGTTTTTTTGCTGCGTTTGATTTAGGATGAGAGAAGACATATCCGACTTCTCCTTCTTCAACGACTTCACCGTTATCAAGGATTGCAACGTGTTTGCAGATGCTCTCGACGACACTCATCTGGTGTGTGATTATGATGATAGTGATCCCCAATTCTTTATTGATCTCACGTAAGAGACTGAGGATGGAACGGGTTGTGTCGGGATCAAGAGCACTGGTAGCTTCATCACATAGGAGTACTTTAGGGTTGGTAGCCAATGCACGGGCGATGGCTACTCGTTGCTGCTGACCTCCGGAGAGTTGAGCAGGGAATGCCTTAGTCTTATTCTCAAGTCCCACTATCTTAAGGAGCTCAAGAGCCTTTGTTTCGGCTTCTTCTTTACTCTTTCCGATGAGTTCCAAGGGGAATGTAACGTTCTTCAAGACTGTTCTCTGCATGAGCAGATTGAATCCCTGGAAAATCATGGTGATGTCATGACGTTTCATGCGGAGTTCTTTTTCAGAGAGCTCGCTGAGGTCAGTGCCGTCGATGATGACAGTTCCTTCTGTGGGGCGTTCGAGCATGTTGATACAACGAACGAGCGTGCTTTTACCGGCACCGCTCATACCGATGATGCCGTATATATCCCCGTCGGGGATACTTATCGAAACATCCTTCAGTGCCTGTACTTCACCGTCGGAAGTGTAAAAAGACTTGCTTAGGTTCTTGATTTCAATCATAAAAAAACTCGCAGAAGATATTATACCTGTCTCCTGCGAGTTTTAATAGTTTACAGTAAAGCTATTTCTTATTTGTTAGGAAGAGCGTTCTTTTTGCCGCTGTAGATGCCCATAGGTTCGTTGTGGATGGCTGCGACAGAAACGATGTGTGTGTTGTTTTCTTTGTTGAAGTCATCCAGGTAAGGAACGTGCTGGAAGTAGTTGGCATCGATGTCACCGGATTCGACGGTAGTGTTAGGCTGGACGTAATCGGTGAATTCAACGATCTCGAGGGTGATGTTCTTAGCCGCGAGGATCTCTTTGGCGATGGCGAGGATCTCGGCATGAGGATTGGGGGTGGCACCGATCTTGATCTTCTTGCCGGAGAGAGCAGCGTAGTCAACAGAAGAATCATAACCGTCAGTAGGATTGTCGACAGTGGAGACGACGGAACCGGCATATTTATTGTTGATGAAGTCAACGACCTTTTGGCTCTTGACGGCTGCTACGAGGGCTTTGACCCAAGGTTCGTTCTCGTTGCCCTGTTTGACGCAGACGATGTTAGCGTAAGCAGCGGCGGAACCTTCCATGGCCAATGAATCTTTAACAGGGTTGAGACCTGCTTCAATTGCATAGTTGGAGTTGATGATTGCCAGATCGACATCCTGTCGGACATTAGGGATCTGAGCTGCTTCGATCTCTTTGATCTCAATGTTGTAGGGGTTATCTTTGATATCACGGGCAGTAGCAGTGATGCCGGCACCGTCTTTGAGGGTGATGAGACCGAGGTCTTCGAGGAGGAGTAGGGCACGTGCTTCATTGGTGGTATCGTTGGGAACAGCGATGGTGATCTTGTCTTTCTTGCCGCAGGCTGCAGCACCGGCGATGGTGCCGAGAACAAGCAGGGCAGAAAGAAGGATATATGCAAATTTCTTCATATTTCCTCTCCTTATCTTTTTCATTTAGATAAATCGGTATTATAACACCGAAAAAATGAGTTTAAAAGCACTACATATTTGGATGAGACTTGATAAAAAAAGAAAGATTGAGTATCATTAACGATTGTTACGATTGTGGGCCGTTAGCTCAATTGGCAGAGCAGCTGACTCTTAATCAGCAGGTTCAGAGTTCGATCCTCTGACGGCTCATTTCCTACTTCTTTAGAAGTTCTTTTCTTTCCCTGTAATCCGGCAGGATCTTTTCTATCGTTTTGTAGAAGTCTTTTCCGTGATTCTTATGTCTGATATGAGCGAGCTCATGAACCACTACGTATTCACGTGCTGCTTCGGGATAGAGCATCAGTCTGTATGAATAACAGATACTGTTTTTCGGTGAACAGCTTCCGAACCTGGTCCTGGCTTCAGTGATCTTTACTGACGTCGGATACAGTTTCATGATATCGGAATAATACCTGGTCTTATCTGTCAGGTATTTATATGCTTCTATCTTGAGCTTATATAATTCATCATCGCTGAGATGCAGTTTAGGTTTGTTCTTAAGACGTTCGGTATGCTTCTTCAACCATTTTTCATGGCGTCTGACGAAGGCATTCACTTCGCTGTTGGGGGTACGGGCAGGGACTTTTACTTCGACGGAAAGATCGTCTTTGATGCGGATATAAAGAGTCTTGCGTCTCATCCTGATGAGGGTGAATCCTTGGAGGAGCTCTTCATCTTCGATCTTGCGGATAATCTTCATAGTAAAAGAATGGTGGGCGGTACTAGACTCGAACTAGTGACCCCTTGCGTGTGAAGCAAGTGCTCTAACCACTGAACTAACCGCCCGTGCGTCTAAAAATATTATCAAAAACACTTCTTACAGTAAAACCTAAATAGTATTGAACAATCGTGTTTAAACTAGCTACAATTAACATAGTGTTTTATAAGGAGGTGTATTTATGGATCTCCTGTTCATGAACGAATGGTTCTGGTTGATCTTCATTATCATCGGTCTCCTTCTCATCATCATGGAACTTGTCGTCGGCGTAGAGACCGGACTGGACCTTGTATTTATCGGTTCAGCATTCCTCATCGGAGGTCTTGTCACTTGGCCTTTCCATAATTGGATCATCACCACTGTCGTCACCAGTATCATTTGTGTTGCCTATGTTTTCCTCGGCCGTACCAAAGTCAAACGATGGATCACGGGCAAGAAGGAAAACACTAATATCGATGTCCTTATTGGTATGAAATGCGTCGTTACCGAGACTATCCCTGCCAATGGTTATGGGGCAGTGAAAGTCAGAGGAGATGTCTGGCGTGCCACATCCTATAAGGAGATCAAAGAAGGAAGCGAAGCAACTATTGAATCGCTTTCCGGTGTAACTTTAAACGTTAAATAATTTTATAGGAGTATTGAAATGCGTCCAGTAACTTTTATCGTGATCGGTGTGATCCTCCTCTTGGCCGTTTTGATCCTCGCTAAGTCGCTTGTCACCATCAAGCAGTACCAGCGAGGTATCGTAGAACGATTCGGCCGTTACCGAACCACTCTTGAACCAGGCCTTAGGTTCCTCGTTCCTTTCGTTGATAACTTGGCTGCCCGTGTTGATATGCGAGAAAATGTTCTCGATATCGAACCTCAGGCTGTTATCACCAAAGATAACGTCGGCGTCACTGTCGATGCTGTCGTTTACTACTATGTAACCGATGCCAAGGCTGTTAAGTATGAAGTTGCTAACTTTTATATCGCAGTCAGTAAACTTGCTCAGACCAACCTACGAAACCTCGTCGGTGACATGACACTTGATGAAACTCTCGCATCCCGTGAGAGAATCAACGTCAATCTTCGGACCACTCTTGATGAAGCCACCGATAAATGGGGCGTCAAGGTCACTCGTGTTGAAGTCAAAGAGATCCAGCCTCCTCGCGATATCACTGAAGCTATGTCCAAGCAGATGAAGGCTGAACGAGAAAAGCGAGCCACCATCCTCGAAGCTGAAGCTTATAAGCAGAAGCAGATTCTCGTCGCCGAAGGTGACAAGCAGAATGCTATCCTTGTTGCTGAAGGTGAAAAGGAAGCCGCTATCCTCCGTGCTGAGGGTGAAGCTAAGGCTATCGAAAACGTTTCCAAAGCCTCTAATGAATACTTCACGGGCAATGCTCAGATCTTTAAGCAGCTCGAAGTTACTCAGGCTTGTCTCAAGGATAATGCTAAGATCGTCGTTTCCGATCAAAGCAAACTCGTCAATGTCCTCGGTCTTTCTGAGACCATTAAGACTATCGGCGAGTAGTCTTTTTAACTCATTAGTTAACGATGTCAGGCAGGTTTCGACCTGCCTGATTTTTTTACAAAAGAAAAGCCACCTGAATATCAGATGGCTTTATTAACAATTATAGAGTAGGGTCTTTATCGTTTCTGTTTGGCTAGACGGAACATCATGAGAATCATTACGGCTGCGACAATGAAGGCAAATACTGCACCCAGCCAACTCTCTTTGAAGAACACGATACCAAGTATGATGTTCATCAATGCAAGGAAACCGATGAAGATGAAACCGATGGCAGGTTTGAAATTTAAAGCTTTCTTTTCAGTCATAACAGTTCACCCCTGACTTATGATACCTTTTTTTACCATACTTAAGATGGCGCTGTCTATGATTTGCATCACTTTTTGAACGAATCGATCTCGGATTGATTCATATAACGCCACTTGCCGGATTCCAATGTGGCAAGTTGGACTTTGCCGATCCTGATCCTTACCAGATCCAATACTTTATACTCGAATGCAGCGAACATTCTTCGTATCTGTCTTTTCCTGCCTTCATGGATGACGATGCTATATCGGTATATCGGAGCTTCTACCTGAACAGGTTTAACTCGGCATGGGGAAGTAGGTCCGTCTTCAAGGTCTACTCCACTTTGGATCGATGTACGGTCGTCCTGGGAAAGAGGTCTGTCGAGGCGTACAATATATTCCTTTTCTTTGTTGAACTTGGGGTGGGTTATGCGATAAGTAAGATCTCCGTCATTTGTCATGATGACAAGACCCCGGCTGTTCTGATCGAGCCTCCCGGCAGGGTATAGATCTTTGAAATCATCAGGAAGCAGATCTAGGACCGTTTTTTCGGCATGATTGTCTTCTGTCGAACTGACATATCCTACTGGTTTATTGAGGATTATGTACTTGTAGGCAGTGGTTACTTTGATTGGTCTGCCGTCTAATGTGATGATATCTTTGATCGGGTCGACCGGCATGGTAAATCCATCGGCTTTTACGTCGTTTACCTTGACGCGTCCATTTTTTATAGCATCGGACATAGCACGGCGAGAACCGAGTCCTGCATCGACTAATACCTTTACTAATGTCTTCTTATCGTTGTCCATACTAGTATTCTACATTATGAGGTTTTCTTATAAAAAAAGAACCGGTCCCAAATTAATGAGACCGGTCTTTTTGATCAACTAATCTTTATGAATTAGAACTTGTGTCCGCAATTGCCGCAGAACTTAGGTGCGCCACCAGGATATTCCTGACCGCACTCAGGGCACTTAGGAGTGCCAGCGGGTTTTGCTTTACCACAGTTACCGCAGAACTTGCCAGTGTTGGCGGCGCCGCATTCGCAGGTCCAGCCATCAGCTGCTACAGGGGCTGGTTTGCCCTTGCCACAGTTACCGCAGAACTTACCGGTATTGGCAGTTCCGCATTCGCAAGTCCAAGAATCAGCTGCAGGAGCTGCTGCATAGCCACCAGCTGCTGCCTGAGCCTGCTGAGCTGCTGCCTGTTCCTGCTGCATCTTGTACTGCTGCATATTGTTGTTGGATGCTGAGCCCATGAAACCGCCAGCGGCGTTCATACCGAAGCCCATACCCATGAATGCTGCACCAGCACCTGCAGAGTTGGAACCAGCGGCTTCCATACCACGAGCGATTGAACCCTGGACGTAACCTTCTCGGACGGTAGGATCGCCGAGCATGGCACCCTTGTTGCGCATATTGATGAGGTTGGTGGATTCTTCGTCGTAGGTGAGGCTGGCGATACCAACGCTCATTACTTCCATACCACGCTTTGCACGCCATTCCTCATCGAGGGTGGTGGCCATGTACTGGCTGAGTTCTCGTCCCTTGGAAGGAACATGAGAGATTCGGATGCCATCGATGGACATCTGGTTGATGGCAGACTGGAGAGCGCTCAGGAATTCGGATAAGTACTGGCTGTTGATATCAGCGATATCGACAGTGGCCTTGTCCTTAGGAATTGCCTCAGAGTAGAACAGTAAAGGTTCGACGATCTTGATTGAGTAATCGCCGTGTGCTCTGAGGAAGAGTTCTGCATTGTAGAAGTTATCGAAGTAGTTTACGGGATTGCGGGTACCGAATTTGATGCCCTTGATCTCCTGGGTGTTGATGAAGAGAACTTTCTGTTTCCCAGAAGGAACACCACCGTACTTGATACGGGAGAATGTTTCTTTAAGGGTATTTGAGAATTCACCGTTGAGTAAGGTAGGTGCTGAAGAGTTGTTGACCTTGAAGTAGCCGGGTTCACCGGTGTAGTCGACAACCTTGCCACCGTCTACCAGCATAGCAAACTGATTGGGATAAACATGGATGATTGAACCGTTGGAGACGATATCCTCGGTTCCGTTCTTGTTCTGGTTTCGTTCGGAGTTGGCTCGAACTTTGACACCGGTGCACATGACTGTAGAGTCAGACATTGCATCAGCTTCGAATACTTCCTGATACTGATCAGAAATAGCGCCGCCGATTGAACCAGTAATAGCTTTAATCAAGCCCATTGGCGTATTCCCCCTTCTATAAAAGTAGTTGCTTATATTATATATTCTTTTTTTGACGTTTTACTATATCCCGTCTATTAAATTTTCTTTATAGATTTGTCCGATATCTTTCAATTGACTACAATTTAAGTGCGTTTATTAATATTTTTTTGAGGTGTCCTTTAATGAGTGATTTTGTTTTGACTTGCTGTACTCCTACCGATCTTCCTGACGGTTATACTGAACAGCATGATATTCCTGAAGTTCCTTTCCATGTATTGATCGATGGCAGGGATTATCTTGAAGATCATGGGAAGACCATTCCTTATAAAGTCTTCTATGACATGATCCGCAAGGGTGCATTGCCCACGACTTCCCAGCCTAGCGTTGCCCAGTATCTCGAGTTCTTCGAACCTATGATCAAAGAGGGCAAAAAGATCCTTCATCTCGCTTTTTCTTCAGGTATCTCCGGCGCTTATAACTGTGCCAGTCTTGCTAAAAAACAGCTTCTTGAGAAGTATCCTGATATGCAGCTCCATATCGTTGATTCTTTGGCTGCCTGCGGCGGCTACGGTCTTTTTGTGATGTCTGTCTGCCAGCTGCGTGACGAGGGCGTTTCATATGAAGATGCTATCGAGTGGGCTGAAAAGAATAAGCTTAAAGTCCATCACTGGTTCTATTCTTTCGATCTCACTCATTTTTATCGCGGTGGACGTATCTCAAAGACGTCTCAGATATTCGGCACTTTGCTTCAGATCTGTCCTCTCATGAACGTCAGCAATGTCGGTAAACTGGTAATCCGCGAAAAGTATCGCGGACGCAAAAAGGTATTACTTGAGATCTTCAACAAGATGAAGACCTTTGCCGACGGTGGTGTTAGCTACTCCGGTAAATGTATCATCAATCATTCCGATAGCCCTGAGGATGCTCTTGAACTTGCTGCCATGATCGAAGAAGCATTCCCCAATCTTGACGGAAAAGTCATCGTTGAGAACATCGGTATGCTCATCGGTGCCCACACTGGTCCAGGCACCATTGCTCTCTTCTTCTACGGCGATGAGAGAGTAGACTAGAAACGAAACATCTATCCCAGCCTCAGTGCTGGGATATTTATTGTTACAGGGAGATCAATGATGAAAGTATTAGTTTTGAACGGTAGTCCTCATCCTCACGGCTGTACTGCTACGGCCCTTGATGAAGTCATAAGAGTCCTGAATAACGAAGGCATCGAGACCGAAATCGTCCAGATCGGTTCACAGAGCGTCAGAGGATGCATCGGCTGCTATAAATGCACGGCTATGGGAAAGTGCGCATTCGACGATATCGTCAATGAGATCGCTCCTAAATTCGAAGAAGCCGACGGACTACTTATTGGTAGCCCTGTTTATTATTCTTCTCCGAACGGAACCATACTTTCATTTCTTGACAGACTCTTCTTCAGCACGCATTTTTCTAAACATATGAAAGTAGGGGCTGTCGTCGTTAGTGCTCGTCGCGGCGGCAATACCGCTACCTTTGATGCATTGAATAAGTATCTTTCGATCTGCGGTATGGCAATCGCCACCAGTTCGTACTGGAACATGGTCCACGGCAGGAAAGCCGAAGATGTTCTCAAAGATCAGGAAGGTGTTCAGACCATGCGTAATCTTGGGAAGAACATGGCATTCTTGATCAAAGCAATCAAACTGGGTAAAGAACAGTACGGTCTGCCTCAGATGGATTCTTCCTCTAAGACCAGTTTCTCTGACGGTCTTTAGTCTTTGTAGCGTGCAATATCTTTACGCTTGTGTTCGCTTGTCCTGTGCATGCGGTCGATGATGGTTTTTAATCCTTCATCGGCTTCGCCAGTCAGGATGTACTGATCGAGTTCTTTATAAGTGAATCCCATCTCACCTTCATCAGTCTGACCGTCGAAGAGGGCAGCTGAAGGGGCTTTAGTGAATATGAATTCAGGAGCATCCAGATAGTGCAGGAACTCGTAGATCTCGGTAACGGTAAGATCTGAGATGGGGTTGAAGTCATGAGCGCCGTCGCCCCACTTAGTGAAGTAACCGACATATCCTTCGGAACGGTTGCCTGTACCGGCAACAAGTCTGCCTTCGCTGGCTGCTACGGCATAAAGAGTCATCATTCTGATACGTGAAGCAAGATTGATTTTGGCCATTTTGTTGAGTTCGGTTATTTCAGCCAGTTTCTCAAGTTCTACGTTGTAGATGGGAGAAAGATCGATATAACGGGTCTCGATACCGAAGTGACGTCCGATAATATAGGCATCTTCAGCGTCTTCGTTGAAATTTCTCTTAGCTGAACAGGGCATTATGATGCCAACTGTGTTGTCGCAAGCTGCTTTGCAGAGTGCACCGACCAGTAAAGAATCCTTACCGCCGCTGTTGCCGTATACGATGCCTTTGCATCCTGAATCGGCAAGAAGCTTCTTTATGAATTCGACTCGGTTCTTAAATTCTTCAGCATAATTTCTCATGATGCATCGCTCTCGTTGATAGTCGATATTTCAGGGATGATCTCTTCGAGAACATCTAACACGATTCTAACAGTATCCAGTGAGGTGAACATTGTAACACCATTCTGGATTGCGCAGTGGCGGATAGCTACTCCGTCTTCATAATGAACGCCTGACAGGATAGCTCGGGTATTGATGATATAACTCACGAAACCGGCTTTGATGACGTCAAGAATCTCTTCGCTTCCTTCGCTGAGTTTTCCTCTGACTCTTGTACGGATGCCATGGTCTTTAAGGAAATTGGCGGTTCCAATTGTGGCTTCGATATTGAAACCAAGCTTGTAGAAACGTCTGATAAGAGGCAGCGCTTCTTCTTTATCTTCGTCAGCGAGCGTTACGATGACAGTACCATAATCCTTCATATTCACGCCAGAAGCCTGAAGGGCTTTATACATTGCGCGGTTGAGCTTCTTATCATAGCCGATGGCTTCACCGGTGGATTTCATCTCAGGGGACAGATAAGCATCCATTCCGTCCAGTTTCTGGAATGAGAATGCAGGTGCTTTTACATACCAGCGATTGCTTTCGAAAGGACCCATATTTGTGATGCCCTGATCCTTCAATGAATGACCGAGCATGACTTTCGTCGCAATGGTGACCAGATTTCGGTTGATGGACTTTGAGATGAAAGGAACAGAGCGGGAAGCCCTGGGATTGACTTCAATCACGAATACATTTTCATCTTTATCCACGATGTACTGGATATTGAATAAGCCTCGGATTCCGATGCCAATCCCCAGTCTCCTGGTGTAATCGACGATAATATCTTTCACTTTCTGTGAGATAGAGAATGGAGGATATACGGAAGTACTGTCTCCGGAATGTACTCCGGTCCTCTCAACAAGTTCCATGATTCCTGGGATGAAGACGTCTTCTCCGTCACATACGGCATCGACTTCGACTTCCTTACCATTGACGTACTTATCGATGAGAACAGGCTTATCTTCGTCTACTTCCACAGCATTTTTAAGGTATTTTCTGAGCATTGTCTCATTGGCGACGATCTCCATGGCACGGCCACCCAGAACGAAGCTTGGACGTACCAGAACAGGATATCCGATGCGTTCAGCAGAGGAGACGCCATCTTCTATCTTGGTGACAGTCTCGCCCTTGGGATTGGGGATATCGAGACTTCTTAACATGTCATTGAACAGACCGCGGTCTTCAGCGATGTCGATAGCCTTGCAGTCGGTGCCGATGATCTTAACTCCGCGTTTATCTAATGATTCAGCCAGATTGACAGCAGTCTGTCCTCCCAGTGTGACGATGACTCCTTCTGGGTTTTCCAGATGGATGATATTCATGACATCTTCACAGGTAAGAGGTTCGAAATACAGCTTATCGGCTGTGGTGTAATCAGTCGAGACTGTTTCAGGGTTGTTATTGATAACGATGGCTTCGTATCCCATTTCCTTGATAGTTCGGATTGCGTGTACGGTGGAATAGTCGAATTCAACGCCTTGTCCAATCCTGATGGGACCTGAACCGAGCACAATGATCTTCTTCCTGTCAGATACTATTGATTCGTTCTCTTCTGCATAAGTGGAATAGAAATAGGGTACGTATGAATCGAATTCAGATGCGCAGGTATCGATCATCTTATAGACAGGGTAGATATCTTCTTTCTGTCGGATCTTATATACGTCGTCTTCAGTATTCTTCCATAATTCTGCAACGTACGAATCAGAGAATCCCATTCGTTTAGCTTCTTTAAGGAGCTCGATGGAACCTGGATTGGCTTCCATCTCTCGTTCGAAATCTACAATCTTCTTGATTTTATCCAGGAAGAACATATCAATCTGGGTGATGTTGCAGATCCTTGAGTGGTCTACTCCCATCCACATGAGCTGTGAAATGGCATATAGTCTGTCATCCGTGCCGTTCTGGATGTAGGCAAGTAGATCTTCGACTGACATATGTTCTGAGTCGAATTTCGGCATATGTATATGATTCTTGTGTTCTTCAAGAGAACGGATAGCCTTTAATAGACTCTCTTCAAAGGTCCTGCCGACGCTCATGACTTCGCCGGTGGCTTTCATCTGAGTAGATAGTTTATTCTGGGCTGCCGGGAATTTGTCGAACGGGAATCTCGGCATCTTTGTCACAACATAATCAAGAGTCGGTTCGAAGCAGGCAGGGGTATTGGCTAATTGAATCTCGTCAAGATTGAGACCGACTGCAATCTTAGCTGATACACGTGCGATAGGGTATCCAGAAGCTTTGGAAGCAAGAGCTGATGAGCGGGATACTCTGGGATTTACTTCGATCACGTAATATTTGAATGAATTCGGATCCAGTGCGAACTGGATGTTGCATCCGCCTTTGACGTCCAGAGCTCTGATGATCTTCAGAGCGCTGTCGCGGAGCATGTGATATTCCTTATTGGTCAAAGTTTGGGATGGAGCAACTACGATCGAATCCCCTGTATGGATACCGACAGGATCGAGGTTTTCCATATTACAGACGGTTATAGCGGTATCATTGGCGTCGCGAATTACTTCATATTCGATCTCTTTGTAGCCCTTGATGCTCTTCTCGATGAGTACCTGATGGACAGGAGATAATGCAAGAGCATTCTTCATCATGAATTTTAGTTCTTCAGGATCGTTGGCAAAACCACCGCCAGTTCCGCCCAATGTAAAAGCAGGACGGAGAATCACGGGATAACCGATATCATCAGCTGCCTTTAAGGCTTCTTCTATGCTGTATGTAATTTCAGAAGGAACGACCGGTTCACCGATTCGTTCGCAGAGTTCTTTGAATAGTTCACGGTCTTCTGCGCATTCGATACTCTTCGCATCTGTTCCAAGGAGTTCGATCTCGCATTCTTGTAAAACGCCTTTCTTAGCAAGTTGCATTGCAAGATTAAGACCAGTTTGTCCGCCGATGCCCGGTATGATACCGTCTGGACGTTCGAGACGGCAGATGCGAGCAAGATACTGGAGGGTGAGAGGTTCCATATAGACTTTGTCGGCGATCGTTGTATCAGTCATGATTGTGGCGGGATTAGAGTTAGCTAAGATGACTTCATAGCCTTCTTCTTTCAAAGCTAGACATGCCTGCGTACCGGCATAGTCGAATTCAGCGGCCTGTCCGATGACGATTGGACCGGAACCGATGACGAGGATCTTCTTAAGGTCAGTACGTTTAGGCATTTTTTTTGAACTCCTTCATGTTGTCGAGGAATTCTTCGAAGAGATAGCTCGAATCCTGGGGACCGGGCGCACTCTCTGGATGATACTGTACTGAGAAGACCAGATCTTCCTTGCAGCTCACGCCTTCCACGGTATCGTCTAACAGGTTTATATGGGTTATCTTGAGGCTGGTACCTTCTACACTCTTCTTATCGACAGCATAGCTGTGGTTCTGAGAAGTAATCTCGATATGACCAGTCTCAAGGTTCTTTACCGGATGGTTTCCGCCTCTGTGGCCGAATTTAAGTTTATAGGTATTTGCTCCGTAGGCAAGAGAAATGATCTGATGTCCTAGACAGATACCGAAGATAGGATATTTGCCTTTCAGTTCCTTGATAGTCGATATGAGTTTAGTTACGTCCTGAGGATCACCTGGACCGTTGGAAAGGAAGATGCCGTCAGGTTTCATGAATTCGATTTCAGATGCGTCAATATCAAATGGAACGACAGTGACGTTGCATCCGTACTGATTCAGTTTACGGATGATATTAAGCTTGATGCCGCAGTCGATTGCGACGACATTGTACTGGTGATTAGAAGTACGTGAATACCAGCGTTTAGAGCAGCTGACTCGTGATACGGCATCGTGAGGAATAGGGGTCTTTTCGATGATTGAAAGAGCCTTATCCTTAGGAGTATCGATGGAAGTCATTATGACACGGCGTGAACCGAAGTCTCTGATACTGCGGGTCAGTTTTCTGGTATCGATACCTGATATTCCGGGGATGTCATTCTCTTCAAGATATTCGGAAAGAGTCTTGGTATAACGGAAATTAGAAGGCATATCGTTGTAATCTGCTACGATCATGCCACCAAGCGAGGGTTTCTTAGTCTCGAAATCATCATCGTTGATGCCGTAATTGCCGATAAGAGGATAGGTCATGACGACCATCTGATCAGTGTAAGAAGGATCAGAGACGATCTCCTGATATCCGACCATCGAAGTATTGAAGACGATCTCGCAGACACGTTCGGTATCTGCTCCGAATCCGTATCCAAAGTATTCGGAACCATCTTCCAGGACAATCTTGCGGTCAAATCTCTTCATAATGAGTTCTCGTCATTTGGGTTTTTGTTATTTTAATCCAAATGAATACTCAAATAAACAACCCAATTACGGCAATTTATAAGCAGTTCCTGTGAAGAGAGCAATCTCTTTGCCGTTATCATCTGTGATCATGATTTGATATACGCCTGTTGTCTTTCCGTCACGCACGCATTTGCTTTTAGCAAATAGTTTTGATCCTTTACTTGTAGTAAGGTAATTGATGCTCACATTGATGGCGACAGACGGGCAGTGATTGTTGTTGCAGGCTACGGCAAAGGCAAAATCACCGAGAGTGAAGATTGCTCCTCCCATGACGCCTCCGAGACCGTTCCTGTGGATGTCTCTGATCTCCATGCTCGCAATTACTTCTTCGTCATTGAAACTTTCAAGTACGATACCGGAGATCGCGGCATACTGATCTTTTGAAAAGAATTCGCGTGCTTCTTCCAGTGAAGTGAAATGTCCCATCATATGCTCCTTAACGTATGTCTTTTTCCATCCTGATACAGTCGAAGGTGCCGTAGTTCACGATCTTGTCATCGGTCTTGATGTACCCGAGTTTCTCGTAGAACTCGACTTTATTGTCTCTGCTTTCTATGACAGCGGTCTTATAACCCAGTTCCTTGGCCCACTTTTCTGTCTCTTCCATAACGAGTGAACCGAGACCGTGATGCCTGTATTCAGGGAGTACGACGACTCTGCCGATCATGACTTTGTTTTGATCGATCGGATAGAGGCGGGATGTGGCAACAGGGAATTCGTCATCCAGTACTACGATGTACTTTGTATTCGGTCCGTCGTGTTCATCGAACTCGGCACGCAAAGATATATGGTGTTTCTTTGCCATGGCCTGGATCCTGACATAATAGGCACCGGCCTGCTGATAAGTCTCTGTTGCTCTGATGATTTCCATGCTTTTCTATATCCGTGAAATTTTGACGATTATATATACTGAATCTGCTAAAATTCAAGCAGGAACAAGATATGATCATCAAGAAGACTTATATCACGACGATGCCTGATAAGGCGGGAGCATTCCTCCTGGCCAGCCGTATCATTTCCGGCGAGAACGGCAATATCGTCCGTGTCAATTACAACAAATCCGTCGATATGCATACTCTCTTCATCGAAGTATCGGCCACTCCCGAACAGCATAAGATCATAGATGAGAAACTGTCTGAGTGCGGTTATCTAACGGCTACCAATGAACATATGAGATACCTCATGATCGTTCTGACTCTTGATGATGTACCTGGTGCAGTTACTCCTGTCTTAGAGATTCTCAGTAACTATAACGTGAATATCTCTTATATCAATTCACAGGAGAACGGTACACCGCAGCAGTACTTCAAAATGGGTCTTCTTATCGAAGATCCTACTGAGATAAAACATCTCATCGAGGAAATCTCCAAGATCTGTGAGATTAAAGTACAAGATTATGAGGGCTCTAATGAACAGCTGGATGTAACTATCTTCTACGTTACTTTTGCCAACCAGATGCGTGAGATCCTTAACCTCAGCCAGAGAAGGACAAACCGAGTCCTTATCGAAGCAAACAAGCTCATGCAGTTATTGGATGCCCAAAATAAATCTCCTTACACCACATTCGACTATATTAAAAAATTTGCTAAATACGTTCGTGATAAAAAGGGTAAGAACTTCGATCCAATCATCGAAAAGATTGATCTTCCCAAAGACATCACGATGTACTGTATCGAACCACCGTGCGGAAGCGATACATATATCCTTGTTCATGAAAATGAGCTATTGTTCGTTGATACCGGATTCCAGTGTTATCTCAACGAGATGATCGATGTCTTCAACAGTCTCTTCGATGATTTCGCTTCTATGAAAAAGATAGCTCTTCTGACACATGCCGATATCGATCACGTGGGATTACTTGAATTGATGGATACGACTTATCTGTCTAAGAATTGCTATGACAACTTTGTACTTCAGCATGAAGGTAATCCTGACTTCCGTGAACAGAATCCTCTTCATGCTCCGTATTGTTATCTGAGCAAGATCATATCATCTTATTCGGCCCCCAGCCTTGATACGCTAAGTGTCGTTGGGGAGAAGAACGATGATTCGTTGTTCACATATATCGGTTCAATAGAGTTTGCCGGTATGGAATTTAGTTTTCATGAAGGGCCAGGCGGTCATGTTAAAGGTGAAACAGTTATCGTATGTGAAGACCTGGGAATCGTATTTATAGGTGATATATTCATCAACATCAAAGGTCAGTCAGCAGAACAGAGGGAATTTAACTCATTAGCTCCGTTCTTAATGACAGGCGTCGATTCTGATCCTGCTCTTTGTAAACAGGCTAGAGAAGCCTTCCTCAAAAAATATGATAACTATCTTATTTGTCCGGGCCACGGACCTGTAATGAGGCTTTCTTAATCTCAATTATCCCCAATAGTATTGACATCGATAGTCTGTGCCTATAGACTAGGAAAACTATTAGTATTTACATAAGAAATTAGAAAATTTAATCTAAAACTAATATTGTTCTACTTTAAGGTAGGAAAGCGTATGAATAGGGGTATAAATACGCGAAAATTTGTTGTTTTAGTCTTAGAATCATTGGCAGTTATCACTGCTTGTGCTGTTCTTATTGTTATCAATTTCGATAAGATCACTTCATATTTCAACAAAGTTGATTCATCTACATCATCTGGTTTAGTACTCCAATTTGATCCTAATCAGACATCTCATAAGACAGTAAGTATAGATAAACCGGTTGCGATACCGGGTTGGGAATACATTAATGTTTCCGAAGGATCATATTATGCAGATGTCGATCTGTTTAATCCTATTAGGAACACAGATAGTTACAATATGACATTTAGTATTTATCTCGTTTCATCGTCTGGTAATGAGCTTTTATATCAATCAAAACTTGTGTCTCCAGGAAATCATATATATGGCATCAAATTAAGTACTGTTTTATCAAAAGGTGATTACGATGCCGTTATTCATATTCAGCCATATAGGATCTCAGATAATTCGCCGACTAATAATTCTGATATCAACATCAAGATTCATGTCGTTTAAAGGGGGGAACGAAATGAAAAAGACTATTTCAATTGTTTTTGCTTTGTTGATGTTAACTATAGTCTGTATCCCAGTTTATGCAAATCAGACATTTACAACTACTGGAAGCAAGAACATTACTTTAGAGTACAGTGTTTCGCCTAGTTATATTGTTACTATACCAAGTACAGTTGATTTCTCTGACGGTTCTGCAAGTATTGTTATTGCAGTAGACAGCCTTTCAATAGGAGAAGGCCAGACATTAAGAGTCGCGATGTCTGGTAGCAATTATGCTAATAACAAGTGGAACCTTCAGGATACTGCTTCATCAACTAATCTTTTAAGCTATAGCGTAAAACTAAATGGTAATGATACTGATCTAACTAATACTCCGTCTATCAATGCGTTGAGCGTTAATATCGGTACAGATCCTGAGGATAGAACTAAGACATTTAATCTTGCTATTACAGGTGCAGATCCTATCCCCGGCACTTATCAGGATATCCTGACATTTTCATGTACTATCACACCTTAGGTTTCATTCATGAAAAAGTCGATATTATTATTATTTGCTTTAGTATTAGCACTGTTTTCAGTAATCATGTCAGCATGCTCGGAAGTGACTACTAAAGTTGTCACGCTTACTCAACCGCCTGAAACTGTTACTGTCACGTTAAATTCATACAGTACAGTTACGAATAATCATTATTCGGACATAACAAGTACAGTTGAAAGGACTGTTACAACTTCTCTTACTGAAGTCATGACGATTACAGTCACAGATGATCGAGTGATTACAACAACCGTTTTAAAACCCACGACGATAATCACTACTACGACAATAACTGATTCACAGACTCAAACTTGGACAGATACTCAAATTAGCACTCGCTATTCGACCTATACACAGATTAATAATGTAACTTCAACCATAACAATTACAGAACAAGATTCTGACAATTCCAAACTCTTCTTCAGTGAATTCTATGAAGATAATGTCTTTGTAGGCTATTCGGTTAGGGCAGCAAATGAAAACATAACCGGCGCAGTCATTATTCCGGACACATATCAGAGTTTTCCTGTTGTGGCTATTGAAGATAGTGGATTTGAAGACTGTTTTCTCATTAATGAGGTTTATATCGGTAACAATGTAAAAACGATAGGAGATTCAGCATTTTATAATGACGTGTTTATAGCTAATGTCCATTTTGGAAGCTCAGTCAAAGATATTGGTACACAAGCATTTGGAACATGCGGAGCTATTACTTCGTTGACCCTTCCTGTTTCGTTAAAGACAATAGGAAACTATGCATTTGCTCGAAATCATACTTTTACCTCTGTATTGATTCCCGAAAACGTCATATCCATCGGAGAAGGTGCTTTTGAAGAATGTTCAGCTCTTGTATCTGCAAACGTGCCATCTAGCCTTATTGTTCCATCTAGTGCATTCTCAAGCGGAGTGACAGTCACTACATATTGAAAATGAATAATTAACGGCAGATTGCTACAATAATCTCATGGCTAATTTGTTTGATTATCTGGATTGGCGTGGTGATTTGCCGCTGACTATCGTTCCTTTCAATGTAGTCGACAGTCTGATTCTTTCCCAATTTGCTTACATGCCTTATGAAGGTGTGGATTATTCTTTTACGGGCGATAAGACCTATCTGCTTAAAGATTTATCTAAGAAACTGCATGAAGCAAATCTTAACTATTATTCAAACAGTCCCATGGATGATGATAAGCATCTCCTTGAAATACTTCCTAAAATGAAACGATTTGCTGATATGACCGTTACCGAATACGAGAACATCATCAGTACCACGGCCGGCATCCAGTTTTCAGCAGTCGTATTCCTTTCAGAAGATGGTTATATTAATCTTGTTTACCGTGGTACTGACGGCACCATAGTAGGATGGGAAGAAGATTTTAAGCTTTCATATTCGACCGCGATCCCGTCTCAGACTGAAGCACTCAGATATCTCAAAAAGATAGCAAAGAACTATAAAGGGAAAATACGTCTTATGGGACATTCCAAAGGCGGCAATCTCGCTATTTACGCAGCAGCCCATGCGCCTAAATACATACAGAAGAGGATAGAGGTTATCTACTGCAACGAAGGCCCTGGTTTTTCACTCCAGGAGATGGCTTACCCGGGGCATAAAGAAATCAAAGATAAAGTAGAGTTTTATGTTCCAAGTTCCTCTGTCGTCGGTATGCTGCTCCTACACAATGTCAGATACAAAGTTATTAAGAGTTCCAGTTTTTCATTGGCGCAGCATGTTGCTTATTCATGGCAGGTGACGAAAGATGGTTATGCGCCAGCTAGACTTAGCAAGGTCAGCCAGCTCCTTCAGAAGACCCTGAACGATTGGTACAGGAACCTTAATGAAGACGACCTCAAGGTCTATGTATCTACTATTTTTAAGGTCATCTATTCATCTAAAGCTGAAACCTTACAGGATTTTACAAAGAAAGGCTTGACCAAGATTATCGATATGATCAACGCCATGACTCATCTCGATAAAGAGACTAAAGCTGTTGTTATCCAGGTATTCAAGGATCTTTTTAAAGCTGGTATTAATACGATCAAAGAAGACAATTTCATTTATAAATTAGCTACTAAGAGCAAAAAGAATGGAAATAAAGTCCCGAAAGCATTACCTAGCCCTCGTTGACGGTCATATCGTCAAGGGATTCGACAACAAAGAATTCTTCGATAAAGAACTCTATTATCTGACTGCTTGTCATGAGTCAGGAATCGCTGTTCCCAATATCTTAAAGACATACGATATGACTATCGAGATGGAATTCATATCCGGGGAATTATATTCAGAGCTTTTTGAAGCTGGAACTGAAGAGCAGATTAGATCTTTATGTGACTGGATATATAGGTTCCATCAGCGATTCAATAAACCCAGATGCGATATGAACCTCCGAAATTTCATTTGGGATGGATCAAAGTGTGTAAGTTTTGATTTTGCTGATCCTTTGGATTATTTCGATATTGAACATGATATTGGAACAGTGCTGTGCTTCATTATGTCTAAAAAAGAGGGCGTTTCTGATAAGAGACTAGAACTTGCACGATATTTCTTGGAATGGTTCCTGGATAAGGAATATGAAGGGAAGCTTATTCGTAATGGATACATGGATGAGATCGAAAGGATAAAGGTCCGTAGAAGAAAATTCTGGAATGATGAATTCACAAATGCCGATAAAGTAGAGGCTATGTGGAATATCCTGGCAATAAAAAAGGCATGACCGAAATGATATCAGTCATGCCTTAATAGTATTTGTTTTAATTATTTCAGGATCGTATTATCGATGAGTCGGGTTGCACCTATTCGAACAGCCATTGAGACAAGAGTAGGGGCTACAATAGTTGTAATTTCCTCAAGATCATCCCAGTGATTGAATGCAACATAATCAACAGTTGCTAAAGGTTCAGACTCTAAGTTCTTGATCATCTTTGCCTTTAAAGCCTCAGCATCATTCTCACCTTTGGCCCATTCGGACTCAGCCAATTTGATAGTCTTACTGAGGATCAGTGCTGCTTTCTTTTCTTCAGCACTCAGATAAGTATTTCGACTGCTTCTGGCAAGTCCAGAATCTTCTCTTACGATGGGCATGACTACGATATTGATGTGGATATTAAGATCGCGGACCATTTTCTTAATGACTGCGACCTGCTGGGCATCTTTTTGACCGAAATAGGCATTATCAGCACGTGAAATATTGAAGAGTTTATTGACTACAGTTGTGACGCCTTTGAAGTGAGTAGGTCTGCATGCACCTTCCAGTTTCTGAGTGACATCGAAAACTTCGACCCAAGAGTTATATCCTTCAGGATACATGTCTGATGCTTTTGGAATGAATACGGCTGTAGCATGATGTTCTTCGAGAAGAGCCACATCCTTTTTTTCAGTCCTGGGATATGAATCAAAATCTTCACCGGCACCAAACTGAGTAGGGTTAACGAATGTGCTTACGATTACATAGTCATTATCTTTGACTGCCTGATCGACTAATGACATGTGACCGAGATGTAATGCTCCCATTGTAGGCACCAAACCGATAGTACCTTTGAGGGTATCGCGGTATTCGATCATTTCTTTTACTGTTCTGAGGATCTTGATAGCCATTTTCTTATCCTTTCTTTATCTCGTTTAATGTTTCTTCAGTAAGATGAGGACATGTAGTTTCTTCAGGGAATGATCCATCCTGGACAGATGAAATATAAGCTTTGATTCCTTCGAGACCAGCAGAATAAAGATCAGCAAACTTTTTAGAATGCTTAGGAACAAATCCTGCTGTTATGCCTAACATATCAGTCATCACCTGGACTTGGCCATCACATTTATTTCCAGCACCGATTCCAATGGTAGGAATATCCAGCTCCTTTGTGATCATCTCAGCCAATTCCTCAGGTACTACCTCTAAGACGATCGAGAAAGCTCCTGCTTTCTGTAATGCCTTAGCGTCTTCAATGAGTTTTTTTGCCTGATCGACAGTTTTGCCTTGAGCTTTGAATCCACCAAATTTATATACAGACTGGGGAGTCATGCCGATATGTCCCATTACAGGAATACCTATATCTACCATACGTTTAACGATTTCAGCTTCTTCGACACCACCTTCAAGTTTTACTGCATGAGCACCGGCTTCCTGCATAAGTCTTCCTGCATTCCGTAATGCTTCTTCAGCACTGATCTGATAGCTCATGAAAGGCATATCACATATGAGCATGGCATTCTTTAAGCCTCGGGATACTGCTTTGCAGTGAATGATCATATCTTCCATGGTAACGGGGATTGTATTGTCGTATCCCAGCATAACCATTCCTAAACTATCACCGACAAGTACGGCATCGATACCTGCGTCATCGGCAACCTTGGCCATTGGATAGTTATAAGCTGTGACTATGGTGATCTTTTTGTTTTCTTTTTTCCTCTTTAGAAAATCATTAACGTTCATCAGCTGCCTCCTTATCGGAAAGGATTTTTATCAGATCGAATGCTTCTTCAGCATCGATCTGGTCATTGGACAGGGCATATCGGACAGTTTCTCTTCCAAGTATGCGGTAGATCTTTGTTGCATCAGAATCTACCTTGTTGATGGATACCAAATGTTTCTTTATTGTTTCTGTGTCATTGCGAGAGATAGGTCCCGTCAGACATTCGGAAAGATCCTTGGTCTTCAGATTATCTACAACGCTCTGGATCAAAGGAATAAGAGCTTCTTTGGTCTGTTCTTTATCGATTCCCATGGTCTTCCAAAGATCTGCAACTTTATTAAGCAGTGCATCGTAATAATTGGATACTATGCAGCAACCGGCATGATACAGACCGCTGTCAGTGATGCTGATCGTCTTGCATTCGAGTTTACATGCAAACGTGTTGATGATATCTAAAGCTTTATTATCACCAGCAATTCCCAGATAGATCGAACTGACCGGTTGAATTGTGTCAGTAAAAGAAGACATTGGATGCATGATTCCTATTTGGGCATTCTGTTCTTTGGCAGTCATCAGTGCATCTAAAGAAGTCGCACCACTGGTATGGATGACTGTTTTATTCTCATTCCAGTTTAGGCTGTTACATGTATGCTCGATCTGTGAATCTGAAACGGTAAGGAATATGACATCGCAAGTATCGACTACATTCTGAGGATCTTCGTAAACATTGATATCTTTGATCAAATCGTGAAAAGAATCAGCTTTGGAAAGTGTCCTGCTTGATACTGCAATGACATTAAATCCTGCATCATACAAGGATTTAGCCAGAGATTTCCCCATTTTTCCTGCACCGATTATTCCAATCTTCATGTTAATGATCCCCTAAAACAAAAATACCTCCGAAACGGAGGTTATCAAAAATCCGTCTCGGTCATTTGGATCCAAGCGGGCATACTATTCTAAATTGTCTAAATAAATATACAGTCGATGCTGTTTCCAGTCACCGCTATATAAATTATATTATGAATAAACGGCAGCAGTCTACTTTACAGGTTTACCGCCAAGTTCTATTACCTGAGCAGACAGCCTGTCGATATGTTCAATCAAAGCATCTATGAGGAGCTGCTTTTCGGCTTCCATCTTCTCTAGGATGACTTGGTCTGATCCGCGCTGAGTCTGTTTTGCTTCAGTATAAAGCTTACCGAGCTTTCGTTCTTCATTATCGCGGCTCTTCTCATCATAGGGGTTATATGAATTAAGGGGAAGGATAGTCTTTTTAGTCTCAGCCATTTTTTTCCTCCTTGAATCATCTTTTCACATTTTTATTATAACGCTTTGTTTTGCTATGATAATCAAATCTCATATTAGAGGTTTTACTATGAAACAAACATTATCTGAAAAGATCTTGTCTCGAAAAGTAGGGCATGACGTACACGCAGGTGAGATAGCTGTATGTCCTCTTGATCTTGCTTTCGTTCAGGATACCACTGGTCCTCTCACTGTACGTGAGTTCCTGAAGAGTGGTTTTACTAAATTAGCTAATCCCCAGCGAACGATTCTTTTCTTGGATCATGCTGCACCTAGTTCCAATGCTCAGATCTCAACAGATCATCTCCTTCTTAGACAGTTTGCTAAAGATATGGGATGCATCATCTCTGATGTCGGAAACGGTGTATGCCATCAGATCGTAGCAGAACGATTCTCTAGACCTGGCGATATCATCATCGGTGCTGATTCACATACCGTGACCGGTGGTGCCATGTGTGCATTCTCAACCGGAATGGGTTCTTCCGATGTAGCAGTCGGTTTCGCACTTGGAAAGACCTGGTTTAGAGTTCCCGAAACTATCCGAATCGAACTTACAGGTGATTTTCAGAAGAATGTTTATCCTAAAGACCTCATTCTTCACCTGATCGGGCTCATGGGAGCTGATGGTGCAACTTATAAAGCACTTGAATTCGGCGGTCCCTCCGTCAGAAATATCCCCATGACCGGACGACTTGCTATTTCGAACATGGCAGTCGAGGCAGGCGCTAAGGTAGGTCTTTTCCCATCTGACGATTTAACTAAAGAATTCCTTGAAGCACGGGGCAGAGGCGAAACATGGATTCCCTTAGATGCTGATCCCGATGCTGAATATGAGAGAGTTATTAAGATCGATCTTTCAACACTTGAACCTACAGTATCAAAGCCTCATACAGTAGATAATACTTCTACTGCCAAGGAATTGAGCGGTACACATATCGATCAGGTCTCCATCGGTACTTGTACCAACGGCCGAATCGAAGATCTTGCAATTGCCGCTAATATCCTTAAAGGCAAACACGCAGCTTCTGGTACCAGACTGGTCGTGACTCCTGCATCCAAACAGATACTCCTCGATGCAATCGAATTAGGTTACATTACTACTCTTGTAGAAGCCGGTGCTCTCATCATGCCTCCTGGCTGTGGAGCATGTCTCGGTCTCCATCAAGGTGTTCTCGGTGACGGAGAGGTTTGTCTTTCGACCGCTAACAGAAACTTCAAAGGCCGTATGGGTAATCCCAACGCCTTCGTCTATCTTGCCAGTCCTGCAACGGCGGCTTACAGTGCGATTTTCGGTGAGATCCGAGATCCCAGAGAGGAGGCATAATCATGCAGGGTAGAGCTTTTAAATTCGGAGACAGCATCTCCACTGATCATATCGTTCCCGGCAGACTTGCTCATCTGAGGAGCAATCTCCCTGAATTAGCTAAACATGTCCTCGAGGATGCAGATCCAACATTTGCATCCCGTGTACAGCCCGGCGATTTCGTTGTTGGCGGTAATAACTTCGGTCTTGGTTCATCCCGAGAACATGCACCTTTAGTTATTAAGATGTCCGGTGTTAGCGCCGTACTTGCTAAGAGCGTAGCACGTATCTTTTTCCGAAACGCCATTAATCGCGGTCTTCCTGTACTTCTTTGTGATACAGATAAGATCGACGATGGTGACACTCTTGATGTCGATATGGCCGCAGGAATCGTCACTGATGTCACTAAGAACATCACTCTTACTTTTACTCCGATTCCTCCAGCTATGCTTAAGATCCTCGATGAGGGCGGTCTTATTCCTTATATTCAGAAACATGGAGATTTTGAGATTTAATGAACAAGATACACAATATTACGCTAATTCCCGGTGACGGCATCGGACCAGAGATCACTGAAGCTACGAAAAGAGTAGTGGCAGCATCTGGTGTTGATATCGTTTGGGACGAAGTACAAGCTGGCGCTGATGTCATGGATAAATATGGCACTCCGCTTCCTCAGCATGTACTTGATTCTATAAAAACTAACAAAGTAGCTCTTAAAGGTCCTATCACTACTCCAGTTGGATTTGGATTCAGATCAGTAAACGTTGCATTACGACAGGCTCTCGATCTCTACGTTTGTCTAAGACCATGCAAACTTTATCCGGGCATCAAATCTCGATTTGAAAAGGTCGATCTTGTGATCGTTCGTGAAAACACTGAAGACCTTTATGCCGGTATCGAGTATGAGAAGGGACAACCGAATACTCTTGAACTCCTCTCTAAACTTAAGGCTGATGGTCATGTCGTTAAAGAAGATTCAGGTATCAGCATTAAGCCTATCTCTGAATCAGGCAGCCGACGTATATTGGATTGGGGCTTTAAGTATGCTCTAAGAAATAACCGCAAATCTCTTGTTGCTGTTCATAAAGCAAATATCATGAAATTCACTGATGGTATGTACCTTGCAGTAGCTAGAGAAGTTGCTGAAAAGTATCCTCAGATCGAATTCAAAGATCTGATAGTGGATAACATGTCGATGCAACTCGTAACTTGTCCTGAAAAATATGAAGTTCTCGTCCTTCCTAATCTATATGGAGATATTCTTTCCGACCTGTGTTCCGGTCTAATCGGCGGTCTTGGTGTTGCACCTGGTGCCAATATCGGTGATGAATACGCATTGTTTGAACCCACTCATGGTTCTGATCCCAGAAACAAGGGCAAATATATCGATAATCCCATTGCTCAGATGCTTTCTGCTGTCATGATGCTCCGCCATATCGATGAGAATGATGCAGCAGATAGAATCGAGAATGCTATCTCAGCTGTCCTTGAAGAGGGCACATCTTTGACTTGGGATCTCCTTCCCGAAGAGAAACGAGATCAGGCAGTTGGAACTTTAGAGATTGCTGAAGCCATTGTTAGAAAGATGAAATAATTTTCTTTTTTTTTCTGTTAAAAGGTTAGAAGGTGAACAAATGGAAGATTGTTTGTTTTGTAAGATTATAAAAGGTGATATCCCCAGCACTAAAGTGTATGAAGATGAACTCGTATATGCCTTCCGTGACATCAATCCTAGAGCACCTGTACATGTCCTCGTTGTCCCGAGAAAACATATTTCGACATTAAATGATCTTCAGCCTGAAGATGAAATGCTCATGGGGCATATCGCTCTTACCACTAAGAAAATCGCAGAATCAGAAGGTATTGCTGAATCAGGATATAGGACCGTATTCAACTGCGGTAAAGACGGCCGTCAGATGGTGATGCACATACATTGCCACGTACTTGGCGGCAAATTACTTCACGAGTAGTTTGTTCTGGACCATACAGAGCGCGATAAATGATTTGGCGTCCTCGATCTCGCGGCGCCTGATCATGTTTGCGAATTCATCGTAGGGTACTTTGATGACTTCGATGTCGTCGGTATCTTCGGCGTGCAGTCTGGATTCCACAAGGTTAGATGCAACATAGATATGCAGATATTCGTTAGTGAAACCCGGGGCAGAATAATAACCGCCCAGTTTCTTGATGACTAACGGTTTATAACCGGTCTCTTCCTGCATCTCTCGTACTACCGTCTCATCTGGATCTTCGCCCGGTTCAACGCATCCGGCAGGAATCTCTAAGAGTTCTTTCATAAGAGGATGTCGCCACTGTTTTACCAAAAGAACATTTCGTTCATCATCGAATGCCAATACGGCTACAGCTTCGGAATGTTCGATCACTTCGCGGGTAGTGACTGTGCCGTCCTGCTGTTTGATGGTATCGATACGGAGATGTACTGCTGCTCCGTCGAATGCTCTTTCTGATTTTAAGATCTCTGGTTTCATAGTCTTGTCCTCAGTTTAGTAGTCAATGTCTCAAAGAAGTTATCTTCCCCGAAACGGATGAACCTTACTTTAAGATCGCTCATCCTGACATTGAATTTTGTCCTATCAACAATAGGCAGATTGATATGACCATCGATATTCATTGTGCAGGTATATCCTGAGAATATTTCGATCTCGATAATTGAATCGGCTGATAGAACTACAGGATGATTGAATGTCAGATGGGGTGCAATACCGACGATCTGTAAGTTTTTGGACGAAGGATGCATCACAGAACCGCCACAGGCATAGGTATATCCGGTCGAACCAGTAGGGGTAGAGCAAACGATACCATCAGATTTAAGGTAAGTCAGCTTCTGTCCGTTAACCACGACGTTAAGACCCAAAAGACGGGCCATTTCACCGCGTGCTATTACGACATCGTTCAAAGCATGGAAAGACTGTAATTCTTCATCTGGCTGCTTTACATCTACGTCGAGGATACACCGTTCATCTAACCTATAATCACCGTCGAGGATTCTTTCCAAAGCTTCATCAACTTTAGACTGGGGGATTTCTGTCAGGAATCCTAATGTACCATGGTTGATACCGGCGATAGGAACATTGTAGTTAGCAGTTATCTGAGCAGCACGAAGAACAGTTCCATCGCCACCGGCAGTGATAACGATATCGGATTCTTTGACTTTAGGTTCGAATTCTGTGGATTCCCAGGCAGACTGGGTCCAGCAGGAACAACCTTTTTTTGTAAGGTATTCTTTGACATATTCGGCCTGTTTAACAGCGCCTTCATTATGAGGATGGTAGATGACTCCGAATCTTTTCATATCTTTATTCTACTCCTCGATAGTCGAATAGATATAAAAATGGCGTCCCTAGAGAGATTCGAACTCTCGACCCACTGCTTAGAAGGCAGTTGCTCTATCCAGCTGAGCTACAGGGACGCGATGCATAGATTATTTAACTACAATCGGAATAGGCGGTCAAATTAGACAGAAGAATTAAATACTATTCGTTAGCTGATTGATCATCTGCGCGTTTGATCTTTTTCCTCATGATATAGAAGATGGCAAGACCAATTAATACTACGCCTGCGATGATTGCGCCGATCCATCCAAGTAAAGACAAGGCAGTGACGATGATTCCAGAGATCATAACGCCTAACAAAATGCAGAAGAAAGTCTTTCTTCTGCCAAAATTGAATAGTTTGGCAGCTATTGATGCGGTCCATGCACCGGTAACAGGTAAAGGAATAGCAGTAAAGATCGTAAGGCCGATCTCCTGATATTTTTCTACTCGCTCAACTTTAGCGGTCGTCTTCTCAAAGATAAAATCGAAGAATCGTTTACAAGCTGGAATATGAGAGAAGACTTTTACAACAAGATCCATGAATATGAGGATGATAGGTACGGGAAGCATATTGCCAATAACAGCAATGAAATAGACCTCATACCATGGAAGGTCGGCAGCGATACCGATGGGTATAGCACCCCTCAGCTCCAGAATTGGGATCATAGAACCGATAAAGACGACAAGTTCGGGTGCAATATCAAGGCTTTGAAGGAATTCGCTCATATCTATTTAAAGAACGTATCGATGGACTTTTCAAATTCCTCTAGTGTCTGCATGTCGCCATAAGCCATGGCATGTGTGATGCAGTGTTCGAGGTGTTCATTGATAATGGATTTACCGAGGTTATTGATGGCTGCTCTAACAGCAGAGAGCTGAATGAGTACTTCAGAACAATCTTCATCATTGTCGATCATGACCTGGATATGCTGAAGATGACCGATAGCCTTTGCGATTCGATTTGTCTGTCGTTTTTTCTCTTCCTTGGAGTGATGATGATGAGGTACATTTTCATTCTCATCAAGATGTTCGTGAACGTATCGTTCTAATTCGCCTTTATCATTAAAGCGGATGTGCTCATGTTTATGTCTCTCGATATGATCATCATGCTCGTGGATAGCATTAATAAGATTGTTTTCTTTTTCTTTAGCCATTTCTATTCACCTCTAAGCTATAAACAATGATAGCAGTTTGAAATAAACAATATAAATCAAGGATTGCGTTACACATATAGGGAAGCCTATTTTGAAGAAATCCCAGAATGATATCACTATTCCTTCACGTTCGCCTTGCTGTATCACGATCACATTACTGGCAGCTCCAATAACAGTCAGATTTCCAGCTAATGTACTGCCCGCCAGTAAAGCCATATAGGATAGTATCCCAGCTCCGGTTGTCTCAAGGATAGGGAGATAAAGGGTGACCAAGGGTACATTCGATATCAGTTGACTGATCAGGAGACCGATCATATATACAGTCGTCGTGTCGTTGACATTACTAGGAAGATTTGTAATCAAGTCCTGCATAACCGAAGAATCCCAGACGGCTTTCATCAATATGAACATGGAACAAAAGAAAACCAGCGTGCGCCAGTCGATTTCTTTGATGACCTTAAATCTCTCATGAGAAAACAGAACAATAGGAATTGCTCCTGCAATCGCAATATACATGAATTTAAAATCAAACGAAGGCACAAGATAATTGAGAATTATCTTCAGTACTATAAGTAATAGCATCAGAATGATGCTTATCCTCGAAATGTGATAGAGCTTGATGTCTTTGATATAGCAAACAATATCAGCATCCAGCATTATCGGATGTTTGGGTATCAGTCTCCTTATAAAGAAGAAGATGAAAGCTACAGAAAGTGTAGTCGGAACGATCTGATAAACAAAGAATTCTATGAAAGCATTACTGAAGACCGGAGCTGAAGCAATAAGAAGATTTTGGGGGCTACCGATTGGGCTTAGTAAACAAAGGCTTGTGATAGAAACAGCAAGAGTCAGCAGGAGTACTTTGGCATCTACTCCGCAATTCTTATACAAAGCAAAACACAAAATCGAACCTACGATGGCAATCGTATCATTGGTGAAGATCATTGAGAATACACCGACTGTCAGAATGAAAACAAATAATAATGAATCTGTACTCTTGGTCTTTCCAAAGATATGATGTGCAAGATCTAGCAGATATCCGCTGTCATTCATAGCGTTTCCGACAATGAACATACAGAAAAGCAGGATTATCACATCGAAATCGATAGCATGGAATGCATCGATAGGGGTTATCTGCAAAGTAACGAGGGCTGCAATAGCTCCGATGAGCATGATCAGCCATATCTCAAGTCTTATCTTTATCAGTGTCCGTACGATAATGAGAAGCAGTACGACACCGAGTATTATCAAAGGAATCATATATTTCCTGTAGTCACTATGTAATGCGACATCAATTGTACGATATTTTGTCTTAAATTATAATTACGTATATGGCTGATTTACTTGATAAGATCAATGATCCGAAGGATCTAAAAAAGCTCTCTGAAAAGGATCTTCCGAAGCTTGCTGAAGAGATCAGACACGAGATAATCGAAACCGTAAATCAGACCGGAGGACACCTCGCATCATCGCTTGGTGCGGTAGATCTTACCATCGCTCTACATAGAGTCTTTAATGCTCCGAAAGATAAGATCATCTGGGATGTCGGACATCAGGCTTACGCACATAAGATTCTGACCGGACGCCGTGAAGCATTCCACAACCAGCGACAATACAAAGGCATTTCAGGATTTCCTAACAGAGATGAAAGCGTCTATGATTCTTTCGTAGCAGGGCATGCATCTACATCAATCTCAGCAGCAGTCGGCATGGCTGTGGCTCGAGACATGAATAAAGACGACTATAAAGTCATCGCCGTGATAGGCGACGGTTCGATTACCGGCGGTATGGCATATGAAGCCCTTAATAACGTACTTTCTTCAGATACCAAAATTATCGTAATCCTGAACGATAACGGCATGTCGATCTCTCCGACAACAGGCATCTTCTCTAAAGTCCTAGGAAAAGTCAGATTCGATTATCACTACTATAAAGGTGAAGAGCAGGGAAAAAAGATTTTCAATTCTAATAGGCCCGGCCGTGCTATCTGGGGATGGATGCGCAAAGTTAAACGTTCAGTTAAGAGCTATATTCTTCCAACGACCTTATGGGAAAACCTGGGTTTGGCATACCTCGGCCCGGTAAATGGCCACAATATCAAAGAGCTTGAGAGTGCATTCAAAAAGGCTCGTGACTATGATAAGAAATCAGTACTCATCCACGTGATCACAACAAAAGGCAAAGGTTATAAACCAGCCGAAGATGATCCGTCTAAATATCACGGAGTATCTCCAGCAGGCAGCAAACCACGAACAGCTCCGACATATTCGCAGGTATTTGCTGATACCATGCGTGACATCATGGAAAAAGACGATAAAGTCGTCGTGATAACTCCTGCCATGCCGGATGGCAACTGTTTGACTGATCTGCAGAAAGAATTTCCGACTAGGATCATGGATGTTGGTATCTGCGAACAGCATGCCGTAACTTTTGCAGCCGGTCTTGCTACTGAAGGCATCAAACCAGTTGTGGCAATCTATTCGACTTTCCTACAGAGAAGCTTCGATCAGATCATACATGATGTTGCTTTACAGAACCTTCCTATTACATTCGCTGTAGACCGCGGAGGTATAGTGGGTGATGACGGCAAAACACATCAGGGCATATTTGATCTGTCTTATTTATCTCTTGTTCCTAATCTTAACGTAGCTGCTCCCAGAGATGAAAATATGCTGAGACAGTTACTTTATACGTCTGTTTATAAATCTAACCATCCTATGGCAATCCGTTATCCGAGAGGATCAGCTATTGGTGCTGAAATCCATAAGGAATTCAAAGCACTTCCCATCGGAAAAGCTGAAGTATTATCTGAAGGAAAAGATATCACTATCGTTCCCATCGGTTTTTGTGTAAACGAGGCAATGGAAGCATCTAAGATGCTGAAAGAAAAAGGGTTTGACGCAACCGTAATCGACCCAATATTCGCTTCACCAATCGATATCGAGACGATTTCATCATCAGTTTCGAATACTAAACTTCTTTTGACTGTTGAAGAGAACGTTTTAGCTTCAGGTTTTGGAGCTAACCTTGTCGAAAAACTGAAGAACCTTGATATCGAATTTAGATCTCATTCATTGGGTATCAAGGACGAGTTTGTTGAACATGGCCCCCAGTCCATACTTCGACATTATTACGGAATTGACCGTGACGGCATATTTGCTGCCGCACTTGAATTGCTTTCAAAATAATATAGATAGAGGGAGAGGGTGTTTCAAATGCAGAAGAAAAGCTTAAGAGACATCAATGTAGCATCCAAGAAAGTCCTTACTCGTGTCGATTTCAACGTTCCTATGGATGAAGAAAAGGGCATCATCACTAACGAGAACCGTATCATCGAAGCCCTCCCAACCATCAAATACCTCTTATCAAATAACGCAAAAGTCATCCTTTGCTCACATCTTGGACGACCTAAAGGTGAACCTAATCCTAAGTATTCTTTAGCTCCTGTCGCCAAGAGACTTGCTGAACACATTGGAAAACCGGTCAAGATGGCCCCTGATTGTATTGGCGCTGAAACTAAGGCAATTGTCGAAGCCATGAAAGATGGCGATGTGGTTTTGCTTGAAAACCTGCGCTTCCATGAAGAGGAAGAAAAGAACGTTCCTGAATTTGCAAAGGAATTAGCAGACCTTGCGGATATCTACTGCGATGATGCTTTCGGTACAGCACACAGGAAACATGCTTCAATCGTAGGCGTGACTAAATACCTTCCTTCTGTTTGTGGTTTCCTTCTTGATAAAGAGATCAAGACACTTGGTTCAATCCTTGATGATCCAAAACAGCCTTTCGGTGTCATGCTGGGCGGTGCAAAAGTAGAAGATAAGGTCGCTCTTATTGAGAACATCGTCAAGAAAGTTGACCGCATCATTATCGGCGGTGGCATGGCTGCCACATTCCTCAAAGCAAAAGGATACGAAGTAGGGGCATCGCTCCTCGATACCAATATCGAACAGGCATCTTATCTATTAGATCTTGCCAAGATGCACAAAGTGGAAGTAGTGCTTCCTGTAGATGTTGTCGTGACAGAAGTAGGCACTAACGAAGCTGCTATCAGAAACGTAAAGATCGATGCTATCCCTGAAGATATGCGTATTGTCGATATGGGTGCTGAAACTATCGAACTTTTCAAATCTAAGCTTGAACCTCTTGCAACTCTGTTCTGGAATGGTCCCAGCGGCATCTATGAGATTCCAGCTTTCTCTACTGGCACTCGCGAAATGGTCAAGTTCATTTCTGAAATGAAAGGGCAGACCATCATCGGCGGCGGATCTACGGCAGAAGTCGTAACCAACTGGGGCTATGCTCCTAAGATGAATTTCGTTTCAACAGGCGGCGGTGCATCATTGAAGTTCCTCAGCGGTGAGGTCCTTCCCGGCTTAGATGCACTCGATGATATGGAATAGGACGTAATAGACATGGATACATTAGTCGATGTAGTCAAAAAACAATATAAACAGACCGATTCTAAAATCGTTATGCTAGTCTTCGATGGGTTAGGAGGTCTTCCTGATCCCAAGACTGAACTGACAGAACTTGAGACAGCCAAAACTCCCAATCTCGATAAACTGGCATATAAATCAGAAGTCGGTCTCTCGTTACCAGTAGGTGCTGGTATCACTCCAGGAAGCGGTCCCGGACATCTGGGGCTCTTCGGTTATGATCCGGTCAAGTATCTTATCGGTCGAGGCATACTTGAAGCCCTCGGTATCGATTTCCCAATCGAAGATGGCGATATTTGTATCCGTGCCAACTTCTGTACTCTAGATAAGAATGGAAACATCACAGACCGACGTGCTGGACGAATTCCCACATCGGAAAGCCGACTCATCTGCGATCAGATCGATGGCATGGAATTCGATGGTGTAAAAGTAATAGTCCGATCAGTAAAAGATCACAGATGTGTAGTAGTACTGCGAGGTAAAGGACTATCTGCTGATATCGCTGATACTGATCCTCAGCAGTGCGGAGTCAAACCTCTTCCTGCAGTTGCATTGAGCGAAGGTGCTAAGAAAGCAGCAGATGTACTCAATAAGTTCTTAAAAGAAGTCGAAGCCACACTTAAAGTTCAGCCTAAAGCCAATATGATCTTGCTGCGGGGTATATCTTCCCAGCCAGATCTTCCTTCCATGAAAGAACGATACGGCCTGAACTGTGCTGCTATTGCCGCATATCCCATGTATCGCGGTCTTGCTAAGGTTGTCGGTATGGATGTCCTCAAGACCGGCACTACCATTGAAGATGAGATCAATACACTCAAGGAAGCTTGGAACAATTACGATTTCTTCTTCGTCCATGTAAAGGGTACGGATGCAGCCGGTGAAGACGGGGATTTCATGAGAAAGGTCCAAGTCATTGAAGACGTCGACCGATGGATCCCGGATATCCTTAAGCTTAAGCCTGATTGTTTCATTGTATGCGGAGACCATTCGACACCTGCAATGATGAAGAGCCACAGCTGGCACGGAGTACCTCTCTTGATCAATTCAAGTCTTTGCAGATACGACAAGATCAAAAAGTTCGGTGAATCCGAATGCCGATATGGTTCTTTGATGAATATTCCTGCAGTTAATATCATGCCTTTGGCATTAGCTTGCTCGGGAAAACTTGAAAAATATGGAGCTTAAAAATGCGTAAGTATCTCGTAGCCGGAAACTGGAAGATGAACTGTACTCTCGATGAGGCAGTAAAGCTGTCTGAACAGCTTGTCGAGGCCATCGGTGCATATACCGAAGTGGAGACTCTGATCTGTCCTCCGGCTATCGATATACCATCAGTCTCATTTTGTATCCGACAGTCAAATATCAAACTGGGGGCACAGAATATGAATGCTAATGCTTCCGGTGCATACACCGGGGAGATCAGCTATCCAATGCTCAAACCGTTCTGTCAGTATGTCATCCTGGGTCATTCCGAAAGACGACAGATATTCGGTGAGAAAGACGCCATGATTGCAGAAAAGGCTAAAGCAGCTGTCGCCAACGGCATCATACCAATCGTATGCATAGGAGAGACCCTTGAAGAGAACGAAGCAGGGAAGACCGCCGAGATCTTAAAATTCCAACTTGATGAATCCTTAAAAGAGTTGACTGCCGATGATGAAATCGTAATCGCATATGAACCCATCTGGGCCATCGGTACCGGTAAAGCTGCTACTGCTGAAACAGCACAGAACGTCCTTGCATTTATCCGTGAACACATGAAAGTAAGATTCGGTCAGGTATATGCTGACAGACTTCGTATCTTATATGGCGGCAGTGTCAAACCTTCCAATGCATATGACATAATGTCACAGCCAGACGTTGATGGCGTATTAGTCGGCGGAGCATGTCTCAGAGCTGATGACTTCAAAGCTATTGCTGATGCCGCTATCCAGGCAATCTAGTATCCTATGGTAAAAGTAATAGCCGTAATCGGACCAACCAGCATCGGTAAAAGCTCATTAGCCATCAAACTGGCTAAGCATCTTAATACTGAGATAATCAGTACCGACAGCCGTTTGGTCTACCGTGGTATGGATATCGGAACGGCTAAACCTACCAAAGAAGAATTATCAGAAGTAAAGCATTACCTAATCGATATCATCGATCCCGATCAGACATATAGTGTTGCGGAATATAAAGATGCTGCCTACGAACTGATCGATAAGATAGGGAACAAGAATGGATCTGTGATATTGTGCGGAGGAACAGGGCAGTATCTCTGGTCCCTTATAGAGAACTGGCAGATCCCCAGGATAATCCCTGATACTGAATATAGAAGCCAACTGCAAAAACGTGCTGAAAATGGTGAAGCATCAGAATTGTATGAAGAATTACGACAGATCGATTCTGACCGAGCTTCAAAGATCGACCCACGCAACACAAGACGGGTAATCAGGGCATTAGAACTTGCTCGACATACTCATGAAGATATCACAAAGAAACAGCCTCCTTTTGAATTCCTGATCATTGGACTAAATATCGATCGTATACATCTATATGAAAGGATCGATCAAAGAGTAGATATGATGATAGAACAGGGGCTTGAAGACGAAGTGAAAGAGCTTCTTAAGAAATATGATAAAAATCTACCATCGATGTCCGGTATCGGTTATAAACAGATGATCCAATACCTTACCGGTGAAGTCACCCAACAAGAAGCGATCTATTCAATAAAGACAAACACGCATAGACTAGCCCGTATGCAATACAACTGGTTCAAACTAGAAGATAATAGGATTCATTGGTATGATATTAACAAGGAAGGATATCTTGAATCGATATTAAATCAAGTTGAATCCTTTCTGAAATAGGTTATTAAGTCGATAAATTGGATGTTACTATTAGATAATTCGAATGGGATACTTAAATGGATGAGATTATTAGTAAGAAAATAGCTGAAAAGGAAGAAAACAGAGAACTGCTCATCGATCTCAGTAAGATCGGGCCGAGGATCTCAAATCTTCCTGATGAAGAGATATTGAAGTTCCGCAGAAAAGCTGAATTGATGAATGAAGTACTAGAGGAGATGGACTGTAAAGTTAATCCCTCAGATATGATGAATGTGACTACAGCTCATGTTCCTGATCAATACACGGCATCAGAATTCATCACTGACGTTATCGATCAGTGCAACGTGATCTTCTGTATGAAAGACCAAGAAAACGTCGCAGTTAATCTGGCATTAAACGACATAATTCTGATCAAAGCCATCAGTGCATTGTCGCTTTGGCATAACAAGAAGAATCCTTATAAGAAAAAGGAATACCGTGAAGCTGATTCCAACTGAAAGAGTCGATGAGAAGGCAGTATTAGCCGCTGTAGACACTGGAAAAGGCTGGGATATCGAATCCTCTTTAGCCGAACTAGAAGAACTGGCCAGGACAGCTCATTCTGTTGTTGTAGGCAAGATCACACAGAAGATGCCTGAACCGCATCCAGTGACTTACCTTGGAAAAGGTAAACTCAACGATCTTCTGCATCTAGTGAATCAGACGCATTGTGATCTCGTTATTATAGATGACGAACTTGATCCGACCCAGCAGCGTAATCTCGAACGATTCCTCAATGTTAAAATCATCGATAGAGTAGCTTTAATCCTGGATATCTTCGCTGAAAGAGCCCAGACCAAAGAGGGGAAACTACAGGTAGAACTCGCCCAAATGGAATACCTTTTACCCAGGCTTTCAGGCCAATGGAGCCATCTTGAGAGACTGGGAGGCGGTATCGGTACGAGAGGCCCCGGTGAAACTCAGATCGAAACTGACCGACGTATAATCAGGCGAAGAATAGCCAAAGTCAAAGAACAGATCGAAGACGTAAGGCGTCATCGTAAGCTTCTGCGTGACCATAGAAATGGTATGCACATCGTATCTCTTATCGGATATACCAATGCAGGTAAATCAAGTCTTTTAAACACGCTTACTGAAGCCAACGTATACGCAGAGAATAAGTTGTTTGCCACATTGGATACGACAGTCAGGAAGAGACATCTGGAATCCGGCAGAGACATTTTATTAACTGATACGGTCGGTTTTATTCAAAAGCTTCCTCCGCAGATCGTCGATGCTTTCAAAGCGACACTGGAAGAATTAGAAGATGCAGATCTGTTATTACATGTCGTCGACATCACCAATAAAAATGCAGCTGATCAATGTCAGACCGTTGAAGACATCATTGAAGAAATGGGTCTTAAAGATAAACCGATGATTACGGTCCTCAATAAATGCGATCTTTTGGAAAAGAATGAAGATGATGAAAAAGAAGAGATCTCTGAAGACACCATTTTTGTGTCAGCAAAAAATGGGACCGGTCTGGATGATCTTTTAAAAATGATCGATGAAAAACTGAAAGAGTCGGAAAAGAGGACATCCTAGCCCCTTATTATTATTTAATAACTAATTGCGCACAATATATATTATGTAAAATTAGGGGATTCTTTTCAGGCATACTTCTTTACATAAATCAATAATATAGTCATTGATATATGAAAAAGCCCGGAAAACAGTTGTTTCCAGGCACAAAACGTCCAGAATCCAAAAATAGCGCCTTTTCTGTATTTTTTGACCTAACCCTTGTTTCGACGCTGTTTTCAGGGATTGAAAAACTAGATTTTTGGTTTTCTCAGACCGATCAGAGCGATTTCGAAGTCCTTCTGACAATGAGGACAAGTCGTATGGATATATGCGGCCTGATTCATTACTCTTTCGACAACAGCAGAAACTGTTGAGTCGATGTTATCGAGTCGATCATCCAGCATGTCGAGTCTTGTTTCGATTTTATCGAGGCTTGTGGATTCATCATCTTTTTTGCTCATTGGTTAATACCTCCATGCTGCTGATATATTAATTCTAACAAATCGATATTTATTTTTCATTTGATTGTTTGATGTCATTTCATTTACTTAAACACGTTTTAACCATATAATTTAAGGATATGACATTTATCACATCTTGATTTATAACAGAGTGATTTAATAGGTTTTATCTAGAATAGGAGTTCCTATGAGTAACCTACTTGAAATTAAAGATTTACATGTGTCAGTTGAGGAAAACGAGATTCTTCACGGCCTCAATCTGACTATCAAACATGGCGAGACCGTCATGATCTTCGGCCCGAACGGCGGCGGTAAGACTACATTATTGATGTCCATCATGGGCTTCCCCAAGTATAAGATCACATCTGGCCAGATCATTTTCGATGGACATGATATTACCAACATGACCTTAGATGAACGTGCCCGACTGGGCATCGGCATGGCATTCCAGCGCCCCCCTATCATCAAAGGTATAAAGACCCGAGATATGCTCAAGGTTTGCTTGAAAGACGAAAAGAAGTTCGATGATATCTATTATCTGGCCGAACGAGCTAACATGACTAAATTCCTCGACCGAGGCGTCAATTACGGTTTCTCCGGCGGTGAGACCAAACGATCAGAAATGATGCAGCTACTTGCTCAGCAGCCTGAACTTGTCCTGCTCGACGAGCCTGAATCAGGCGTCGATCTTGAGAATATGGCTCTTATCGGTAAGCTCATCAATGACGCACTGGGAAAGGACAGCCATTTCGCTGACCGAACCAAGTCCGGTCTCATCATCTCACATACCGGTCATATCCTCGAATACGTCAATTCACGTACCGGTTATGTACTCATCAACGGCCGTATCTCCTGTGAAGGAGATCCCCGAGATATCTTGGCCAGCGTCAAAGAACATGGCTATACGGAGTGTGCATCATGTCAGAGAAACAAATAGACATTGAAAAACGAGCTAAAGCTGCTGAAGAAAAGAAAGCGGCTTTCGGTGAAGATATCGACCTTAATAAATATGAAGTCGAGACCGTAGCAAACAGCACCAAGGACCTTTCTGAGGATTCCAAGACTAAGATCGGTCAGACCGGTATTGTCTTTGATTCCAAAGAAGAACTTACTAAACGTGCAGCTACCTTCATCCAGGTAGATGCCAATCCTATGCATTTTGATTCTGATCAAAAAGGCGTCGAGATTCTTTCCACTCAGGAAGCTCTCGCAAAATATGACTGGCTTGCTGATATGCTCTGGACTGCAGTTCAGCCAGATGCCGATAAATATACTGCTCATGTAGCTTTGAATGAGTTCAACGGCTATTTCGTTAAAGTCGATCCCGGAGTCAAAGCCGAGTATCCCCTGCAGGCATGTCTGCATCTTGCACGAGGCAATTCGGTGCAGGATATCCACAACATCATGATCGCAGGAGAAGGCTCTGAACTTCATCTTATCACCGGTTGTTCATCAGCCATGAAAGAATCCGGCGTACATTTGGGTATCACTGAGATGTTCATCGGTAAAGGTGCCCACGTTACTAATACCATGATTCATTCCTGGGCAGACAGCACTGATGTACGTCCTAGAACCGGTATCATCATGGAGGAAGACAGCGTTTATGTATCCAACTACATCCTTCTGAAACCTGTTCGATCCGTCCAGATGAATCCCGCTGTATTCATGAATGGAAAAGGAGCCACTGCCCGCTTCAATACCGTAGCAGTCGCACTTCCCGGCTCTGATATCGATCTTGGCTCCAAAGCTTATCTCAACGCTCCTGAAACCAAAGTCGAGATCCTTTCAAGAACCATTTCCATGGGCGGAAACGTTATATCACGAGGTTATCTTGAAGGTAATGCAATCGACTGTCAAGGGCACCTTGAATGCAGCGGTCTTATGATCACCAACGAAGGCTGCATCCATGCGATTCCTGAACTCAAAGGTAACGTACCTGGCATCAAACTCTCCCATGAAGCTGCTGTCGGTAAGATTGCTGAAGAAGAACTCGAATATCTTATGTCAAGAGGCCTTACACGTGATGAAGCTACTTCAGCTATCATCAGAGGCTTCATCAAGATTGATATCGAGGGTCTTCCCAAAGAACTCACCGACGAGATCAATAAAGCCATCGAACAGTGTGCCGACGCACTCTAATCTACAATTACAAAATGAAACTAAAGAGCAAGTCATCATGACTTGCTCTTATAATTATCCGAATATAAATAATGAACTGATCTAAGATGGTGGGCCCGGCAGGATTCGAACCTGCGACCGATCGGTTATGAGCCGACAGCTCTAACCGCTGAGCTACAGGCCCTTAGAAAAGTGGAGCGTGAGACGGGACTCGAACCCGCGACAGCCTGCTTGGAAGGCAGGAACTCTACCGACTGAGTTACTCACGCTTGACGACTATATGATTGTAAATTGAGCACCTTTAAAAGTCAAAACTAATCCATTTCGATCAGGATTGTTTCAAGAGGTTTTTCGTAACCGGAAAGATCATTAATATAGGCATCAAGAATATCGACATACGTATTGGTAACGAATTCATTTGTAGGAACATCGATATTGTTGATCTTGATACTGATCTCTTTATTTGTAACAATAATCATTCTGCTCCCGGTAAGATTAGGTTCAAGGTCTAATGAATCAATCAGGGCATTGGTAAGATTATAAACAAGTTTGGCATTGAATCTATTAAGTTCAAGCAATGTGCCATTAACAGTAAGCTGTAATGATTCCATATCAGAACTCCAGTTCTGACGATCTCTCTCTATCGTCATAAGTAATACCGATCGATAAATGCTAAAATATTTGAAATCGGTAAGCATTATTTTACCACTTTTTAAAGACATTTATGAGTCGATTTAGAAGATATATAAGAAAGATTGTGCTATGAAGAAACTGATTAGAAACCTGACTTTGATCTCACTCGTGATCATAATGATTGCATCACTTACCACGAGTTGTTTTATAAGAAAGAAAAAGGATTTCTGTATCTTATTTACTAACGATACACACTGTGAACTCGATGTTAATATCGGCTTCCCTGAATTGGTAGCCTACCGTAATGCTCTTCTTGAGAAGTACAACGGCGAAGTAATGCTGGTAGACTGCGGTGATGCAATCCAAGGTGAACTCATTGGCACACTGTCTGCGGGTGAATATGTCATCGACATCATGAATGAAGCTCATTACAACTATGCAATCCCAGGAAACCATGAATTCGATTACGGTATCGATCAGCTTCAATATCTAATCGATAAGGCCAATGCTTTTTATCTTGCTTGTAATATCGATTACATTGGCAATAAGACAGATAAGCTTTCAAATATAAAACCATACATGATCGATTCCATCGGCAACTGGAGAGTTGCTTTGATCGGTGTCTGTACACCTGAATCCATTACTGAATCGAATCCAAATAATTTCAAAGAAGACGGCGAATATGCCTATTACTTCTATCAGGATGATGCAGAGAAGTTTTATAAGAAAGTTCAGGATACAGTCGATGAATGTAAGAAACTGGGAGCTGAAAAGATATTTGTTTTAGCTCATCTCGGTGTTTCTGACCAATCTGCTCCTTTCAGATCTTACGATCTTGCTGCTAATACCGAAGGTATCGATGTAATCTTTGACGGCCATTCTCATACCATTATGAATGAAACGAAAACAAATAAGAGTGGTAAAGAAGTAAAGATACTCTCAACAGGAACCAAGTTTGCATCTATGAAGTCATTGACTGTTCATGCAGACGGTTCTCTTAGCGTTGAAGAAATGACAGAATATCCCTACCGAGATGAGACCATGGCCGGATTCATCGAAGAAATCGAGTCTCAGTTCGAAGAATTACTCAACGAAGTTATCTGTACCAGCGAAGAGGACCTTCTGATAACAGATGCCAATGGTGTGAGAATGATCAGAAACCGAGAGATGGCCATTGGTGATTTCGTTGCAGATGCATATAGTTCGATCGAAAGTGTTGATATCGGTTTCGTAAATGGCGGAGGCATACGTGATAATATCTATAAAGGTGAAGTCACCTACGAAGAACTCGTTGCGGTATGTCCCTATAACAATGATGTAACCGTCATAAAAGCAACTGGCCAGCAGATCCTCGATGCACTAGAATTATCACTCTATGCTACTGCACCTGAATATGAGAAGGACGGAAAGGCTACCGGAGAATTTGGAGGCTTCCTACAGGTTTCAAATCTCAAATTTACGGTCAATACCACTATTCCCACTCCAGTTATACTCAACGCTGAAGACGGCTCTCTAAAAGAGATCAAAGGTCAGAGAAGAGTAAGTGATGTCCAAGTCCTTAAAGACGGAGTCTACTCCCCCATCGATTCCAATGCCTACTATAATGTCGCATCGACCGACTATATCCTACGCAACGGCGGCAATGGCTATAACATGTTCGACGGCGATGAGGTATTGATGGCTAATGTCTTTACTGATAATCAGCTGATCATCGACTTCGTGAAAAATAAACTGGGCGGAGTCATCCCCAGTGAATATGCCAAGGTACAGGACCGAATAACAATCATCGAATAAAGAAAATGCCGTAGAACTCGATTGTCCTACGGCATTGTTACGTCTAAAAAACGATATTAAAGATCAGAACCGTCGATATAACCCTGGCAGCCTACTTCTTTGGCAATCTCAAGAGACTTATCGATAAGATTACCTGAATAATTGTCGAACTGTTCAGTAACGTAAACTAAAGTTCCTTCAATGTCGTTAGCCTGAAGGAGTTCGCGGACTTTGGCTTCGATCATTTCATCATTCATTTTGAAATACCCTATTCCTTTTCATAGATAGAAATGTGAGCAATAAAAAAGCTCTCTTCTTATTATAAAGGAGAGAGCTAGATTAAGACAGTTATCTAATGGTCGGGGTGAGAGGGCTCGAACCTCCGACCTCAGCGTCCCAAACGCCGCGCGCTAGCCAACTGCGCTACACCCCGGTCAAAAAGACAGAGTAAATCTTACCTACAATTCATACACTGGTCAAACTTTTCAGCAGGCAGGTCAGTCTTCTTCATAAGATACTGAGCCTGTACTTCAGGCATGAAGTAGGAACCGCAGGAGACACATTTCTTAAGAGTGAAATCCTGTTTGGATTCAGGAGTGAGCAAAGTTCTGACGCCGTCATGATCATGCATCTTAACTGCACCGGTGGGACATACGAATGCACAGGTACCGCAAGCGATACACTTGTTGTAATCCCACTTCAATGAAGGAGCATCATTACCGTAAGAGAGACCACAAGTGGTGAGAACGATAGCATTCTGACCGACAACGTCTCGGCATGCATGTACACAGCGTTCGCAGTGGATACATTCGGACTTTCGGACATTGATGTCTTCGACGACACCGTATTCCTCAGCAAGATCACGGATCAGTTTAACACTGGGGTTCTCACTGTAAAGGATCTTGACTGCGAATTTACGAGCTTCGATAGCCTTTTCAGACTTGGTATAGACTTTCATACCCTCTTCGACGCCGGTATTGCAGGCAGAAACGATGAGGCTTTCGCCGCCTTTGATCGCTTCGACTACGCAGATTCGGCAGGAACCGATGGCTGCCATCTCTTCGTTGTAGCAAAGAGTCGGGATCTTGATGTTGAGTTTGTCAGCTGCCTGTAAGATGGTAGCGTTCTTTTCAACGGAAACTGTTCTGTCATCAATCGTCAAATTAATCATCTTAGTTCCTCGTCACCAAAATTACTTTGTAGCACTTAAGACAGCGATCTGCTTCTTGAACAGCCTGTTTCTTAGTGAGCACCTGCTCTACTTCGTTGAAGTTGTCGAGAAGGACGTTGCGGTCGATCATGCGGGCATGCTGTCGTTCGCGAGCATAGTTGTAAGTATTATCGAGATTGTGCTTAAGGAATTCCTTATGGAACGGTTCGAAGACCTCTTCCTTTTCATTGCTGACAGTAGTCTTACCATCGAGATACATGACTGCGCCGATAGCAGCTCGTTTACCTGAAGCCATAGCTTCGACAATGCTGGCAGGACCGTTTACACAGTCACCGGCAGCAAATACGCCCTTCATAGATGTGGCGCCGTTCTTATCGACCTTGATGGTACCCCAATCAGTAAGTTCGATCTTGCTGTTAAGGAATGAAACATCAGGCTTTTCACCGATAGCAGAAAGGATCATGTCGCAGTTGATGACATACTCGGAACCAGGAACAGGAACGGGACGTCGTCGTCCGCTCTCGTCAGGTTCACCGAGCTGCATCTTCTGGCAGGTAACTTTCTTTACACCATTCTCATCGACTTCAATCTTAACAGGAAGTGCGAGAAGATCGAGCTTTACGCCCTCGATCTCTGCTTCGTCGATCTCTTCTGCGTTAGCGGGCATTTCAGCTCGGCTTCGTCGATAAATGATAGTCACATCGCGGGAACCGGCTCGAAGTGCGGTTCTGGCACAGTCGATAGCAGTGTTACCACCGCCGACAACCAGTACGCTGTTCTTGAGTTCCATGCTCTTCTTGTTATTGATGGACTTCAGATATCTGACGCCCTGAAGCATGTCGTTCTCACCTTCAGTCCAACCTTCGATTCCGTTGGATTTAGAAGCATAAGCACCAGTACAGATGATAGTGGCTTTGTAGTGAGATGAGATATCTTCAATGTCGCGGACAGGAGTGCTTACTCGGTATTCAGCACCCAGTGCGATCATTTCATCGAAATCAGCTTTGATGATCTCTCTGGGAAGTCGATATGAAGGAATACCGTCATTCATCATACCGCCGCATACATTATTAAGATCATATGCAACTACGTTGTAACCAAGGGAAAGAAGTCTCTTGGCTGCAGCAATACCGGCAGGACCGGCACCGATGATAGCGACTTCATCCTTCTTCTTCTTTTCGACTACGAGCTCATTGGGAGTACCGAAATCATAGGCAACTCTTTTAAGCTTTCGAATAGAAACAGGAGCATCGATCTCATTGCGGATACAATTCTTTTCACAGAAAGCCATACAAGCTCGGCCGGTACAGCCAGGAAGAGGATTGTTGCGCTTGATGAGGTTGATAGCTTCATCATAGTTATGGTTCTTGATGTGACCAATGTAGCCAGGAACATCCTGATGGATGGGACAAGCTTCGATACAAGGAGCGGTAACATTCAAAAGACCATTGGAAGGTTCATAGGCAGCATGTTCTTCTGCAGCGGCTTCAAATTCGGCAGAGAAATATCGCAGACAATCAGCGATAGGTTTCACTGCGCTGGAACAGAATGAACATTTGGTATTGATAGAGACACCATCGATACATTCCTTGAGTCTGGCGATATCTGCAGGAACTGCAGTGCCAGCAACAAGATTATCGAGGATGGTCTTGATCAAATGGACACCGTTATAACCGACGTTGCATTCGCCGCAGGCGATAAGAGCAACAGTCCTGAAATAATCAGCAGCCAAAGATACGATATTGGAGGAATCATCGGTAAGGACGATACCATTCCAACCAAAGATAGCTTTGAATTCTTTATCCTCGCCGTAAGTCAGAGGCAAACCGACTTCCTCAGCAGAGTAAGTCGTGCCGTTATATCTGCCGTCAAGGACTTTATTGTTCCAGGTACTGAAAATTGCGTTAGCCATTATTTGTCCTCCTCGACTGCAGTAGCATTGCATTTCTCGAGCAGTTTTTCATACTCTTCGTGTACACGAGCCTCGATCTTAACGAGCTGATCTTCTTTGAGGTGCTTGAATCGACCCTGGCCCTTGGTATAAGCGGTAAGAGGTTTCAATTCAGGTACTTCGACGCTCATCTTATAAACGCCGTTCTCGATTTCATACAGAGGGAAGACACCGGTCTCAACAGCCAGTCGGCCAAAGCGGACGGAGAGATTACCGGCAGATCTCCAACCTGTAGGACAGACGGAGAAGACATGGATATAAGCGGGACCCTTAGTAGCAAGAGCCTTTTCGACTTTCTGCATCAGATCAAAAGGATAGCTGGGACAAGCAGTAGCAACATAAGGAATGTTGTGAGCTGCCATGATAGCAGGCATATCCTTCTTCCAAGTGGACTGACCGATGGACTTCTTACCGGCAGGAGAAGTAGTGGTAGAAGCACCGAAAGGAGTAGCAGAAGAACGCTGGATACCAGTGTTCATGTATGCCTCGTTGTCGAAGCAGATATAAGTGAAATTGTGTCCTCGTTCGAGAGCACCGGAAAGAGACTGGATACCGATATCTACGGTTGAACCATCACCGCCGATGGCTACAACGTTGATCTCAGATTCAGGTACCCTATTCTTTCGAGCCAAGACTTTGATGGCAGCTTCGATACCGGATGCAGTAGCAGAAGCATTCTCGAACAGAGTATGGATCCAAGGAAGTCTCCAAGAGTTGTAAGGAGCCTGGGAAGCAATGATTTCCATACAACCGGTGGCATTGACTACGATAGTATTCTTGCCGAAAGCTTTGGCGCAAAGACGAAGAGCAAGGACTTCACCGCAACCAGTACAGGCACGATGACCAGGAGCCAAAGGTTCGTTCTTAGAAACTACACGGGAAGCGAAAACATTATAATTTTCCATCTCTAACCTCTCACTCCGTAGATTTCGTAAGGTGCGATATCTGAAGTCTTAGCCAGAGCTTCACCGTGTTCGACGATATTGATGAAGTCATAATCGTGGATATCGCGACCACCGATACCGCCGATGATGCTGACTACTTTAGGTTTGACTTCTTTGTTGTAGAGACCAGCTTTGATTTCAGAAGCAACAGGTCCAGCAGGACCACCGGTGGAAAGAGCTCGATCAAGTACGATGAGTGTCTTGGCATCTTTTACTGCTTCGTAAATATCATCAAAGGGGAAAGGTCTCCAGAGTCGGAGTCGGACGAGACCGACTTTCTTGCCCTGCTCTCTCATCTGATCGACAGCGGTCATAGCGGTCTCAGAGAAAGAACCCATGGTGAATAACAGGGTCTCAGCGCCTTCGGTCTTATAAGTCTCGACAGGCTTGTAGCCACGGCCGAACTTCTGTTCGAATTCATTCCAGACTTCGACAATCTTCTTCTGTGAATTAACGAGAGCCATGTGATGTGCCCAGCGTGCTTCGGTGAACAAAGGAGGAGTTGCGAAGTCACCCATAGCAACGGGCTTATCAGGATTAAGACGATATTTGTAATCAAAATTGGGGAGGAAATCTTTAACCTCTTCTTCTTCAGGGAAGATGATAGGTTCAATAACATGAGAGAGATGGAAACCATCAAGGTTGATCATAAAAGGAAGTAAAACAGAAGGATCTTCTGCGATCTTGAAGGAACAGATCGTCATATCAACTGCTTCCTGACCATTCTCAACAAAGACCTGAATCCAACCGGTATCTCGGCAGCTCATAACATCGGAGTGATCGCCCCAGATGCTGAGAGGAGCAGAAACAGCTCGGTTGGCAACTGCCATGACAATGGGAAGACGCATGCCGGAGGCAACATAGAGGACTTCGTGCATGAGTTCGAGACCCTGGCTGGCAGTAGCAGTGAAAGTACGGGCACCGGCAGCGGCAGAACCGAGGCAGGCGCTCATAGCGGAATGTTCAGATTCAACAGGAATATATTCGGCATCCAATTCGCCGTTTGCGACGAGATCAGCGATATGTTCAACGATATGTGTCTGCGGAGTGATAGGATAAGCAGCAACGACATCGACATCGCACATTTTTACTGTATCTGCGACCGCGATAGATGACTCAATACCTACTCGTTTAGCCATTATGCTTCATCCTCCATAGTGATCACATATGCGGGACATTCGGTAGCACAGATGCCGCAGCCTTTGCAGTGATAGAGATCAGCTTCAAAACAGCCGTCAGCATTCTTATTAATGCAGCCTTCAGGACAGAAGAGCTGACAGACACCGCACTTGATGCAGCGCTCGAATTTATAAGTAGGACGCTGGCTTCTCCAGTCACCGGTCTTATAAGATACGGCATTACCGGGTTCGGTAACGATGCAGCCAGGTTCCAATTCTTGCCAAGTCAATTCAAATTCTGATTTAGACATTTGCAGGCTCCATGATGATGGTTTCTTGGTAAGCACGTTTCATTGCGTTGTAGTTCTTTTCAGCCAACTTTCCGAATCGCTTGTTCAAAGGTTCTTCCAATGAAGCGATATCAACGATTCCGGTAGCCTTGAGGAGAGCACCAAGCATGGTGGTGTTAACGATAATGACACCTAAAGTCTCATGGGCAACGACATTAGCGTTGATATAAGCGACTCGATACTTAGCTCTGATCTCTGCAGGAATAACTTCAGGATCCGGAGTGTTGACGATGACAGTGCCACCGGGTTTAAGACCTGCAGCAAAGTTCACGATAGAAATAAGGCCAGGATCCAATACCATTACGATATCGGGTTCCTTGATCTCCGCTCGATTGCGGATCTGATTTGGCGAAATTCTGACGAAGGCCTGTACAGGAGCGCCTCTTCGTTCAGGGCCGAAGCCTGGCATTGCCTGTGCATACTTGCCTTCATTGATGGCGGAAGAAGCCAAGAGTTCTGCTGAAGTAACAGCGCCCTGACCGCCACGGCCATGCATACGGATTGCAATGATTTCCTTGTTTATCTCTCTACCTCCCTCTAAATTACGTCCCTGGGGAGAGTCGAACTCCCGCACTCGGCTCCGGAGGCCGACGCTCTATCCACTGAGCTACAGGGACAAGCTATATTTCAACCTAATTGGCGTAAAAACTAAACATACCTAATGATTACGTAAGCCATACATACACCGAGTGTGATGATGGTCGCGGGAATCGATGCCTTGAGATAAGTCTTCCAACGGATAGGCTGATACTCTCTCTCACAGATGGAAGTACCGACGACGTTAGCAGAAGCACCGATAGGAGTGGCGTTGCCACCGATGTCAGTACCGAGAGCGAGAGTATATGCCAAAGTATGCAGATCGAAACCTGCAGTAACAGACAATGTCTTGATTACCGGGACCATGGTGGCTGCCAAAGGAATGTTGTCGACAATACCAGAGAAGAATGCCGACAGCCACAGAATGATCGCAATAGCGATGATGATATTGTCGCCGGACAAAGTGCTGATGAGATCAGAGATCTTATCAAGTACGCCAGTCTGCTCAAGACCGCCTACGACGATGAAAAGACCAATGAAGAACAGGATGGTCAGCCAGTCTACCTTCTTAAGTAGTGGCCAGGCCTTGTGAATATTTGTCAGAAGAGTGAGTGCAGCAGCGGCAGTACCGATGAATGCAACAGACCAGCCGAGCTGACCGTGTAATACAAGAGCGACAACCATGAGAACGAAGATGGAAGTAGCGATAGCAAAAGCAGGTTTGCTCTTGATTGCTTCAGACGGCTGAGGATAGACGATGTCTGAAGTGTTGTCATTGGCGACAGACAATTCTTTACGATACATGAGGAAGAAGAACGCGACCATGATGATCATGCTGATCCATACGATGAGACCAGTGTTCTTGAAGAAGTCCATGAAAGTATAACCGAATGCTGTACCGATAATGATATTAGGAGGATCTCCGCTCATAGTGGCAGCGCCGCCGAGGTTAGAAGCAAAGATCTCTGAAATGATCATAGGAATAGGATTGAATTTGAGGAGTCGCGCAAGTTCGATGGTTACGGCAGCCAAGAAAAGGATAACAGTGATGCTATCGATGAACATAGCAAGGAAAGCACTCATGATCATGAATACGAGGAACAAAGGAATGACCTTGTATTTGACCTTCTTGGCAAGGAAGAGACAGAGCCATCGGAAGAATCCGGCGTCTCCAAGGCCTTCAACCATGATCATCATACCTGTGATAAAGATAATGGTAGCCCAGTTGATACCAGTAGTAGATTCAGAGTGAGATGAACCCGGGAACCAGAAGACCTTCTCTGCAATAGATGAAAAATTCAAAGTGCTCCAAATAGCATCAGAGCTGTGCATTACTATGAGGAAGGTAACAATGATGGTCAGGGCAGCACCAACGAGGGCCGGAATACAGCGATGCATCTTGCCAGAAATGATGGCAGCAAACATCAATACGAATATAACGATTGCAACAATCTGCGCAATACTCATAACTCTCTCCATCTTATAGCATGTAGCAGTCTATTTTAGCATACTTGATAAAAGAACAAGAACTGAGAAACGTGATGAAACAAAACATTTTCTCTATGTTATAATTCTGTCATCTTTTTGATAGATAGAGGGAGAAACATGGTAGTTTCACTGAAATGTAATAACTGTGGTGGTCCCCTTACCTTCAGTCCGAAGTCTCAGAAATTCGTTTGCGATTATTGTCTGAGCGAATTCGAAGAATCAATGCTCACTCAGATTGCTGATGAGAAGAAAGAGCAAGATCTTGCCAATGCCAAGCAGAACTTCGCAACCAACACCGAGGGAGGCGAATTAACCACCGGTAAAGTCTACAAATGTTCAAGCTGCGGTGCCGAGATCATCGCAACAGATACTAAGGCAGCATCATTCTGCTACTACTGTCATAACCCCATCGTCTTCGCCAATAACATGACCGAAGACATGTGTCCTCAGTACATCATCCCCTTCCAGAAGTCCAAAGACGATATGATCCAGGATTTCTTCAAGTGGATCCATGCAAAGAGATATGTACCCAAGTCTTTCATCGACAAGACCTGTGTAGAAAAGGTCGTCGGTGTGTACTTCCCGTACTGGATCTCTGATCACGATCTTGATGGTTCCTTCGAAGGCGAAGGTCAGATCATTAAGACCTACGAGACCTCTGATGAAGAAGTCACAGAGACCAAATACTATAAGGTTGTCCGAGAAGGTCACGTTAAATTCAAGAACGTTCCCCGACTCGCTCTCAAAGACTCCGACAAGAAGCTTGGATATGCCATCCTTCCGTTCAGATTCGATGCAAACAAGAACTTCAACATCGCCTATCTTTCCGGCTTCCAGGCTGAACGACGCGATGTGAACATCGAAGACATCAAGCAATCACTCTATTCCGAGGTCGAAGGTCTCATGAAACCTGCCCTCACCGCTGACTGCAAATACGACAAACTCGAAGGTAAGACCGTCTCTACCCACACCGATGATGCATACCGATACTTCATGCTTCCCGCCTGGGTACTCACATACAGAAGCAAAGGCACAACCTACTTCTATGAAATGAACGCTCAGACCGGCGAAGTCTGCGGTATCCTGCCCGTCAACACCGGCAAACTGACCGGAGACTCTTTCCTGATGTTCGTAGGTTTCTCTGCTTTATTCTTCGGTATCTTCTATTTGATCGAGCACCAGATCAGCTGGATGCACTTCGTAATTCCGTTTATCGTTTCTCTAATCATCGTGATCATGTTCCACAAGAGCGTGACCAGCAAGTACAAGATGAAGGGAAGTCAGTACGAATATCACTGGGGCTCCAACAACGAGACCACACTCACCAACAGCGTCGATCTCTATCTGCGCACCAAGGTCTCCAGAAAGAGCAAGAAAGACTAAACCAGATTCACAGGATAAAAAAAGGCCGCACTGAAAGCGGCCTTTTTTATTTATAAAAATGTAGTTTTTACTTTTCGATGATATCGACTGAGTCGATCAGGACATCATTGACCAGGATGGAATACTCGCCGGACATGGGATTGTATCTTGTCTGAGAAGTTGAGATGTTCAGGACAGTAGTAAGTCCATCAGTGACTTTAGCGAACTGAGTATAGTAAGGATTGCGGTCGAGATACAGAGCATCAGGTCCGCTGCAAATGAAGAACTGAGAACCATTGGTGTTAGGTCCGGCATTAGCCATAGCAACGATACCGATGTCATAAGAACGCTTTGTAGGAAGCTCATCATCGAAACGATAACCGGGACCACCGGTGCCGTTACCCAAAGGATCGCCGGTCTGGATCATGAAGTTCTTGACGACACGATGGAACTTGATCCCGTTATAGAAACCATTCTTTGCAAGGAAGATGAAGTTATTAACGGTCTTGGGAGCGTCTTTGGTAAAGAATTCGAATGTGATATCCCCCATTGTGGTATGCAGGACTGCCGAATAATTTTTCTCGGTATCGATCTGCATCTCGGGAGGATTCTGCCACTGCTGAGTCATTAGGGACCTCCGAAATTATTTTGATGATTTTATTGTAGAGAAATGAAAAAAATAATAAAAACGAGATAAAGAAATCAGTTAATTTAGGCATGATGTCAATTGAAAAGCATTGACAACGCAAGAAACAAATCTGTATAGTAGTGTAGCATCATTAGGGGTGCTATGGCCCTAATGTATGCTATGGCGTTCTAGCATAGTCGTTGTATGACGAAAATAATGAAAGAAGGAGTATGCTGATGACGCAAAAGGTAGATCCCATTAACCTGATCTGGCTCCAGGCTCAGGGTTGTACGGGCGACACGATCTCTTTGATCTCTGCCCGAAATCCCTCGTTAGTGGACGTTATGACAGGCGTTCTCCCTGAAGTGGAAAACATCAACATCGTTTTCCACCACACAATCATGGCCCCTTGGGGTGAAGATTGTGTAAACATCCTCAAGGATGCAGCCGAAGGTAAGTACGATCCGTTCGTACTCGCAGTCGAAGGCTCCATCCCCAATGAAGCCGATGCTGCAAAGACCGGTGGTTACTATTGTTCCGTCGGTGAAGCTGAAGGCCACCTCTACACTGCCAACGAAGTTATCGACATGCTGAAGCCTCGCGCTGCAGCCATGGTCGCTATCGGCGTCTGTGCATCATTCGGTGGTATCCCTGCAGCTAAACCCAATCCCACTGGCGCAGTCGGTCTCATGGAATACCTCGGCAAGAATTACAAGTCGACTCTCGGTCTTCCTGTAATCAACATCCCTGGTTGTCCTCCTCCGGGCGACAGCATCATCGAAGCCTTTGCCACTCTGGCTCTGGTCGTTCGTGGTGCATGTGCTGTCCCTGAACTCGACGAATACAATCGACCTAAGTTCCTCTATGGCGCTACCGCTCACGAGAACTGTCCTCGCTGTGGTTACCTCGCTGGTGGTAAGATGTCCCATCATTTCGGCGAACCGTATTGTATGGGCATCATGGGCTGCAAAGGCCCTCACGCTCACTGCCCTGTTCCTAAGAACGGTTATGCAGAAGGCTTCGGTGGTTGTCCTAATGTCGGTTCACCTTGTATCGGTTGTACCGAACCTGAATTCCCAGATGGTTTCTACAGCCCGTTCTTGAAGAAGAACCCTGTTATGTTCTGGGTTGGTGAAGGTATCCTTGACAACCTCGGTAAGGTTAAAGCAACTCTCCACCGCTTTGTAAAGAGGAAGATTTAACATTATGAAAAAGATTGATATTAGTATCGAACCTATGACTCGTCTTGAGGGTCACATGGGTGCTTTCGCTACTGCTGATGCAGAAAGCGGAAAGTACGTTGATGCATATGTCTATGCAACAATGTTCCGTGGTCTCGAAGACATCTTGATCGGTCATGAACCTGCTGATGCCATCTGGTTGGCACAACGAAGCTGCGGTGTATGTCCTACACCTCACGCTACTGCAGCAGTTCTTGCTACTGATATGGCCTATCAGGCCGCTCCTCCTCCTTTGGCCATCGCCCTCCGAAACATGGCATTCATGGCTGAAGAAGTTTATGACGGCGCTCTTGGTTGCGGTATCCTCGAAGGTCCTGACTACTGTGAAGATATCGTCAAGAAGACCAACCCGGATCTCTGGGAAAAGGCTCAGGGTGCTGCCGCTCCTCACGCCAAAGAACATGGTTATGCAACCATCGCTGAAATGATGACTGCATTGAACCCTGTTACCGGTTCCTTCTGGCTACGCTGTCTCGGCGCTGCAAAGACCGGTATCTCTATGGCTACCATTCTTTGTGCAAAGCATCCTCATCAGAACACCTTCGTTCCCGGCGGTATCGCCCGAACAGTTGAACTGAAGGCTCTTGAGCAGTACTATGCAATGCTCGCTACCGAAGTTTCCTTCACCAAGGAACTCGTACCTTTCATTGATGACCTTATTGATTTCTGTGCCGCCAACGGTCTGGCTGAAGTCGGTGAATTCCCCTTCAACTTCCAGAGCTGGGGCTGCTACGATGATCCCTATGCCTACAACGCAAAATATGCTGATATGGGCAAATGGGGCCTCAAGCGAAAGCTTCCTCCTGGCATCGTAATCGATGGCAAACTCGTCACCAATGATCTTATCGAAATGAACGTCGGCGTTCAGGAAACCGTCACCCGATCTTACTACAATGACACTCCTAAAGCTGAGTTCCCCACCGATCCTTGTAAGAACCCTCTTACCAAAGATCATCCTTGGAACGAATCCACCAAGCCCTATGCCGCCAAGGCAATGGACTTCGAAAACAAATACACCTGGGCCAAGACTCCTCGCTGGTTAGACTGGAAACAGCGAGTTGACGGCGGTACTCACGTACTCTGCGCCAATCCTATCGCCCGAATGTATGTCGCTGCTATCAGCAAGGATAAGGAAGAATCCACTGGTGCTTCCGTTAAATTCACCCTTCCTCAGGGCACTGTCGCCGGTTCCCGAATCGCCGACCCTGTCACCATGGAATGGAAGATCCCTGCCAAGAACAACACTCTCGAACGTGTTCGAGCTCGTGCATACTATCATGCATATTCTGCATACTGGGCTTATCTCCAGACTCTCCAGGCCCTCGAAATGGTCAAGAAAGGCGAAACCAAAGTTTGGAACGCCTACAAGAAACCTAAAGAAGGCTTCGGTGTTGGTATGGTCGAAGGTATGCGCGGTGGCGTTGCCCACTGGGTAGTCATGCAGAAGGGTCTGATCCATCGCTATCAGATCATGACTCCTACCGCATGGAACATCTCACCTCGTGACGATCAGAACAGACCTGGTCCTTACGAAGCATCCATCATCAACTCCAAGATCACCGAACCTGTCAATGGTGAAAAGATTACCGGTATCGACGTAGTCCGAACTATTCATAGCTATGATCCTTGTCTGGGTTGTACAGTTCAGATCTTCAATCCTGAAGATCAGCTCGTCGCTACTCATGAACTCAGCCACATCCACGCAGACGACGTTTTCGAACGTGAATTTGGCGAATAGTCATTAGCATACTCACTGATTGATATAGATAAGGGCACATTAAAAAATGAAAAATACTTTGATTTGTGGAGTTGGCAACAAGCTGTATGGCGATGATGGACTTGGTCCTTATATCGTCGAACTCCTCGAAGAAAAGGATGACATACCTGATAATGTCCGTGTCGCGGACTTTGGGATCTCAGGTTTCAAATGTGCCCTGACTCTGTCAGATTACGACAGAGTGATATTCGTAGATGCAATAAGCTTGCCGGGTTCAGAACCCGGCAAGCCTCATCTTTTAAGGCTGACCGAAGAGCAGCTGCGACACAGCCCTAATCTGGGCGATCTCAACGTAAGCATGCATGAGACTGATCTCGTGAAGATTCTGGCTACAGCCTCAGTTCTTGGCTTCTATCCTCAGGAAGTCATCATCATCGGCGTCGAACCCGAAGACGCTTCTGTCCGCGAAGGCCTCACTGAGACCGTTAAGAGCAAGATCCCTCAGATCGTGGACGCCATCTACAAACTGATCAACGAAGACGTAAGTCAAAACTAGATAGGATTGAGCCATGGCTCGATTCAAGATAGAGATAACAGGCGTCGTTCAGGGTGTAGGATTCAGACCTTTCATCTATCAGCTTGCCGTTGCCCATAAACTAACTGGCAATGTCTGTAATACATCCGGTTCCGTCGAAATCGAAGTCGAAGGACCTCTTTCCGCTATCGAATCATTCATCAAAGATATCCCTATAAAAGTCCCTGCCGCTGCAGTCATCAAAACGCTCGATAGTTGGGAAATACCAGAAGTACATGATGAGAAGTTTACAATCACCAAGAGTAAGAGTCGAGAAGATGAATATCAGTTATTGAGTCCTGATCTGGCTACCTGTCCCGAATGCCGTAAAGAGATCTTTGATAAAGCCGACCGACGATTTGGTTATGCCTTTACCAACTGCACCAACTGCGGTCCAAGATTCACTATCATCGATGATATCCCCTATGATCGCCCTCTAACGACAATGAGAGGATTCAAGATGTGTCCGATTTGTCAGCATGAATACGAAGATCCTGCTGACCGAAGGTTCCATGCTCAGCCCAATGCTTGTCCGGTATGCGGTCCCCATCTGACACTGCTTGATAAGAATGGCAATAAGATCGAAGACGACCCAATCAAAAATGGAGCCCTTTTACTCAAACAAGGACAAATCCTTGCAATAAAAGGTTTGGGTGGTTTCCTTTTGGCTTGTAACGCTTTAGACAATGCTGCAAACCAAAAACTAAGAGAACGAAAACACCGACCAGTCAAACCTTTTGCTGTAATGATGAAAGACATCGCGACAGTGAAAGAATACTGTCACGTCAATAAAGACGAAGAAGAACTCCTTACATCAACAGCCGCACCTATCGTTCTGCTAAAACTCCGAGAAAAAAAGAAACTGGCAGAGATGGTAGCACCGGGACTGTCTGAACTGGGAGTCATGTTACCTTATACTCCGCTCCATCATCTGTTGCTGCAGGAGACTGATCTGCCGTTAGTGATGACCAGCGGCAATATCACTGAAGAACCGATCGTAAGTCAGAACGATGAGGCTTTGAAAGAACTGTCATCTATCGCTGATTATTTCATCATCCACAACAGAGACATTTCCAGACGCTATGACGACAGTGTTACTGCGGTCTATGCGGGCACCAAACGCCTTATCAGACGAGCAAGAGGTTATGCTCCATTCCCAGTAACATTATCAGAAAAGACGGCACAGATTCTTGCCTGCGGGTCTGACTTGAAGAACACCTTCTGTCTGACACGAGACAACTATGCATTCGTCTCCCAGCATATCGGTGACATGGAGAATGAAAAAGCCAACACGTCGTTTGAGAAGACGATCGATGATTATAAGAGGATCTTCCGAATCGATCCCAAGACCATCGCCTGCGACATGCATCCCAATTACTACAGTGCCAACTACGGACGTGATTATGCGGAAGAAAAGAAACTCAAACTGATCGAAGTCCAGCATCATCATGCTCATATCGCATCAGTACTGGCAGAACACGGAATCAATGAAAAGGTACTGGGCGTCGCATTAGACGGAACCGGATATGGTACTGACGGAAAGATCTGGGGTTTTGAATTCCTTAATGCCGATCTTGCGGGTTTCGAAAGAGTGGGACATCTTGAATACATGCCTCTACCCGGCGGTGATGCTGCAGTGAAGAACCCCATCAGGATCGGTGCCGCTTATCTCTATAAGACCCTGGGAGAGATCCCTGCAGATATCCCTGCTTTAAAAGAAATGACCGACTACGAAAAGTCGATTTTATGTACACAAATCGTAAAGCACATCAATACAGTAGATACTTCTAGTTGTGGTCGTATATTCGATGCAGTTTCGGCGATTTTAGGTTTATGTTCTCATGCAACTTTTGAAGCGGAGGCCGCCATCGCCCTAGAGGAAGCAGCCAAGAAGAGTTATGTCAGAAATGACAGTTATCAGATCGATACAGAGATCGTCGACGGATGCCGAGTACTCCGTATCGGTAATCTGCTCAAAGAGATACTGAAAGATATGCGGGATGGAATCTCTGTTAACGATATCGCAATGAAGTTCCACATATCAGTAAAAGACTGCATAGTATATAATGTTAAAGGCCTTTTAAAGGACAATTATCTGAGCAAAGCAGTGTTTTCCGGCGGTGTATGTCAGAATAAACTGCTCCTTTCAATGCTCTTGGAAGATTTGAAGCAGGAAGGAATCGAAGTCCTTACCAATGAGATCCTTCCCGCCAACGACGGCTGTATATCGTTAGGTCAGGCAGCCGTTGCAAGTGAAAAACTGAGATTAGGAGAATAGAAATATGTGTGTTGCGGTCCCTGTTGAAATCTTAAGCATCGAAGGCACCACTGCGGTTGTCGATATGAGCGGCGTCCACCGAAAAGTCAGTATTTATCTGACTCCTGAAGCTAAAGTCGGTGATTATGTCCTGCTCCACGCCGGCTTCGCCATCCAGGTCATGGATGTAAATGAAGCCAAAGAGACCATCGAACTGCTGAGGGCCCAGAATGAGATCATTTAGCGATTTCAAAGACCCCGAGATCGTCAAAGGGCTCGTTGAAAAGATCAACAGGTATAAGACTCCCGCCAACCTCATGGAATTCTGCGGCAGCCATACTGCTGCGATATTGCGTTACGGTATCCGACAGCTGGTACCACCCAACATCAAACTTTTATCCGGTCCCGGATGTCCCGTCTGTGTTACTGCAAACGTCGACATCGACCGCGCCATCGCTATGTCTAAACTCCCCAACGTGATCATGACATCCTTCGGTGATATGCTGAGAGTCCCCGGAAGCTATGAAAGCCTTCAGGATGCTCGTGCACAAGGCGCTGATGTACGAGTCGTTTATTCATCTCTGGATGCCATCGAGATAGCTCAGGCTAATCCCGATAAAGAAGTCATCTTCATGGGCATCGGTTTTGAAACTACTGCCCCTACCATCGCCGCTTCCGTCGAGGTCGCATCTCAATTGGGACTGAAGAATTATTCAGTATTCTCCACCGCAAAGACCTGTCCTCCCGTGATGGCAGCGATCCTGGATGCAGGTGAAGTCAAGATCAATGGCATAATCTGTCCGGGTCATGTAACCACGATCATCGGTACAGCCCCCTATTCATTCATTCCTGAAAAGCATAAGATCGCCTGTGCTGTCGCCGGATTCGATCCGGTAGATGTATTACAGGCTATCGATATGATCATGGCTCAGATCGAAAAGGGTGATCCAGAGATCGAGATCGCCTATACCCGCGGCGTATCCAAGGAAGGAAACGTCAATGCTGTTAAGGTTATCGAGAATATCTTCGATCATACTGATGCCACCTGGCGAGGCGTAGGACTCGTTCCAAAATCAGGCTTAAAACTCAAAGAAAAGTATCGTGCATATGATGCCGAGTATAAGTTCGACGTCGATCCAGGACCTCTCCGAGAACACAAAGGCTGTATCTGCGGCGAGATCTTAAGAGGCGTCAAGACTCCTCATGACTGTCCTCTCTTCAGGAAGACCTGCACCCCTATCAAACCCGTAGGCCCCTGCATGGTATCCGGCGAAGGAGCATGTGCCAGTTACTACCAGTACAGCGAAGGAGAAGAATAAATTGGACAAAATCATAACGCTGGCTCATGGCGCCGGCGGCAAAGCCAGCCATGAACTCGTAGAACATATCACTGAGATCCTCAAGGATGCCAATGCAGTATCCTTCGACGATGCTGCCACTATCGAACCTAAAGGCCGCATCGCTTTCACCACTGATAGTTATGTGATCACTCCAGTGGAATTTGCCGGAGGCAACATCGGAAGGATCGCCGTCTGCGGTACAGTAAACGATCTTACAACTGCCGGTGCAGTTCCCGAATATATCAGTTTTGCTCTTATCATCGAAGAAGGGCTTCCCATCGAACTTTTCGATCGAATCCTCACATCAGTCCGTGACACTGCTCTCGAAGCAGGCGTAAAGATCGCCACCGGTGACACCAAAGTCGTTTCACGCGGCTGTGCCGATAAGATCTTCATCAATACCACCGGTATCGGATTTATTCCTGATGGACGAAACATCTCCGGTGCCAACGCTAAAATCGGTGATGCCATCATCGTAAGCGGTTCCATCGGCGACCACGGCATGACCATCATGAGTCAGCGAGAAGGTCTGCAGTTCGAAGGCGACCTCAAATCAGACTGCGCACCTCTCAATAAGATGATCCATGCAGTACTGGATGAATGTGATGTACACGTATTGAGAGACCCCACCCGCGGCGGTCTGGCCACCACATTGAACGAACTTGCCGGACAGTCTCATGTCCAGATGAATATCGATGACACCAAAGTCCTCATCCGACCCTGCGTACAGACTCTCTGCGGAGCACTGGGACTCGAAGCATATTATGTTGCAAACGAAGGCAAGATGATCGTGATACTGCCCGCCGACCAGGCTGAAAAAGCTGTATCCATCATGCAGAAGTTTGAATATGGTAAAGAAGCCCGTATCATCGGACATGTTTCTGATGAAAAGCCGGGCAAAGTGATCCTGACGACAGCCTACGGAACCACCAGACTTCTTCCTCAGATGGCCGGAGATCTGCTCCCCAGGATCTGCTAAGAAAAACAAGAGAAAACAAATGAGGCGGCATATAGTTTTGCCGCCTTTTTAGCATTATGAAGAAACTATCTTTGATCATACTGTCGATAATGACTCTAGTATTGGTGATGAGCATGAGCTGCACCAAGGATGACAGTACGTTCATTATCCCCACAGATGCCACATGGCCGCCCTTCGAATATATAGATACAGCCACTGGCGAGATCGTGGGATTCGACATCGATCTCTTTAATGAGATATCCAAACGTGTTGGAATCAATTCCAAATATGTGAATGTTACCTGGGACCCCCTGCTTGCAGGAATCGCTCAGGGCACTTATAAGATCTCGATATCTGCCATTACCATCAAGGAGAGCAGATTTGACCGTATGGACTTTTCAGAACCTTACTACACCTCTGGCCAGGTTTTAGTGGTAAGAAGCGATGAAAAAGCAATACAGAGTCTCTCAGACTGCACCGGAAAGACAGTCGGATGTGAAAGTGGCACGACCGCCGATGATATGATCAATGCCGAGGGAGGAATCAAATGTGCCGCATATGATGATCTGGGAGTTGGATTCACAGCACTCATCAACAGACAGATCGATGCAGTATTATGCGACGAACCTCTTGCACTGGCATACATCAACAAAGGATATGAACTGAAGACCGTTGGCGAGATCATGACAAATGAAAGCTATGGTATCGCATATACCAAAGGATATGATCCGGATCTCCAGCAAAGGATCGATGATGCCATCATCCAGATGAAGAAAGATGGTACTCTGAATAAACTTCTGGAAAAGTGGGGACTCTGATGAAGAATATCATCGAGAAGATAAACAGGAACGATCCATGGTGGTGGCTCGTAATCGCGGTCCTCATATTGACCCTATGCTTAGTCTTTATCTTCCCCCATCCTTACATGGACTTCGTGAAGTTTGCCCGTGACGGCATCCTTATTACACTACTTGTCACATTTATTTCTTTCATCCTAATGACCATCTTCGGTTTCATCGGAGGCATCGGCAGGACCAGCAACAACAAAGCCTACCGATTCGTCTCATCTCTGTATGTTGAGATAGTACGAGGCATTCCGCTCTTGGTGCATCTCATCATCTGGTACTTCTGTCTGCCCTACATTCTGCAGAAGATCATTCCCACGATCCAGATCGACCCGTTGTTCTCGGCGATTCTTGCCATCGGTTTCTGCTATGGAGCATATATGAGCGAGATCGTACGTACCGGCATCGAATCTGTACCTAAAGAGCAGATCGACGGCGGTCTGGCATTAGGTCTGAACAGAAAACAGAACCTCAGATATGTGATACTTCCACAGGGAATCAGAAACATCATCCCGCCTACTGCCAACGAATTCATCTCACTCATGAAAGATTCATCACTTGTCAGTACGGTAGCTGTCGCCGATCTCACGAGACGAGGACGTGAATATATGTCAGCCAACATCAATCCGATAGAAACATGGCTGATGGTAGCTTTGATCTACTTGATCATGACTCTCATTGCCGCCAGATTCTCAAAGATGCTTGAAAGGCACTTCTCTAAGAGCACTGAGAGCGATAAGCATTTATAATCTTGTAAGAAACATCTAAGGAGCCAAATGAGATGAAAGAAAGCATAAAGATCCCTTCTACCGATGGTAAACACCAGCTCCACGTCGTCATCTGGAGACCGGAAGGAGAGATAAAAAGTGTTCTTCAGCTCGTTCACGGCATGGTGGAACATATCGGAAGATACAATGACTTCGCGGAATACCTCACTACCTGCGGCTTCGCAGTAGTCGGACACGATCATCTCGGACACGGTTTCACCGCAAAAGATGATAATGACTTAGGCAACATCGCCAAAGAGAACGGCAGCGATCTTTTGGTAAAAGATATCTACGAAGTAACAAAGTATATCAAGAATACTTTTCCCAATGTCCCCAATCACATTCTGGGACACAGCATGGGATCATTCCTGTTAAGGAAATATCTCACTTTCTACAGCAAAGATGTTAAATCAGCCATCATTATGGGCACAGGTTATATGCCGCTGTATCTGGCATCTACCGCAAAACTGATGTCACGTATAATCAGGTTATTCAAAGGCGACCAATTCCGAAGCAAGCTGTTAGTAAAGCTCTCCTTCGGAAGCTACAACAAAGGATTCGAGGATGAAGGCTCGGGCTTTAACTGGCTGACCCGTGACAAAGAAATAATCCGTGTCCACGATAACGACAAGTATTCTATGTTCATGTTCACAGTAAACGGTTATCAGGCACTGTTCGACACTCTGATCTATCTGGCCAAATGGAAAGGTTTTGACAACGTCCGCCGCGACCTGCCCGTCTTCATCGTGTCAGGTTCTGAAGATCCTGTAGGAGATAAGGGCAAAGGCCCTGAAAAACTGTACGAAGAATACAAAAAACGCGGCATGCAGGATGTTGAAATAAAGCTTTATCAAAATGCACGCCATGAAATCCTGAACGAACTGGACCGAGCGACCACATATAAAGATATCGTTTCATTCCTGGAGACACGATCATGAAAAAATACATCATGGCTTTAGACTGCGGCACCACATCCAACCGCTGTATCCTTTTCGATCATGACGGAAACATCTGCGCAATGGCGCAGAAAGAACTCACCCAGTACTTCCCTCAGCCCGGCTGGGTAGAACAGGATGCTCAGGAGATCTTTGCCACCATCATCGGTGTAGCACGAGAAGCCATGGCCAGGATCGGCATCAAGAGCGAAGACATCGAAGCTATCGGTATCACCAATCAGCGTGAGACCACCATCGTATGGGATAAGACGACCGGTGCTCCTGTATCTAGAGCCATCGTCTGGCAGTGCCGCAGGACCTCAGATATCTGCAATGCAATACGTAACACCGCTATGGCCGAAGCTATCAGTGGTAAGACCGGTCTTGTCATTGACCCCTATTTCTCGGCAACCAAGCTCAAATGGATACTCGATAACGTTCCCGGATGTCAGGAAAGAGCCGAAAGAGGCGAACTCCTTTTCGGTACAGTCGATACCTGGGTCATCTGGAATTTCACCCGAGGCAAAACCTTTGCGACAGACTATTCAAATGCAGCCAGGACGATGCTCTACAACATCCATGATCTCAAATGGGACGAAGAATTATGTGATTTCTTTGATATCCCCATGTCCATGTTGCCTGAAGTAAGACCTACATCAGGTTCATTCGGCGAAACTGCAACTGATCTCTTCGGCGGAAGCATCCCTATCACTGGTGTAGCCGGAGACCAGCAGGCTGCGCTCTTCGGACAGGCCTGTTATGAAGCCGGCGAGATCAAGAGCACCTATGGAACCGGAGGATTCCTTCTGATGAATACCGGAGAAAAGATCATAAGGTCCAGAAATGGTCTTGTTACCACTATCGCATGGGGCATTGATAACAAGGTGACCTATGCACTTGAAGGATCTGTCTTCGTAGCAGGTGCTGCCATCCAGTGGCTCAGAGACGAACTGGGGCTAATGCTAAGATCTGAAGATTCCGAGAGGCTGGCTCAAGAAGTAAAAGACACCAACGGCTGTTATTTCGTACCCGCCTTCACCGGTCTAGGAGCCCCCTACTGGAAGCAGGATGCAACAGGCATGATCACAGGTCTTACCCGAGGGGTAAACCGTTATCATTTAACAAGAGCTGCACTTGAATCAATCGCCTACCAGATCCATGACGTACTGTGTGCCATGGAAGTTGATTCTGGAATATCACTTTCGACACTGAAGATCGACGGCGGTGCCTCTGCCAATAATTTCCTGGCTCAGTTCCAGGCTGACATATCACATATACTGGTGGACCGCCCTGTATGCATCGAAACGACCGCTATGGGCGCAGCCTATCTTGCTGGATTAGCCACGGGTTTCTGGAAAGACACTAAAGAAATCAGATCAATCAGACAGACTGACCGATTCTTCGTACCTGAAATGGAAGAAGATAAACGTCAGGAGATAATCGCATCCTGGCAAGAAGCGGTCAGACGCTGCATATCATAAAGAAAACTATTTCTTAATCTTGCCAAGTTCTTTGGAGACTTCGGCACGGATAAGTGCGTTCTGCTTAGCAATGAATTTCTGTAAGGCCACTTTATGGGAACAGAGTTTTTCGGCACAGTTCTCGCACTCGAGTGATTTATTTGCCTGTACAGCAAATCGTTCAGGGAATCTGCGGTATTCGATCTCCCATTTGATGAGAAGAGCCAAAGCAAAAGCAACCAGTGACCATGTGATGAAATGCCTGATATAGATGAGAGGCAGGAACATCATGGCATAGTCCCAGTTGTAGATACGGCAGCGGACACAGCAGCGGTTCTTCATGATCCACTGCTGAAAAGGACAGAAATACAGGATACAGATCATATCGCAGACGGAGAACAAAAGGCTGAATACGACAAGCCCTGCCTCATCGATGATCTGGAAATAGTACAGGACGCCAAGACCTGCCACAAGAGCCAACCACAAGATACCGACCACAATGGCGGTAAGGTCTTCATGCTTACGCTGTTTCTTTACTTCTTCGGGATCATAATCCTGGGGATCATAATTCCTCTTGAACTGTTTCTGACACCCCATGCTCTCAGTGTCATTGGGGAAGAAACGCATAGCCATCTCGATAAGATAGACGACCCAACAGACCCCTACCACTATCACGACAGCAGGATTGTCCAGATATGAAAGCTCGACATGCGCCAAATGCTGATAAAGAAGGACACCGGCAACAGACAGAAGACCGATGATACGGAAGATCATCTTGGTCTGATGCAGCAAGGATATCTTAGAAATGTATATGTTTCGTTTATGCTTCTTTTCAGCCATTTTCTTGTCTCAAAAGCTTCTTTTGATTTCTGGCAGTAACGACTTCCAGGAGGATAATGGATCCAAATAAAAGTATAGCACCTACGAGTAATTGCCAAGTAAAGACATCCATACCAAGAATCAACGAAAAGATAGAGGCAAATATGGCTTCTGTGGTCACGATCAGAGATGCACGAGTGGCATCGAGATACTGGAAACACCATCCTTCCAAAAGAAAACAGACGAAAGTACAGACGATACCCAGGAAAAGTACCGGCAGCATGGCATTGAGATTACCAAGATAACTGAAATCGCCATCAGTAATTGCGTATGCGATCAAGCTGAGAATACCTGCTACTACGAACTGAACAAAGATGAGCGTCTTATATTCCGATTCACGGCACATCAGACTGAGCATCACGACCTGGAATGAAAATGTGATAGCACCCAAAAGAGTAAGGATTTCACCTGAACGGATTGTAAACCCTTCAGATGGATCGAGGGTAATGACGACGATACCGATAAGACTGATCGCACAGGCAATGAAGTTGATCTTATGAGGACGGATCTTAGTAAAGATCCAAGTGACCAGAGGAACGAAGATGATATGGCCTGATGTGATCATTGAATTCATAGCAGGAGTAGTCTTTGTCAGACCGGTCAGCTGGAAGAAGAATGCGATGAAGAATAAAACACCAAGTATCGCACCACGGACAATAGTCGTCTGATCAAAATTCTTTAAGATGGTCTTTCCGAATACGGCAAACATCAGTATCGCACCAATAATGAAACGGAACGCGATCATAAAAAGCGGATGGACGCCCAGATCGAATGCCACATTGGCAACGATGAAGCTTGAACCCCACACCGCTGTAACAAACAGCAATACCATTTGTGCCGCAAGACTCTTACTCATAAATGTGCATGATAGACGATTTTCAAACCACTGGCAAAGTATGATAATGGATATGAGAATTCAATGGAGGTTTTTTAATCATGAATGAAGTCATAAAGGCTATGATTGCCCGACGCAGTATCCGAAAATTTAAGCCTGATATGGTCCCTCAGGACATTATCGATCAGATCATCGAGGCCGGAACTTATGCCGCAACCGGTATGAACAAACAGGCCCCTATCATCATCGCTGTTACCAATAAAGCTCTCAGAGATGAACTTTCCAAAGTCAACGCTCAGATTATGGGCCGAGACGTAGATCCGTTCTACGGTGCACCTGTCGTCCTTATCGTATTAGCCGATAAGAATGCAGCACCCACATATGTTTATGATGGCAGTCTCGTAATGGGCAATCTTATGCTGGCAGCATATTCACTGGGTATCGGAAGCTGCTGGATCCACAGAGCAAAGCAAGAATTCGAAATGCCTGAATATAAGAAACTGCTCAAAGACCTGGGCATAGAAGGCGATTATGAAGGTATCGGCCATTGTATCCTCGGCTATGCCGACTGTGAATTACCCGCTCCTCCTCCCAGAAAAGCCAATTACGTCTACTACGTAAAATAGGCACTGAAAACAACTGTCTGATCAGATCCAACACTTTTCGTTAGTGTTGGATCTTTTTTTAAATAATCATAAAACGAGATAAAAAAATACATGACAAGGCACACTTTTTTGGTATAACATATTGGCAAATCTAAATCCTAAGAAAGAAGGAAGAAACAATGGATTACGATAACGTCCCCGAAGAATATAAACCGTTAGGTATGTGGAGCTATTTCCTATGGCAGATCTTATTTGCCATCCCTATCGTCGGTTTCATTCTCCTCATCATCCAGGCATTAGCTGCAAAGAATAAGAACCTCAAGAACTTCGCCCGATCGTATTTCTGCTTCCTGATCATCGTGATCATCCTCTTTGTTATCTTATGGGCAACAGGCACTGTCAGCAACCTCGTCAATCACTAGGTTGATTTAATAAATTATTAAGGAGTTGGGATTATGGTACTTTGGCATCTCTTAGTATTCCTTGCAATCGGTGCTCTCGCCGGCTGGGTAGCTGGTAAGATCATGGGCAAGAACAACAGCCTTCTCGTCAACATCATCGTAGGCTGTCTCGGTGCACTCCTCGGCGGCTGGATTGCCGGTCTTCTCGGCATCGGCGGCGGGCTCATCGTTGAGATCCTCATCGCCATCGGCGGTGCTCTCCTCTTACTCGTCCTCCTGAACATCATCTTCAAAAAGGGCAAGTAGTCTAAGAACTAATCCTTGATATAAAAAACGGACATCAAATCGATGTCCGTTTTTTTATGCCTGTTTTTTGAACTCTACGATTTTGACCGTATCATCTTTGACTTTGAAACGGACGTCATATCCCGCGTAAAAGAAACCATATACCCTATCAGGATCATCTTGGTACTGAGGTCTGGGATCACTTTTAAGGATCTCGATAAGGGCATTCTTCTTAGGAGTATCAAATATATCGAATGCCGGATCGTTCTCATCGACAGTAAGGCCACTAAAATGATGGTCATCAATAAAACCGGACTTGGCATCCGGATGTGATTCAGCATATTTGATGTAAGGCTTTATATCGAGGATAGGAGTCCCGTCCATCATATCGGCACCTTGTACCACTAACGTCACTTTTCCCTTTTCTTTACGGACCTCAAGCAGTCTCACACAGGATATACCTATAGGGTTAGGTCTGTGAGGAGCACGGGTTGCAAAAACACCATAGCGGGCATTGCCGCCTGTCCTGGGAGGACGTACAGTAGGAGTCCATTCTTTCTGATAGAACTCTGAAAAGACCCAGATGAGCCAGATCCAGTCGAATCCCTCTATCCCCTTGATGCAGGCTTCATCTGCAAATTCCTTGGTGAATTCAATAGTGGAAACGAGAGAAGGAGCTACGTTGCTCTGCCTGGGAACACCGAATTTGGTGGGCAGATCGTTACGGATATAGGCGACAGGTTTGAATTCGAAAGTATCCATAAATGGATTATATCAGCATCAGCCGCAGACGGCGATGGTGATAGTGCCGGCCATCATAAGACCGAGACCGATAAGTCCCCTCTTCGACATCGTTTCTTTGTAAATGAGGAAAGCTACGATAACAGCAACGAGAGTGCTCATCTTATCGATAGGAACGACAATACTTACTTCACCGAACTTGATGGCATAGTAGAAGAAGATATTCGAAAGACCGAACAGGATACCGGAAAGTGTCAGACAGAGCCACTCATGCCCGTGGATGTATTTGATGTCTTTCATCTTCCCCTGCTCGAAGACCACGGCCCAGGAGATCATCATGACGACCATGTTTCGGATGGTGACACCGAGATTAGATTCAACATTAGCCATACCGACTTTAGCCAGGTTATATACGACGCCGGCAAGGATTGCTGAAAGCAGAGCATAGATGAACCATTTCTTACTGGTTGCCGGAAGAGTCTGTTTGTTATCGATCATCACGAAGATACCGACACCAAGCATGATGGTTGCCAAAAGCTTAATGGGAAGATTATTAGATTCGCCGAACATGAAGATGGCGATAAGTACGCTGATAACGGCGCTGGACTTATAGATGGGAACGACTTTATTAACGTTACCAAGAACAAGCGCCTTGTAGTAGCAAAGACATGAAATAGCCGTACAAAAACCAGAGAAAAACAGAAAGAACATGTCGTTGATGGGGATCTCACTGATAGTGGTATATGAGCCCACGATGAAGACCATAGCGAGAGACATGATGAGAGTGATGGAATTACGTACGGCATTAGCGAGCATAGCGTCGCAGTGACGCAACCCGCTCTTGTCGAATATGGTGGAAAGACCATCAGTGATGGCTGAGAGTGCAGCTGCTAAGATCCACATGACTTCTTAAAATATTTACCTACCTAAAAACAAACAAGGACTTATGATACTGTAACTGTAGGAAAAAATCATATAATATTTAAGCGTAAAAGTAACGAATAAGGAGAAATTTATGGCAAAAGAAATAAAATTCTCAAAATGTATGCTCTGCGGCAAGGTCGTTGCCGTCGACGCCAAATATCCATGTCCCACCGTCTGCTGCGGTGAAGAGATGGTAGATCTCGTTCCCAACACTGTCGACGCATCAAAAGAAAAGCACGTTCCTGTCGTTTCTGTCACCGATAAAGATATCATCGTCAAGATCGGCGAAGTCGAACATCCCATGGAAGAAGATCATTACATCCAGTGGATCGCACTCAAGACCAAGTATGAATTCAACACCCGATTCCTGGATCCCGGCAAGCCTGCACAGTCCCGCTTTGCCCCTCTCTGCAGCAAGGATTGTCTCTTAGCCGTCTATATCTACTGCAACAAGCACGGTCTCTGGGCCTGGGAAAACAAGTAAAAAAACTCTCAACACGACGAACGGTATGGTTTATAATCTAGGCCATACCGTTTTTTTTTTAGGAAAAGACACAGATGCCAAAGAACAGATTAGAAGCCATAAGTGATGGTATCATCGCCATCGTCATAACCATCATGGTGCTCGAAGTATCGGCACCTATCGTCAGCGATATCAGCGGCCTCAAAGAAATGCTGCCCGGACTATTTAGTTATCTTGTAAGCTTCATGATCATCTCCATGTACTGGGCCAATCATCATCACCTTTTCCTGATATTGAAAAAGGTCAACGGACGTGTCATCTGGGCTAACTTCCTATTCATGTTCATGCTTTCGCTCTTCCCAGTATTCACCGACTGGTTAGCAAAGACAGAGTTTGCTAAGGTTCCGACTCTGGTCTACATCATTTTGACGTTCCTAGCTACCAACAGTTTCATCATCCTGCAGCAGGTCATCGTCCATACCATAGACAAAGATATTGCCCATAAATTCTTCAAAGCCGGCCCTAAAGAACTAATAACATTGGGCCTTGAAGCTATCGGGTTCGTATTGGCATTAGTAACAAATATCATGTGGCTGCCAGTCATCTGCATAAGTCTCATCGGTCCGATATGGATCATCCCAGACTTACGATTAAAGCTGCTTTTGGCAGACAAAGAAGACGAAGCTGAAGACTAGTGCTCTTCGATAAACTTTCTGAGACCCAGCAGGTCCTTAACTTCGAAATGCTTATCCAAGAAAGCAATGACGAATGAGATCAACCATCCGTTGATCAAGATCGTTATGATAGTGCCCCATTTGATACCCTCGAAGTGTCCGAAACCAAACAAAGCAAAAGTGAGTATCAGAGAGACAAGCATGCAGGAATAATCAAAGATTATTTTGACTGTCCCCAGTTTCTTCCCAGAAAACAGAGCTATCTCTTTGACAAATAATTCATAAGCACAGGGACGGAAATAGGACTTCAATATCAACGAGACCGACACAAAATTGAAGATGTAACCGACGATATAAAAAACAAGTCTCCAGGTAAAACCTTCTCCCGGAATGAAATCTACAAGATAAATCATGAGGTCCAAAAGGGCCCCGTAGATAAGTGCAGTACAAAAAGAGAAGAGATAAGAGAACTTGAATCGTCGGGCAATGATGAACAAGGCGATAATTAAAAGGCCCTGCACCAGATATTCAGCTTTGCCGAAAGTGAACCATTCAAAGTACTGCGAGATCTTAAGATGCAAGAGATAAGAGGGAACTATTACAGCGGAAAGACCGAAATCGCCTCTAGCCATGCAGGCATTGCTGAAAGACAGCATGATGAGACCGCATACGTAGCAAAGCTCGCTGTACAGAGGTAGTTTCTTCATCTAGTCTTCTGCGAAATACTTAACGGCAGCTTCGAACATCCTCAGTTCATATTTACCAGGAACGTTCTTGTATAAATGCTTTCCGACTCGGTCATTATGACCCATCTTACCGAATACCCTACCGTCAGGTGATGTAATGCCTTCGATGGCACACATAGAGCCGTTGGGGTTGAAGCGGATATCGTAAGTGGCATTGCCGGCGAGATCGACATACTGAGTAGCGATCTGTCCTTCAGAGGCCAGCTTAAGAACCATCTCTTCTGATGCAAGGAATCTACCTTCGCCGTGAGAGATGGGGATATCGTTGATGTCACCGACCTGGGCAAAAGACAGCCAAGGAGACTTATTAGAAGCAACTCTGGTATGTACCATCTTAGACTGATGGCGTGCGATGCGGTTGAAAGTCAATGTCGGACAATCGGCATCGGTATCCATGATCTTACCGTAAGGAACGAGACCAAGTTTGATGAGAGCCTGGAAGCCGTTGCAGATACCCAGCATGAGACCGCCTCTGGCATCCAGTAATTCAGAGACAGCATCTTTGATTACTGCATTTCTAAAGAAAGCAGTGATGAACTTACCGGAACCATCAGGTTCGTCGCCACCGGAGAAACCGCCAGGAATAAAGATGATCTGAGATTCAGCGATAGCCTTAGCGAATTCGTTAACGCTCTCGGTAATATCTTCAGCTGTGAGGTTCTTGATGACTTTGATTTCTGCTTCGCACCCTGCTTCACGGCAGACTCTAGCAGAATCATATTCACAGTTAGTGCCTGGGAATGCAGGAATAAGTACCTTAGGCTTTGCAGCCTTGATCCTAGCTGTAATAGGTTCAGTAGTGGCAAATGTGAAATTAGTAACTTCGTCCTTCGGGAAATCGATATTACAGGAGAAGACCGGCTCGAGTTTGTTCTCGTAGGCTTCTTCCAGTTCACTGACAGAGACTGATGTACCGCGATGAGTAAATACCTGCTCCTCGATGATCCTACCAACTTCGAGACCTTCGACAGAAGGTTCGACTTCAAGGACGAATGCGCCATAATGACGATTGAAAAGCGGGTTGAGACCAAATGCATCGCTGTATGCGAAACCGAAACCATTGCCAATAGCCATCTTGAAGATTGCTTCAGCAATACCGCCCATTCCCAGTGTGTAACAAGCCTTGGCCTGACCAGAATGGATGAGTTCAGTGACCTTGGCATAGGTCTCAAGGAGAGATGCGGTATTTGGAAGACCGGATTCATCAGTATTAGGTGCAAGAAGGATGACTTTATTGCCAGCCTGTTTAAATTCAGGTGAAACGATATCGAAGGATCTCTGTGTAGTTACAGCGAATGAGATCAATGTCGGAGGTACATGAATGTTCTCATAGCTTCCGCTCATGGAATCCTTGCCGCCGATGGCTGCAACACCCAGTTCCTTCTGAGCTTCAAATGCACCGAGGAGTGCGGCAAAAGGCTTGCCCCACTTGACGGGATCGTTCTTGAGGCTCTCGAAGTATTCCTGGAACGAGAGATAGATATCAGCAAAATCGGCACCAGTGGCAATGAGCTTTGAAACAGAGCTCACGACCGCGATATAAGCGCCGTGATAAGGACTCTTTTCAGAGACATAGGGATCATAACCCCAGCTCATTACTGAACAATCCGCAGTTTCCCCATTCAGGACCGGGAATTTGTGAACCATTGCTTGGATCGGTGTGAGCTGATACTTACCGCCAAATGGCATCAGAACGCTTCCTGAACCGATCGTAGAATCGAATCGCTCTGCCAGACCGCGTTTTGAACAGATGTTAAGATCCGAAACAAGTTCTTTATATGCAGTGTGGAAATCCGTAACAGTGCGCATCTCGAGCATCTCGGCTTTTCCGGTCTGAACAGTGGTATGCTTCTCAGCACCGTTGGTATCCAGGAATTCGCGGGAGATGTCGACGATCTTATGACCATTCCACTCCATGACGAGTCGCTTAGTATCAGTGACTGTGGCAACAGGAGTGGCTTTAAGATTCTCAGTCTGAGCTAATTCAATAAACTTTTTGACATCGTCTTTATCAACGACGACGGCCATACGTTCCTGAGATTCGCTGATGGCTAGTTCTGTACCATCGAGACCTTCGTACTTTTTGGGTACTTTATCGAGGTCGATATGAAGACCTTCGGCCAGTTCGCCGATGGCGACAGAAACACCGCCGGCACCGAAGTCATTACATTTCTTGATGAGGATACTGGCTTCAGGATTCCTGAAGAGTCGCTGAAGTTTTCGTTCTTCAGGGGCATTACCCTTCTGGACTTCAGCTCCGCAATTCTCAACGGAATGGACATCGTGTGATTTAGAAGAACCGGTAGCACCGCCGATACCGTCACGTCCGGTATCACCGCCGAGCAGGATGACGACATCGGAAGGAGCAGGTCGCTCACGTCGGACGTTCTTTGCAGGAGCGGCGGCGATAACAGCACCGACTTCCATACGCTTGGCCATATAACCGGGATGATAGATCTCGTCTACGATACCGGTACAAAGTCCGATCTGATTGCCATAGGATGAATAGCC
>DBXC01000002.1:0-1114 GCA_002309415.1 Dehalococcoidia bacterium UBA1222
GAAGGTACTATTGTTGTAGCTATCGCACGCAGACCAATCAATATCACTGCACTTGATCAGGAAGTCGAGATCAATCAGAGCATCAATACTGGTGTTGAATATGCCACAGTAACCAATTTGGTTTCTGGTCACAACTTGACTGCAATCTCATTGGTCGACAATGGTACTGATCAGGCAACAACCACAGGCATCATCACTGCCGGTACTGCAACGATCATGGATACTTCTGATGATGTAACAGCCAACTATGACATCACTTACATCCCTGGTACTTTGACAGTAATCAACGTGTATCCTGAATACTCGACACCGACCGGTCTTGATCTCACCTACAACGGTGCTACACAGACTCTCATTGTCGCCGGTACATCAACTGATGGCACGACTATGATGTACAGTCTTGATGAATTCGGTACATTCTCAACTGCCCTTCCTTACGGATTGAACGCGGGTACATACACAGTATTCTTCATGGTCGACGGTGGTACTGATTACGCTGATGTCGCAACTCAGAGCATCATCGTAGTGATCAAACCTAAGACTGTGACTATCTCCTGGAGCGATCTGGAACACACCTACAATAGGAATCCTCAGATTGCTACAGCCACAATCACCGGCTTGATCGGCACTGATACTTCTACAATGACAGTCATCGGTGAAGCAACCAATGCCGGCACCCACACTGCAGTCGTAACTGCCCTTGGCAACACCAACTACAAGCTCCCTGAAGCCAATTCAGCCGAGTTCACTATTAATAAGAAGGAAGTTACCGTTTCCGGCATTACGGCCCAGGATAAGGTCTACGATGGCAATACGACCGCTCTACTCATAACCACCAATGCTCACTTCGAAGGACTGATCACCGGCGATTCACTGACAGTGACTGCTACCGGTAACTTCGTCGATGCGAACATCGGCAATGACAAGACCGTCAATATCTCAGGTCTTACACTCGGCGGCTCCAGCGTCAATAACTATGTACTTGCATCCGCTGGTCATCAGTCATCTGCCACCGCTTCGATCATCGAAGGCAGCACTGCTACAGATATCAACATCACATTCGATGCCAACGGCGGCACATTCACCGACGGCAACGCCGGCACATACGGCCCGA
>DBXC01000002.1:1226-89546 GCA_002309415.1 Dehalococcoidia bacterium UBA1222
AGAGCCATCTGGAAGGCTAAACCTATCCAGTACTGGACCATCACTCTCAGTGACGGTTACACTACATCAATGACCGACACCGTCGCCGATGGCGCACGCTATACTCTCCCTGCCAATCCGTTCACTGCACCTGAAGGCATGGTGTTCGACAGATGGAACAGAGGCAACCCTGGTACACGTATCACAGTCACTGGTGACACCACCATCGTTGCCGTCTGGAAAGATGCTCCTGTCACCACCTGGACCGTGACTCTTTCTGACGGATATGGAACCACACAGACCTATACCATCAACGATGGTGAGATCTTTACTCTTCCTGAGTGTCCTTTCACTGCTCCCGAAGGCAAAGAATTCGATACATGGAACTACGGCAACCCCGGAACCACTATCACTGTCTCTAGCAACGTAACCGTAACAGCTGTCTGGAAAGACATACCTGCCAAGAAATGGACCATCACCCTTACTGACGGTAACGGTCACAACCAGACATTCACTGTCGATGACGGAGAGAGCATCACCCTTCCTGAATGCACCTTCACTGCTCCGGAAGGCAAGCAGTTCAGCACCTGGAGCATGGGTGAAAAAGGAACAGTAATCGTCGTCACTTCAGACCTTACTATCACAGCAATTTGGGAAGATCTAACCTGGACCGTAAGATTGTCTGATGGTCAGGGCAACAACGTGGTTTACAGCGTTGAAAACAATGCCACATTCAACCTTCCTGAATGTCCGTTCGATACTCCTGAAGGTCTTTCCTTCGTAAGATGGAACATCGGTGCCCCTGGAACCAGCATCATCGTTACATCTGATGTCATCATCACAGCGGTCTGGGAGATTGCTCCTTCAACAGAATGGACTGTAATCTTAAACTCCGGCACAGGACTCTCTAAGTCGTTCACTGTCGAGAATGGCGAAATATTCATTATTCCTGCATGTCCGTTCATTGCACCTGCAGATAAAGAATTCGACCGATGGAGCGCCGGCAGTGTCGGTGATCAAATCACTGTAACATCCGATATCACTATCACTGCCATTTGGAAAGATGCCGCCGGAGAAAGATACTATCCTGTCGAGGGCGCAGATCAGACATATGTCATCGGCAGCGACACAGAACTCGGATTCTCAGTCAAACGTGTCGATCACGATGAAATGACATTCGATCTCTTCATCGGTATCGAACTCGACGGAGTCTTAGTCAGTCCTAACGATTATGATGCCGAACCTGGCAGCGTCATCGTCACATTGAACAAGAGGTACCTTGACACCCTCAAAGGTGGAGAGCACGTAATGACCATCAACTTTGTCGATGGCAGCAGCGATGTCAGATTCTTTGTCGATCGAGATTCAAGCAATCATCTCAATGTAATACTGATCGCTGGTATCCTGCTCCTAGTCGTCGATGGTTTTGCCACAACAGTCTATGTAATCAGAAGAAGAAAAGACCGCAATGATTAAGTCATAATGGTCTTCCCGACAATCTCATCAAGATAAAAAACATCCCGTGTACAGCTCGTTACACGGGATGTATTTTTATAATCATCAGCAACTGAAACGTCAGAGCGTATACAGGCAGCAACGACCATCAGATTCCAAAACAATGAACAATGCTACTGTACTATTTGAGAGTCAATGCTATAGCGATGACTATAGTTAATAAATGTAGTAGTCTACCAATTCATTAGACAATGAATCGGCGTAGCTAAATATCACCAACAACGGTAACCAACAGATAAAGACATGGGTAGTAATTAAAGCCACTCACAATGTCATTTCAATCCGAAAAGAAGAATCACAAATCAATTATCATATTCCATAGAAATAAGTCTCCATTCGCCGCTACGTCGAGTAAAACAAATGTTAACAGTGACAGCAGTGCACTATTTGAGGAATCACTGATCAGCAGAGAAGCAATTCAGATCCAATATGAATAGAAATTGTTGTTCTCTTTACACAAACTTGACCCACATTGATACATAATTAACTACATACTAAAAGAACTAATTCACTACTTTGGTTAAAAAAAATTGACATTATTGACTTATTGTCGCCATAGTCAAAATTACGTTTGCAATCTACCCCATAATAGTCAACCAATACGATATTACATATGTCAATAATGAGATGAAATAAATAAATAATATAATATTTAGTATTATAAATCGAATTATTTTAATATTATACAATTATTCTGATAAATAATGGGCTTTACAGTTTTCTTATTGAATGACGTACTAAATGGAAGCTAAAATCAAGTTGTATAATAATGGTAATGCGCGTGCTCGTGCGTAAATAATGTACGCGCGCGAGAGATATCGAGAGTATCTAGAAACGGACTGAATTATGAAGAAAAAACTACTGACACTACTACTCGCAGCTGCAGTGTTCATATTGTGTGCACCGGCAGTCACTAATCATAATGGAGCCGTCCAGGCATCTGCGGACCCCCTCAATTACAACCCTGATGAGATAATATTCAGACCTTGGGACCGCGCTGACGATGCCTACAGCAGAAACTATGAATATGTCCTTCATGTCGGTTCAACGACCACTCTCGATGAGATCCTCGACGCTCTTCATATCCCCATGAGCAAAGTGACAGATGGAAAAGTCAAATCCAGCGACAGCACCTATTTCACTGTAGAGAAGATTTCTGGAACATGGTATGTAACAGCAAACGCTGGTTTTGCAATTGAACAATCACTGACGCTAAATAATAACGATTCATTGCGCGTATTCACAAGGGTCTCAACGTCCTACTCCAGAACAACCTTCAGGAATGGTAACGAAGAATTCAATCTGGATGTCGGATCATCAACGACACTTGCCGACCTGTTATCATCCCTGGGAATCAGTGGCACGATAGAGGGCACACCCTTATCATCAGTTGCATCAGTAACAATCGTAGACAACGGAACCGGATGGACCGTCACATCGAATGGAGAATTCTCGTCATCAGGTTATTTAGCCGTCACAGTTGATGGTGTTGAGCGTGACATAGACATGTATACGACTGTCGGAGGCACATGGCGTAACTTCGATCAAGTTGTAATGCATTGGAGCATGACACTAAATAACGGTACATTGTCTATCGGCGGCAATGGAAAGGTCAATACAGACACTACTAACCACACAGACCTACGCGGTGATGAATGGAACCCTTCAGTACCGACGAACAACAAGGATAACGGCAGAGAAGGTTTTACCATTCGAGGCAGTAAAGGTATTACATACACTCCTTGGAGATTGTACAACACTTATATCAGGACCGTGATATTTGAGCCAGGTGTAACGACGATAGGCTGCCGAATCTTCCAAAACAAAAGAGATGGTAATCCTGCAACTGTCCTAAACATTGAACGAGTCATCTTTAACAATAAAGACTCCTTAGTATCAATATCTGCAGGTGCCTTCTGGGATTGCAAAGAATTGATTGAAGTAGACCTGAGCGGGTGTTATAACCTGGTGGAGATTAAAGGAAGAGCAGGCGATAATACTGTCGTAGGTGCATTTCAAGGATGTAACAATCTTGTACAGGTTGATTTTAACGGCTGTACAGGACTTCAAACCATCGGTCAAAACACATTCAATGGCTGCTCAAAACTAACAGTTATCAACTTATCCGATTGTATCAATCTTCGTGCCATTGAAAATAACGCTTTCAATGGTGCATCCATGATGGACATCGATCTCAGTGGTTGTATCAATCTCACCACCATCGGAACAAAGGCGTTTTACGGTAATACTGCAACCACTCACCTAGATATGAGTAATCTTACCAAATTGACCACCGTCGGAGAGTCATCCTTTGAAAACTCAAGCATTGTTACGGCTGATTTCTCTGGATGTACCAATCTGACAAGTCTAGGAAAATATACATTCAAAGTAAATTCGACAAGCAATGCAAGGCTTATATCAGTAGATTTGACAGGCTGTAATAAGCTGACATGGATTCAACAAGAAGCCTACAAAAACCAAGCAAAATTACAGTCGATAACGATACCGGAAGGAATAATTGGTCTCGGTGAAAATACATTTCAAAACTGTTCCTCTTTGACGATACTTACATGGAACGCCAAAGACCTCACACAAACAGCGTCAGTAGAAGGATACTTCCCAAATGTAAACCATGTAGTAATAGGTGCGAGCGTTCAAAAGCTTCCTGGTACGTTCTTCGAGGCCTTCACTTCAGACGTAGTCGCAAGTTTTACGCCTAGAACAACTAACCAGACCATCTGGATGCGTCTTCCCTGGGACGACGAAGGCAGTCAAGGTTATCGACAGTATAGGATTGATGAACGAGGTCATGTATATCGTTATCCAGAAGGACTGCATGTCTACCCAGATCTCAGTTCATATATCGAACAAGCGCCATCAGCCAAGTCTTTAAGATACACTGGGGTCGCACAGGAACTTGTCAATCCTGGTTCAACACCTGCTGACTGTACCATCGAATATCGTCTTGGCACTACAGGCACCTGGACGACATCGGTCCCGACAGCAATAAATGCTGGCTCATACCAGGTATATTACAGAGCCTACAACAATGATGACATCACATTGTTCTACTATTCTCCCTCTCCGATACAGGTAACCATTAACAAAGCCAAAAACGCCGCTGTTGTTGATACGTCAGCAATAAGCGTCGTAGTCGGTGATGTTGTTGACATTTACGATAAGATTTCAAACATCCCTGAAGAGACTACCAACATCTCATTCTCTGTCTCCAGGGCCGCAATCGGTTCCATAACCAATGCAGGTATCTTCACCGCAGGCAGCACATCTGGCTCAGCATCTATCAGGATAACCATGGCTGCAAGCACAAACTATCAAGAAACTAAGTATGATATACCAGTCCATAATGGTTCCTCATTGACGGTCACATTCATGGATGGAGAAACATTCCTTTCCACACAGACTGTCATTTACGGCAATGCTTTTACAGCTCCTGATAATCCTGTAAAAGAAGGGTTTGCCTTCAGTGGCTGGGATTATAATGGCGAACCTTTCGATTTCGGGACTCCAATTCTTCATGACATCACACTGACTGCCCGCTGGAAGACAGGTATCGACCCAGTAGCCACTATAACAGGATGGACGTACGGAGATTCTGCAAACGCACCTTCTGTCACTAGCGGAAACCCCGGAGCCGGAACTGTCACTTACCTCTATAAACTCCAGGGGGCACCCGACGACGATTATTCACGTATAGTTCCTTCTAATGCAGGAACATATACTTTAAAGGCAATAATTGACGAAACTGAAGATTATGCAGGAGCATCGACAACCACCGATTTTGTTATCGAACAGAAAGAGGTAACACTGACTTGGAGCAACACATCAATGCAGTACAGCTCCACTCCGCGAGTTCCCACTGTCACAGTAAAAGCTAATGGGAAGACCGTCTCTGGCGTGGTTGCAACAGTAGAAGGTGCCCAAATCAATGTCGGCAACTATACAGCAACAGCCGTATCACTCAACAACCCTAATTACAAACTGCCTGCTGCCAACACTCGCTCATTCACAATTACGCCAAAACAGATTTACGTAACCAACCTTACTGCTTTGGATAAGGTCTATGACGGCACCACCGATGTTGTTCTGGACTTCAATTCAGTGATCGTTCAAGGTCTCATCGGTTCCGAACATGTCGATGTGACTGCAACCGGTTCATTCAGGACAAGTGATGCCGACACAGATAAGATTGTTGATATTTCAAATATTGCAATATCGGGCAGCCAGAGCGGGAACTACACTCTTGTCGCTGCCTCTAATCAGAAGACAGCTACCGCTACGATCTTAGTCAGAACGGCAACGATAACTGCAATCAACCAGACGGTTGCACAACACGGCTCCATCGACACTTCGCTGTCCATGGCCTTCACAGAAGGGTTAGTCGACGGACATTCCCTCACAGCAATTACCCTAAGCGTTCAGAACACTAATAATGACGGACCCATCAGTATATCCGGTGCCACGATTCAGGACAGCGGTTCTACCAATGTTACATCGAACTACGACATCACCTACGTCTCAGGCGAACTGCATGTAACGACTAAGACCATTCCGACGGTAACAGCACCTACAACACAGACTTTGATATACAACGGAAATGCTCAATCTCTGGTCGGTGCCGGTTCAACAGACGGAGGCACCCTTGAATACAGTCTTGAATCAGGATCCGGTTACTCAACATCCATTCCTACCGCCACAAATGCCGGCTCATACAGGGTCTACTACAGAGTAGTCGGCGATTCAACATATGCTGATGTGGCGCCACAATTCATTGAAGTCGCCATCTCGCCCAAAACCATCGGTATCAATTGGACAAACACATCCCTCATTTACGACCGATCAGTCCAAACACCTACAGCAAACGCTACAGGACTCATTGGCAGCGATACATGCGAGATCACTGTCGAAGGCAATGGTCGTGATGTAGGTTCCTATACCGCAACGGCAACAGCAGTCAGCAATGCAAACTATGAACTCCCTGTATCAGTAACAACGACCTACACCATCACTCCCAAAGCAATCACTGTATCCGGCATCTCAGCATTAGATAAGGTCTATGACCATGAATTAGATGCCGATTTCGATTACAACAATGCGGTTCTGACCGGCAGGAACCCCGCCGACCTCGTGACCGTAGCAGCAACTGGCACATTCGCGCAATATACCGTCGGAACTAACATCGAAGTTACCATAAGTGCTATCGAAATCGGCGGTCTCAAGGGCAGCAACTACACCATCGTCTTTGCTGACAGTCAACATACATCAGCAGCATCGATCACCCAGCGTCCCGTATCAGTAGAATGGGGCGAAACTAATCTCACATACAATGGGACATCTCAGGCGCCCAGCGTAAACGTCATAGGTTTCATCAGCGGAGATACAGGTTCAGTAGTAATCACAGGCCAACAGAAGAATGCAGGTGGTCCCTACACTGCTACTGCCAGCAGCATCACCAACCCCAACTACATGCCGACCGATGAGTCTGTTACCACATTCACGATCAGTAAAGCTCCTATAGTGATCTCAGGTATCGCAGCAAATGATAAGGAATACGATCAGACGACCGATGTGACTTTTGATCTCGAAAGCGTCGTATATGGTGGAATTTTCGCCGGAGATTCCCTTGATATAACAGTCACCGGTGCCTTCACCGACATCGATGCAGCAATCGATAAAACAGTTACCATCGACAATATCACGTTAGGTGGAACTGACATCGCTAACTACTACTTAGCCGATTCTGGCAACCAGTCATCAACTACCGCCACGATCACACCTAAGACAGTTACACTCATCTGGGCCAGCACAAATACTCTCATATACAATGGAGAAGCCATTGGTCCGACTCTAACTATCGGCGGCGTGATCGGACTTGAAACCTGTGATCCTCTTTATGTCGGAACTAACACCAATGCCGGCACATATGTTGCAACAGCGACTGGTCTCAGTAACCACAACTACCAGTTGCCTACTGCCAGCACTACGACATATATCATCTCCCCTAGAGAGATTGTAGTGTCCGGCATCATGGCACACGAAAAGGAATATGACAGATCAACAGGCACAGAATTGAACTATGCCAACATGGTTCTCACTGGTAGAGTCGGTGAGGATGATGTTACTGCTGTTGCAAGTGCCACGTATGCAGATTGGCTTCCTGGCTTAGGTAAGATTGCAACCCTGACCGATCTAACTCTTATTGGTACCGACTCAAATAATTATGTACTTGCCGCATTAGGGCAACAGGAAACAGCGATCGGTAACATTTCACGAAAAGTCCTCGCTCTTGAATGGTCAAATCTTTCATTCACATACGATGGTGAGACACATAAACCAACAGTTGTTGGAACAAATGTGTTAGAAGGTGATACATGTACAATCGATGTAAGTGGAGAAGAAACCAACTATGGTACTTATACAGCAATTGCGACAGCATTAAGCAATGGTGCTTGCTACGTATTACCTGCTGCTAACTCAGCCCAATTCACGATCGGTAAACGAACAGCAACCGTAGTATGGGACGAAACAACATCCTTCGTATATAACGGAACAAACCAGGCTCCGACAATTGCAACAATTACAAATATAGCAAAATCAAGCGATATTCATGATTGGACTGTTTCGGGAGGTATAACCAATGTAGGTACTTCTACAGCAATTGCAGAAGTAATGGAAAATGATAACTACATCATCATTAAGACTCCTCTCGATTTTGAAGTAACTCCGAGACCTGTTGTGATCTCCTGGTCCAACACTGACCTCACTTACAACGGTGCTTCTCAGCAGCCTACCGCTACTATCACCAACGTCATCGGTTCTGACTCCTTCGCTTTGACCATTGATGGTGCTCAGACCAACGCCGGTGACTACATGGCTACCGTCACTGCTCTTGGTAACGCTAACTACACTCTTGATGGCGCTACTAATATCGATACTGATTTCACCATCAGTAAACGAGCCATTCACGTCGATGCCATCAATCAGGAAGTTGAACTCAATCACAGCATCAATACCGGCGTCGAATATGTCACAGTAGCCACATTGATCAATGGTCATTCCTTGACTGACATCTCACTAGTGGACAGTGGCACTGACCACGTAACAACAGTCGGAACTATCACTCCCGGTACTGCAACCATTATGGATGGTTCAGAAAATGTAACAGCAAACTATGCTATCACTTACTATCCTGGCAACCTGACAGTTACAAAGGTTCATCCTGAATATTCATCACCGACCAGTCTTGATCTCACCTACAATGGTGCGACACAGACACTCATCGTCGCCGGAACATCTACTGATGGAACGACTATGAAGTACAGTCTCGATGAATTCGGTACATTCTCAACTGAACTTCCATACGGCTTGAACGCGGGTTCTTACACAGTATTCTTCATGGTCGACGGCGGTCTGGATTACGAAAATGTCGCAACACAGAGCATCATCGTTGAAATCAAGCCTCGTGTCGCAACAATCGCATGGTCTGATACCACATTCACTTACGATAAGACCAATAAGCTTCCTACCGCCACTATCACTAACCTTGTCGCAGGCGATTCCTCAACCATGACAGTCATCGGTTCTGCAGTCAACGCTGGCACCCATACTGCGACCTTAACAGCCATTGGCAATACTAACTACACGCTTTCTAATGCCACTACACAGACTTTTACTATTAATAAGAAGGAAGTTGCAGTTTCTGGCATTACAGCCCAGAATAAGGCACAGGATGGCAATACCACTGCAGTACTCGTCACCAATAATGCCCAGTTCTCAGGATTAATCGAAGGTGATTCACTGACAGTAAGTGCTATCGGTAATTTCGTCGATGCCAACGTCGGCGACAACAAGACCGTAAACATCACTGGTCTTACTCTTGGTGGTCCTAGCGTCAACAACTACAAACTGGCTACAACCGGCAACCAGACCACTACTACTGCATCCATAATCGGCGGAGGAACTGCTACTACTATTACCATCTCCTTTAATGCCAATGGAGGTTCCGGCAGCATGACTCCTGTTTCCTTCATTGCAGGTGCTCAGTATATCCTTCCTGATTGTTTGTTCACTGCACCTGATGGCAAAGAATTCCTGAAATGGGATCTCGGCTATGCTGGCACTTCTGTTACACTCAGCACGAATACAGTATTAACCGCTGTCTGGAAGAACAAACCTGTCCAGAATTGGTCCATCACTCTTACTGACGGTGACAGCATTACTATGGTTGTCACAATTGCCAAGGGTGAACGATATATCCTACCTGAAAATCCGTTCCCCGTACCTTCCGGCAAGGTTTTCGACAAATGGACCAGAGGCAATCCTGGTACCGAAATTGAAGTCAATAGCAATATCACTATCACTGCTCTCTGGAAAGATGCTCCTGCCACCTGCACCGTGACTCTCAGCGACGGTAGTGACAATACTCAGACCATCATTGTAAATAAGGGCGAACGATTCACACTTCCTGAATGCACCTTCACAGCACCTGACGGCAAGGTATTCGATACTTGGTCATTGGGCGCTGTCGGATCATCCGTAGAAATCACTGGTGATACCACCATCACAGCCATTTGGAAAGATCGAGAAACCAAGATTTGGACTGTCACATTGTCTGACGGCAAGGGGAATGAACAGGTCTATCAAATCAATGATGGAGATCTCTTCACTCTTCCTGCCTGCCCGTTCGATGCACCTGAAGGTAAGCAGTTCAGCACCTGGAGTATGGGTGCACCTGGCAATACCATAGTGATCAGTTCCAACATCACTATCACTGCTATCTGGGAAGATGCTCCTATCGCAACCTGGACCGTTAGATTATCTGATGGTCATGGTAACAATGTGATTTACAATGTCGAAGACAATTCAACGTTCATTCTTCCTGCATGCCCGTTCGATACTCCTGAAGGTATGTCCTTCGTGAGATGGAACATCGGTGAACCTGGAACCAGAATCGTCATCACATCCAATGTCATCATTACTGCCGTTTGGGAAATCATACCTTCAGCAACATGGACAGTGGTATTAGACTCTGGCACTGGACTCTCTCAGTCGTTCATCGTCGAGAATGGTGACATTTTCACTCTTCCTGAATGTCCGTTCATCTCACCGATGGAAAAAGTATTCGATCGATGGTCTGTAGGTATTGTCGGTGCTCAAATCACTATTACATCTGATATGACCATCACTGCTCTTTGGAAGGAATCTCCTGAAGAAAAATACTATCCTGTCGAAGGAGAAGACCAGAGTTTTGTTATCGGCAGCGACACTGAACTAACATTCTCTATAAAACGTGCCGACCATGACGAATTGACATTCGATCTCTTCATCGGTATCGAAGTTGATCACATACTCGTATCTCCTGAGAACTACGAAGCCAAACCTGGCAGTGTCATCGTCACGTTGAACAAGAAGTATCTTGATTCACTCAAGAGCGGCTATCATGTGATGACCGTGAACTTCATTGACGGCAGCAGAGAGATTCATTTCCATGTCGACCGAAATAATGAAGGACACTTCAAGATTATCCTGATTACAGGCATCATTCTCCTTGTTGTCGATGGTTTCGCAACAACCGTCTATGTAATCAGAAGACGTAAGAATCACAACGACTGGGAAGAATAAAACCAGATATTAAGTGGTGCTTAAAGGGAGCCATCTAGACCGACAGCTCCCTTTATTTATTGTCCAAAAAGAATGTTACACTAGACATATAATCAGACTTCAGATTATCAGAATCTATTGACAATCATGTTTACGAAGTACTAAAAAAAGGAAACAAGAATGGTGTATTTTTACAAAAAAGAGGTTCCAAATTCTTTATAGGCGCAGCTAAATAAAGATGATACATCAAGCGGAGCCAATGAAAAGGATACTCTTCCAGTCCCAATGGTGATCTGTATCGCATCGGTCATTATCTCACTCCTTGTCGGCCTGATAATCATCTCGGCACCAAGGAAACACAAGGAGGACTACGCATGATAAGAAAGTTTCCGAAGCATCATTACGCTGAAGATAAGATCTATGATGCCCTCTCACTCCTGATGAAGGAAAAAGAATACAAGGACATTACCGTTGCCGATATCGCCAGAAAAGCCGATCTTGCCAGGATGACCTTTTACCGCAACTATCCTGATAAGGACACTGTCCTACTGAAGAGATTCGTGCTGATCCTGAGTACTATCTATAGCAATCAATCAGCCAACCCTGCAGAAAAGATTGCGGATTCCTGGGCGGAAATTATACGCATCATGAAAGACGAACCAGTCGGCCAACTCATCAAAGATGCCGATCTCTTCGACAAGGCTTTTGAAATCATCAAGAATTACTTTCTTAACGAGTATCCCGGTTTCAACCGCATCAATACCAACAATGAAAAGAACCGAATGCTGCTCTACCGTTATCTCGGCGAGATGTTCGGCTGTCTCATGTACTGTGCCGATAATCAGGATGCATCTAAAGACACCATGATCGCAATGCACTTATCCGATGTCATGAAAGGGATCGAGAGCTATTCTTAACTTAGTGAATTATAGAAAAGAAAAAGGGTCTGTCTTGGTCGGGACAGACCCTTTTTTAGTTATCCTTCAGCGTTATTTGATCTGAATGGAACTCAACGGATCGTAATGCTTCAATTCATCAAGATGGCTCAGGTATTCCATGGAATGTAGCATGTCCTTATTGACATATAAATACGTATTTAAATGATAGTAATTGAATTCAGAATAATCGCTAAAGTCTACAAAGTACTGAATGCTGCTGTCATCATATCGTCTATCGAAGTCATAATTGATCACAGTTCCTTCATCGATATCTTTGCTGATGGCAGATCTCAATTCAGCAGAATCTGAAGGAGAGATCGAATACGAACTGGACTTATGGCCTTTGGCAGCTCTGACATCAATACTGGTGTTACTAAAACTGACATCCTGATCGAGATAGTAGAGATGGCGCAGATAAGACTTACTGTTCGCAAATTCCCTAGCAAGATAACCAAAAGATCCTGGATCATCGAACGAATCCTTAAGTACATAGAACTCATACGAACGTGAAAGTGTCTTGCCTGAACGCAGAATATATGTCACTGCAAACGACACATAAGAATGCGTGTCAAGCGAGTCTGATGAACTACTGTTCTTTTTGTACTCGTTGGCATGATCAACAATGTAAAGATGAAGATCTCGAATCTCATCAACCAATTCGGGATTATCATTTTCAAAGACCACCATATAATCGCTGTTAAGTCTCAGATCAACAGCTTCGATCTTTGTGCGATCCGGTACTCTGCCCTGTACCCCAGTGAAGTCCATGGAGAACGTGAGACAGAAGAGAGTAGCAAAGGCCACCGTAATGAGGATCGGGATATAAGCTCTCTTGAAGACCCTGAAAGACTTCTGAGTAATCATCTTAGCAACAAAGTAACCAATGAGACCGGCCACGAACATGCAGCCAATGATGGGAAGCAGTTTGAAGTACTCAGTGTTCCAGAGAGAATCGAAGAGGAGATTATAGATGAACGGACCAAAGATGATGGCTGAAAGCATCATGATGAAGTAGTGGAAGATAGGATTGATGATTCCAAAACAGAAGACATTGGCAGCTGATTCGCTGGGACGTCTCTGATAGATGAAGAATGACAGGATCAATATCACAATGGATGCCGCAAATGTCCAAATGAGCACGTCCATACCGTAGTAGATGATATGTTCATGTAAAGGATAGACGTTGCCCGACAGACTGGCAGAGACACGATCCATGATATGTACGACAGGAGAGATGTAAGAAAGGTTAGTATCGTAATCGTTTCCGAAACCAAACAGGAATCGGTCAAGAATGGCTGAAGCCAATGAGTTGGCAGCCAACGGGAAGAGCATAACGAAAGCATAGAGGAAGCCTGACATCTTGCCACTGCCGGAGATCATGGCAAAGAAAGTCGCGATGGAGAAGAATATGATGGATTCACAGAGACAGAGCGCCAATGTGATGAGGACCGGGGCGATCATGAGATGGCCGTTGATCCCCATGACCAGAACGAAGAGGATCGCCATAAGGAGATAAGGGATCATGAACATGGCGATGCCGGATGTGAAATTGGTGATGAAGAGAGCCGTACGCTTCACAGGTAAAGAATGGATGAAACCGACATGCCTGGTCTGATTGAGATAGCCCCAGACGATAAGTGAAACGATCAATGCATAGATTGTGGAAACTATCGGCAAAGCATCGAAAGCAAAAGCAAAGCAATAGATATAAGAGCTGAAATCTGAGATATCAGCATTCCCGCCCATCAGGGCAAAGAGCAGTCCGATGGGAAAGAGACAGCCGATGAAAGAGGCAAGCCCCCAGACCGGCCAACTAGTCAGGAGAGTGTTCTTGAAGATAGTCCCGTTAAAGAATGAATTCTTTGACAGCATTCTTGTCACCTCCTAATTCATAAATGAAGATCTCTTCTAGGGTGAGAGGGATGGCATCGACGAAGAGCGGATCATACTTCTGCACCATGGCAGTCGCTTCTTCCGCATTCTTTCTGATGATGAGGGTCACGACCCGACCGATCTTTTCAGCGTGCATATATTCGATATCATTCGGTATCTCAGTGATCCAGTCCGGGAAGACCAGCTGCAATTTCACGATGTTGTCCTGCAGCTGTTCAAGAGATCTTTCCAGGACCATCTTCCCGTGATCCATGATACCGACGTTGTCACAGACATCTTCAAGTTCACGGAGATTATGGGAGGATACCATGACCGTCAGCCCATGTTCGGAGACATCGTTCAGGACTAAGCTCCAGACATTGCGGCGCATCATGGGATCGAGGCCGTCGACGGGTTCGTCGAGGATGAGGTATTCAGGCATGCAGGACAGAGTGATCCAAAACCAGACCTGCTTCTGCATACCTTTGGACAATTTTCGGATCTGTTTGCGGGGATCGATCTCAAAGACCTTCTGAAGCTTGTCGAAACGTTCTTTGGAGAACCTGGGGTAGATCCCCTTATAAAAGTCCCGCATGTCCTCGATCGTGGTCTGAGAATTGTAATAGAGATCATCAGGGATGCTCACCAGTCTGCTCTTTACGGCAGGATTCTCCCAGATAGGTTCTTCATCGACTTCGATCGAGCCCTTATCCTGGCGGTAGATGCCCTGAAGATGTTTTATCAGAGTGGTCTTCCCTGCACCATTCGGCCCCACGAGACCATAGACAGAACCATTCGGTATCGTGAGCGTTATATCGTCCAGTGCGTGAAAACCTTCAAAAGTCTTGGTCACATTCTTAACTTCGATCATTCTGACTTTCTCCAGTCTTGATTAGTTTTTCCAGTTCCTCATCGGTCACTCCCATGAAGCGCAGTTCACTGACGGTCTTAATGAGAGTGTCTTTAAGCTTTTCGATCTTCTTGGGGTCGCGGGAGAAATCGGAACTCACATAATTACCCTTGCCCAGGACAGAGATGATGAAACCCTCGAGTTCCAGTTCGTTATAGGCCCGCTGGATGGTATTGGGATTGATCGAGAGCTGTGTCGCCAGTTCTCTGACGGAAGGCAGCTTATCGCCGGGCGCGAGGATGCCGGAGATTATCTGATGCCGCAGATTCTCTTTTATCTGTGCATAGATCGGAGCGGAATCACGATAATTCAGCGTTATCAATCCTTCCTCCTTTCAACTGTACTATGTGTACTATTTGTACTAATACAGTTATAGCATCAAGGAGAAAGTACTGTCAATAACTAATTTAGAAAAGTAATTAACGGTCGAAAGCGCGGTGGATGATCTCGATGATGCGGTCCTGTTCGGATGCGCTCATCTTGATATCGCTGGGAAGACAGATGCCGCGTCTGAAGATATCCTCGTCTACACCGGTCGAGATGAAATCACAGTCTTTATAGAACGGCTGCATATGCATCGGCTTCCAGATCGGTCGTGTCTCGATGCCCTCGTCCCTGAGGATCTTGGCTAATTCATCAGGACAGGTCTTTCCGTCTTCATGCTTCCAGGAAGGAGCATTATCAGTCCTTGAACATTCGCACATGTATTCAGGATCGATGGTCATACAGGACAGCCAGAAATTGGGGGTAGTGCCATCGAGATACGGATTCATCTTTACAGGGAGGTCGGCAAGACCTTCTTTGTAGTGGTTATAGATCACGGTCTTGCGCTCTTTATGATCGGACAGATATTTTAACTGTCCCCTGCCGATGCCGGCAACCACATTGCTCATACGGTAGTTGTAACCCAGTTCAGTATGCTGATACCAAGGAGCGGCATCCCGTGACTGAGTAGCCCAGAAGAGTGCCTTATCGCGGGATTCTTTAGTGTCAGCCAAAAGCATACCGCCGCCGGAAGTCGTGATGATCTTGTTGCCGTTGAAACTGAGGATGCCGTATTTACCGAAGGAACCGCATTTCTGTCCTTTGTAATCTGCGCCCAGTGCCTCAGCCGCATCCTCGATGAGAGTAGCCCCGTGCTCATCGCAGATCGCTTTGATCTCATCCATCTTGGCAGGAGTGCCGTAAAGATGTACGAGGTCGACGAACTTTGCTTCAGGATACTTCTCGAAGGCTTTTTTCAAAGCTTCAGGATCCATGTTCCATGTTTCAGGTTCTGAATCGACGAAGACCGTCTTACCGCCTTCATATACAACCGGATTAACGGTAGCTGAGAAAGTCATGTCAGAACACAGAACGATATCTCCGGGCTTAACACCGGCCAGTTTAACCGCCAGATGGATAGCCGATGTACCGGAAACGGTGGCAAGGGCATGTAAGTTCCTTCCTCGGGTGCCGTTATCAGTCTTTAGATAATCCACCATCTCATTTTCAAAACCGTCGCAGTTGAAGCCCAGGGGAGCGACCCAATTGCGGTCAAAAGCTTCCTGGATAAATTTCTGTTCTTCCCCATGCATGGTAGGAGAAGACAGGAGGACCATGTCTTTCTTCTGCGTTCTCTGGTAGATATAAAGGATACCAATGCGGAGAAGCAAAGCTCCGACGAAGTTGAAGACGATGATGGCAAAGAGGGTGATGAAGAGGATATCGCGGGTACCCAGGGTCCTTGCGAAGATGATATAGGCGATGCCGCCGAGAATGTCGGCAATAGTAAGACGGATGTATGGTTCGAGATAGCCGTGTCGCCAGTCCTGACGGTAGACACCGACAAAGATCCTGAATGCAAAGAGCGACAGACCGCCCATCAGGAACTGATAGAGGAGCTGTTCGTTGGAGATACCGACAGGATTGGACAGATGGAAGACCAGGAAGATGACATCACTGATGACATAGATAAGGAAATCCAAAAGTATCAGATAATACTTCAGGTTCTTGAACATTTCCTTATTGTCGCGTTTTGCTGCCATATGTTGTCTCTATCGATAGGATGAAGGTCTCAAGTTTCCCTGAGACCTTCACTGTATCTTTGAATTAGTCTTCGATGGGTTTGATCTCGTCAACGCTCTTGATGAGGTCGAGGCACTTGGCTTCGTTCATATAGTTGCACATCTTGATGAAATCATCGAGAGGGATGTCATGAGCCTGCCCGCCGTCTCGGAAGTTGATGGAGACCGTTCGTTCGGTGACTTCTTTATCACCAAGTACGACGATGTAAGGAACTTTGTAGTTCTTGTAGTTCTTGATCTTGTTGTTCATATGGGAATCATCAAGATCGATCTCGATATGGACATGGTTCCTTCGCAGTTTCCTGGCAACTTCCTTAGCATATTCATTGTGCTCTGCTCGGATAGGAACGATGCCCACCTGAGAAGGAGCGAGCCAGAACGGGAAAGCACCTTTGAACTGTTCGATCAGGAGACCGATAAATCGCTCGAGGGAACCATAGATGACACGGTGGATGATGACCGGGATCTTTTCGGTATTGTCAGCAGCGACATAGACGGCTTTGAAGTTACGGGGAAGCTGGAAGTCGAGCTGAACGGTACCGGTCTGCCATTGTCTGCCCAGACAGTCCTTCATGATGATATCGATCTTAGGACCGTAGAACGCACCGTCGCCTTCGTTGATATCATAACCGCCCTCGCCGTATCGTTTGTCGAGAATGGACTTAAGTTCAGCTTCAGCCCGATCCCAGAGAGAGAGTTCACCCATGTAATCATCAGGTCTGGTAGAAAGTTCAGGTCGGTATGTCATACCGAAGATTCCATAGAAGCGGTCGGCGATATCGAGGATGTTGTTGACCTCTTCAGCGATCTGATCTTCAGTGACATAGTTGTGAGAGTCATCCTGTCGGAACATCTGTACACGCAACAATCCATTGAGCTCGCCGGATTTCTCTTTTCGATGGAGGACATCACAGTCGGAATATCTCAAAGGGAATTCCTTATAGCTGTGTCGCTTTCGATTATAAATAACGAGGGAATTGGGGCAGTTCATGGGCTTGAGACCATAGATATCTTTTTCCTCGGTCTCCATGCAGAACATGCCGTCACGGTAATGATCCCAGTGGCCGGAAGTGACCCAAAGAGCATTCTTATTGAGGAGAGGAGTAGCAACTTCCTGATATCCGCGGGTCTCGTGTTCATCACGCCAGAAATCCAGGATGGTATTGATGAGTCTCATACCTTTGGGCAGCCAGTAAGGCATACCGGGAGCCATCTGATCGATGAAGAAGAGGTCCAACTGCGGACCAAGGATCCTGTGATCACGGGCCTTAGCTTCAGCCAGGAAATCGAGATATTCCTTGAGTTCACCTTTTGAAGGATAGGCATACACATAGATTCGCTGCAGGGAATCATTGTGCTCATCACCTCTCCAATATGCGGAGGAGGTGGAAGCAATCTTGAATGCGGCAGACTGGACGTCTTTAGTGTTCGCAACGTGCGGACCACGGCAGAGATCAGTGAAATCGTCGCCGGTAGTATAGATAGTGATCAATTCATCAGCAGGAAGTTCGTTGATAATATCGACCTTGTATTTCTGATCCTTGAAGATAGCTAAAGCTTCATCCTTGGAGACCTCTTTTCGAGTGAAAGGTTCGCCTTTCTTGATGATCTCAGTCATCAGTTTCTCGAGAGCAGGGAAATCAGCTTCAGTGATGGGATGAGGAAGACCGAAGTCATAGTAGAAGCCGTTGTCGATCTGAGGACCGATGGCAAGCTGTACTGTCTCATCTCCAAAGAATTTCTGGACAGCCTTGGCGAGAATGTGTGCCAGACTGTGGCGGTAAACCGGAAGATACTGTTCTTCTATCATTGTTAATCCTTTCATACCTCACGAGTACTTCCCGTGCAGGTCAAACAACAGATTTATTTTATACCTAGTAGAGGGGATTAGTCGATTTTTCGTCGCTGCACTTTACAGATATAATTAATGTATATGGAAAACAACTACGAAGTATTCGCTGACTCCTGCAGAAAAATGGGGGTGGAACTGGATGATGAACAGCTTGACCTCGTAAGGAGATATGCGGAGCACCTCGTCGAGACCAATCAGAAGTTCAATCTCACTGCAATTACCGAAGAAGCAGACATTCTTACAAGACACTTCCTCGATTCTTTCACTCTTTATCCCGAACTCAAAAAGAAGCCCGAAGCAAAGTTACTGGACGTCGGAAGCGGCGGAGGATTTCCGGGATTGGCGCTGTCCATCATCTTCCCAGACATGAAGATCTCACTTCTGGAAGCCACCGGAAAGAAAACCGTTTTCCTCAAAGAGACAGCTGAACTGCTTGGGAGGAAGAATGTCGAAGTATTCAACGGAAGATGCGAAGACTACGCTGTGCTTCCGGAACACCGAGAAAAATATGATTTCGTAACGGCGAGAGCATTGGCCAGAGCAGCAACGCTTCTAGAATACACTCTCCCCTTCACCAAGATCGGCGGAAAAGTGATTGCTTTGAAAAAAGGCAGTCTCGATGATGAGATCAGAGAAGCCATGCATGCCTGCCATCTCCTTGGAGGAGAACTGGAAGAAAAGAAAGCGGTAACGTTATCAGAATTCGAAGGTGACGACCGTTTCCTTGTCATATATCTCAAAAAACGCAAAACTAGTGATAAGTATCCCAGACGGAACGGAATTCCATCAAAATTACCGCTTTTATGATGGGAAAGAGGTCATTATGATCGATGTAAACGCAACTAATTATTTCGGCGACCCAGCAGCTGAACTGGAACTGTTCCTTGAGAAGTTCCCGCCCCACATCGCAGAAGCAATCCGACAGAACGGCAACACGGAGAAACTCCTGGAAGTCGTCATGGATATCGGACGCATCCCCACTGCCCGTTTTCTGGATTATGAACTCGATCTGGCTGATACCGAAGTTACCGAACAGGACATCGAATATGTCACGAGCCGTATCTCTCCGTTCGGAGATGACAACCGCTCCGGCATCACCCGTACCCTCCATAGAATCTCCTGTATCAGAAACCGCGAACGTAAGATCGTCGGTCTCACCTGCCGAGTAGGCCGTGCCATCACCGACTCTGCCAAGATCATCGAAGACCTCATTCTCTCCGGTAAAAGTATCCTTCTTTTAGGACGTCCCGGCATCGGTAAGACCACAATCCTCCGAGAAGCATCACGACTCCTATCCACCGTCGGCGGAAAACGAGTCGTCATCGTAGATACATCCAATGAGATCGCCGGCGACGGCGATATCCCTCATCCGGCCATCGGCAAAGCCCGACGTATGCAGGTCAGCGTCACTGCACAGCAGCATGCCGTTATGATCGAAGCCGTCGAGAACCATATGCCCGAAGTCATCGTCATCGATGAGATCGGTACTGAACAGGAAGCCGCGGCAGCACGTACCATCGCAGAAAGAGGCGTCCAGCTCATCGGTACTGCCCACGGCAACATCCTTGAGAACCTCATGATCAACCCAACCCTTTCCGACCTCATCGGCGGTATCCAGGCCGTGACCCTGGGCGACGAAGAAGCTAAACGAAGAGGTACTCAGAAGACGATCCTCGAAAGAAAGGCTCCGCCCACCTTCGAGATCGTGATCGAGATCCATGACAGATACCAGCTGACCGTACATCCCAATGTTGCAGAAGCTGTCGACGAAAGTCTCCTCGGAAACACTCCTGAAGTCGAGATCAGGACTATTGAAAATGGTGAAGTCAAGATCACCAAGGCCCAGATCGAAGCTCCGAACAAAGAAACTAAATCCGATACCAATCACAATAAGAAGACTAGAGAAGTCCATGGGGAGAGCTCTACGCTTTATCTCTTCGGCGTCAATGCATCACGTTTGGGCTCTGTTGCTGAAGACATGGGCATTCGTCTCAAGGTCACTGATAATCTCAGATACGCCGATACCATGGTGACCACCAAGGCCTACTTCATCAGAAAGCCGCAGAAGATCAGGGATGCCGAGGCACATAATATCCCCATCTACGTCCTGAAGAACCCCAATCCCGGACAGATGCGACATATGCTTGAGACTCTGTTCCCCCAGGCTGCCAAATCAGCAGCAAAGTCTGCTTCCAACATGAAGGTCGATGATTACAACATCGAGAAAGCTATCAAGGAAGCAGAACGGGCTGTACAGGAAGTCAAAGAGAACAATGAAGAAGTGCAGCTGAGCCCCCAGGTAGCCTATATCAGGCGTTTGCAACATCTGGTCGCCGAGCGCAATAATCTAGCATCCGAGTCCCGAGGACTGGGAACAGAACGACGGGTCTCGATCTACCCTGAGGGCAATTAAAGAAGATGTTCATCACATTTGAAGGCGGAGAAGGCAACGGGAAATCCACCCAGAGCCGCCTCCTGTATGAAAAACTGAAGGAAGCCGGAAAGAAGTGTATCCTGACCCACGAACCGGGCGGCACCGAAGTCGGCGAACTCATCTGCAAGATACTAAAGTCAGAACACAGCGAGCCGATCTCAGCTGAGACTGAACTTTTGCTCTTCAATGCATCACGCTCTCAGCTCATCGAACAGGTGATCATACCTGCATTGGAAGATGATGTGATCGTGATCTGCGACAGATATACTGATTCGACTCTGGCATATCAGGGATATGCCCGCGGACTCGATATCGAGACCGTGAAGAAAGCCAATTTGGTTGGTTCACACGGCATCGTCCCCGACCTGACATTCTTCTTCGACATGGATCCTAAAGCCAGTTTCTCACGCATCAAGACCAAATTAGACCGCATCGAAAAGGAATCCTTAGTCTTCCATGAGAAGGTCCGCAAAGGCTTCAAAGCCATCGTTAAAGCGGAACCCGAACGTTTCGTTACCATCGATGCATCCAAGACCATAGAGGAGATCAGCGGGATCATCTGGAACGAAGTGATCTCACGGATCGACAATGACTGATTCAGATAACAAAAGAGTTCTTTTAGCACTGAGCGGAGGAGTCGATTCCTCGGTCAGTGCGTTGCTTTTGAAAAAGGCCGGTTATGATGTCAGCGCCGTGTGGATGAAAGTAACGGATGACGCATCATCCTTGGCTGCCGAGACCAGCGCGAAGGAACTGGGGATACCGCTTACTAAAATCGATATCACTGAAGAATTCAAACATACCATCATCGATGATTTCTGCTCCGCCTATCATAACGGACTTACTCCCAATCCCTGCGTCCGATGCAACAAGAAGATAAAATTTGGAAAGCTCGTCGAATTTGCCAAAGAACAGGGTTTCGGGCATTTTGCGACGGGACATTATATCCGCAGGATCGGAAATAACATCTATAAAGGACTCGACCCCAAGAAGGATCAGTCTTATTTCCTTTATGACATCGACCATGACGTCATTCCATATATCCTCTTCCCCTTGGGAGAGATGACTAAGGAGGACGTCCGGACAATTGCTAAACAGAACGGACTTTCGGCGCATTCCAATAAGGACAGTCTCGATATCTGCTTCATTCCAGACGGAGACTATGGGAAACTAATCGAAAAGCGCTACCCTTCCGAATCCGGAGATGTCCTGGACACCAAAGGAAACGTCATCGGGACACATAAGGGACTTGCCTACTACACTGTCGGACAAAGACACGGATTCGATACCAAACTGAACGACAAACTCTATGTCAAAGAGATCGATACAGAAAGAAACACTATAACCGTCTGTCTGCATGATGAACTGAACACCTCATCCATCAAAGCTTCAAATGTCTCGATAATTGCTGATATGGGAGATGTTTTTGAAGCACAGATAAAAGTGCGCTATCAGGCAAAGCCGGTGAACGGAAGAGTCCATCTTTACGGAAATGATGCTGAGATCGAATGTGATAGTCCGGTCTGGGCCCCAACTCCGGGGCAGTCTGTGGTCTTCTATCAGGATGATCTTCTCATCGGCGGAGGTATCATCCTTTAATGTCTCCCTCATTCGAATACGAAGATATCCTGATATCGAACGGTTTCAAAAGGATCGCCGGCGTAGATGAAGCCGGACGCGGCTGTATCGCAGGACCATTAGTTGCCGCCGCCGTGATACTCCCTTCCGACCGGGAACTCCCTTGGATAAAACTCCTGAATGACAGCAAGAAACTGACGGAAAAACAGCGGGATGCTCTCTATCCTGAGATCATAAATCACTGTGAATACGGCACATGTCTCATAGACGCCTACACTATCGACGTGAAAGGCATGTCCTTCTGCGGGCGGGAAGTCCTGGAAAACGCTGTCAAGGACATCGATCCCATGCCGGATTCGGTCTTGGTGGATCATTTCAAACTGCCGACTCTCAATCTCCCCCAGATCGATATCACCCACGGAGACGCTCTGTCTCTGTCTATCGCTGCAGCATCTATCGTCGCCAAGGTCACTCGTGACCGCATCATGGAAGAGCTCGATAAAGAATATCCCAACTGGCAGTTTGCCAAGCACAAGGGATACGGAACCGCGCTGCATGCCAAGCTCATCAAGCAGTACGGACTCTCTCCTTACCACAGGAAGAGCTTCTGCACTAACTTCATCTAATCGTTCAACAGCGCCAGGAATTCTTCGGGAGTCAGTGCTCTGACATTAGATTCTGCAAAGTCTTTGATATTACGGGTAATGATACAGTCCATACCTGAACGGACCGCGATCTCATCCAAAAGAGCATCTTCATAATCTTTAAGCTTTGAAAGAAGCGCCTTTTTACAATCCAGAGACGTAGCATCGAGGATGTCTACCAACTCGAAAAGATCAGAAATGACCTTATGACACTTCCTGTCATCATGCAGGGATCTGAACAAAAGATAATAGATGTCAGACACGGAATTAGCCGTAATGAAAGCCTCGAACGAATCACTGGCGGCTGCGATGAAGACCGCATTTGCCGTATCAGAAAAAGGCTTCCGGTCCTGCAGGAAGTCCACCACTACACAGGTATCAATCACTGCATTCATACTCTGGATGCTCTCTCTGCTTTCAGTTCATCTAATGAAACAGTATCAGGAACGACGCCTCTCAGAGACTCAACAATCGACAACTTGTCCTTAAATGGACTGGTCAGTTTAGCAATGACCTTCCCGTTTTTTGTGATATAAACATCCTCTTTCTCGGAAAGGAGCAGATATTTGCTTAAGTTCTCTTTCAATTCCGTTGCTGTGATAGACATTTTTCATTTCTCCGATAGTTTTCTGGCTTCATCATAACTTATTCGTACATTTTTATCAACTATTTCGTACGATATTATTCAGTTTATCGTACATATAGACAGCTTAAAACGTGACACACATAAACACATTTTTCTCAAACAGGTATAATATCTCAAAAGAAACGGGAGAAGTCCTATGCGCATAGTCATCAAGATAGGAACAAGCACGCTGACCCATAAGACCGGACACTTAAATATCCGCAGGGTCGAGACGATATGTAAGGTGATTTCCGACATCAAGAATGCCGGAAACGAAGTCATCGTGGTATCTTCAGGCGCCATCGCCATGGGCGTCGGCAAACTGGGCCTTGAGGGCAGACCTGCCGACATGGCCACCAAACAGGCATCCGCTGCCGTAGGTCAGTGCGAACTGATGTATACCTATGACAAGATCTTCAGCGAATTCAATCATAATGTCGCTCAGATCCTCATCACCAATGCCGACCTTCATAATGAAAAGAACTATGCCAACTTCAAGAATACCCTTTCCCGTCTTCTGGAACTCGATGCCATCCCCATCATCAATGAAAACGATACCATCGCCACTGACGAGATCGTCATCGGCGACAATGATACTTTGGGCGCAGTAGTCGCCAAGAGCGTAAAAGCCGATCTTCTGATCCTGCTTTCCGACATCGACGGCCTTTATACCGCCGATCCCCACAAGGATCCTAATGCAACACTGATCCCCATCGTGAAGAAGGTCGATGAAGCGACCTATGCCCTGGCCGACGGTAAAGGCTCTACTTTCGGTACCGGCGGCATGGTGACCAAACTCAAGGCGGCCGAGATCTGCATGGAAGCAGGCTGCGACATGGTCATCACCAACGGTAAAGAACCCGAAAATCTCTATGACATCCTCGACGGCAAAGCCGTTGGAACTCGTTTTACAGGTAAATAATAATGATCATAATGAAAAGCATTTTGGAAAAAGCCCGCAAGGCTAAAGCTGAAGTATCCATCAGCTGTGAAGCGCAGAGGAACGATGCCCTGAGATACATGGCAGATTCACTTCTTGCCGAGACTCCGTCCATCCTCGCTGCCAATATGGATGATCTCAAGGATGCCGAAGGAAAACTCTCTATCGCTATGATCGACAGGCTGCGACTTACGGAAGAACGCATCGTCTCCATGGCAAAAGGTATCCGTGAAGTCATCGATCTGAAAGATCCCCTCGGAAAGGTAATAGAAGAAAAGACCCGTCCAAACGGACTCTTCATCCAGAAGATCGTTGTACCATTCGGCGTCATCGGCTGTATCTACGAAAGCCGTCCCAACGTAACCAGCGACGTCGCCGCACTGTGTATCAAAAGCGGCAATGTCTGTATATTGAAGTGCGGAAAAGAAGCCCTCGGATCATCACTTGCCATCGTTAAAGCATTAAGAAAAGGGCTCAAACAGGCCGGTCTTACCGAGGACGCCGTACAAATAATCGAAGACACTAACCGAGAGAGCACTAAAAAGCTCATGAAAGCCAACGGATATGTAGATCTTTTGATCCCCCGCGGAGGCAAGGCCCTCATCCAGAGCTGTGTTGAGAATTCCACGGTACCCATCATCGAGACCGGTACCGGTATCTGCCATGTATATGTAGATGAAAAAGCCAATCTCGATATGGCCATGAAGATCATCGACAATGCCAAGACATCCCGTCCCAGCGTCTGCAACGCTGAAGAAGTCCTTTTAGTCGACCGTAATATCGCCAAGGTCTTCCTGCCGATGGTCTATAAGACACTGGTTGAAGACAGACTGAAAGCCAATCTCCAGCCAGTGGAACTGAGACTGTCATCGGATTGTCTCAAGATCATCCCCGGCACACCCGCAGGCAAAGAGGATTTCGATACTGAATTCAACGATTTCATCCTGGCCGTAAAGACCGTTTCTGACGTCAAAGAAGCCTGTGAACACATCGAAAAACACTCGACCAAGCACAGCGATTCCATCATAACTGAAGACAAAGAAGCTGCCGAATACTTCCTTAAGAACGTTGATTCAGCAGCAGTGTACGTCAATACTTCCACCAGGTTCACTGACGGCGGTGAGTTCGGACTGGGATGCGAGATCGGCATCTCGACTCAGAAGCTTCACGCCCGCGGCCCCATGGGACTGGAAGAACTCACGACTTATAAATACATCATCCGCGGCAACGGACAGATCAGATAGGAACAAAAAATGAGATACGGATTCATCGGATGCGGAAATATGGGAGGCGCATTAGCTAAAGCAGTCTCCAAGGTTACTAAAGACATCATCGTAAGCGACCGCGACGAAGCAAAAGCTAAGGAAGCAGCAAGCGCACTCGGATGTAAACTTGGCACCAATGCTGAGATCGCCGAGAAGTGTGACAGGATATTCCTGGGCGTAAAACCTCAGGTCATGCAGAGCGTCCTCGATGAGGTCAAAGACATCATGAAAAAGACAGACCCCGTCATCATCACGATGGCGGCCGGTCTCTCGATGGAAAAGATCAGAAACTTCCTGGGATACGATGCACGCATCATCCGCATCATGCCGAACACCCCTGTACTGCTGGGTGCAGGAACCACTCTTTATTCCTATAATTCCAGGATCACCGATGACATCATCAAATCATTCGTAGACGACATGAAATACTCCGGCATCGTGGAATATCTTCCAGAAGAACTCATTGATGCCGGCTGTTCACTTTCCGGCTGCGGACCTGCCTACATGTACATGATGGTCGATGCAGTAGCAGAGGGCGCCGTACAGTGCGGTCTTTCCCGTGAACAGGCTATAAAGTTTGCAGCAAGCACTATGAAAGGTGCAGCTGAAATGGTCCTCAATACCGGAGAAGATCCCGAGATACTCAAACAGCGAGTCTGCTCACCGGGCGGAAGCACGATCGAAGGCGTCAAATCCTTAGACGCCAATCATTTCCGCGATATCTGTATCGAAGCCATCAAGTGCGCTTACAAAAGGAACAAAGAACTGGGCCAGTAGCCATATCAAAACACACCAATCATGTCTGATTGTGGAAATCTTTCCGATAAAAGCTACAATGATGTCATGGGAGTGACATCACGCCTGAAAATCGTATATAGTGTATAATTAGACATGAGGAACAATCATGGAAAACAAATGCCCTAAATGTGGTCACGATTTAGGTACCACTGAAAATAGTAAAGAATTAAAATTCTGCCTTAACTGCGGTGCAAGCATCAATGAGGAGAAGAAAGAAGAACACTCTTTCTGTCCCCATTGCGGTAACAAACGCACTGATTCGACCAATATCTGTTCACACTGCGGTAAAGAGATCGAAAAACCTAAGGAAGAACCGAAGCCTTATCAGGCTGCAGCCAAGATTCCTGAACCGAATTTCCCGCCCCTTCAGGATGTATCTAAACCAGACGTAGTCTCCAATGGCTATGCCGGCGGTCTTTATAACGGCGACGGCGATTCCACTGCCAAGAAAGATATCAAACCTGCTTTTGAGAATCCCACCGGCGAACCAGTCAGTCCAGCCAGCCCCGAAGACGAGATGAAGCCAAAGACAGTCAATCCTCCCATAGTCAACACTCCTCCTAGAGAGACATCTCGCAACGTCTTTGATATCGTCAATAACGTCCCTCAGACTCCTACACAATCATCCTTATATGGTAATAATTCACAGCAGGACATCTTCAAGATGGTGAATCAGGCATCCCAGCCTCAGACATCTTACGGAAGTTATGTACCTCCTCAGCAGCAATCCTACAATCCTCCACCTGCTTACAACAACTATAACGCTTATCCTCAGAACAACTACCAGCAGCCCCCTGCATACGGAGGATACATCCCTCCCCAGCAACCATCATACAATCCTCCTCCCCAGTATTCACGACCAGTTCCTGAACATCGTTCATACAAGGAGACCAGCAGTTATTCAGGCGGCTCAAGGGACTACGATCCGCTGGATGATTACAGGAACTACAAGAACACTAAAGAACCGGCCTCAAGACGCGAGCCGGTACTCAGGACGACCCGAGGCAAAGACGGAAGTATGACCGGTATCTATATCATGAGTGCCCTGCTTCTGGTCTTCATCGGTGTGGGTATCTACTACTGGTTCTTCCTAAGATAAGGTGTCTTCATCATGTTCGGAGCATTGATCGGTGACATAATTGGATCACGTTTCGAATCGAACAACCTTAAATCAAAAGAATTCGAACTCTTCACTGACGAATGTCATTTCACGGATGATTCCGTCCTGACACTGGCTGTTGCCAAAGCTGTCTTGGATGTCAGGAACGGTCCCATCCCCGCTTCACCAGAGTTACTTTCTGAATACGTCAAAAAATATATGCGCTATCTCGGACGCGCCTTCGTCAATGCCGGCTACGGAAAGCGTTTCATTGAATGGATGCTGTCCGACGATATGGATCCATACGGGAGCATCGGCAATGGTGCCGCCATGCGTATCGGTCCCGTCGGTTACGCTTTCTACAGATCAGTCGACATGACAGCTTATGCCAAGGCGGCTACCGCCGTGACACATAACAGTCAGCAGGCACTGAAAGGCGCTGAATCAGTGTGTCGTGCGATTGCAATGGCACTCAAAGGTGATTCTCAGGACAAGATTCGCGAATATATCTCACTCCACTACTACCCTCTCAACGAAAGTATGGAATGGTATCGTGAGAACTATGTGAACGACTTATCCTGCGATGGTACTGTACCTGTCGCACTGACAGCTTTCATCGATGCGGAAAGCTTTGAGGATGCTATCAGGAATGCTATATCAGTCGGCGGAGACAGTGATACCATCGCCGCAATCACCGGTTCTGTTGCCGGGGCGTATTTCGAAATACCTCAGGAAATGAAGATCAAAACGCTATCCTATCTTCCGCCCATGCTTTTGGGCATCTGTGAAGAGTGGGAACGTTTTATGGTCTTATGACCTTCTTATTAGCTTCCAGTCTCTCTTTGCTAACCTGAGCCCAGGATTTCGTCTTGGACAGTCTCTCAGTCATGTCTTTCATCACGAAAGGAATATCCAGTTCCTGAGGACACATGGACGAACAATTGCCGCACTGAATGCAGTCGGCAGGACGGCTACCTTCAGGCATAGCATCGAGGCGCATGCCGATAGTGGGAGAAAGAGCAAACAGGAGATCACGGTAGAGTTCCATGACTCGCGGGATATCGATACCCATGGGGCACTTATCGACACAGTAGCGGCATCCGGTACACTGTGGTCCCTGAGAGGTCAGCTCGGCAGTAATGGCAGCAAGGACAGCTTTATCCTCGAGAGTCAAAGGAACATATGAATTATAGATGCTGATATTGGATACTAACTGCAGCATGGTAGTCATACCGGAAAGGGTCATATAGACATCAGGAAGTTCCTGGATGAAGCGGAAACACCAATCGGCCTGGCTGTATTCAGGATGTCGCTCTTTGAGACGATTTTCATGTTCTGGACCGAGTTTCACGAGACGTCCGCCTCGAACAGGTTCCATGACCCAGATACCAAGTCCGTATGATTTTGCGAGGTCATACTTTTCCTTGGACTGCTGCAGCACCCAGTCGACATAGTTAATCTGGAGCTGACAAAATTCGAGATGTTCTCCATATCGGTCGAGGAACTTTTTTATCGTGGGAATCTCGCCATGAGTTGAAAAGCCAAGATGGCGTATCCTGCCCTGTTTCTTCTGTTCAACCAAGTAATCAACAATACCCCATTTAGGGTCCATATAGGCTTCTAACGAGCACTCAGTAACATTGTGTAAGAGATAGTAGTCGAAGTAATCGACCTGGCATTTCTGGAGCTGCTCTTCAAAGATGGGAGCAGGAGTATGATCGTCGCAGATGATGTGTCCGGGGAACTTGTCTGCCAGGAAGAATGAATCTCGCGGATGTGATTTAAGGATTTTGCCGATAACAACTTCAGAATTACCACCATGATAAGGATAAGCAGTATCGAAATAATTGACGCCGCATTCTAAAGCGTATTCCACGAGTTTTTGAGTCTCGGCTTCATCGATAGCACCGGTCTCTGTAACAGGAAGGCGCATAAGACCATATCCCAACTGAGACAGTTTATCGCCCTTGAATTCTTTATAAAGCATAATATGTACCCCACTTCAAAAAAGAATGAAAGGCACCTGAAAGGATGGCGGTGTGCCTATTTGGACTGGATGAGTGACATGAATTCAGCACGGGTGGTCGGGTTGTTCTTGAAAGCACCACGCAGTGCTGAAGTGATGACGCTGGTCCCGGGTTTCTTGATGCCACGCATGATCATGCACATATGTTCTGCCTGGACCACGACAGCGACACCTAGAGGCTTAAGACCATCATTGATAGCATCAGCGATCTCGCTGACCATACGTTCCTGGATCTGCGGTTTGCGGGCAATGATGTCGACGACACGTGCGATCTTGCTGATGCCAACGACTCGGCCCTCTTCATTGGGGATATATGCGACATGAGCAACACCATAGAAAGGAAGCATGTGATGCTCGCACATGGAATAGAACGGGATATCTTTAAGGAGGATCATCTCATGATGACCCAGTTCAAAACCGACAGCAAGTTCTTTGATCGGATCGGCATCAAGACCAGAGAAGATTTCTTTGTACATCTCGGCAACTCTGCGCGGAGTCTCCCTAAGACCTTCCCTTTCGGGGTCTTCACCTATTGACAGGAGAATCTGTCGGACCGAATCCTTGATCTGCTGTTGATCCATTTCTCTTTACCAACCTAACTGTTTTTCGATAGAGGCAAGATCGGCAGGAACTCTGATGATGCCTTGGAAATCTTTGATGGCATTGTCAGGATCCTTTAGACCGTTACCGGTAGCAATGCAGACGATCTTCTTGCCTGAGAAGTCAGCACCATTCCTCTTGAGTTTGAGGAGACCAGCGAGAGGTGCACAGGAAGCAGGTTCGGCAAAGACACCGACCTTTTCTGCCATCATGTGATAAGCTTCGAGAATCTGAGCATCGGAGACCATGCTGATGGAACCATTGGATTCATCACGGGCGGCTTCAGCCTTCTTCCAGGATGCCGGATTACCGATTCGGATAGCGGTAGCGATGGTCTCAGGTTTCTCGATGGGGTGACCGAGAACGATGGGAGCAGCACCTTCAGCCTGGAAACCAGTCATCTTAGGAAGTTTAGTAGACTTACCAGCGGCATGATATTCTTTGAAACCCTTCCAGTAAGCAGTGATATTGCCGGCATTGCCGACAGGGATAGCTAAGATATCGGGAGCATCACCCAAAGCATCAACGATCTCGAAAGCACCAGTCTTCTGACCTTCGATACGATGAGGATTGATAGAGTTTACGAGGGTTACGGGATGCTTGGAAGTCATTTCTCGGACCATGTTGAGCGCCTGGTCGAAGTTGCCATCGATGGCTACGATCTTGGCACCGTGCATGATAGCCTGAGCAAGTTTGCCGAGAGCAATCTTGCCTTCAGGGATGACTATGATGGCCTGCATGCCCATGCGAGCGGCATAAGCTGCAGCGGAGGCGCTGGTATTGCCGGTGGATGCACACATGACGGCCTTGCTGCCGGCTTCAGCAGCCTTGGCAATAGCCATAACCATACCGCGGTCCTTGAAAGAACCGGTAGGATTGCATCCTTCGAGTTTGAAGTAGAGTTCTTCACAACCGATAACACTTTCAAGCATGGGGGCTCGGACCAAAGGAGTGTCGCCTTCACAGAGTGAAAGCATCGGAGTCTTGTCAGTGATCGGAAGGTACTCGGTGTATTTGTAAAGCAAACCGCGTCTAATGTAACCCATCTTTATACCTCTACTCTTATCAAATTATGTACTTTCTTAACATTGGAACTCTGCTTAAGGATCTCGACCGCTTTCTGTATGTTAGACTCCAATGCTGGATGCGTCATAATGACGATTTGAACAGTGCCATTCACTTTATCGGCATCCTTCTGGATACAAGATGCGATACTGATGGAGTTCTCGCCAAGGGCACTGGCAATCTGGGCAAGGATACCACATTCGTCAGCGACCGTAAGTCTCAGATAGTAATGTGTGACGATCTCATCTAGGGCCTTGATACGCTTCTTCTGATTAGGAACGATGACCGGCATGAATGATTCAGCCACGATAGCACGTGCTGCCTTGACGACGTCAGAGACGACAGCAGAAGAAGTGGGATCAGGACCAGCACCTTTACCGATGAAAGTAACGTTACCGGTAAGGTCGCCGTTGATGAGAACGGCATTGAATACGCCGTTGACACTGGCAAGTTCGGCATCCTTAGGGATAAAGACGGGATGTACACGGACTTCCACTTCGTCATTCTCATCCTGCTTAGCGATAGCAAGCAGTTTGATTACACAGCCAAGTTCTTTGGCATATTTGAAGTCAGCCGAATCTAAGGAAGTGATACCTTCTGGAGCGATCTGGCTGGGATAAACAGGAGTATTGAATGCCAATGTGGAAAGGATAGCCAGCTTATAGCAGGCATCTATTCCATGGACATCGTTGGCCGGGTTAGATTCAGCATAGCCCAGCTGCTGGGCCTGTTTGAGTGCTTCATCGAATTCAAGACCCTCATCTGCCATTTTGGTAAGAATATAGTTGGTGGTACCGTTGATGATGGTCTGGATGCCATTCACCCTGTTCAGGATGAGGTCACGAGTCAGCGGTGCAATGATGGGGATTCCGCCACCGACCGCTGCTTCAAAATTAATCGTGACTTTGTTGGCATTAGCCAATTCAAAAAGCTCGATATGATGTTTGGCCAAGACCTCTTTGTTGGCGGTAACTACGTGCTTACCGCACTGAAGAGACTTGACCTGATATTCAAATGCAGGATGCTCGCCACCGATGAGTTCGATGACGATCTGGATGTCCGGATCATTAAAAAACTCATCATCGGACGTGGTGAAGAGAGACGGTTCCATAGCCTTGGCTATGGGTCGTTCGAGATCAGAAGGAAGGACCTTGATCTTCTTGAGATAGACTTCACATCCGGTCTCAGCCGAGATGATGCTCTGTCTTTCCAAGAGGACGGAAGCGACCTTGCTTCCGATCACACCGATACCTAAGAGACCGACACCGATACGCTTGCCTATCATTGTCCGGTCACCCGCTTAACTGCCCAGGTCAGTATTACTTCGGTCAAGTCTTCTTTGATTTCGTCTTTGGCAGCCTCAAAGATCTCAGTAGACCAGTCATTAAGTTCAAGGCTTGCCATAGTACTGAGATCGGATTCACTCATCTTCTGAGTAGCAGCTTCATGAACGTAGAATACCCAATAACCGCCGCCGAAATCATTTGAACCATCATAAATCGCACCGCTGATATCACCAATAATGCGGCTATCATCAAAGATAAATTCGGCATAGGATATAGTGCTGTCGCTTGCGACACGGAGCTGAGTTATACCAGTCTCGTCATCCGAATTAAGGGAATAATTAGTAGCGATGGTGTCGAAGTCTTTGCCCTCAGCAAATTCCTGTTCGATTTCAGTTGCGACATCAACATTGGGAGCAGCAATGACAGAGATAGTGGCTGCAGAGCGCCCTTCGGCATATTCGTCGACACGGACAAACCAGTAACCGCCAGAATGAGATCTGTTGGGATCTTCAACCATTGAGGCAACACCTACTTCGGCAGCAAAGATTGCTTCATCCATGACATCGGAACTGAAGTAATAATCGAAGAGACCTTCAGGATGCAGGTTAGTCGAAGTGGTTTCGGCGAAGTACTTTGATACTACTTCAGCAAAATCGTAACCACCATTTAGCATCTGAATGGCGTCTTCAGCTTCAGACTTGGCCGCAAGGAACATACCCTGGAAATTGCGGTGCTCGACTTCCTGGTCGAGCTGAGGAGTAAGATATTCATCACGGACTTTATTCTGAAGCAGACCGGCACGCAGAATATCGCGTACAGCCTGGTTGTTATCAAACTTGTAGTAAGAAATGAGATTCTGAACTTCCTCGTCTGTTACTGAGTAACCCAATTCAGTTGCCTTACGGTAAACTACCTCGGCTAATTCGATGGTCTGAGCAGCAGTACCGGTGAAATAGGCAGCATACTGAGGATATGATGCAGAGACATATGCCAATGCATCAGCATAGTCACGAGCAGAGATATTTTTATCATAAACACTGATAACAGTAGTCCTAGAAGGTTTGACTTCATTCTTGATCCAACTACCAACACCCAAACCCACAAAGATGAGTATCAAGACTATGACACCGATGAAAACGCCATAGATGGTCTTTCGTGTCCTTTCAGCTATTTTAACTTTAGATTCGTTCTTCTTAGCGATGAACTTGTCTTTTTCTATTTTCTTGTTCGAATCAGCCAACTCGTGCCTCACATTTCAGAATTAGTCTTAAGTATTATAGTTTTTTGTTCGTATTCAAAGCAAAATTTGACTATATATAAACGAAAAAGGGGACAGAATCGTGTCTTGTCCCCTTTAAAACCCAAATCTAATTAAATAAATTAGGCTACCTGTTTGACGAGATCAGCGAATGCTTCAGGATCTCGGACAGCCATGTCGGCAAGCATCTTGCGGTTGAGTTCGATGCCATTCTTCTTGAGGCCATCCATGAACTGGGAATAGCTGGTATCGTTCTTTCTGCAAGCTGCATTGATTCGAACGATCCAGAGTCTTCGCATATCGGCCTTGAGATCTTTTCGATGGATGGTCGAATAGCGGAGAGAGTGGAGCATAGATTCGCTAGCTCTCTTGTAAAGCTTGTGGTTTGAACCACGATGGCCTTTGGTAAGGGCCAATACTTTTGTATGTCGATGATGGGCAGTAACGCCAGTCTTAATTCTAGCCATTGATTATCTCCTATGCACCATAAGGAATGAGACGAGAAATACGCTGTTTGTCAGCCTGGTTCAATGGAATCATCTCATCAAATAATTTCTTTACTCGATAGGGCTTGGTTCGTCGAAGATGGGATTTACCACCCTTCATTCGAAGGACTTTACCATTAGGGGTAACTCGAAAACGAGCACCGGCACCTTTATGCGTCTTCAGCTTTGGCATTTTCCGTTATTCCTTCCTTTTCAGGTTCATTATTATCGTTTTTGGCTACATTCTCAGTCTTCTTGTTCTTCGCTGCAAGTGGCGTCAGGATGAGGTGGACCCTAGCCCCTTCGCGTGTAGGTAACTTTTCAACTGAAGCGATATCCTGGAGTTGCTCTGCCATCTTTTCGATAAGTGCGATACCCAGTTCCGAATGGGTATTTTCCCTACCTCTGAACATTACTGTCACCTTGACTTTATCTCCGCCTTCCAGCAACTTGCGGGCAGTTCTGGCTTTGGCATCGAAATCATGGTCGCCGATCTTAGGTCGGACCCTGATCTCTCGGATCTCAGTAACTTTTTGACTCTTGCGATTCTCCTTTTCTCGCTTTGTCTGAGTATACTTAAACTTTCCGTAATCCATGAGGCGACATACTGGGGGAACTGCAGTGGGAGCGACTTCAACGAGGTCGAGCCCCAGTTTTTCAGCCATTTCCCTAGCTTGTGCGATGGGTAAGACACCCATCTGTTCACCTTTATCGCCCACCACACGTACTTCACGTGCGCGGATCATCTGATTGACTCTAAGTTCCTTAACTATTTAAATATCCTCCAGACGAAAAACGTTAGCAACTAGGCATTATATTATAAAAATGCCTATCCTGTCCAACATTTTTTGATTAATTGGAAACTGAACAGTTCTTCCCTAGTGAATACAAGGACCGAAATGAGAATCGAGCTTGCGGAGGAAGAAGGATGCCGCATAGATGATCGCTACCATTATGACCATGTAGAGGATGGTCAGATAAGTAGGATTGTTCCTGATATCCAGGAAGAAGTAAGGTGCAGCAATAACATCCAGTCCACAAAGCAGGAAGATAACTACTGAATAGAGAACAGATGCCGTCATAGGAATAAAGGTAACAGGGAACTCAAGTCTCTCGGCAGGAGCCAGGAAAATGAAATCGGTAACTACCAAGAGAGGAATAACGATATGAGTAAAGAGCATGGTGCCGGATACTAAGCTGAAGATAGAAGCACCATTGGCTACTTCGTGAGGAGTCAGAACGAAAAGTACAACAAAGAAAACGACTGTAAGAAGAGATGCGGCAACGAACTTGAGGATCTTAACGAATTCGGGAATGAAATAGGTTCGTTTCAAGAGTGCGATAACACTATATACCGCACCCAGACCGCTGGTAACAAAGGCGAGTAGATTAGAAATCTCAGTATAGTATGAGAACATCTTCCAGCCAATGGCTTTGAAGTCGCTCAACATTACCCATACTTCCAAGGCCATTACCGCGATATTTACGATGATAGCCAGCATTAATCTCTTCTGAAGGTTCCTCTCGTCCATAACCAAATTCCTCAATAAATCATTCTTAATTTAATTCTAGCACTATTTATTTTTATTCTTGCAACAATAATAAAAAAGAGATGCGGTGCATCTCTTTTTTTAACTAATCTATACTATCTTTTTCGTCGTCCCAGTCATCTGCCCAATCGAGATCATCATCGTTCGTCCGATATGGATTAAGCGTGGGGATCTTCGGAGCATGGTCTCTGACACTCTCGACATTGTTGACTGGAGATACAGGAGGGACATATGGCTCCGTCACCTTAACAGGTTCTTCTGGTTTAGTGTAAACAGGAACAGTCTTTGGCTCAGCTTTTTTATCAAGATTGTAAGGCCAATAGTTTCCCTGTTTCATAATTAATAACCTTTCTTACAGCAATGAGATTACCTGGAGGATGGGGACCAAAACAATATCGAAGAAGAGTACTCCTGAAATGAGGCCAAAGAGATAAAGGATACCGGAAAGTCGACCTTCACCGGCAATGACATGCTGTCGGAACGGACAACCTTCAGCCATAACAGAGAAGTAAGCCATGGCAAAAGCACCAATCAAACTTACAGGAACCAAGATGAGAGGCTGAACATTGAAACCATCAGCCAAAATAGGCATGATCTCGAAAGAACCGGGATGCAAGAAGTCCTGAAGTTTGCCGTTGAAGATATTGACGGCACCGAAACCGATGATACCGCCGATAATGATACCAAGGAAACCCTTGAGTCGATAACCATCACGCATCAAATAGAAGTCTCGGACACCGCTGATGGTGCAGAAACGGGAGCGCTGGCCAAGATAGCCAAGGATCATACCAACGACCAGAGTGATGATACTAGTCTTAAATGTAAGCATATCCTACCTCCTTACCTTCCATTTGATATATTCGCAGGCAGCGATGACACCAAGGACAATCGCGCCCAAGACCACATATGCGAAAACCATACCGTAAGAAGCAAGGATGGCAGTACGGATAGGACATGAACCCCACATAAGGCCGAATACGATGACCATGAAACCCAGGATGTAGGCCAAAAGATTATCTCGAACGGGACCTTTCCTGAATTTGAATTCTTTGTTGATCACTGCGGCAATGAAAGAGCCGAGGATAAAACCGACACTGGTAAGTACCGGCAATGTCACGAAGATCGAATGGATCGTAAATGAAGTGCCGAAGAGCTGATTGACGACCCAGTTGACCAGGTTTGCCGGATGGGACACAGCGCAGATGCCGGCACCAACAGGCGGCTGGACATTAAAGTAGCCCTGCACCACTGCCGCAAGCACGCCCATGGCGATGCCAGTGATGAGGGCCATATTGTCACTCAGCCTAAATTTGTAATTTTTAATCCAGGTCGTAAAAGAGGACCAGATGCCTTTTAAAGTTGCTACCATATCATCCCCCTTTGGTAGTAGTGCTATGCGGCCAAAACCTTCTTAGTTGCTTCTCCGATGAACGGAATAAACTGAGCAATAGTTGTTGCAGGGATGGGCTTTGCCATCTCACCTGCCACACGGTTGATCTTACAAGCCATCTCACAAGCCTTCTCAACGGGCATGCCGGAAGAGATAAGTGCAGATGATTCACCTGTAATTGTATCACCAGTGCCGCCGATAGGTTCCATGGTGGGAACATTAGGTTCGTTGACTACTGCAACGACCTTGCCGTCGACGATGATGTGATCAACAGGCGCCTTGACGATCATATATTTAGGAGCATTGCCGTCGTCATAAGCCTGTTTGCTGAGTTTAGGAACTTCGGTCTGGTCGACATCGAAGATGAAATGCTGAACGTATGCCGGATGAGCTGCTTCTTTATCTGCCAAGAAGCTGAGTTCACCGGGGTCAGGAGTGAACATATCGAAACGTTTGCTGATACCGACTGCCTTGGCATTGAGGAGAGCACCGGCATCGGCGATCATGAAAGGTCGTTTTTCGAGAGTATCGATCTTATCGATGAGATTGACAAAGAGATCTTTGGTGGGCAGGATATAATGCAGGGTCATTACCGAGGGCTTGATCTCAGTGACATGCTCGATAAGATAATCGAAGAGTTTCTTGTTGCCTTCGCCCATACCGGTATCACCGACTACACAGGCGTAAGGAAGTTCAGCACCGGCAGCATTGCAGGTCTGACAGGCTGCACAGATCATTGCTGCAGTACCGAGGGTGACATACTGACCTTCAAGAACGACATCACCGATCTTGAGAGTAGTACCATCATATTCACACTTACCAAAGGTAAGCGGCATTCCATCCATAGGGATCGTTCCAACTAATAACAACATCTCTATTTCCCCTTCTTACCGTGGAGTTCGTTGAAGATCTCAAGAGCTTTTTCATAAGCATGTTCGCAGGTATATGCGCAGATAGTCTTACCGATCTCACGAGGTCTGGGACCTTCGCCCAAAACAGTACCGTAGAGTTTCATGCCAAGGTACGGGATATCGGGACATCCGCCGCCGGAGATATTTACGATCTTACCGGTCTCCTTGACGAAGGTAATCTTCATATTACCGCAGCGGACCATGATATAGTCGCCGTAATCAACTGTCTTGATGAGCTTGGTAAGGAAGATCGGAGTAAGCGAAGTGCTGCTAGGCATGAAGAGGATATCCAAGATGAGGACGTCCTTTTCGATCAGCAGGTCTTCTGCCGCATCAACGTCATCAGTACCAACTTCAATTGCAAGGTCACAACCGGTTCGGTAATCGACGGGAGGAGCTACTTCGCGGATATCAAAGCCAGCTTCCTCAAGGACATGTTTGGCACGCATTGCGTGGTAGATATAATCGAATACGATAAGAGCTTTATCTTTCTCTTCCATAATCCTACCCCCATGGTTAATGGCTTTAAGTGAATTGTATGGAGCAGTAGTAGCAAAGTCAATAAACTTTTGTTACATTTTCACTCCAATATACATTAATTATATATGATAAAATCTGTATGAACATATACGAGGAGACAAAAAATGCATCCTGCAAACCTGAAATACAGTAAGAATCATGTCTGGGTAAAAGATCTGGGAGACGAAACAGTTCTCCTTGGCATGACCTACTTCTTCCAGAAGACCTACGGCAATGTCGTATATGTCGAACTCCCTGCCGTCGGTGATGAAGTCACGACCGAAGAGATATTCGGAGTCATCGAATCGAATAAGGCCTCCAATGATCTCGTAAGTCCAGTGACCGGCACCGTAATCGATGTGAATACAGTGCTCGAGAATAAACCCGTGACCATCAACCATTCACCCTACGAAGACGGCTGGCTGATCAAAGTTAAACTGTCTGAGCCAATCTCGTCCGACCTGCTGACCAACGAAGAATATACCAAGGACATGTAAATTATGAAGATCGCTGTGATCGGATCGGGACCTGCAGGATATACTGCCGCCATAAGATGTGCCGAACTCGGCGCAGAAGTCTGTTTGTATGAAAAGAAACTTCTCGGCGGAGCCTGCCTCAACTGGGCCTGCATCCCCACTAAGTTCATGCTTAATTCACTGTCTTCCCAATCATGGCATAATTCAGTCGAGAGTAAGAATGCTTTTATCAATACTCGTAGAGAGGGTCTTAAGACTCTGCTTGAGAACCACGTCATCAAGATCATCATGGGAGAAGCAACTCTAGACGCTCAGAAAAACGTGACCTGCAATGGAAAAACGATATCCTTTGACCGCATCATTCTGGCCACCGGCTCTGTTCCAAAAAGGCTCCCTATCGTTCCCGATGCACTGGATGCTGAAGCACTATTAAATAAAGATGATGTTCCCAAAGAATGTGCCATTATTGGCGGAGGCGCCGTCGGCCTGGAATTTGCAGTCATGCTGAACAAAGCCGGCTGCCATGTCACAGTCTTTGAGATGATGTCTCATATTCTCCCCAGAGAAGACCAGGAAGCGGCATCCGCTCTTGAACGTGCGCTCAAAAGAAAGCATATCGATATCCTCACTTCCTGCACTATTCAAAAAGTCCAAAACAATAAGATTGTCTTCTCCTACAAGAATGAAACCAAGGAACTGACCGCCGGTTTAATCCTTTCTGGCGTCGGTCAGTCGCCATTTATCAGCAACGCCATGGAAGAATTGAAGTGTGACCATTCAGGCATCACTGTCGATGAATATATGGAGACAAGTATTCCGGGCATCTATGCCATCGGAGACGTGACCGGCGGCATCATGCTGGCCCATACCGGAAAAGCACAAGCATTAGTCGCAGCCGAAAACGCAGTCAAAGGAAGCTCTAAGAAGTACGATGATTCGGCAGTTCCCAGATGCGTCTTCACCGATCCTGAATTTGCAGCCGTCGGCATCAGCGAAGAGGAAGCTAAAGGTGAAATACTGATTGGAAAGTTCCCTATGGGAGCACATGCAGTTGCTTCCGTCAAAGGTGAACGTATAGGATTCATCAAAGTGATAGCCGACGGAAAATCTCATCAGATACTGGGAACGACTATTGTAGGACTTGATGCCAATCTCCTCATCTCGAACGCAGTACTCGCGATGAAGAATAAGATGACATTAGAAGACATCGAAGATACGATCTTTGCTCACCCTACCCTTACGGAAGGGTTCTGGGAAGCCAGCGCCAACGCCCTTCACAAATCGATCGACATCTAAAACATTACCATCTAAAAAATAGAAAGGCACTGGAGTACGTCCAGTGCCTTAACCAATATTATCGGGGGATAATAATTAGATCTTGATGACTTTAGGAGCGCCGATGAGCATGTTGACGATATCGAACATGCCGACGACTTCACCGATCTTCTTCTGCTCAAGGATATCGAGATAGTTCAAACAGGTGCCGCAGACATAGATCTTGACACCTTTGTCGACCAAAGCCTCTAAAGAATCTAGGACCTCGGAACCTTCACAAGCGAGTTTGACACCATTGTTCATGAAGATGACTTCCAGAGGAAGCGGCTGGGAATCGCCGATAGTGTTAAGGAAAGCCTTCATAAGGATGCTGCCGAGCTCGGGCTCGCCTTCACCGAGTTTATCGGAGGTGATGAATACTGCATAGGCATCAGAATCAGGATGATCTGCGTCTAAAGGCTTAGCATCAGGATTTACAGCAATATTGACTCTGAAATTGCCGTCACCCTCATCTACGACATCGACAAAATGACCAAGATTGGAAGCAAAACGTTTGACGTTATCGCGGGCAGGAGCGTTATCGACCAAAACGGATAGTTCCTTTTCACCGTCTTCGATAGCTTTCTTGGTATTAATTACGGGTACAGGACAATACTGTTTTCGACAATCAAGTTCTTTCATGTTATCTGTCTCCTTAGGCAGGAATAAATTTGATGTGATACTCGCGACCGACTTCTTCGACCTCGGCCTTATAACCCTTCTCGCTAGCAAGGCGGACTAAATGATCTCGGGCAGTAGCCAGATCAACTTTAATGAAGAGTTCTTCGCCCGGATGATCTTTGATAGCCTTCTGAGTCTTGATCAAAGGCATCGGACAGGACAGACCATTGAGATCTAATTCAACCATTTATTTTTCTCCTTTTATGCTTCGTCAGGAGGCAGGTAACAGAGACCGCTCCATCCGCAATAGTATTCTTTACAGACCCTGGGGAACATGTCGACCAGTTCACGTGCCTTAGTAGCAGGAGTGGGATTCAATAATTTGCCGGCAGTCCTGTTGGTACGGCAGGCAAAGATACCAGCGGTATCGGGTTCGAGACCGACCGCAATGAGACCAGAGACGAGACCGGTGATAGTATCGCCAGTACCGCCAATGGGTTCGAGCATGGGGACATCAGGCTCGTCGATGGTGGTGATGATCTCGCCATCTTTGGCCACAAAATCCTTTTTACCCTTCACTACTAAGACTTTGGCAGCACTGTGATTGGCATATGCTGCTTTGATCTGATCAGGAATCGTATCTGCATTATTATCAAACAGATGTTTTGAAATATAAGCCGGATGAGTCGCCTTGGGGTCAGCAAGGAAAGCGATCTCTGAGGGATCCGGTGTGAATACATCGAATTTCTCCGCTAATCCAGCACCTTTTGCTGCATACATAGCACCGGCGTCAGCGATCATGAACGGTCTTTCCTCACACTGATCGACAGCGGCAATGACCTTCTTAATCATATTCATAATGGGAAGGCAGTAATGTATCGTAATGTAATCTGGCTTCAGTTCGGCCACGTGATCGATGAGATAATTGAAGATGCCACGGGAACCTTCTCCGCTGCCGTGATCACCGGCAATCAGAACATAAGGAGCCTCTTCACGGAAATGAGTGGTAATAGCAAGCGCCGCGCTAATCATGACAGCGGTGCCCTGCATACGATCGAACTTCAGACCATTAACTTCGAGATGTTTCTCGTCAGCTAAAGAGACCTGACCAAAAGTCAAAGGAAAGTCTTTATCAGGAATTGAACCACAAAGTAATAACATCTTATTTGCCCTCCGCATGTAAAGTCACTGCTTCGTCATAAGCACGCTGAAGCATAGTGGCGCAAAGGGTATATCCAAGATTCTTAGGTAATGGAGCCTCTTCAAGGGTCTTATCGACCATTTCAAGGTTAAGGTAAGGAATATCCGGGCATCCGCCACCGGAAATATTGACGATGATGCCCGAAGATTTCTCATAAGTTAGTTTCATATTGCCTGACTTGACCATGGTCCATTGACCGAAATCGGTGACTTTGACCACGTCCAGAAATTCTGAGGTACCGACTTTGAGTGGGGCGATATTTGTGAATGTTACATTGTTTTCATTCAACACTCTGGTGATCGCGTACTTTTCCACCAGATTGACCTCTACAGCAAGGTCACAACCCATACGAAGTTCGGGAGGAGGAGCAATAAGCTTGAGATCGAAGTTGTTAGATCTTAAGACTTTTTCGCCTTTCATCGCCTGTGCGACTTCAGCGAACAGGACGATACCATCCCCTATGAATTTCCGTTTGTCATCAGCCATATGAACACCCCTATGTAGCATGCTAGATTTTTAAAAATTCTAGCATGCTACATATCTGTTGACTATTGTTGATTAAGCCTTTTCTCTGGCTGTGAAGCCGAGAACGATAAGGAATACGAGACCAATGAGGACAGCGATGCCGCCGTTGCCGCCCATACCAGCACCAGAGGAAGCGATGCCGAAGTTGTGAGCGAGAGCGCCACCAATGATCATACCGAAGACTGCGATACCAGCATCGGTATCACCTTCTGCTGAAAGGATGAGGTTGCGGAGAGGGCAACCGCCGAGCATGGTACAACCAAGACCGACCACGACGAAACCGAGGAAGGAGAAGATGTACTGAGCAACAGCAGTGCCGAAGAAGGAAGTAGAACCTTCGACATCAGCATAAGGAAGGGCGATAGGCTGACCATGAATACCAGCCTTGTAGACAACATCGATAGTTCGGGAACCGATAGTGGTGACGAGACCACCTTCACCGAAGTTACCAGCAATAAGGTTAGTGAGAAGGGCTGCAACGATGAATGCGATCAAGCCGCTGAACAGATAGAAATCCTTAGCCAAGAAAATGTCTCTCCAACCACCGATGGAGCAGAAGCGGGTTCGCTGAACAGCGAAACCAACGATTGCACCGAGGGCAAGACCGAGGACCCAGTTGACATGGAGAGAACCAGGACCGGATTCGGAGAATGCGATGAAGGAAGGAGCGATTGCAAGGAAGGCCAAGAGGACGAGCATGACGATAGGCATGATAGAAGCTGCGACCTTGGAAACTTCACCTGCTCTACCAAGAGTGAAGCCCTTCTTAAGGAAGAATACACCGACGAGAATACCAGCGATGAGGCCGGCGAGAGCGATGAAAGCACTGAGGTCACCACCGCTCATTCGGAGCATCATTCGGACAGGGCAGCCAAGATAGACCAAGGCGCCGAACATGACGAAGATACCGATCACGAAGCGGATGATAGGAGAAGACCCACCACGGGGCTTCCATTCTTTGAAAGCCAGGGCTGAAATGAATGCACCAAATACGAAGCCCATGATTTCAGGGCGCAGATACTGGACGATGGCTGCATTCTGAAGCTTGAGACCACCGGCAATGTCACGCATGAAACAGGCAACACAGATACCCATGTTGGAAGGGTTGCCGAGGTTTACTGCGAGAGCACCAAGACAACCAAAGAGTGCACCTGCCAGGATGATCCATTTACTTTGCTTGAAAAAAGTAGACATGATCCACCCCTTTATAAGTATTTGAAAATAATCTTATGCATAAGAATATTAAATGTCAATAGAAAAATTTCCTTATTAATTTATAATATTGATAACTAAAATCACATAATCTGATGGAAAACTGTGTTATATAATAGGGACGTAATTAATACGTATCGAAGGGGGAAAATCGATATGGAAGAAAAATATGAAATAGTTGGAACAGTTGATGCCCGCGGACTCACCTGCCCTGAACCACTCAAGATGATGCAGGATCAGCTCGATAAGATGACTGCCGGCCAGGTCATGAAGGTCTGGGGAGATGTGGGCAACAAGCGCAGTATGGAACGATTCCTCAAGATGCGACGACACCCCATTCTCGAATCAATCATCGATGAAGCAGACGCTAACGTCTTTTATCTTTACGCTGAGAAATCTGCCAATCCCAGGACAGATATCCCCCTGTCCAGTTGTACTCTGAGATAAACGGAGAATCATAGAATGGGGGAGCGGGGGCTCGAACCCCGACGCCTCTCGGCACATGATCCTAAGTCATGCTTGTCTGCCAATTCCAACACTCCCCCGTGCTAGGCATATCAGTAATTTTAACACGCAGATAAAACCAAACAAAATACTCAAAAAGGGTTGCCATGGGCAACCCTTTTCTTGTACTTAATACTAATCAGTCATCTATTAACCAATCTTTTTGGTCTGAAGCATCTCAATGAAGGCCTCGATACGGGTCCTGACCTGCCCTTCGTCGCCAGGAGAATAGTCGGTCCTGACATGCAGGAACGGCATATCGCTCTCGTTGCAAATATCTTCCAGTGCCTTGCTCTCGATGTCGAAAGGAGTGCAGGCGTGAACAGTGATACTGATGACACCGTCGATTTTCCATTCGTCGAGAACGTTCCTGAACTGTTCATACCTTAGAGTATTGGGGCTCATGACAGCACAGGGGACTTCGAGGTATTTATCAGCAATGGCATGTATCGGATCAGGATCGTTTTCATCAATCGGACGGCGCATAGTCATAATACCGCAGCAACCTTCATAGCAGACGATAGCCGCCCCAAGTTCTTCGATAACATTGATGGTCTTATCCAGGACACCGTCGAGACCGGCGCCACTGACCAGTATCCTGACGGGATGATCATCAGGCTTATAAGGACCCTTGCCCTCATCCCAAAGTTGTTTAGCCAGTTCTAGCATACGTTCGGATTTGGCAGCCTTGTTCTTCTCATCCAGCATAAAATATTCGGCAGTCATGACATTCCGCATCTGCACGCCTGTCATAGCCGGAGGATCGAGTTTTCCCAGTTCGTACATACGGGCATTATAAGAACGTTCCTTATTGAGGGTCTTGATGGTATCTTTCAGCTGTTCATCAGTAATCTTTACGTTGAAACGTTCTTCAAGAGCTTCTTTAAATCTGTGGAGCTCGGATTCCCAGCCTTCCATCGATCGTTCCTTATCGGGAACATTGGGAAGATGGATGACATGCATCTGCTTGAGTTCAGAAAGCATCTCATACATCTTCTTCTTGCCATCACAGGTAGTCTCACCCACGATGAGATCAGAATAGAAAGCAAAGGGGCAGGTCTTACCTAGGATATTGCCATAGCTGGACTTGATCAAAGGGCAGAGATTGGCGGGAAGCTCAGTCTCAGCCAAAGGAACAGCCGGATCATAATTGAAACCGCAAAGGATCACATTGTAGAAACCGGCAGCACGGATTATCTCAGTTGGAGCATACTGACAGAAGGAGCCGATAATGACGTCTCCCCGTTCTGCGGCACCCTTACAAAACAGACTGGCGTTCTTTTTGGCTTCACTAAATTCGGTCATTATGTTCTGGAATTCTTCTGCGTTATCCATATCGTTGAAATCTCCTCGGATCATCAGATCTCGAGTTCATAGAACTCGGAATGTTTTAATGAATTCTCTTTGACGAAAGCTTCGATCATTTCACGATGTACGACATCAGCTTTCCACGCAAATCCACATCCTGCAGTAATCGAATCAGGGACCGGAATGATGGAACCAGGGATACTATGCTTCTTACACATATCTTCCATCGCCAATGCAGATGTCGTATTCGGAAAGGTAACAATGACTGATAATTGCTTCTGCATCGACATATCTAGATCATCTCGATAAAGGCAGCGATACGGGTATCGATCTGCCCGTCGTCAGAATGTGAGTAATCAGTCTCGAGTGACATATAGGGTTTACCGATCTCTTCGCAGAGCCTGCGTATTGCACGGGTCTCGATCATATAGGTATGGCAAGTCTGCAGCGTAACATCGATGATGCCGTCGACATTGAATTCATTGACCAGATTGGGGATATTCTCCATCCTGCGGGGATTGGGAGTCATGACAGAGCATCCGATGTTGAGATACGCATCAGCTAGAGCTTCATAGATATCGGGAGCATCGGTATCGACATAGCAGCGGGCCGCCTTGATACCGGAACAGTTCTCATAGCAGACCACCCGCCCGCCATTATTCTCGATGGCGCCCACGACCTTATCCAGGACGCCGCCGATAGGACACCCGGTAACCATGATCCTTTTTTCGGTCTCTCTAGGCGCCTTTTCGGTCTTGATCTTGGCGATCAGTTCGTGGACGGATGCGATGGCATCATCGAGATCGAAATTGAACTTGATGCTGTCCATGAATTTATAGAGACGGACAGACGGGACCGGCGCAGGGACCACCCGCTGGAGCTCCATCAATTCGACTAATGCATGTCGGTATTCATTACGCTTTACGGCAGCTTTTCTGAGTGCTTCTTCTGTAATGGTTACGCCAAACTTCTTCTCGACATACTTTGCAAGGAGTTTTACTTCTTTGACCATCATAGGCCTGGCGTAATCCTCATCGATGCCCTGCGGAAGCTGCAATACATACATATCCTTGAGTTTCCCCAGTCTCTCATACATCTTCTTCTTAGGATCACAAGTCGTCTCACCTATGATCATGTCAGCATAGTATGTATAAGGGCACTTTTCAGCCAGTGCAAAACCATAACTTGATTTGACCAAGGGGCAGATATTCTTAGGAAGCTCTGCTTCGGCGTCAGGAATCGTTTCCCCGCTCATACCACAGAGAGACACAGCCAGGACATTTGCTGCATCGAAGATCTCGAGAGGGGCAAACGTGCAGAAGTAGCCCGCAACATATCTTCCGCTCTCTTTGACGCTTTTGATCTTGAGAAAGCCATTCTTACGGCCTTCAGTATAAGCTTCAAAGTTCTTTGGTAACTGCTGCTCCATTTTTTCTTCCTTTTGTATTATTTCAATGAGACCGCATACAATGCCGCACCGATGGCGCCGGCGTAACGTGCCATAGGATCAGATTTGACTTCTGTGCCAAGCTTGTTAGAGAGGGCCTCCAGGATATAAGGAACTTCACAAAGTCCTCCTGTAAGCCTTACAGTCTGTGATGGACCGGCAATCTTTCCGATCTGGCCATGGACCTTGTTAACGATAGAATCCACGATGCCATAAGCGATATCGGCTTTTTCAGTGCCGCGCCCGATAAGAGAGACTACTTCCGATTCAGCAAATACCGTACACATAGATGAGATAGCGATATGATTCTTGCTCTCACGTGATAATTCACAGAGAGAATTAAGGTCGAGCCCCAGTGTTGCGGCCATGATCTCTAGGAATTTCCCAGTACCGGCAGAACACTTGTCGTTCATGTTGAAATTCTTGACGGCACCTTTGGATATCTCGATGACTTTGGTGTCCTGACCACCAATGTCGACGACAGTAAAGTCCTGTTCCTTGAAGAGATAGCAGGCCCCTTTTCCGTGACAGGAGATCTCAGTCACCGCCTTATCCATATAAGGAACTGAGACACGTCCGTAACCGGTGGCAACGCACTTAAAATCATCGCGTTTGATGCCCTGCTCTGCCAGAAGATCGAGAATGACTTGAGATGTTTCGACACAGTTCCAGCCAGTCGGCATGACTTTATAAAAAACGATGCTCTGATCCTCGTCCATGACGATCACTTTTGTACAGGTAGACCCCATATCGATACCGACGTATTTCATATCGCAGACGTCCTTAGTTTTATTCAGGTATTTTATTGATTTAATAAAGTTTATTTATTGATAAGAGATATTTTATCTTTACTCCTGGGCGTAGTCAATGAAAAAACTCTATTCGGCGTATATGTCCGGAAACACGTATGGTACAATCAATTCATACGAATCAAGGAGAAACTCAATTGAGCAATCTGAATAAAAAATGCAAAGTACACTATAAGGGCACATTCAACGACGGTACCCAGTTCGATTCATCCTATGACAGAGGCGAACCTATCGAGTTTGTGTGCGGAGCCGGCATGATGATCAAAGGTTTTGATGATGCCGTCAAAGACATGAACGTCGGTGACATCGTCAATGTCCACCTCATGCCCAAAGACGCCTATGGCGAATCTGATCCCAACAACATCATGACCTTCGATGTCAATATGCTGCCCGGAGCTGACAGACTGGAAGTCGGACAGGAAGTCTACCTTTCCACCCCCAGCGGCCAGCCCATCCCGGTAAAAGTCGTATCAAAAGACAGGACCACTATCGTCTTCGATGCCAACCACAAGATGGCCGGCAAAGAACTGAACTTCCAGATCGAGCTGGTCTCCGTAGAATAATCACAGGATCAAGTTAAATCAAAAAGTCTGACAAGTGCTTGTCAGGCTTTTTTTATTCAGTGAACATGTCTTTATCGTTATAGGCCTTGTCGGTCCTGACCCTGAGACCTCTGATAAAGTCCAAAATGTCCTGCCCGGTCCTGAACTTATTCATGTCATATGTTTCCTCATGGACCATCGAGGAAAGTTCTCTTCTCACCCCAGGGCCGACTTGGTAATTAGCGTGTCCTAATGCAATCACCGTCGGTACTTCATAGATACGCGGGATATTCAGTAACTCTTTGATCGAATACTCCCAGAGCTTATCTACGCTGAGCCAGGCGGCATCGATCCCTAAAGAATGTGCAGCAGTGATGATGTTCTGAGTCGCGTTCCCCACTCCCTTGTGGAAAATGGTGCCCGGCTGATTCTCGATAAGGACAAATTGAGCGGCCAGTAGGGTGGCCTGATAAGCTCTTCGGTCAGCCAAGACTACGATGAACGCCGGGGCATCCTTGAATGGCAAATAGGACTTTTCATTCTTGAGAGCCGGCATCTGGTACTCATCTTTACGAGTCTGCTCGATAGCATAGAGTTCAGAGTGGATTTCATCCTTGGCTAGGATGAGTTTCTTCCTCAGATCGGGTTCGGTAACGATGATAAAATCCCACGGCTGAGCATTGCCGCCGGACATTGCCCAGCGACCAGCCTCTATACATTTATATATATCTTCTTTACTGACAGGTTCATTACTAAAAGAGCGGACGCTCCTGCGGGTCTTCAACAATTCTAAATATCCATCGTAATCCATCATGGTGACCTTCCTTAAAGTTGGTCCTTCAATGATACAGGTATATCCTTTCGGTGTAGTGGGACCAAACATCCCTTTACCCGATTAAAAGAGCTCGTATATCCTGTCAGCATGAACAGAGACATCCTTACTGAAGAAGAACGCCAGATCATAACAGAAGCCGGCTTTGGCAAAGAGTGCGGGATCAGGGGCAAGGCTGCACTTCTAGTAATAGATGCCCAAGAAAAATTCATTGGCCCTAATGTCCCGACACTGGAAGCAATTAAGACGTCACGCTTGGCCATTGGCTCGAAAGCATGGAAAGCTCTGAGAGAAATAAGAAGAGTACTCGCTCTAAGCAGAGAGAAGAATATCCCTGTCATCTTTACAAGAGCATTGGCTCATAAAAAGGCCTCAGATAACAATCCCTTCCTCAAAAAGACCGATCCAAATATGAACTCTATTCCCGAAAGTGCATCTGATATCGTTCTCCCAGTTGAAGAAAAAGATATCGTCATCGATAAGGTCTGCCCCAGTGCCTTCTTCGAGACGGAACTCGATGAAGTCATCAAGAGACTGAATATACAGTCTGTCATCGTCACCGGATTCGTAACCAGCGGATGTGTGAGAGCAACCGTGATCGACGCATTTTCACGGGGACTCAATGTCGTAATCCCGGAAGAATGTGTTCAGGACAGGTTGCCGACTATCCATGAAATGACACTGGTCGACCTCGATCTGAAATATGCAGACGTGATCAGTACAAAAGCATTACTAGAAATGCTTTCCAACAGCATTGTTTAAATCAGCATCATATCCCTGAATGATAAGCAAGATCTTTGATGATCAGATTGATGGAGCGGGTGCCGCGCCACTCGTTGACTTCGATGGTGTAGACGATATCGAGAGATCTATTGAATTCACTTGACTGCGGACCATAGCCCCATCCGACGAATTCACGTCCTACACTGCCCTGGATGCCTTTGAATTTAAGGTGTTTTTCTCCTGTCCCCATCACCCTCAATTCCTGCGGTCTGACGTTCGTTGACAGGAAGAGAGGCGACTGATTGCAGGAACCGAAGGGCTCAAGAGTCGAGATAGTCTCGAAGGTCTTCATATCGACTTCTTTGAGATCACAGACGGCATCGATGGAGATGGTCGGACGCATGTCGGCGCCTTCCAGTTTTTCTCTGGCGAGAGACTCCATCCTGGCAGTGAAATCCCCAATTCTATTGATTGCAACGGTAAAACCGCCGGCCTGGGAATGACCGCCGTACTGGACAAGGATATCGGAGCATTTAGCCATAGCTTCTGTGATATCGAATCCACTGACGCTCCTGGCGCTCCCATGGGCATACTCTTCATCGAGATGCATGATGATGGTCGGAAGACCGTATTTTTCACAGATACGTCCGGCAACAAGTCCCGAAATGCCCGTCGGGATCTCGGGGTGACCAGTGATAAGGATATACTCTTTCCCAACCTTATCTTTGACCTGATCGGATGCGATGGTACAGAAAGCGGTAGTCAGTTTCTGTCTCTCTTTGTTCAGTTCTTCCATCTCAAAAGAAAGCTTTGCCGCATGATCGAGGTCATCGGTGGTCAATAAATCAAATGCCTTATTGGCATGATCCATACGGCCTGCCGCATTGAGACGCGGTGCAATATACCATGAAACAGCTTCCACATCGAGTTTTTCTCGGTCGATCTTAGACAGCCTCATGATCTCATTTAAGCCGGGATGTGTGGAATGGCGGAGGCATTCGATACCTCTCTGTACGATGTAGCGGTTCTCATCGAGAAGCGGCATTACATCGGCAATAGTACCAAGGGCTGCATAATCAACGAACTGCCAGACTTCCTCTTCTTTCCCGAGCATACGGTACAAGAATGACAGTACCTTGAATGCCACTGCCGCTCCGCATATATCCTTGAATGGATACTGAGAATCATTAAGGTAAGGATCGATGATAGCGACAGCAGGAGGCAGCTTTTCAGGTGGAAGATGATGATCGGTAACGACAAAATCGACTTTCTTTCTGAAAGCGGCAATCTCATCATAGCTGGAAACGCCGCAATCGACGGTAATGATGAGTTTTACATCTTTGCTGATGAGTTCCGAAATGGCAAGCTGATTGAGACCATGGCCTTCGTCACCACGATGAGGGATATAGACGATGACATTGGCACCAAGCTTTGTAAGACCCTTATACATGACGGCAGATGCTGTAATACCGTCAACATCGAAATCGCCGTAAATTGCAATCGTATCGCCCATCATCATGGATGAATAGATACGGGAAGCCGCCTGCTGGATATTGGGAAGCAAGGACGGATCGTAGTATTCACCCTTCTGCACTGACATGAAGACATCTGCTTCTTTTTGGGTCTTTACTCCGCGGTTATAAAGGAGCTGTCGGACAAGCGGAGTGTATTTCTCTTTCGAGATATCACAATCATCGGGGACCGGCGGAAAAATCTGCCAGCGGTAGTTATTTTCCATCGTATCTCCCGATCAATAAAACGCTGTTATGTCCACCGAAACCCATCGAACTGGATAAAGCAATCCTGACATCCTTACGGCGGGCCATGTTCGGCACATAATCAAGATCACATTCAGGATCAGGATCTGTAAGGTTAATAGTCGGCGGAATCGTACCAGTCACGATGGTCTTTACACAGACGGCTGCTTCCATAGCACCAGACGCTCCGATCATGTGACCTGTCATGGATTTTGTAGATGATATAGGAATGTCCTTGATTGATTCACCAAAGACTGCTTTATAAGCATTGGTCTCGTTGATATCGTTGAGTTTTGTGGAAGTGCCGTGAGCATTGATGTAGTCGATATCTGTGCATTTTAGGTTTGCCTTATCGAGTGCTTTTCTGATTGCTTTCTGAAGTCCTTCAGCGTTCTCTGTCAGCTTCGTGACATGATAAGCATCGCTGGTCGATGCATATCCCAAGACCTCTGCATAGACTTTGGCTCCACGCTTGATTGCATGATCGAGATCTTCCAGAATAAAGATCACACTGCCCTCCCCGATGACAAAACCGTCACGCTTGGAATCAAAAGGACATGATGCAGTCTTATCGGCCCCGTGAGATAGTGCGCGGGATGCATCGAAAGCGGCAACACCAAGTTCGTTTATGACAGCATCACTGCCGCCTGTAAGGATAATCTCAGATGAACCCGATCTAATAAGTTCATAAGCGATACCAATGGCATCGTTGGAGGAAGAACAGGCCGAAGCAACTGCAAAGTTGGGACCTTTCAACCCGTTGTATATAGAAACGGCAGAAGCTGCAGAATCATTGATCATCATGGGAACAGAGAAAGCGCTCATTCGATTGGTATCAAAGAGTTCCTGAACCTGTTCCAGCATGGTAGACAAGCCTCCCATGCCGCATCCGAGTATCACAGAAACATCTTCATATTCCGACGCGTCTAGACCAGAATCATCCAAGGCTTCCGATGCCGCAACGATGGCAAACTGAGCAAAACGGTCAGTATGCATAGCAGTCTTCTCATCGATGTAGTCCGCCGGATCAAAATCCTTGACTTCAGCCGCTACGCTGACCTTAGTGAATGAAGGATCGAAATGGGTGATCTTACCGATACCCGAAACACCTGAGACAAGGTTGGTCCAGGTGGAATCTATATCATGACCAAGGGGAGTAACCGCCCCCAGTCCCGTAATCACTACTCTATGCATATATTCATTATAGTAAAAACCCGGGACATTAGTCTTAAAAATGCCGAAGCAGGAATGGGGTATCTTCCTGCTTCGGCTTGAGAAGAAAATGGAGGTAAAGTCTATTTGAGAGAGATGATCGCTCTCTTGACAATGGTCTTGGTGATATCGATCTTGTAGCCGTTGGAGTAGTGATCGAGTTTATCGAAGGAGTTGCTGGCATCGCCCTCGTTGGAGATCTCAGTAGCCTTGGCTACGACGGATGCGCCGGCAGCCGAAGGATCAGAGATATCGACACCTTCGAAGTATTTGGGTTCGTTGTAAACACCGCCCAGGGCAATGTTGGCTTTGCCGCTCTTGATGACGACAGCTGCGGAGCACTGAGGGAAGTCGATGGCCTTTCGGAAAGCCCATTTTACGTAAGTGCTCTTTTCATTGCCGGAAGACGGTATCTGGATCTCTTTGACGACTTCATCAGAATCGATAGCATTGATCTGTTCACCGCGAGCGGTACCAAATTCTTTGCTGGGGACCTTGAAGAAATCGGCAGCAGCCCAGGTCTTCTTGGTGGTGACGATGCTGGCACCCAGTGCAACCAGTGCAACTGCGGTATCGGAAGGACAGACTGCCATACAGCCGCCTACACCACCGAAGATAGAATGATATCGATGTACGCCAGAGATGGCGTAACAAAGACCGCCCTTGTGCTTTCGGGCGCAGGGCCAGTTATCGAATTCATTTCGGTAGTAGATACAGCGAGGTCGCTGGCAGATGTTGCCACCGATGGTGCCCATATTTCGAAGTTCAGGAGAAGCAACCAGTTTAGCTGCCTGAGACAGGGCCGGAGCCTTGCTCATAACGGTCTTGTCAGCGGCGATGTCGCAAAGCTTTGCCAATGCGCCGATCTTGATGTAGCCGTTTTCTTCTTTGATATAGTCGGCATTGGGGATCTCACTGATAGCGACGAGGGTATCAGGGAGGTTGGGGGTATGCATGCCTTTCATACTGTAGATCATGTCGGTGCCGCCGGCCAGGATCATTGCTCCGTCAGCAAGCATTGAGGCGGCTTCTTCGAAGCTGGATGCATGTTTAAGTTCAAAGTTTTTCATTCTGCATTCCCTCCTTTTACTTTACTCGAGCGCCGATCTTATCGATGGAGTAACCATCTTTAGTGGCACGTTTGATAGATTTGAGTACTCGGTCAGGACCGATGTTACCCTTCTCAGGGTTGATCCAGACACCGATGGCATTGTAGATAGCCAGGAATACTGAGACGTAGTTGGTAACACAAGGTTCTGCGATACCATGGCAGCCGAAAGGACCGCCAACGTCGCGGGATTCGTAAAGGATCAGGTCATGATCTTCGGTCTTCATATCCATATAGGTAGGCATCATGGCTTCAGTGTACTGAGTGGAAAGAAGCTTACCGTATTTCTCATCGTAGATATCGCCGAAGAAGAAGGCCATGTTGTGAGCACATTCAGCACCGGCTGCGATCTCTTTTTCAGCACCCTTTCTGAACATGACGGTACCGGCATCGACGACGTTCCAGTAATGGAGGATCTCGACTTCACCGGTCTCAGGATCGACTGCGACTTCGCAGGCAGCAGCGGCTGCACCGTTACAAGTTACATAGTCGCCTCGTTTGAGGTAGTTGCCCTTGCTTCGCCATGCACCACCGCGGATGCGGCCGAACTGGTCGGTATTGTTCTCGGTCTCTGCATAGTAGCCGGTGAATTTACCAAGCATGGGGCCCATGCCGGTGTATGTTTCTTCGATTTCCCAACCGTTGGATGATGCAGCGATAGCGGCATTCTTGGCTAAGATGGTGGCATAAGGAGCACGGACTTCAGGATTCTTCTTGAGGAAGATCACGCCGTCTTCGACATCGAAGTCGTCAACTGATGTAGCCTGACCGTAGAAGGTAGGATGGGCCATAGCGGCATTGAAGATCTTCCAGCGGAGAAGAACTGCAGTGTTGTAGAAAGTGGTGGAGATGGAGACGGTGTGGGATGAACCAGCCTGTACACCACCAGGGAGTGTGGTATCAGTGTTGCCCCAGTCGCCGAGCTTGACTTTGTCAGCGCTGACACCGAGGACTTCTGCTACTACGTTACAGCAGACGGTGGTACCGCCGGAACAGCCTCGGGCTGAACCGGTAAGGACGGTGAAGGTACCGTCATCGTGAGCGCGGATGATACCGCCTCGCTGTGAACCACCGTTGATAACGCCGTGGCTATCATGGTGACCGGTAATGGCAATACCATGCCATCGGGTATCTCCGTTGTGATAGAGATCATCAACGGTCTTGGTGTGAGCGTCGTGCCACTTTGTCTTGTAGCCAGATGCTTCATAAGCTTTTTCGTAAAGGTCTTTGATTGCGAATGCGCCCCAGTACTTGGAGTAATGGAGACCATAAGCATAGTAGTTGGAGACACCAGAGTTACCGAAGTCCTGGTCACCCATTTCCTGAGTTCGCATGTTGGAAACTCGGAGATCATAAGGCGTGCCCTTATAGCCCATGTCATCACGAAGGTCATAGGCCAGCTTTTCGATAGCAGTATCGTAGTTCATGGCACCAGGAGGATCGTTAACGCATCTCCAATAATGTCGAGTGGTGGAGTTAGTGAAGACAAGGTGAGTCTTCATGGTAGCGTAAGGAATGGTATAGGTGGTTCGGAGGCCCCAATGGACGTCACCGCAAGGAGTAGCAGTGTTGTGGCCGCCATCGGAGTAGAACTTAGCATCGCAGGCTTCAAATTTGAAATCGTTGCCGACTTTCTTGACACCGAGTTTGATGGTGGAAGTACAAGCGAACGTTCGGCCTCGGTTCATATTGTTCTGCTGTCGGGTGTTCTTACAAAGGACGGGATAGCCGCCGACCTTCTTGGACATGGCGAGAGCCTGAGGAACAAGACAGTCGAGAGACTTACCGCCGTAACCGCCGCAGTTAAAGTGAGTCACGCCGTGGATCTTGTTGGAAGGATAACCAGGCATGTACTTGGCTAAGACGATGTAGGACTTGATGTAGTTGATGTCCTGAGTACCGGTGTAGAAATACATGTCATCACCGATCCACCAGGCCAGAGTCTGATGGGCTTCAAGACAATTGTGAGTGTAAGAGTTGGACCACGGGAACTTGTATTCCTTGACGTAGTCAGAGAGTTCGAAACCGGGATCAGCACCGACACCCTCGATCATATCAGGGTTTCGGTAGAGGGTGATAACCGGCATGATGTTGCCGGGAACGATACCAGAAGAAACAGGATTGCCGTCGGCATCCTTACCAATCATAGCGACATCGGGATCGAAAACACCGTCGGTTGCTTCTTCATATTCGATCTTGACTGCCTGAGTGGCACGAACTGCAGTGTAGAAGTTATCTGCGACTACACCGGCGACTTCCTGACCATATCGGGTGATGGTAGGAGACCAGAGAAGAGGAAGATCTTCATAAGTGATGACGGCTTTGACGCCGGGGATCTTCATGGCTTCGCTGGTATCGATGGACTTGATGGTACCTTTCATGATGGTGGAAGACTTTAAGGCACCAAAATACTTGTGTCCGGTGAAGTGATCAGCAGCGAAATCGGTCTTACCTAAGACGATCTCTTTACCGCTCTGATCATGGACATCGGGGTTGCCGAGTACTTTGAAATCTTCAAACTTGGTATTTTCATCAAGAACAAGCATTATTCAACACCTCCGACCATAGCTGATACAGTCTTGGTCATGTTGTTGCAAAAGCAAAGATGACCAGAGAATGCATAGCGGACTTCATCTGCTGTCGGTTTAGGATTTTCAGCAAGGAGAGCTGTGGCAGCGAGGATCAAGCCAGGAGTGCAGTAACCGCACTGGAAAGCATCCTCATCGTAGAATTTCTTCTGTACAGGAGACGGGGTGATACCGTTGGAGAGACCGTCACAAGTGGTGATGACCTTTCCATTGAGTTCACCGGCGACCATCAGACAGGAGAACATGGGGATCTGTTTGCCGTTCTTTTCGACAAGGACGGTGCAAGTTCCGCAGTTGCCGAAATCACAGCCGACTTTGACATCATAGAAACCGAGGATGTCTCGGAGGACCATGGAAACCGGCCACCAGGGCTCTACTACCATGGTGTAAGGAGTGCCGTTGAGGGTGAACGCGACGATATTGTCGAGTTTCTTGTCTGCATGTGCACTCGCCAGATGGGCCTGGAGATCAGCAACGGAATTGAACTCCATGCTGTCGAATGGGCATACATACTTGGTGTCACCCTTTACTTCTACGGTCTTGGTAACAGTGGAGGTTGCGGTGTTAGTTACAGTAGAAGTAATGGTTTGGGTCTCGCCTTTACAGGCGGAAAGGATGGCGGCAGATCCGATAGTCGCACCACCGACTACAAGACCTGCATCCTTAAGGAATTCTCTTCGGGATACCTTTGTCTTATTTTCTTCGGACATTAAATACCTCCTATTTATGCGTCCTGAAACCGGAATCGGCCATCCGACCTGCTGGACAATCCGTCATGATAAGACGCTTTTATACCTATTTGGCCAAATTTTAATACCATACAATACCTTACTAATAGATTTTCTCACCCGTCGAGTCCAATCATTGACCATTTTGTGTAAAGAGTCCATTTTTTTACTATCGCAAGTCAAAGTAAAGCAATTGATGATACCTTATAATTAAAATCAAAGATGAAAGAAATAGTTCACTATCAGGAGTTTTATATAAATGGAAAGCACTGACTGGAGACTGGATTATCATAAACTCGTCGATTATGTAGCTTCCCATCCCACAATCAGAATCGACAGCAAGACCTTGATAATGATCGGAGAAGAGAGAGTCGAATTCTATTCAGAACTTTCAACGATCAAGAAGAACTATTTAGCCCAGGAGTTCAAAAAGGAACTAGAAAAGATTCATGAACTCAAAGAAAAATGGGACGCCATCAAAGCCAAAGTCATCGAAGAACTCCCCATCGACAGAGTGGTATTAGACGAAAATCTTGAACTATTCATGAACGACCCTGACCGTTTGCTCGAGAGCCGCGTTCATCCTTTATTGATGGAAGTATTCCAGGGGATTATTTCACTGGATGACTTTGAAAAGAAAGCCAAAGAAGCTATCTCTAAAGAATTTAAGGTTTTATATGCCCTTGGATATGAACGATGGGCAGAACTGTGGATCATCAATTATCTCGATGCTGATGAAGTATGGGGAGTCCTCTCCAAGGACTACAATGCCGCTCCCCAGGTCATCGAGATGAGTTCAACCGGCGGATGTCAGGACGTACCTCCCTACCCCAGCACCGTCGACGGACTCAGTTTTGAAAGAGCTTACTGCTGCACTTATTTGACTTCCCGATTGATATTCCATTCTAAGCGTTACGGACGCTATGTCGCACTGCGCCCTACTCCCTATGAACCTCACTGGTGGACCGAAGTCAGGAGCAAAAATCAGGAATGGATCGACTTGAAACAGGACGTCTATATGATCTTCGGCGAGACCGATATCTATCCGGACATGCTGATCTATGTCGCTGATGATGTCAAAGACCTGCAGCTGGTTCAGGACCGCCGTTTCCTGTGCAAACCTCATATCAATGTGGAATTCGAAGATGAAGACGGCTGGTTCGATGCAAAAGGTATCAGGCAGATTAAACGACACAGTTGCACCATGAAGCCTAAATGCGGAACGATCATTGTAAGTAAGACTGCATTTGATGCAGAAAAGATGAACGAAGCCATCAAGCCGCAAAAGATTGACCCTGACAATTTAGAATACTGGCCGGAAGAAGACGGATTCAAGATCGTACACGAGGATCCGAACACCTGGCCGACTGAACCGGAACTCAATATCGTACCCATCGAAATGGGATGGGATCACGAAAAGATCCATGATACTCTTGATAAGATGATCAAAAGCATCCCGCCATATCCCAAGGCCAACTGGTAGAGAAAAGGATTACTTATGATGCTGTCCGCGGATATATCCATCGGGACAGTAAAGATCTTTTACTTTCTTAGCATAATCCATGATGCACTGGATGAACCTACGTTCATTCTTTGAGAGCTCATAATCCTTCTGTATGTACAGATGCAGAGGAATCTCGAGTGGTTTATCAGATCCGAAATCATCGATACGAACTACTTTGTAAATGTCGTTGTCACGGACACCGTCGAGAGTGGAACGCAGTATCACGCCAAGATTCTCTTTCATGATCACATAGTCTGGTATACCGAAAAGTTCATTGACGCAGAAGATCTTCTCGAAGTTATATGACTTAGCCGTACCATACTGGGCAAGACCTCTCTTTATCATCTTCATCTCGCGGTAACCAGGAAGGACGACACGTTCGTTCTGGAACATGGTGATCCTGGCATGGTCGTATTGGGACAAAGGATTTTTGCGGGAAACTAACATGCAGAGACCGTGATTGCAGAGAGGGTAATGGTCGTAATGGTCATCGAAGAACTCGTATGACGAAATCTCGATACCGATATCGTAACGTTTGACTGAATGATAATGGCCGGATTTCATAATATTGACCATGAGATCGGGGCATTCCTTGTGGAACTCTTCAACCACTTTGGCAATGAATTCCTGCCCGACCCAAAGACCGATTCCCAGGTTGATAGAATATGGATTCTTATGCTCCGGTTCATCTACTCTGCTGATGGTATCAAAGGCTGGCAGTAAACTTGACGGGATATCCTTGAAGATACTGAGACCGATATCCGATGCGGAATAGATACTGTTATACATACCATCGGTCAGCCAGTGCATGAAATGCTGGACAGCAACATTCACATAGATGTCTAATGATGTCTCCATACTGCGGTTGATGACAGTGGAATTCCAGTGGCTGTTGATCACATGCTGGCAATAGTCTTTTAGAAGCAGAGTGAAGAAAGCTTCAAAATTATCCGAACCTGTGGTCTTGGCAATCTGTGTATAAAAACGGGTGTGATCCTCAAACTCCTTTGGGATTATGGATGTGATGACTTCTCTGGGAGAAGACTGGTACATCTTCTCATATACATCACGGAACAGGACATAATTGAAGAAAGAATTCTTGCTTGCGAAGTAATTGTACAGTGTCTGACGAGAGACGCCGGTGATATCGGTAATGTCCTTGACGCTGATCTCATCGATATCCTTTTGATCGATTAGCTCGAATGCAGCGTTGTAAAAAGACCTGAGCAGACGCCCTTCTTTGAGATTTTTGAACGATTCTAATTCTGATTCACTCATACCCTGCCTCTTATGATCATGTAATCAGACGTATCTTAAATCGAATTATATTGTCAAAAAAAAGGGGCGTCAAACAAAAAGACGGCAATCTAAATTGCCGTCTTTCGTGCAGTCAACTTTTAAGAAAAAGTTATTTGATATAGCCCTTTTCAATCATGCATTCAGCAATCTGAACAGCGTTCAAAGCAGCACCCTTTCGGATGTTATCAGATACGATCCACATGACGATACCGTTATCGCAGGATGAATCCTTGCGGATACGACCAACATAGGAAGGATCCTTGCCGGCGGCTTCGATTGCCTGAGGATAGACATGATTCTTTACATCATCCTGGACCACGACACCAGGAGCATTAGAAAGAATCTCTCGAACTTCCTCGGGAGTGATGGGATTAGTGAATTCGATGGAGACGGCTTCACTGTGGCAGGCAAAGACCGGTACGCGGACACAGGTAGCTGAGACCTTGATCTCAGGTGCATGCATGATCTTATGAGTCTCATCAAGCATCTTGCGTTCTTCCTTGGTGTAGCCGTCTTCTAAGAAGACATCGATCTCAGGAAGAGGATTGAATGCAATCTGATGAGGGAAGTAACCAGGAACGACAGGTTCACCAGCGATATAATCTCGGGTCTCTTTGTCGAGAGCTTCGATAGCAGGAAGGCCTGCACCGCTAACTGCCTGAAGAGTGGTGATGACAAGTCGTTTGATGGGATTTACCTTATGGAGAGGCCAAAGGGCGACGACCATCTGGATAGTGGAGCAGTTAGGATTGGCGATGATGCCATTGTTCCAGGCAATGTCGTCAGGATTAATCTCGGGAACGACCAAAGGAACAGCGGGATCCTGTCGCCAGGCTGCTGAGTTATCGATAACGATGGCACCACTTCTGGCTGCGATGGGAGCAAAATGCTTGGAGATGTCGGAACCAGCCGAGAAGAGGGCGATATCGATACCTTCGAAGGAATCATCAGCAGTCTCGAAGACCATATATTCCTTACCATCAAAAGTCATGGTCTTGCCGGCAGACTTATCTGAAGCGAACAAAGAAAGCTTTGAAATAGGGAACCTTCTCCCTTCAAGGATCTTCAGGAACTCCTGACCAACGCGGCCAGTGGCGCCTACGATTGCTACACTGTATTCTTTCATCTCTATTTTCTCCCCATAATCGAAGGGACAGAAAGAGTAACTCTGCCCCACCGACTAATGAATCTTATTTGTCGTTATTGAAACGGTGATTGTTGTGTGCGGGTTTGCCAAAGGGCTTTCGGGGACGATCTTCACCTTCAGGAACTAAAAGCGCCTTGCGTGAGAGATTGACCCTACCCTGATTATCGATCTCGATGACCTTAACGGTAATCTCGTCGCCGATCTTGACCACATCTTCGACCTTTTCGACACGGTGGTCTTCAAGTTCGCTGATGTGGCAGAGACCGTCCTTGCCGGGAAGGAGTTCAACGAATGCACCGAAGTTCATGATTCGGACGACTTTACCGGTGAAGATCTCACCGACCTTGACCTCACGGACAAGATCCTGGACCATCTGCAGGGCTTTTTCAGCCATGGCAGCATCGGTGGAACCGATGACAACAGTACCGTCATTGGAAATGTCGATGGTGGTCTTGGTCTCATCAGTGATGGAGCGGATAGTCTTGCCGCCCGGGCCGATGATGGTGCCGATCTTATCAGGATCGACCTGAGTCTTGTACATTCGAGGAGCGTACGGTGACAGTTCAGCACGAGGAGTATCGATGGCTTCTCGCATCTTGCCGAGGATGTGTTCTCGGGCTTCACGACCCTGCCAGATGGTCTTTTCGATCATGGCCATGGTGATACCGTGGATCTTGATATCCAACTGGAGAGCGGTGATACCTTCGAGAGTACCAGCCACTTTGAAGTCCATGTCGCCGTAGTTGTCTTCCATACCTTCGATATCGGTAAGGATCTCGAATTCACCATTATCACCGGTGATGAGACCCATGGAGATACCGCCGACCATTCGCTTGATAGGTACACCAGCGGCCATCAATGACATGGTGGATGAACAGGTGGATGCCATGGAAGTGGAACCGCTGGATGAAAGAACCTCAGAGACCAGTCGGATGGTATAAGGGAAGTCTTCTTCGCTAGGGATCACGGGCAGAAGGGCTCGTTCAGCCAATGCACCGTGACCGATCTCACGTCGGCCGGGAGTGCCAAATTTCTTGGCTTCGCCGTTGGCGTAAGGAGGCATGTTGTAGTGATGGATGTATCGCTTGCTCTCTTCGAGACCTAAGCCGTCAAGCTTCTGGTTATCGCGGAGAGAACCGAGAGTGGCGATGTTGAGTACCTGAGTTTCGCCTCGGGTGAAGAGTGCGGAACCATGGACTCGGGGAACGAGGTCGACTTCACATTCGATAGGTCGGACCTGATTGAGTTTTCGGCCGGAGAGTCGGACGTGATTGGTGAGGATGCAGTTTCGGATTTCATACTTGATCCTCTTGTCGAAGACATCCATGATCTCGGCTTCATCATACTTTTCGCCAAGTTCAGCCTTGAGCTGTTCACGAAGTTCAGCGCAGCCCGGTTCTCGGGTGGCCTTGGTGAGATTGGACATGGCAATTCGGAGTTTGTCGCCACAGATGCGGATGACTTCGTTGACGAGTTCGGGATCATGCTCGACGACCGGTGCTTCATCTTTGGGATGACCGATCTGAGCAATGATGGATTTCTGGAATGCGATGATCTCCTGGTTGGCTTCATGAGCTCGTTTGATAGCTTCGAGGACGATGGTCTCGGGGACTTCTTTCATACCAGCTTCGATCATACAGACATCCTGCTCGGTAGAAGCAACGACAAGGTCCATCTCACTGTTTTCCATCTCAGGAAGAGTGGGATTGATGACGAATTCGCCGTTGATGTAACCGATGCGGCAAGCGCCGACAGGACCGGCAAAAGGTACGCAGGACATACCGAGGACGAGGGAACTACCGATTACGGAAAGTGTATCGGGATCATTCTCGCGGTCGGTGGAAAGAACGGTCACAACGACCTGGATATCTCGTCGCCAAGTCTTGGGAAGAAGAGGTCGGAGAGGTCGGTCAGTGACACGGGAAGTGAGGATAGCCTCTTCAGTCGGTCGGCCTTCTCGTCGGATGAAACCTCCGGGAATTTTACCGGCTGCATAGAGTTTTTCCTGATATTCGATAGTAAGAGGAAGGAAGTCAACGCCTTCCTTAGGCTCAGGTGCGACACAGCAGGTCACAAGGATCATAGTGTCGCCATAACGTACAGTTATAGCAGCTTCAGCCTGCTCGGCCAGTTTACCGCTCTCAATGGAAAGGGTACGGCCAGCAAAGCTAGTCTCAAATTTATAAGACTGCAATTCTTTACTCCTTATAGGTATTTAGTTTTCTTAATGCTGTAAAAAAGCGGCAATTATTTGCGGAGGCCGAGTTTAGCAATAAGAGTCTTGTAGCGATTGACATCGGTCTTGTTGAGGTAAGCAAGAAGGTGTCGTCGCTGACCTACAAGTTTCAGAAGAGAACGCTTGGAATGATAGTCATGACCGTTTTCGGACATGTGTCGGGTGAGCTGAAGGATTCGCTCGGTGAGTACAGCGATCTGGACCTCGGCGGAACCGGTGTCATGTTCGTTGATCCTGTACTTTTCAATGATTTCTGCTTTTTTCTGGGGATCTAACACTTTTTTTTCTCCTAGATTTTTATTATTTTTCTTTAAATACAGTTGGAGATTATATCAAACATGGTTTATGCCTGACAAGTCTATAATTAGGTTTGAGGTAATACTCATTTTTGCGCCCAACCATATCCAGAAAACAAAACAATTATTTACAAATAAAGACGTATTATATACAATTTCTTTACAAAGATTATTAATCATACAGAGGGTTATTATGGCTCAGGTATTAGTAAACTTCAGAATCGATGAAGAAGATAAGAAAGGTATGGAAGAAGTCTGCAAAGAGCTTGGAATAAGCATGTCAACAGCATTCACCATCTACGCTAAGAAAATGCGTCGTGAAAAAAGAATTCCCTTCGATGTTTCAGTCGATCCCTTTTACTCAGATGAGAACATGACATATTTGAGAAAGGTCATTGCAGAAATCGAATCAGGTAAATCTCAGTTAAAAGAGCATGACCTGATTGAGGACTAACAATGAAACTACTTTGGGACGAACGCGCATGGAGCGATTACACAGAGTGGCAAAACGAAGACCGTAAAACTCTGAAAAAGATTAATCAACTGATCAAAGACATGCAGAGAAATCCAACAGAAGGTCTTGGAAAACCCGAACCACTCTCTGAAGACTTAAGCGGATGGTGGAGCAGACGGATTGATAAAACGAATCGAATCGTTTACAAATTCGATGGTAACAACCTGATCATTGCCTCATGTAAAGGGCATTATTCCAACTGATGGACACATTATTTCAGAAACCTATAATGATCATCTCGGGACATTACGGAAGCGGCAAGACAAGTCTTTCCATCAACCTCGCAATGTCAGGAAGGTATAGTTCCGTCATCGACCTCGATGTCGTAAATCCTTTCTTCCGCTCATCGGACTACCGGAAGATGATCGAAGATAAAGGCGTAAAAGTGATCGCACCCTACTTTGCCGGAACCAATCTGGACGTCCCCTTCATACCCAAAGACGTCAAGACATCCGTGATGTTCGACGAAAAAGTCCTCATCGATGCCGGCGGAGACGATCAGGGAGCTGTGGCAACGGGAACCATCAGCAATGAGATCAAGAAACGGGGTTATGACCTAGTATATGTCGTGAATTTCATGCGTCCTCAGACCCGTATCGCCGAAGAAGCATTCGAGATCATGAAAGAAATCGAATCTGCCTGTCATCTGTATGTGACCGGCATCGTCAATAACACCAATCTGAAACAGGAAACTACTCAGGAAGTCATCGATTACGGTGTCGACCGAACGAGAGAACTTGCCAGAATGGCAGGACTCCCTATCCTGTTCCATGTTCAAGAAAAAGCCTTTTCATATATAATAAAAGGTACGTCTGAAAAAGTAGTTAAGACGGAAAGTTATGTGCTTACTCCCTGGGAGCAAGCATAAGGAAGTATTTTTTTATAAACGAGGTTAATAAGGCACATGGCTAGACAAGGACATCTTACTATCGACGAAGCCAGATGCAAGGGCTGTGAACTCTGTGTTTCATCATGTCCCCTGCACCTCCTGTCATTATCATCGACACTGAATGCCAAAGGCTATCACACCGTTACGATTACTGACCCCGCAAAATGCACTGGATGCGCATCCTGCGCCACCATGTGTCCCGATATCGTGATCAAGGTAGAGAGGGATTAAGCATATGAAAGTTCTTATGAAAGGTAATGAAGCTGTCGCGGAAGCAGCACTGCGTGCCGGCTGCCGCCACTTCTTCGGATATCCCATCACCCCGCAGACCGAAGTCGCCGCTTATATGGCAAAACAGATGCCGAAACTTGGCGGCACCTATCTTCAGGCCGAATCCGAGATTTCTGCTATCAACATGGTCTACGGTGCTGCCGCTGCCGGTGTACGCGCTATGACTTCTTCCTCCTCCCCCGGCATCAGCCTCAAACAGGAAGGCATCTCTTATATGGTCGGTGCCGATCTGCCGGCTTTGATCGTTAACGTACAGCGATCATCACCCGGTCTTGGCGGCATCCAGCCCTCCCAGGGTGATTATTTCCAGGCCACTAAGGCTCCAGGCCACGGTGATTCACATCTATTTGTAATGGCACCTGCCTCCGTCCAGGAGATGGCCGATTTTGTTGAAACTTGTTTTGAAACAGCTGAAAAGTACCGAGTTCCTGCAATGCTGTTAGCTGACGGTATGCTGGGTCAGATGATGGAACCTATCGAACTCAAAGAAACTGAACCCAAGATGATCGAAAAGCCCTGGGCCCTTACCGGCACCAAGAAAGAACGAAAGCATAACGTCATCAATTCGCTTTATATCGAACCTGATGTATTGGAAAAGATACTCATCGAACGATATGCAAGATATGCCGAGATCGAAAAGAACGAACAGCGGGCTGAATTATATAAGATGGAAGATGCCGAATACGCCATCGTGGCTTTCGGCGCATCCGCCCGTGTCTCGAAATCTGCTGTCGACAAAGCCAGAGAAAAGGGATTAAAAGTCGGGCTCATCCGCTGCATAACTCTGTGGCCGTTCCCTAAGAAATTCTTCGAAGAATCTTTCGGCAAAGTAAAACACTATCTGACAGTCGAGATGAACATGGGACAGATGGTCGAAGACGTAAAACTCGTCGTCGACGGACGTGCTCCCGTTTCCTTCTTTGGAAGGAGCGGCGGTATCATCCCCAGTCCCAAAGAGATCCTGGCAGAGATCGAAAAGATCGCAGAGGGGGATAAATAAATGGAAACAGTATTCGAACGACCCCATGCTTTAACTGATAAAGTATTCCACTATTGCCCCGGATGTTCCCACGGCATAGTCCACCGACTCGTTGCTGAAGTACTCGACGAACTTGATATCGAAGGTAAGACCATCGGTATCGCTCCCGTCGGATGCGCAGTATATGCTTATGAATATTTCAACTGCGACATGATCGAAGCCGCCCACGGACGTGCTCCCGCTGTCGCAACCGGCATCAAGAGATCCAATCCCGATAATGTCGTCTTCACCTACCAGGGCGACGGTGATCTCGCTGCCATCGGCACCGCCGAGACCGTCCATGCCGCCACCCGCGGTGAGAACATCACAGTCATCTTCATCAACAATGCCATTTACGGCATGACCGGCGGACAGATGGCTCCCACCAGTCTTCCCGGGCAGATCACTCAGACCACTCCTTACGGACGCGACGTCAAGACTGCCGGTTACCCCGTCAGAGTCTGCGAAATGTTATCCACTCTTGATGGTGTGGCATTGGCAGAACGAGTTGCAGTCGACTCTGTTCCTGATATCAGAAAGGCCAAGAAAGCGATCAAGAAAGCCTTCGAATATCAGATCGAAGGACTGGGTTATTCCATCGTTGAAGTCGTCTCCACCTGCTCCACCAACTGGGGACTTTCCCCCGTCGATGCCATCAAATGGTTAAAAGAAAACATGCTCCCTTACTATCCTTTGGGTGTTTATAAGGACGTCAAAGGGGGTAAAGAATAATGGACAAGCTTGAATTGATGCTGGCCGGTTTCGGCGGCCAGGGCATCCTTTTCGCCGGAAAGTTAGTCGCTTACTCCGGCCTGATCGAAGACAGACAGGTATCCTGGCTGCCTTCCTACGGTCCTGAGATGCGAGGCGGAACCTGCAACTGCAGCGTCTGCATAAGCAATGAACCCATCGGTTCCCCCCAGATGCTCACCCCCAATGCTCTCATCGTCATGAACCAGCCCTCACTGGAAAAGTTCATCGGCACAGTAGTTCCCGGGGGCGTGGTCTTAGTCGATTCTTCAATCGTAACAGCACAAGTTAAGAGACAAGATGTCAAGGTCTTTTATGTCCCGGCATCCAAGATAGCAGAAGAGAACGGACTCAAGGGCATGGCCAACATCGTTTTGACCGGAAAACTGCTTAAAGAGACCAAGTTTGCGACCAAGGAATCGGCCATTGCAGCGGTCTCCAAAGTAGTGCCGCCAAGAAAAGCCAACCTGATCGATTCGAATATAAAAGCCCTGAATCTGGGCTACGATTTTTAAAGATCGATAATAAAGTAACTTAGACAGCACAAGAGGCCACATGGGAGAGGGAAGCCCATGTGACCTCTTGTGCTTTTTATGGAGAGAGTAAAAAACTACGGTCAATGCTTGTTGATGAAATCGAAGAGGAAGCGCGCCACAAAGTAGATGATGACGGCAAGCAATACCCCTATCACAACGATCGGCAAAAATTCAGCAAAAAATTCACTCATATCTATTTCTCCCTATCAGATGAAATCAAAATAAAACTGCCGGCATCGTAAGTCATCATCCGGACTCCTCCCAGCCGATATTAGTATGTGAAGCACCGTACCCCGAGGGTGGAGTATTGGCTGCCTTATGCTGTTTGACGCAGCTGATCAAAGACCGGTACTCAGAATCGAGCATATCTTCCCAGTGAACAGTCTTTCCCGCCGGATCGATGAAACAGAGACCAAGGATGAAGACCAGAAAATGAGAGAAAACGAAATCAGCTTCTGTTTCGGAAAGACCTTCATCAGCCATAACGAGTCTTATGGCCTGGTCTTTGGTTAGGGAAAGCTTTTCAGACAACGAAACGTCCCCGGTGAAGATGACAGAAAAGAGATCCCGCTCATTCCGAGCAAAATCCAAAAGACTGAGCCCCAATCCCTTGAAGGATTGTGACATCCAGACGGACAAAGAGATTTTCTGATCCATCTCGCCGACTGCCAGGTCACGGACGGAAGCAAGAACGTCATCCATGTTGGAGAAAGCAGTGAAGATAGGACTGGTCGATACCCCCATCCTGTCCGCCAAAGAACGCGCAGTAAGGCTTACGGCACCATGCTCTCGCACGATGTCGTAAGCAGTATCCCGTATCTCTTCGCGGCTGAATCTGACCTTCGGTGGCATACTCTTCTCTTATTATAACTATGTTACACAACTATAATATGTAACTTTGTTGTAATATAAAAGAGCAAAGAAGGATTTGTCAAGACAAGCCTGAATAAAACCCAATCAAAGCTCGATCATATGTTTCCAACTAAATACAAACCAACTATGAATTGTACCCTATCGGGTCGATTACACATTTACAAGCAAAGTTTATAACCGTAGGGGTATAAATTATATAAAAAAAGTTGAAATAAGCCCCTAAAGGGTATAATATCAATGTATGAATAAGATATCAGAATTCGTTAAACAGCAAAGAAAAGCTGCCGGATTGACTCAGGAAGAATTTGCTATACGTTCAGGGTTGGGGTTACGTTTCGTCCGTGAACTTGAACAAGGTAAAGCGACTGTTCGGTTGGACAAGGTCAATCAAGCACTTGCCATGTTTGGAATGAAAACAGTTCCCGGAAGGATAGAAGAGTAATGGACGATACGTTTAGGACTGCATACGTCTATAAGAGAGATGTGTTTGCAGGGACGTTACGGGAAACAGATGATGGCTATACGTTCGAATACGACGGACACTACCTCACCATGCCAGAAACGGTCGGGGTCAGCCTAACACTTCCCAAACGAGAGGAACCCTATAGATCAAAAACGCTGTTCGCATTCTTCGATGGTCTGATCCCTGAGGGATGGCTGCTTAGTATCGTGACACAAAACTGGAAGATCGATCCAAGAGACCATTTTGGAATCATGCTTGTAGCCTGCAGAGATTGTATCGGGGCAGTCAACATCCAAGGTGAAAAACGATGAATACGTGCCTCTGTTGTGGGAAAGCCTTTTCAGAAAAGGCATCTGACCAAGAACTGAAAGATCATTGGCATAAAAGTTGTATCCGTAAATTCTTCGGAGTGGATACATTGCCGGAGCTGGACCAGACCGAAGATGGGCTGCTACATATCGCAACAGAGTCCGCAAACCATGGGTTTACGGTCCCAGGTGTCCAGAAGAAAATGTCTATACATCTCTCAAACAATGATGGAAAACCAAGTCTCACTCTTGTTGATTACCCGTCCGGATTCATACTAAAGCCACAGACTGAAACATTTGAATCATTACCAGAGTCCGAATTCCTTGTGATGCAGATGGCTGAAAAAAGCGGTATTGCAGTTGTCCCGTACGCACTGATACATATGTCCAAATCATCAGAAACGGCTTATATCACAAAACGCGTCGATAGAATCATCTCGGCAAAAAGAGGTTCCAAAGTGAAAATGCTGGCGATGGAAGATTTCTGCCAGCTGGAAAGCCACTCATCAGCAGGAAAATATCTTGGATCGTATGAACGCTGTGCCAAATTGATTTCTCGATATTCAATCAGACCGGGAATCGACCTGTCTGAACTATTTATGCGTGTCGTATTCTCATTTGTTACAGGCAACTCTGACATGCACCTCAAGAATCTCTCAATGATAGAAACTCACCCCGAAAGCGAACAATATGTCCTTTCACCGGCATATGATATGCTCCCTGTGAATCTGTTATTCCCGGATGACAAAGATCAAATGGCACTTGCAATAAACGGCAAGAAACGAAACATTCATCAAAAAGATTTCATAGATTTTGCTGAAGCGTCAGGGATCACCAAAGGTGCAGCCATTAAAATGATTAAATGGATAGTCAACTTAAAACCAATCTATCTCGAGATGTGCAATGAATCTCTTCTGCCGGCTAGCACTAAAGAGGCTTTTTCGGCATTGATCGAAGAAAGAAACGCAATGTTACAGAGCTAAACCGACTCGATCAAAAAGATACGATACTACACGATCTAATCAGACAAAACGGAGTGACCTTCATTTTGTCTTCCCATGCCAGCCAGATAGAAAAGAAATACTCATGTGCAGTGTATGATTGTAAAAAATGGGGTTAATAAAGAGGTTAAGACGGGAGATAATTTGGAACAGGACAAGACTAAACCACTCTGGTGAGCACTGCTCACTCCTAGCCTTTCACTTTTTTAATCGAACCATCCTTTCTGTATGAAAAAACTCAATGAATAGCCGTCATTCCTTTAATGGTTTTGTGCAATTATTTTTCATATGTTTTGTGCAATTATATTGCACGACTTGTCGAAACATGATAGAATTTAGATGAAAATCACTGGAGGTAACGATGATTACCGAAATCAGAGCAAACAACTGCCTTTCCTTTAATAAACCTATCAGCTTTTCGATGAAAGCAGACCTGCGTAACAAGAGGTTAGCTTCAAATGTCATCAAAACGGGACAGTTCAGTGTTCTTAAGACCACCGGAATCTATGGTCCCAATAATGCAGGAAAAACCAATGTTATCAGATGCATCCACTGCATCTGGAGCGTTTTAACTAACAGAGGCTTCTCAGCATCTCCCAATCTGTTCACAAATAATCCAGTAATCGAACTCGGAATAACATTTGTCAACGGGACAAGGATGTTCTCCTATGATTTCAAGTTTGACATCAGTAAGAATGAATATATCTACGAAAGATTCCTGGAACATAAACGAGATGCAAACGGAAATGAAAAAGAGGAAATCTGGCTATTAAAAGACTTCATTCATGGCAAATTCCACGCAATCGACAAGGGAATGGAAACGATCGTCAGTGTGATTTCTAAAAACAATATCCTAATGTACCTGATCGATACAGTGAATTTCAACCATCTGAACGAGATGAAAAAACTATTGTCCGGTATCGCAGGTAAAATAGATATTGTAGATATGAATAACATTCCTATTGGAAAGACCGTCGAACTGTTGAAGAACAAGGATTCCATCTGTGAGAAGGTTGTCAATTTCATTAAAAACGCTGATTTATACCTTGAAGACTATTATTTTGCAGACACAGAACAGTTTGCAGACCAAACCGAAGTCGGCGGAGCAAAGCCTCAGGAGAACGTTTTAAACTTCACAAACCAGCTTGCTGAGTCGATGAAGTTAACAAGCGTCTATAAAGGAATAAAAGTACCGAGTCTTTGGTTTGATTCAACAGGAACCAAAAAGATTGCCGCACTGGCTAGTTTTATCATCGAGGCTTTGGAGAAAGGTCGTATATTAGTTGTCGATGAACTGGATAGCAGCATTCACTTCAAGCTGACACGAGCGATCGTGGCAATGTTTAATAACGAACTCAACACCAAAGCACAGCTGATCTTTACCGTCCACGACGTGAATCTCATGGACTGCAAAAAACTTTTTAGGAAAGAACAGATATGGTTCGTCAACAAGGATGATGAAGGTGTATACATGTTCTCCCTAGCCGACTTCACTGCACGTGATGGTGTCCGTGATACCACCGACATCATTGAAAAATACCGAAAAGGAGCTCTGGGCGCACTACCAGAACCTGAATTGATAAATACTTTACTGGACATACAGAAGCACCAAAAAACAAATGACTAGACTGCAAAAAAAACAAACTCAAAAAAGGATCTGCATCATCTGTGAAGGGACAGAGGAATATGCGTATCTTTCACGAATAAGAGAACTTGGAGTTTGGAGCAATATCTATCAAGTCGACCTAGTCAATGCCGACGGAAACGGAAACTTACCTGCCCGTTATCAGGACAAGTATCAGAATGATTCATATGACCTAGTACTGGTATTCTGCGACACAGACAGAAAGCCATACGAACAGTACAATGATATCAAGAAAAAGATCGATACGTTTCATGGTATTGATGGGATCAGCAATCAGTTAGTCATTTTCGGAAATCCATGTACGATGCAGATAATAATCTCGCATTGGACAGATACAGTACTGACATCCCCGTCTAAAAAGAAAAATGCCCCACTGATCCTTGAATGCACAGGCATAGAGAACTATGATGCACACAGAGAACAGATCGAATCGTTAGTGAGCTTAATAACAGATGACAATTACAGCAAGATGAAAGAAAAAATGATGACTATTACACAAAAAGACACCATCACGCCTAGCAGCAATTTCGGCGTATTGATGCAAAGACTTGAAACCAACGATTACGACTGGATTGATGATATCAATGACCAATTACTGTTGGAATAGATGTAACACACTGCCATTAGCTACAGTATTCTCTTATCTAGGACACCCATATACACTGTCGGGATGCATATTATCCTTATGCGAACACCATTGGTTTCCTCTATCAACATAAACGAAATATGCCAGTGCGGAGCTTCTTTATCCATAGTGCAACCATCACGGTTATCCGCTTATCAATCTGCAACCGTTACTGACCTAACGGCTAACGAAGCAGACAGTGTGCGTATACAAACACCGCGCTTAATACCATAACTTCGAATCAAGACAACAAAGCAAGTTGATTCGCGAAAAAAGATCCAAATCCATCATAATGGAAGTCCATTGTATTCTTGGCAAATAAGTCACGATACCTCTTTTCAGGGAGAAGATTTTTCAGTTTTGTCTTATCGGTTTGAGATGGATCATCATCATGATGTAGAACAACATCTATCCTTGCATTCTCAGAAATAGATTGGTGCAGAATAAAACGAAAATCAAAATCAGCAATTGGAAGAGAATAACCTACAAAAAAAACATGATCAGCTCTTAGCAATGCTTCGCGAGCACTTGACCAAAGATTTGCATAAAGTTGACTATTTAATGATTTCATCATTGTTGGAGTAATAATCTGAGCTTGCAACAAATAATCTACGTCCTTTGTTATTCGACACGAATTGCAAGTTTCATGTGATTTGTCATCGAATAAGTAATTTCCACAATCATCGCTGTTAACTATGTTGATTTTCCCACAATGTAGACAACGAAACCAATTAATTGAACCATGAATCTTAATTAGCTTTATAATATTACCTGACTTCAAAGTATCCGCATCGTATTTTGTGTAATAAATATCATTTAATGATAAATCATATTTAAGCTTTTGCTTTTCTAAATAAGTTTCTGTCAACACATCCCAATTAGTTGAAATGATTGCAGAGTTTGGTGCACATCTTTTCAAATAAGAGAAAAAAGATATGTAATCGCTTTCCGCATATGTATGATGCCTGCAGCGTTTGCTAAAATAGTAAACGAATAGCCGTGTTATAGATTCTTTAATCTCGTCAACATATTGAGAAGAGTATTTGTGGAGAAACTCTCTACTTTGGTACGTTTTATCGAAAGAAGTAAACACATCTTCTAGACTAACATGAATATCTTCCTTTTCCATGTTATCTCTTATTATTTCGCGAAGCACTAATAATTCATACATTTCGTCATCATACGACAACACTTTTGCATCTAGTTTAGTGTATTTACTCATTAATTCTAATTTATCAAATCGCTCTTTGTATTCGGTGCAATCATTATTTGTATAATTCTGCAGAAGGAATAAACCAACTGTGATATATGATTTTAGAAACTTTGAGCTTTCTGGCTCAGGTGTATAAGTTAAAAAATCATCGGCAGGTTTCTGTAACATTTCATTTATGATACGATCCTGAATCGGTAGTTTTGCTGGAGCCGGGAAACCTGCACCAAGGATAAAGACAACTCGTTCCTTTTTATTCATAAATGCTACACCAATCTTGCATATGATTTGATAGCGTTGAATAATATTCTATGTATCCACTTTTTAAATCATCCTTCAGCGTCCTAAAATTCTTACTTTCAACATCATTCCATTCATCAACTTTAGAGGACATAAAATGAATGGCAGCACTTAATGAAGCATCCGTCGTTGGACGATTTCGTTTTATTCCATTCCGTAAAGTGTAGTCACTTGATTCGTTATATCGGAGGAAGTTGTCAATATTTTTTCCAATAATCTTGCGGCACTGTGTACATGAACAAATATTCTGATAAAAGTCTTCACTTGCAACAGCCTTATCTATTGAAAAGTAGCCTTTATTTTTAAGAATCGTTGTAACCTCTGAAAGAGGCAGTCGAGAATGTAATGGTGGGAAATAGTATTTATTTACGGGCAATCCACCACCTACCGGAGTTACCGATCTAGTTTCTCCATATCCGACGGATTGTGCAACACCATACATCCTGTATGGTAAATCCTTATTGCAAAGAATTATAGAATCATATCCACCATATGCCATAATTGGTTTAATCCCCAATTCAGTTAATGCAAAGAGAATGCATTTAAACTGTTCTTGCTGTTTTTTAGTCGCATCAAAAAGGTTAAAGTCATCTACCCAAATAAAGGCATAATCTACGAGGACGTTTGCGTATTTTTCCCTGATTATATTCGAAAAAGTGCAACTGTCAAGAATTTTCTTGTCAATAACAATTTGAATTCCTGTTTTATACTCATCTTTATTCAATGATATGAACTTCTGTGTACATAAAACATTCAAGTCCATCCAATCATTGATTTCATTTTCTGAATAAGATGACTTAATCATAAAATAAGGAGCAATAGCAACGGAGGGAATTGGACCAATTTTGGCATATTTTAAATACTTGTCATATTCCTTATTGTTGATATAAGTATCGACATAGCAAGTTTCAAATGAATACACATTTTCAGCCAATTCATCAACTGACCCTCTTATATCACTAGGTGATAAATTACCTCTTTTTGAGTAAAACTTATCTTTTAACGTAGATGGCAACAGAGAGAGGTACTGATCAACCGATTTTTTTACCGAAATCGCTCCTTGTTTATTCGTAGCTTGTACATCACTAATATCTTGCTGATAAATATGTGTTTGAGGATCAATAATATATTGATTCTTATGTACGGCAACCAAGTCTGCAACAGCACTTTTACTATAAGCAACAATAGTTGCATTAAAAATAACAGCTGAAAAGTTGTCTTTAAATGTGATTAATACTTTTTTATCAGTCCCTGTGTTATATCTTAACAGTTTTAAATTTTCACTCATCGTTATTACTCCGTCTTTGATTATTTATGTAATTGATTATTTGCTTCTTTTGCGCTTTCCAGATATTATTCGCTTCCTTTGGATAACATTCCTTAATGAAAGCATTATTATTCGATTCCCACGTAATCAATCCTATTCCGATCTCAGAACACTTGCTTTTGATATTGAATAAGCATTTTTCAGTTTTGGGTTTTGGCAAACACAGTATCAAATAATCAAAACATGTAGATACTGCAACAAGTTGATTAATCGCTCGTTTCCAATCTTTTATTTTAAATTCAATAGCAGTTATTTTCCTCAGATGAGTATCAAGTTCAACGAGATCTACCGATCTAGAAAAAACCGGGATTTCCTTGAAATTATTCTTTTTCCCCTGTTTCAACCGATACTGACAATAATTATCACGCAATAAATCCTCAGTACTATTCATCGTCCAGTACCTCATTTTTTATCAACGATTTTGTTGTGTAATCTGGATATTTCGAATATACATATTTCAATAATTGTTTAGGATTAATTGAAGTAATTTTTTTCTTAAACATTTCCAATAGTGATTTCTGTTCATCGTTTACATTTGGTAAAATTCTATCAACAACATAGTTTTCACCCATCTTTATAAGCGTGTACTTGTAGTATTTACCATCAGCTTTCAGTACAAATCCTTTGTTTGTCATTTCATCTACAAAATACAATTCCTCTAGATCATCGACTTCTACCATTTCTTCTGTGGCATTTAAGTCTGTTACTTGAATAAACTTGATACCCTTAAACAGCTCAATTTGCTCATATACATCCTTTGAAAAAGGACCATAATTATAAGCAATGAACTCTGGCAACTTATCGGATTTAAGACCTTTCTCACTCAACATGGGGGCAATCTCCATATTGAACAAAAACATCATCTTTTCTAATCTAATTGCGCCTAAAATTGGTTCTTTATCATTTAGATATAACAGCAATAAAAGGAAATCTGCGCCATTTAGTTTTGCCATATGATTCTCTCCATATATAGAAATTATCGTTTGAATATCTGACTCTTTACAAATGTATCATACAATCCAAGCAAATTATGATTAGATTTTATATTTCTTATTTTATCGGAAGCCAATACAATACGATATCAAAAACAAGATCACCAGTACATACAGAATGGGTACAGCGTACACCAATGGTATACGCATCAACCGCTTTCTATTGGTATTATCGTATTAAATACAAAGTACACAAACAAACCATATAAAACTGAATAAAAGGTGATGAAATCCGACAAGAAGACAACAATAAAACGATGTATCTTTTTTCTTTTTGTTTCAAATCATGAGACAACAATTCTTTAAGGTAGGAGGATTACATGTTACCTGTAGCCAGCATATTCGGAAACCTAATCACCGAAAACGATCTATGTAGGCTAAGAAGTGTTATCGGCAACGCATACGACCTACATCCTCTTCTATATATTTTATCCGATAACGAAATAAATGATTCAGATTACTATCATGCCTCAACCCAGACTAATACAATCCAAGCAATAAAAGAAATAACCAATGCAAATAATTCTTTTCTAGTAAGAAATAAAAAAAGAATACTATCCAAAGATAGATCCGAATCGTCCGGAGTGTTAGGAGAAATACGATGCTTTGGGTTATTACTCACGTTATTTGGTAAAGATAAGGTTGAGTCCGTTAAAAGGAGCATAAACAAAACAAATGACTTTAAAGTTGTTTGTGATGGGACAGAAATAATGATCGAAGTCAACACACCACAAATGGGGGATGCCGTATTTCAAGCAATGAGCAAAAAAAAGCCAGAAAACCAAAATCGTAACAGAATAGATATATCAGAATTTGCTTATAATCCGTTCGGTAATAAGCATAATTCTGGTACATTACCTTCCACAATTTATAAGCTTAGTGACATAAAGAAGGATGCGGAACAGTTTAGCACTTCAATTTCATCAGTTCTTTGGGTGGATTTGCAAGATGATAATGTTAATTACATTGCAAACAGGCTTGAAATCAATGGGCCAGTTTACATTGACGAAACGAGTGATTCATTTTATTCAAACGAGATATGGTATTCGTTGTATGCAGAAGAAAATGATCCTATTTTTACAGGCGAAAAAAAAGCACCCTGTGAAGATGTCGCAAAGGAACTAAAACGAATGTTATTTGCAGGCAGGTTTTTCAATAGCAACTCAGCAAAATTTGCGGCAGTTGTATTCTACGGTCCCAAAACAATTGCTCTCTATGAAAACACAAATGCAGCTAAACCGCTTCATCAAGGTTTCGTAAAAAAACTCTCTGATGATTCAAGATTCAATCATACAGCGTCTAGAACAAATGACGACAGCATAAATATTATAGAAAAGATCAAAAAGGATAAATTGCTTTTGGAGTCCTTGAGCAAAGGGATATTTAGTTCATTTTGATGAAATATCTTCTGATTTGGCTGTCACACCACCAGTGTTTAATTATAATTGCGTTATATTCCCGCGTTGTTAGATGATAAAACATATGCAACAGAAACAGGAAAAAGAAGAGGGGCCAGTGATACCACAGTCCAAACCACAAACTAATGGAATGGATAAACTCTCCTAAGAATGCTATAAACAAAGAGGTGCATTACCGTCATAGACTGTGCGAGTACACATTGAAGCATGGCGTAACCCAGACAGCAAAGAAGTATCAGACATATCGGCAGTTCATTTACAGTCAGCTAAAAAAACTGACGGAACAGCAAGTAGTCCGACATTAGAATCAAGAAGCCCCACCGCAATCCCAATGTTCATACATAAATCGGCAATAAAGCTGCTAAGAGGATGGCTCAAGAGGAACGGAAAATATGGTCTTACTGAAATATATGTGAGGTACCGTAGCAAAGGATACAAAAGGAGCTTCGAAAGCATGTACCGACAGACCAGAAAGCATGCCTTCAAAAGACAGGAAAAACTATACCATCCGCCCCAACCTCTTCGCCATCTCGACATAGCATCCAGCGACCGTGTCCCTGCCCCATACCCGTTTCAATTCTTCGTCAGCCTCTTCATCGAAAGGCATATCGAGCATATGGGCAAGATGTTCATCTTCGGTATGATTTAAAGGACAATCAAGCGCAAGACAATGGGTACCGGCGCTGCACACTCCATCATAAATCGTGACGTGCCTGATCAATTTTTGGCGCAGGTCATCTTCCTCGAAAGAAAGATGTCTGACCAGATTCGAATATGAACAGAGGCATACATATACAGTGTGATCTCCAAGAGAAACAGCAGACCATTCGGTTGGATAACGTTCTGCCATATGTATCACCTCAAACGGAGTGCATCAGGTACTATGAACGCCTTAGCAATATTACGAATAGGTTCAGGATCGAAACCGCAATGCAAGCATTCAAAATCGAGCGGATCATCAGCCGCATCAGAACGGAATGGAGTCGGCGGAACAAAAATGACCTTTTTGGGAATCTTGCCAAGATACTCAGCGACATCATTGGCATTAAGTGAGATACGTTCAGGGATATCATCTCCGACATAGAACAGAATATCCGGCAGCCAGTGGCCGTCATGATCTGAGACAGCCACAACATCCCCCATAGAATGCGATTTATAGATCAAAACCGGTTGATTAAGAAGATATGGTGCCGCCTTACCATAGAGTATACGCTCACGCTCGGTCACCAGATCGGCAAACTGTTCCTGAGGGATATCATTGAAGGTCTGTATTCCATAGAATGAATCATGTTCTGCGGAATAGCCCACGATATTGCAGAACGAGACGACAAATGGAATCACCGGATGGACCATATCGATCTCGTCATTCTCGATGGGTTTAGGGACATTTTCCTTATTGAATTTGACCATGCCGGACTGCTTTAGATATTCCTTGCCCTCCTCGCGGTTGGATGAAATGGTATAGAACTGACTGACTCTCATCTCAGATAGGAAGATCATCGTCACCCATTTCCGGTAGGAAGCATCAAAAGCTCTTTTGGTCTTCGATTGGATATCATGGATGGCAGTGTTCTTAAATCCTTCGATATCCAGTTCACCATTCATAAGGTCCCAAAATGGTTCATCAATGACGCTCTTAAGGAATCTGGCAGGATCATGCGTAAGCATGAATTCATCTATATCGATATAGAGTCTTTCAGCCTTGTAACCTTTTCCGATTGATTTGTACATCACTCTCATGACAGGAGTCGATCCGCGTTTAGGATCAAGTGTCGTCTTTTCGATGTGATTCTCAAGAGTCGTAATATCGTGGAGATTATTGGAGAGAAACTCAAGATCCACAAGATTCTTGTTGAAACGCTTACGGAGCTTCCCCCAGGAGCCGCGGTCATAATAAGAGAAGGAATGATGGAGAGGTTTCCGGGAAGAAGGAATGCAGGAAAAGGTGATCTTTTCTTCTTCCGGGATAAAGACTTCCTGGAAACGGGCCAGAAAGTCGATAAGGTCAGAGCATTCCTCATCGAGGAATGTCTCGAGGATCGAATCGACCATCTCATAGAAATGAGTGCGTAACTCTTTAGGTACTTCCAGGTAAGGGGTAATACTTATTTCATGCTCGTCGATATATCTTCTTAGTCCGTGATACTCGTCTTTCCACATCTTTAAGATTTCTCCTTTCGAAAGACCTGAAAGTCGATCAGATACACTCTGTCACGTTAATTAAATATCAGTGATAAAGAGAAAATAAACGGACTTTCAGCCTTTTTTGCAAACCTTAACGATTTCTTAATCTCTTCTTATCACTTTTTTTATAAGTGAAGCTCTGTCTGAAATCTTTTCTTAATTATCGTTTTCTACAATGCTTTCAAGTCATTTTTGAGGCATGAAAGGAGGGTTTAACGGATAGAAACACAAAACCAATCGTCTTTCATCAAACAATCTATTAAGGAAAAAAAGGAATGACAGAGAAAAAGAATAAAAAGAAGAGACCGGGTGAGATTTCGCGAAGAGAATTTCTGATCGATGCCGGTATCGTGCTTGGAAGCACGGCGGCAGTAGGCACAGCAGCTCTCGCCTCATCCTGTGGCGGCAAGACAGAGACTGTCACATCGACCGTCACGAAAGACGGTCCTTCCAAGACCGTCACAACTACTGTTACCGATGTGGTCGAAAAACTTGTCCCGTTATCCTGCACTGAAGACGGTCAGTGGGTCGTAGACTTCAAAGTCAACGGCAAACGATTCGTCGAAATCGTAGAACCTAATGAAACACTGCACCATCTGCTGCACGAGAAGCTGGGATTCAAGTCCATCAAGACCTTCTGCAGCCGAGGCGGCTGCGGATCCTGCAGCGTATTGATCGACGGACGGCCTATCCTCTCCTGCATGACTTTTGCTTCATCCGTACATGGCAAAGAGATCTGGACAGCAGAAGGAATCGCTACTGAGATGCCGGCATTGATCGATGCATATGTCGACAACGAATGTATGCAGTGCGGATACTGCACTCCCGGTTTCATCGTAACGGCCGCAGCATTACTCAAACGCAACAGTGATCCGACCACCGATGAGATCCGAGAAGCCCTGGCAGGAAACCTCTGCCGATGCGGCACCTATCCTGTCCACATCCCAGCTGTAAAAGAAGCTGCCAAAGCCCTTAAAGGAGGCCGATAATAATGGCTGACGTCTATAAAGATGATTTCCTGTATGTAGGAAAAGACTATAAAAGAAGAGACGGTCCCGAGAAAGCAGCCGGCACTGCGACATATGCTGCCGACATCACTCTCCCTAACTCCCTCTTTGCCAAGGTAATGACCTGTCCCTGGGCCCATGCCAAGATCAAGAAGATGGATACGTCCAAAGCTGAAAAGCTGGAAGGCGTCGTAGATATCCTGCGATTCGATGATCCCCGAATCAAAGGCAAGATGCTGAATTCATCCTGGAACCATCCTTTCGTAGCTTACCTTACTGAAAACGTCGAACATCTGAAGGAAATGCTGCCCGATGAAGGTTTTTATGACGGCGAAGAATTGGGTGTCGTGATACTGGCCGAAAGTGAGAACATCTGTGAAGAGGCCATGGATCTGGTAGAAGTCGAATGGGAGCAGCTCCCCTTCATCCTCGATCCCGAAGACGCACTCAAAGATGATGCTTACGTCTACTTCCCCGGCAGGAAGACCATGCAGGGCAACGGCAATGAGATCGACGGCTGTTTCTTCAATATGGGCGATGTCGAAAAGGCCTTCAGAGAATCAGATGCGGTCTGGACCGTACCCGTCGCAGAACCTATGATCAACTGGGTATCTGCCGAAATGCCCACCTGTTCATGCACCTGGGAGAGCGAAAACCTCACGATCTACGCTCACAGTCAGGTCCCTTACGAATTAGGTCTGTTCACCGCAGATAATCTTGGTATCCCTCAGAGCAAGGTAAAGGTCATCTCCCCCTTCTCCGGCGGTACTTTCGGTGAGAGAAGTTTCGTCCAGCACTTCAATGATCAGGGCATCGCATACATAGCAGCCATGCTCTCGAAACAGCACGGACGACCCGTAAAGTTCTACATCAACCGAGCAGATCAGTTCAGGACCGGCAGGAGCCAGTGCTATATGCACGGTGAGATCAAGATCGGTGCCAATAAAGACGGTAAGATCAATGCCGTCAGCATCAAGAACTTCACATCATTCCAGCGTGCCGGTCTTTGGATCACCGGCAGTGCCTATGCCGGCTACGATCACTTCACCGATAACACCTGTGTCCCCAACGTCAAGATGGAAGGACGATGTGCCGTCACCTCTCAGCCGCCTGGCTGGTGGTTCCGATGCGAACAGAACATCGGCTGCTACAACCTGAATATCGTCAACAGCGAAGTCGCTCATAAATTCGGCCTCGATCCCATCGACGTAGCCATCAAGAATAATGGTTACGAAGGTGAAGATGTCGATCATCTGTATAAGATCGCTGCCGAACACGGGCTTCCCACCACTGACAGTCTCAAAGCTTGTATCGCCACCGGTAAGAAAGCTTTCAAATGGGATGAAAAGCTCCATGCCGACGGTGCCAAGAAACTGCCCAACGGACGCTATCATGGTATCGGTTTCGTTTGGGATCATGCCTGGAACGATAACGTCAACACTATCACAGTAGGTCTTGCACTGAACCAGGACGGTTCAGTAAACATCATCGGTCAGCGTGATGATCTGGGCACCAACGACAGGACATCCTACTCACAGCTTGCTGCTGAATGTATCGGTATCCCCTATGAGATGGTGAACTACCGCTGCACCGATACTTATCTCCCCATGCAGCTGAAGAACCCCGGCGGTTCCATGGGTATCATCTCCCAGTCCCGCGGTATCATGCGGGCTGCCAAGAAGCTGCGTGCAGAGATCTTCGCTAAGGCTGAATCTCTCAAGGTCCTAAACGGCATCAAAGCTGATGAGATGGATCTCAAAGAAGGATATGTATTCGAAGCAAAGAACCCCTCCAACAGGATCCATATCTCCGAAGTCGCAGCCACTTGTCTGCCATATGCAGCACAGCCTTGGGGCGTCAGCTGCAAAGGCGCCATCATGGTCTACGATACCAATGTCACCAAGCGTAAATGGGGCTATCCCGATGGTGGCACCCGACCCCGATTTGCCCGACAGTGTCACTTCCTCGAGATCGAAGTCGACCCGGACACCGGTGAGATCTTCATGGGCGACCTGGTCACTGTCAACGATGTCGGTGTCGTAATCTCCCCGAAGTCCTGTAAAGGACAGGGTTACGGCGGTGCCATGCAGGGTCTCGGCCGAGCCTATTCAGAAGAATACATTTACGATAAGACCTATGGCGTACTGTTGAATCCTGATCTTCAGGAATACAAGATCGTCACAATGCTCGATTTCGAGAATGCCGAATCCTACCTCGAAGAAAGCCATAACTGCGGCGGCGAATGGGGCTGCGGCGGTATCGGTGAAGACGTAGCAACACTGATCCCGTGCATCCTTACTGACGCTGTCAGGAACGCTCTCGGTGTCAGCATCACCGAACAGCCTATCACCCCCGACAAGATCCTGAAAGCCCTTGGAAAGGTCAAATAGGAGGAACATCGACAATGAAGAACTTCAAACAGTATTATCCGACCACCGTCGATGAAGCGGCCAAGATATTGAAGGAAAACCCGAATGACTCATATATCTGCGCCGGCGGCACCGACATCATCGGTGTCATGAAAGATTTCATCCTCCCCACTTATCCTACGGCATTGGTCAGTCTGGACCGTATCCCCGGACTGAAAGAGATCAAAGAAGAAGGCGGATTCCTGACCATCGGTGCCATGGTACCTCTTGAGGACATCGCGACCAATGATCTGATCAAGAGCAAGTACGCCTGTCTTGCTGAAGCAGCAGCCAGGACGGCATCACCGCATCTGCGTGAATCCGGCACTATCGGCGGCAACCTCTGTCAGATGACGCGTTGTTGGTATTTCCGACACAACAACGATCAGTTCCACTGTCTCAGAAAAGGCGGAGACACCTGTTACGCCCTGACCGGCGATGCCAGATTCCACTCTATCTTCGGTCTGACCAAGATGTGTGCAGCAGTCAATCCTTCCGATACTGCACCCGCCATGGTAGTCCTGGATGCCAAGGTCGTCACCAATAAGCGAGAATTCGGAATTGAAGAACTTTGGGGATTCGCAGTACCCGGTTCCACAAAACTTGAACACGATGAGATCATCACTTGCTTCAAGATCCCGGCATTTTCCGGCAAGAGCTGTTTCTATAAAGCAGCCATCCGAAAGACAATCGACTTTCCTATCGTGAATGGTGCGTGTGCCATAACAACATCCGGTGACGTAAAGATCTGTGTCAATGCAGTAGCGCTCAGTCCACACCGCTGCAAGGAAGCAGAAGCTGTAGTCAAAGGGCAGACGATCACCGAAAGCCTGGCTGAAAAAGCCGGTGACGAAGCCGCGAAGAAGGCCACTGTGATCGAAGGCACTGGCACGACCAATGAATATAAGATCCAGATGATGAAAGGCATCATCAAGAAAGTAGTCTTAGGTTGTAAATAGTACTGCCGTTTTAAATACCCCCACTCCTCGCATACATCCTACACCCCGGATGTACACGAAAAAACAAAAGATCGCTCAAGCTTGAGCGATCTTTTGTTTTACGTAAAACATGAATATCAGTCATCCTGATCGGGTATCACGAGAGTATAGCCGATACCGGAAGTAGATGAGATCCAGTATGAAGAGGGGATCTTGCTTAAGATGTTGCGAAGCCTACCGATATGCACACGGATAGTTGAGACCGGATTGTATTCGTTATCGCCCCAGATATCTAATTTCATCTCCTCAATGGAGACGATATGATTAGGATGCTCCAAAAGAAGACGCATGATACGGCCTTCAATAGGAGTGAGATGAAAAGAAGTACCATCATAGATGAGCTGGTTATTGTCATCGATCACAAGTTTTCCGCGGACGATCTGCCCTTCATGACTGTAAAAGTGACGTCTCAACAATGCACGGACACGAGCGAGGAGCTCCATCTGACCATATGGTTTAGTGATATAGTCGTCAGCGCCCATATTGAGACAACGCACCACATCGATCTCAGAATCACGTACGGTCTGGACGATAATAGGGATCTGAGAATAGCGGCGGATACATTTTATGACTTCATATCCGGTGATATCCGGAAGTCCCAGATCGAGGATCACGATATCAGGAGTATTGGATTCAAGGAAGGCAACACCCTGTTCACCTAAAGACACTACTTTTACTTCCGCTCCCGGCCAGCCGACAGAGAAAGCTATCTGGATAAACTCCTGTATCTCTTTATCATCTTCAATGACGAGTACCTGCATCGCTACACATTTCCGTTCTTAATATTATGTGCGTACGGGATAGAGATATAAATCGTGGTCCCTAACCCTTCCTGACTCTCAAAAGAGATATGTCCTTTGTGCAACTCGACGAGCCTCTTTACAAGCGGCAGCCCCAATCCGAGTCCGCTCAAGGGCATCGAAGAATCTCCGGTCTTATATAGATCGAACACATTGGACTGGAGTTCTTTCTTGATACCGCATCCGTTATCCGAAATTGATAGGTTAAAATAATCATCGACTCTACGTGCAGTGATGCCGATACACCCTCCCACATCAGTACATTTGATGGAATTATCGAGAAGGTTCAGTAATATCTGCTGCATCCGGGAAGGATCGACAAAAATGACTCCGCAGGAAGGATCGATATCCACCGAAAGGCGGATCTTCTTATCGGTCAGGTCATGTTCGAGAATACCCACGGCCTCATTAATCATTTCCTCCACACTGATATCCACAGGTGAGATCGAAAGCATCGAGTATTCACCTTTGGCCACATCGATAAGATCAGTAATACGCCTGTTGAGATTGAGCGCCCCTTTATTGATATTGGATGCGATACGAGCGAGCATCGGGTTATCTTTTAAAGCATCCTTGAGCACTTCACTCGAACCCACAACGGAAGTGAGCGGAGATTTTAATTCATGACTAAGTATACGGATGAATCGTTTATAATCTTCAATCTGTTTCTCAAGCATCAGCTTATCTTGCCGTTGCTGATCTAATAACGTGAATAATTGTTCCTCGATAGCACGGTAATGGTTGATCGATTCCTTAAGATTGAAATCAATACTGGGAGCGACCGTACTCAAATAATTTTGCATGGAGTCCTGTTCCGCCGAATTATCATCATTGGAGGTCTCGCTATCCAGAAAATGGATATACACTAAAGCATGCTGTTTTTCTTTCCAGTCCATCGTGACAACAACGAACTGAGCATGAACAGTTGTTTTGTACTTATCAGCAAAGTCAATCCGCTCAACCTGCGTCGAGGAGAGTCCAAGCAGTATGCATCTCTTGAATTCAAGCAGCTCCTCATCTTCAGATATCACATAGTCGAAGATACTGGTGCCGATGAGCTCATCATATGAATAGTGGAGTTTTTCTGCCACGAATGGGGACAGATCGGCAATCTGTCCTCGGATAACTCCGTCAGAAATCTTCACAACGATAACACCGGCATCACATAATTCACTGGCCTTTCTGAGAGTGTGAAGCATAACCATAAGATCGTCAGACTTCTGCATCAGTCTTTGTTTGGCCGTGTCGAGCTGGGATAGTTCGAGAATTCCAACAAAGCGGTCATTCCTGGAAAAGAGCGGTATAGTATGGAGTATCAGCCCGGCATAGGCATGAGGAACATAATAATCATCACGCTGTGTCGAAAAGAAAGAACAGGTCGCTGCCGCCTTGAAGAGACGGCAGGAAGATGTATTGCATTCGTTGGATGGGAAGACTTCCCAGCAGTATTTTCCGGTCGGATCTTCAGTATCATCGCATTTTAGGATCTGAAGTAGATTCTGATTCACATACCGCACAACTTTATTGCGGTCAATCACGCGTATCAACAAATCTGGAATATTCGCATCACTGATTTGAAGTGTCCGCACCAGTGAATCGAAAAAAAGATCAACAAATAAATCCTGATTATTACCGTCTGAATCATACATTTTGGCCACCCATCCAAAAAGAGATTCTGGCAAACAGTTTATCGACTGAACATATTTTATAGTATTAACAGGTTCTTTTGATGTTTTTTTGATAAATCTTTATCTTTTTTTTATCTTTATGCTCGAAATTATTTAGCCCGGCTTCGAAAAAATGATTACTGACAGATGAAGTATGTGAATGCCTGACCAAAAAGAACCCACACTATTTGTCTTATGTGGCAAGACATTTGTTACACTCAGAAGAGAAGTACTCCTTTACCATAGCATCCGGACTTAAGAAGTTAAGTACACGTTTTGCTGTCTTGCTGTATCTCCTTTCATGTTTTGCCACCTTGTCGATCAGTTCTTTCTCGCTTCGGAATACTGTTTCGTTGTATAGGATCCTTCCGTCTTCTCTGTGGCTTCTCTCCACTTTCCCGTTTTGCCAGGGTGAATATGGCCTGGTGTGTCTTAATTGCATTCCCAACTCTATCGCCACAGCTTCGAACATGCTGATGCTGTC
>DBXC01000004.1:0-5835 GCA_002309415.1 Dehalococcoidia bacterium UBA1222
GGGTCACGTCCCCTAATAAAAAAGGCGGTCACTTATGCAAGCGCCCGCCTTAATGATTCAGAAAAAGAACTATTTTGCAGGAGACACGACAACTTTTCGGGCATCACCGAAACCGGTGCTCTGAGTCGTGACCTTGGGATTATTGGCCAGCGTCATGTGAACGATTCTGCGTTCGTAAGCCGGCATGGGCTCAAGAGCGATGGATCGATGGTTGACGACGACCTGGTCTGCAACATGTCGGGAAAGAGCCTGCAATGATTCATAACGTCGCTGTTTGTAACCATTGACGTCAAGGACCAGAGGTGCATTGATGCCAGTCTTCTGAGAAGCAATCAATCTAGTGATGTACTGCAGAGAAGACAGAGTCAAGCCGCGTCTGCCAATCAGGATGCCAAGATCATCGCCGACGATATTCAGTACCATAGACTTTTCCTCAGTACCATCATTATCAGCGACTTTAGACTCTTCCATATCGATGGACGCCTCGATCTCAAGCTGGTTCAAGAGATCCATCAATACATCACGGGCAACTTTTCCATACTCAACTAATTCACTCATTCTAAAAAACCTCTGTTGTGCCAGTCCTATTTCTTGCTGATAGGTCCTTTGGAACCCTTATTCCCAGACTTTTTAGAACTGACGGGAGTCTGGGGAGTGTCTGATTTCTTGATATGCAGGATACCTGCGATCTTATCGACCCACGGCTGAAGACCGCCCCATCCAGTATAGAAATACTGCATGATCATTCGGATGATGGCATTTACGATCCAGTATAAAGACAGACCGGAAGGAAGTGTCATCGCTAGGAACACGAACATTGCAGGCATCATGACCTGCATCATCTGCTGTTGCTGCTGCATCTGAGGATTGTTGCCGGCAGAAGTGTTCGTGGTCATCTTGGTTTGCAGATACATGGACAGACCTACGAGGATGGCCATGATGAAGTTGGGGTTAGACATGCTCATTCCGAGGAACGTGGTCTTCAAAGGCAGGGCCTTGAAAATGATATCCCAGGAATAGATTAAAGATGACAGATTGAGGAAGCTCTCAGGATAGACGGCCATGACGCGCATGATCGACTGGTAGAGAGCGATCCATACCGGCATCTGAATGAACATGGGCAGAAGACAGCCGGTCGGGCTGATGCCGGATTCTTTATATAACTGCATCTGAGCCTGAGCAAGCGCCTGCTGATCATTGGCATATTTCTTCTGCAGGGCCTGGAGCTTTGGCTGGAGCTCTGCAGTCTTCTTGGTCGTCTTCATCTGCTTGATCGTCAAAGGAAGGAGGATCAAGTTAATGATGATGGTCAGGACGATAACAGCCAGACCAAACTGACCGAACAGAAGATCGGACAAGACGATCAGGAAGTTGGTAACAGGGCGGAGGATAATAAGATTCCAAATGTCAGTCATTCGTCTTCCTCCTCCCTACACTTCGTAATACCACGAGACCAAGCCGTTGGTCCTGTTAACGGCGTACAGGGATTCCTTGGTCTGGGTGTGTACATAGATGACATCGCCGTCGACGACCAAACCGGAATCAATGGTCTTCTCGAAATCATGCAACTGGACAGGAGCACCAGTGGAAAGGTCCAGAGACCAGAGGACACCTTTTTCAGTTGCAAAGTAAACGATATTATCGACAGCAACGGGACTGGATGAGAGCTGATCATCGTAATCGAATGAATAAGCAAGCTCACCAGACTCGACCTTCAAGACATAGAGAGTGCCGTCCATGTTAGGGACACAGAGATAACCGGAGGCGATGACCGGAGTGGCCCAGAACCATTTACTGGGGGCCTTGTCATTGGAACCGGTGAAGTTCCATTTGACCGAACCATCATTAGCATTCAAAGCATATATGGTCCTGTCGAAGGAACAGACATAAACGACGCCGTCTTTGACTACAGGAGAGGCCATGATCGGACCGTTGGTCTCGTAAGACCACTTTAAGGTTCCGTCGCTGGCATCCAGTGCATAGATCTTGGCGTCGAATGATGCGACATAAAGGATTCCGTTGTCGAGGACAGGAGTAGCCCAGACCTTGTCTCCAGTCTCAAAAGACCACTCGCGGGCCAATGAGAGAGAATTCAAGGCATAGACACATCCATCGGAACAAGGTATGTAAAGGATATCGCCATCACCGGCGATACCGCCGACTATCGCCATTCCTTTATCTTCGTCCAACTGAATAGAGTTGGAAAGGTGAGTAGTAATGCTATAGGTGTAAACCATACCGTCATAACCGGCGACAGAGATGAGATCTCCGTTGATGTAAGGAGTACCGTAGATCACGGTGCCCTTGCCGGCCATGCCGCAGCTGAGGATACCGGCTGCAGTGTTTCCGGTGTTGACCTTGATATCTTCAGCAGTCTTATTGCCGTTCAGCTTGCTGAGGGTTACAAGAGTGCCATCAGAAGTTGCAAGATATACATTGTCCGCACCGATGGCAGCAGGAGCCCAGCCTTCCTGAGTGACCTGGGCGCTGCAGGAACAACCAGCACCGATCATCATGATGACGACCAGAAGCAGGCTGACCGCTGCAATCTGTATCTTACGTATTTTTTTCATAGGCAAATTCATTTTCTCTCTATTTTTTCAGGGACCGGATCGTATCCACCTTCGTGCCAAGGATGACAGCGGGCGATACGCTTCATTCCCATAAAGATACCTTTGATTACCCCAAAACGCTGGATCGCTTCCAATGTGTACTGAGAACAGGTCGGGATATATCTACATGTATCCGGGACCCATCGGGAAATAGTGCGTTGATAAATCCTTATCATCACTATTGCCAGTTTTTTCATTTTCAGTCCACCAATAGATCACATTTCTTCAGGATAGTGCGAATGGTGTGATCTATATTTGAAAAACTCTCACTTGTAATGGACTGGCGGGCAAGAATAACGATATCGAAGCCTGTTTTCAAACTCTGTGCTCGCATTATCTCCCGGATCTGTCTTTTGACATGATTGCGGGTAACTGCGCCACCAATCTTTTTGCTGGCTACGATCCCCCATCTGGCATATCCCAAATCATTCTTGAGATATTTGACCGTCAGGATCTTGGAACTTTGCCAGCGACCCGCGGAGTGCACTAAAGAAAAGTCTTCGCTTTTCTTTAGATAGCAACGTCCGTTCATCGGTCATCCCGTCCTTCTGTCGTCAGAGATTAGACGACAGTAAGACGAGCTCGTCCCTTGGCACGTCGTGATTTAATCACAAGACGACCACCACGAGTGCTCATTCGAGCTAAGAAACCATGAGCTCTCTTGCGAGGAAGTTTTTTCGGTTGATATGTTCGTTTAGTCACAATAACTCCTAAGAATCACAAAAAATTAAACTATTCAGCAGCTGCTTCTTCTGCGACAGGTGCTTCAGCAACAGGGGCCTCGGTTGCAGCTTCAACAGCTGGAGCTTCAACAGCAGGTGCTGCTTCTGCAGGGGCCTTTTCAGCTTTCGGTGCACCCGTAGTCAAAGGAGGGACCATGCCCTGCTTGTGAATGTGTTCGGGGACGAAAGGAAGTAAAGCGATGTGTCGTGCCTGCTTGATAGCAAGTGCGAGTGCATGCTGATGTCGGTTACAAGTACCGGTGCGTCGGCGAGGTTCGATCTTGCCGCGATCGGAGATGTAACGAGTTAACATTGCGATGTCTTTGTAATCAATGTATTCAACTTTGTTGGCGCAGAAGGCGCAGAATTTGCGCTTTGCGGCAAATTTACCATTCCATCTACCACCACGATTTCCCTTGAAGGGGGCTTTCTTAATTTCTGCCATGATATTTAAATGCTCCTAATTAATTTCTAGTCGAGTTCAACGATGCCACCATCGTCAAATGAGATGTCAAGCGTGCCATCATCTTCCATGATGTCAGAGGCTTTTCCGCCTTCGGTCGATTCCTGTCGATCCAGGAATGTCACGACACTGGCCACGATTTCAGTTCTGTAGTTTGTCTTGCCTTCGCTCTCCCAGCTTCTGGTGTGCAGTCTGCCTTCGACATAGACGAGACGTCTCTTAGAAAGGTAGTTGTTGCACTGCTCGGCGAGCTTGTTCCAAGCAACTACGGTAAACCAATCGGTATCCTGCTGTCTCTGACCATCGCTGGACGTATGAAATCTAGATACGGCCAAACGGAAACTGACTACAGGCACACCGGAAGGGGTGTATCTGCATTCAGGGTCGGTTCCAACACGACCAATCAGCATAACCTTGTTCAAACTAACCATGACTCTTAATCCTTTTCACTTATTCGTGAAGAACGATCATGTAGCGGAGTACTTCTTCAGTAATGTTGAGAAGATTCTCGATTGACTGGTTGACGGTTGATAACAGGGTGTAGTTAATCAAGATGTAAATACCATCGCAATGATGTTTGATGGGGTAAGCTAAACGTCTCTTACCGAAATTTTTGACGTCAGCTACAGTACCCTGTCCATTGATGATGATCTGTCGAACGCTATCGGTGATAGCTTCAACTCGTTCATCAGACAGAGCTGAATTGAGTACCAGCATGATTTCATAATTCCGTTGACTGCCGACGGTGCTGGTAGACTCTGCAGTCATGGACACTTTGGATGTTTTTCTGACCACTTTTACTCCTAAAGCAAACGAAATTTTGACCATTGTACCATACTGGCCTTAAAAAGTGAATTTGACATGTGTATTATTCGAAAAACGAATATATGACACTTTGAAGTGTAAATATTATGTAAAACGAAAAAGCTGTTCTGTACCGGGAAATACAAAACAGCTTTTGACTAAAAAAATTGTTTATTATTCTGCTTTTGTCTCGCAATAACGGCAGCGGTAGACTCTGTTCTCTTTGTCGGTAAGAACAAATTCCTGTTTGAGTTCCTGCTCGACCGTAGTGATACAACGGGGATTCTTACACTTCAGAACATTGGTGAGTTTTTCCGGAAGCGCCAGTTTTCGTTTTTCGGCAACTACGCCATTTTTAATGATATTGACGGTAGCGCCTGGATCGACGTAGCCAATGATGTCCAGATCGACTTCGATGTTAGCATCGATCTTGATGATGTCTTTCTTGCCAGATTTGGAGCTGGAGACGTTCTTAATGATGGCAACCGAGTTCTCAAGTTCATTCAAATGTAATAATTCAAAAATCGTGAGACCCTTGCCTGCTGTAATATGGTCGATAACGATACCATTATTTATAGAATCGATCTTCATAATGCTTTTGCCTCCTTAAGGAGCATGAGGATGAGGGCCATCCTTATGTATTTGCCGTTCAAAACCTGCTTGAAGTAGCAAGCACGCGGGTCATCATCGACGGCCACACTGATCTCGTTGACCCTGGGAAGCGGATGCATGACAGACATGTCAGATTTTGCCAGCTTCAGTTTTTCAGGAGTCAAAATATAGTTGTCCTTGAGTCTCAGGTAATCTTCCTCATTGAAGAATCTTTCCTTCTGAACACGGGTCATATAAAGGATGTCCAGTTCGGGGAGCACCGATTCGAGATCGGTGGTCTGGACATACGGGATACCATTATGCTGCAGTACGTCTTTCTTGACGTAGCTGGGAAGCTTCAGTTCTTCCGGAGAGATGAGCATGAATTTCACGCCGCTGTATCTGGAAAGAGCACGGATGAAAGAATGGACCGTGCGGCCAAACTTGAGGTCACCGCAAAGACCGATAGTCAGATCCTTAAAAGTACCCTTCTCTCTGTAGATTGTGAAAAGATCAGCAAGCGCCTGTGTCGGATGGCAGTGACCGCCGTCGCCAGCATTGATAACTGGAACAGTGGCATTATTGGCTGCGACTTGAGTAGCGCCTTCTTTGAAGTGACGCATAGCGATGATATCGGCATAGC
>DBXC01000004.1:5860-6122 GCA_002309415.1 Dehalococcoidia bacterium UBA1222
TAAGAATCGGCACTAGCCATGGAGATGACCTGCCCTCCCAGTCCGTACATGGCAGATTCAAAACTGAGTCTGGTCCTGGTGGACGGTTCATAGAAGAGAGTAGCTAGCACTTTGCCATCACAAAGATGCGCATAAGCTTTCGGATCATCGATGATCGAGAGAGCTTCCTTGATTAGAGATTCGATCTCCTCAGTCGTAAGATCGAGTATGTCGATAATACTTCGCATTATTATTTACCTCCGATCCAGCTTTCGTCAGACGG
>DBXC01000003.1:0-296 GCA_002309415.1 Dehalococcoidia bacterium UBA1222
CCTCCGGGAAATGCCCGACGTTTCTCCGAACAATTGGTTGCTGACGTCACTCGACAGTTCATGCTCATCATGTGGAATGTCTATTCGTTCTTCATCACTTATGCCAATATCGATAAGTTCGATCCTTCTAAGGTCGCTCATGTCGAACCTACCGCTGAACTGGATAAGTGGCTTATCTCCGAGACCAACAACCTCGTCAAAGAAGTTACTGAAAGCCTTGAAGCATACGATATCACCGGTGCAGCCCGAGAGATCGAAAGCTTTGTCGTCGATGATCTCTCCAACTGGTATGTCCG
>DBXC01000003.1:336-29197 GCA_002309415.1 Dehalococcoidia bacterium UBA1222
TCTGCTTACTTCGCTCTCTATGACTGCTTGGTGACCGTTTCAAAGCTTCTGGCACCGTTTATGCCTTTCCTGGCAGACGAGCTCTATCAGAATCTTGTTCTTTCCGTCTATCCTGACGCTAAGGAATCAGTCCATCTGACTGACTTCCCGGTCTGCGATGAATCCAAGATCAACGAGAAGATCAATAACAGCATCCGACTTGCCATCAAGCTCTCATCCCTTGGCCGTGCAGCCCGATCTGCCGCCGCCGTAAAGGTCCGACAGCCTATGGCTACTGCTTTCGTCAAACTGGCTCGACCCAGCGAAGCAGAGGATATCGTCAAGGTCAAAGATCAGCTTCTCGAAGAATTGAATATCAAGGACATCACAGTCATCGATGACGTGGCTCCTTATGAAGCTGATAACTTCGTTAAGGCTGAAGATGGTCCTTATTCCGTATTCGTAGATAAGAACATCTCCGAAGATCTTCTGGCTGAAGGTATGGTCCGTGAGATGGTCCACAGGATGCAGAACATCCGAAAGACCGCCGGATTCGAGATCGCCGATCATATCAAGCTCTACTGCTTCGGCGACGAATATATCAACAAGGTCTACAAGGACTTCGCTGACTATATCCGACATGAGACTCTTGCAGATGAATTGAACGGCGATGAGATCCCTGAAGGTGTCGCATCCGAGTCCTTCAACCTCGATGGACATCCTGTCACCATCGCGATCGTTAAAGTCTAAAGCCATTAATATTTGAAACGTTTAAGCGCCTCTTTAGACACTAGGGAGGCGCTTATGTTTTGAATCTGAGTGTTTAGATATTATTTAAACACTAGGTTCAGATAGACACTCTTTTATTACAGATGGTTTTTGTGTTTTTGAGAAAAAATCTATTTCTGTAACTACTCCCCAGTCTCCATAACAAAACCCTAAACATATGTTATCATCATGTTCTATGGATTTAAACTTATTAAATTTTTTCTGTTTCTCATTAGAAATGTTTGTATCCAGAGTATCGTTTATGGTAAGGGATAATACATCTATTTGGCTTGGCCTAGCAGCAAACCTTGCTGGATGGTTGTGGTAGTTAAGAATAGTAGCTCCTTGATCGTACCAATGCTTCATGAATGGGAACCCTTCTTCATAAAGCTCTGTTTCAGGTACCATATCCTCATTTCCATTCAGAATTCTATAATCGACGATTTTACTGTCCTTTATGGCAAGAAGAATAGTATGCTCGTTATTATCTTTACGTATTAAATCAAGTTTTGAACTGATATTGATTCCATTGTATTCTTCAACACAACGATAGACTTTATCTGGCCCTTGCTGTTTAAGGAGATCTGAATACCATTCGTTTACTTTTTGGTCGAGCTCTTCATCGGTATATTTGTTTTCTAGTATTAGTTTCTTACGTTTTTCCTCTTTTGCTTTACGTTCGATTCTAGTAAGAGTATTTTTTTGTAAACTATTCATTCCCATATTAGATGACCTAATTCCCGTAGACTTATTTCTCAAATCCACAATTATCAATATGTAATGTTCTACAATTCTCCGTAATCACACGAACTGTCTCTTTTGAAAATCCTTCTGGAACATTTGCGTTGACTTCTAATCTCATCTCAACATTACAGTTATTAGTCGTCAATAGATGAGTAACGATTTCATCTAAGTATTTCTGCATATTTTTGATTACTCTTGTATTATCCAATGGTGCACTCATAAAGAAATGAGTCTCATTCATTTCTGTAACTATTACAGGAGCGATAGGATTCTGCGATGGGGGTTCATAACCTAGTGGAGGCACAGGCGTACCTGTGCCATCATTTAAAATGGTGTCAGGTCTACTTGACACTTCTGGACTGTTCTGCTTTTCCTGTTCAATTTGTTTAAGAGCTATGGATGTTTTGACTAGATAATCGCTTAGATAAAAGTCAAAGACATTGGTGTTGAATTTAAGTTCAGAATAGTGGTCATCGTTAATAGCAGATGCAAGTGCAAAGTACTGATCACTCTCAAGACCTGATCGGATTGTGTTTTCTAGTACTGAATAGTCAGCTAGTCGTGGAAGGTAACAATATGTCGTCAGATACTCCCAAAGCTTTTTGATTTGTATATGGTTGGCATCCTTCCATAAAAGATCATCAAGTTCCATTTTCAAGAGAGCTGGTGCCCATTTTGTAATAACTTGTTCGTTTATAATCATCTTTGAGGCAGCTTTGTGTATAATGCTGTCTTGACCGGCAATTCGATCTTTCTCCCAGTGGATTGTTCTTTGATCAGTGGTGATATCTATACTGGGGACAAGAAGCCAGCAGTATGTCTCTTTGAGCCTGAGTTTAACAGTCTCGTCACATCTAGTTATATTGCTATCAGTTTCTGTATTTTGACTAGCATCTAGATTAAGTATTTCACTATCGTTTTTAATTGACTTCCATGCGAGAAGATCTTTAACTGATTGTTGTAATCCGTTGATTGTATCCTGATCGGGGGCAACAAATGCAAGCATGTTCTTGAATGTTCTCGGAGTATTCCCTCGGTAATTAAGAATCTCTTCAGCTTTTTTCAGTGCGGTACAATCATCCTTTCCTTGTTTAAATGCATCAGTTGGTTTGAGGACAACTAATCGGACAGACTGTTCGTCCGAAACATCATTTGAATTGTTAGGACATATATGCAGTGCGGTAAAGGGTGTTTCTTTACGTAGCTCTCGCAGCCTTTTTTCGATTTCATATTCAACATCAGATGTTGGTATTTGTGATGAGCGATCGGATGCGGTCTTTCTCAAAGTTGGGCGAGTATCATACCAGAATCGATTGCCCGCAGGATCTGTGTAAAGATAAGATAACGAGTTCTTTAGCGTGTTAAGTGCGTCGTTGAAGTCCGCGATATTTTCTCCGGGTTGTACAATGCCAAGTCTAACTCGTGATGCTTCGATTCCACGAATATTTTGGGCTCGTACTGATGGTGCGCTGCCGAGCATTATTGTTCTGGCAACCCGACGGGCCGCCATTTTATTGCCATAACGTGGATTCTGTTTGTCCATCGAGAACGGAATAGCTTGTTTACCGTCCACTTCTGAATCTATGATCGCATTCCATGTTTCTGGAAGATATCTGACTAATTCATCTTTGACCTGAGGTTTATCAAGTGGGATGGAACCTGGCATTATCATCGAACTAGCATCATTAGTCATCCACAGTTCATGAATGACTGCGGCCATGAGGCGAAGCACGCCACGTGTCCTCTGGAATCTATCCAACGTAGCCCATTCGCTGTACAAACGATCAAATACTTCTGGATGAATAGGGTAGCATGAGATCATGCGATTACGATACTCGATTTCTCTTGATTCAATTGGAAAGTCTGACAGATTATCAAAATACATTTTGCTAAAGGTATTACAAACATCATCCCTTAATTCCGGATTCTTGCAATCTAAGAATAATCGGCGGCGTACTACTTCGAATCCTTCATTAGCAGCTACCGGTTTCCATATGGATTCTTTTCGTCCGAATGTATGTTCGATTGCTTCAAGTGCTATCTTGCCTGATTCTCCTCCGATTTCAATTGCCGATTCTGGAATTGAAGCAACCACCATACTGTTTATACTTGCACTTGCTGCTTCGGTAATCTCATGAATAAAGGTAATAAAGTTATCGAACGATCCTGCCGGAATCTGATCATGGATGTCATAGATTTTTCTTGCATATGCTACAAGTTCATCCATTAGAATTAAACATGGACCACATGCATCGAATAGATCCTTCAATGCAATACTTCCAGGTGAGATACCTTTTTTATCAGCCTCTTTGACGAAATCGTATAATTCAGGTTTTCCTGATGATGTGGCTAGTTGAGCTGCGATCTCACCCCAAATTGTGTTGATTGTTACCCCTGGTAGATTAACAGGACGTCTTGATCTTGAAGGGTCAAGTGCTGTTCCAACTATAACTGCAACATTTGCTTTGGGTAGAGCTGTGTATCCGGTTTCATTGAGTATACTTACAAGATTAGGAATCTTGTCTAGAGGAACTCCACCTCGAGACATATGATAAAGTGCAAGGAGACTATGGGTTTTACCTCCACCAAATGCGGTCTTTAATTGGAGTACCGGTTCACCATCTTTTCCATTGAATCTTTTTAGTGCCTGTATTAGCAAGCCTTTCATACCTTCAGTCATGTAAGTTCGAGCAAAGAATTCAACGGGATCTCGATATTCAAATGCGCCTTCTCCTCTTGCAACTTGTGAAAGATCTGCTGCGAATTCCGCATTAAGATATCTTCCTTGTGCAACGTCAGGATGTGGTTCGATGATTTCTCTCCAGCTTGGCAGTCTTAGATTGACTATTTGATTTAATGGATTATTATGATTTGGTTGATTGGACACGTTTGCCGTTTCAGTAATAGTTGTTGATCCCAATTGCGTCCCATATCTTAGTTCACGAAGAAGTGCGCGTATATCTTCCGCTGCATTAAGATTAAAACTATCGCAAAGACGAGCCATTGTATCTAGTGCTCGTTCGGCATCATCCTTAGACATGTCAGATGATCCCGCATGAGATACAGTGTTTCTAACTCCCATCAATTCAGATGCCCATGCTCTACAGTCACGACTGAGGATTTTTCTGAAGAGCGAACTCCATTGCCAATCAATCAATCTCAAGCAATTTGCAATATCCAAAGAGTCAACAAGAGTACTCCATTCGCCTTTCATTGGTAGATCCCGGCCCTGATCACCGAGTGTATTGATTACAGTTTGCCACCACTCTTTCTTAAATTCTCGGCTCATTTCTTGTGCGATAAATGAAGCCATCACAGGATGTAATGCGCGAAAACCCTTTTGTACGTACTCAATATTTTCAGTCATTTTATGATTCCTCCCAAGAAGGATTTGTTTTCCTATACTCTGTGTAGATTGGCTTTAGCAAAGTATCAAGTTCTTGTTCAATAATCCTAGATGCGATATATGGTTTTGTTTCAGTTCCCTCAGCATCTAAAACTTTGCTGTATCTATAGTAGATGTTCAGTGCTTTTCCAATTATGGATGGACGTAGAGCCAAAATATCTACTACTTTTGCTATTTCTTCGATGATTTTCGGTAATTCATGTTTTACTTCAGATACAAAGCTTCTTCGAGTGGTCTGTTGTGCGTCTACGGGACGTTTTCTAATTACGACAGTGATAGGGGTATCTTTTAATTTGTCTGGATCAATAGATTCATTAGACACTGGTGTCAATGGCCAAGATGCTGTGATCATGAAGCCTGCATTATAGATTGCTGTAAGGAACGATTCCCATTTGCTTAACGCTAAAGAATCATTTAGCTTATTGTGATTATAATAATATGATACCGTTGATGGATACTCATCGCTAATACTATCAAAGAGATTCGTGAAAGCACTGTTTAGTGCTTCTACATAGATAGCGTTGGCTTTTTGTTGATCACCATTCCAACGATAGCTGAAGGATGATAACTCATCCTCTTTTAATGATAAATCTGATTTAAAGTATTCAGGATATAGGTCTTCCAGACCATATTTGATCCAAATATAGAAATAATCTGATAATTCGCTGTAGCAAGCTTTGTCATAGTAGGGCAGTTCAGTCGAAATAATTGCATTTCTGACATTATTGGGCATTGTAGAATCTGCAACTATTGAGTGTGCATTTCCTTCTGCAGGAAGTTTTGTAATTGCATCGCAAAACCTGTGAAGAGTATTAAGATAGCCACAGCCGGTATTAGAAAACGGATTCCCCTCTGCGTAATCCCAAATCATTGGTATTGCTGCTCTAGAAAAAACATGTCTTAAAGTCCCCCCACTGGTTGAATTCCAGCTACATAGGGTTGAGAATTGATCGAGGAACTTACTAATGGAAAGTACTAACGCAGTCCTAATTGCTTGTGCATATGCCTTTGTTCCAGCGCCTCCATATGCAAACGGCGTTTTATCGCTTCCTAATTTATTTCGTGATGATCTTTTTTCGATTTTTTTCTCAACTTTTCGTGCCAAGTCCATCATAGTCGTGATGAAAATGAGCTGACGAGCTGTAAAAAGGTCCGCGTAATCAATAAGTCCAAAGGATGGTGGCGAAAACTTCGTTGGATAGTTAGGCAGTAATCCATGAGGAATATCGTTTGGCTTGTCAACAATTACTGCCTTTTCATGTTCGCTTGTTGGTTCGAGATAGATTCTTTTTTGTTTATTCTCAGCAACGATAGCAATCATTTGGCTTGCAATTTCATGCTTGACTCCGCATTCTTTTACATATGAATCTGGTGTAATCTCTCCGCATGCTGGACATTTGAATACAGCGGTTTGGGCTATTTTAGACTGGTTATTATTTGATGTGTTTGGTCCAGTGTGTAGATGAAACGTAACATTTCCGTTATCAAGAACAGGTTCAATCCACGTTTCGCAACCTTTTTTCTTCGCTAGATTATAGCTTGATGACAGTGGGATATTACATTTGCATGATGGGTTAGGGCACCGAACGGTTCTTGCCCATATCCATGCTGATACATTTATTTCATCGTTGGTTGGAGTTTTAACATTAGGGAACAAATGACCTGTTCGTTTTTTTGCTTCTTTTAGCATCCATTCCCCGTAAAAACGTACATCTTCTGCAAAACCCTGCGTGCCTGTGTATTGTTTTAAAGATACATTTGGGTGTGCAGGTTGTGCATTGGAAAACCTTGATGGAATATCTGTTCCAACGATTGTGATTAATGTTGCTACCGCATTCAAATCTGCTGCTTCTGATGCAAGCCCTAGACGATGTGCTTCAATTGGAATTGAACCCCCTCCTGCAAATGGATCAAAAATTGTTGGTAAAGGGCCACTTATATTATTCTTTATCTCTTTTTTCGCAGCCTCAAGAGTCTTGGCATTTGTTATGCAGTTTGCCCTGGACAGATCTTTGATAAGCTCTATCAATCGTATTCTTTCTTTATCTTGCTTTTCTTTGGTGGGGAACAAATCCGGATGTTCTGATGGATCATCTACGATTGACGCAAATAACGTACTCCGGGCTGCAGCCATACGTCTTCTTGACCACCACATATGAAGACTACTAGGACGGCCTGTTCTGATAGAATCTTCCTTTTCAGATTCTTGGTTTATGAAAGAGACTGGAATGTACGTCTCAATCATTTTTTTTCTGCCCACATTTTACCTCAATCTTATTGATTAACAATACCAAAAAAGTCAGTTTGTTTAGCAGTGTTTGACATTATTACTGCAGCTCTAGATTGAATATCGGGCCATGCAACTACCAAAGTGTTGTAGGCATAGGCTTCCTGAGCCCATCCTTTTCGTTCAGCAATAGTATAGAGTCGATATGCCAAATCCTTTGCTTTTTCAATATTGCTTCCAAAAATTTCATAAATCGCTTTGGCACATCCTTCAACACCTTCTTTTTCCATCTTACATGTAAGCTGTTGGCAGATCTTCCATACGTTCTCTTCTCTTGCATCAATTCTTTCTGGAAGATCTGAACGATCAATTAGATGTACCATTCCTTTTTGTGCATAAAGTAATCCATGAGAAGACATGGAAGCGATTGAAGTATTCTTAGCAGTCGCAAGTGTATTTGCATCTCCAAACTTTACATCATTGAATGCTACTTGAGAATATAGATCTACACAGAATCTACTCTCACTATCAAGATCACCATCTTGTTGGTTGAAATACAGGTCCAGTTCTTGATTGATTACTTTCAATGCACTTCGAATAGTCATTGGGGTACCATCTGCTTCTAATACTTGGGAGTATTTTGAGAAGATACCCATTCCGGGACCAATGGCTGACTGTGCTAAATCTACAGGAGCAATATTACTTCTTTGGAGTCTTTGAAGAGCGGGAATCAGTTCTCGTTTTAGCTCATTAATAAGATCTCGTCTAGTACACATAGGAGAGTTGAGTGGTCGTTTGCGGCATACTAAAACAATTGATGACGCTAATGCATTTGTTCCTGTGGCGACTTGTCTAACAGCCATCTCTGTTCTCATTGGCCATGTTCCAGTAATAGAAAACCCTGATTGAATAATCGCAGACAGCATTGTTTCCCAGCCTGATGATGCTGTGCCTTCTGAAATATCATCTGAATCACTTTGTTTATATGCGTAATAAATTGAAATGGGTATATCATCTCTGGAATACTGATAAAGCTGTCGGCAAGCAGTTATCATCCCATCCTCAAAAAACTCTTTTGCTAATACCGTACTTCCTTCATGACGGAATGGGGTGGCTATTAACTCCTCTGTTTTAGGGACTAGCATGGTTCGGAATAGTTCAGGATAAGTATCTTTTAAACTTTGACGCATCCATACATAAAAATAGTCTGACAGATCTGCATAACCAATGTTATCGTAATATGGTGGATCAGTTGAAACTAAGATATCTCGTAAACCACAATCTTTTTGTGCATCATGTTGAATAGCATACCCTTGCTTTGCGTTAACGGGTAGCATGGAGATACTCTTAACAATCCATTCAAGCATATTGTTCCAGCACCCAGAGGAATTGCTAAATGGATTGGCTTCTGCGTAATCCCAAACCATTGGTATTGCCTGTCTTCCGAAAGTGCATCTTATACCATCACGTGTTATCTGCCAAGAACAAAACGATGAGTTGTAATCCGCCAATTTATCTATACAGAAAGATAGGTAAACACATACTGCTTGACTGTATGCGAAAGCTCCTTTTCCGCCATTTGATAAAGAAATATGATCGTTTGGTAAGCCAGCTGATAGAGCGTTTTTTTCAACAACTTCTTGGACTTTATGAATTAGTTCGCATAGCGTCGTTAGTACAGTCAATTGTCTTTTGGAGAATAAGTCCTTGTGTTTTTTAAAACCATATGCTTGAACACGGAATCCTAAAGCCTTTTCGGGTAAATCTGTGTCTGGGCAATTGTCCGGTTCTGATACTTTAGCCGCAAGGATTTGATCTGGTGTTGGCGCAAAGTATAAGTGTTCTCGCTCGCCTTCGCCGATTATTCCAACGAGTTCCTCGTGCATTCGTCCGTTTTTTGCTTCTTGCCTGATATAGTCAAACCCAATCGGTTGATTGCAAAAAATGCATTGTGCGCCGGTTCTTTTTACTGTTCCTTCCGCCGATGTTTTTCCATATCTAATAGAGTATCGTATATTCTTTCCATCAATAATTGGTTGTATATAAGTTTCCTTTCCGTTTCTACTGGAAAGCTCAAATGATCTAATTAATGGGGCAGTACATTTGCAAGCAGGATTAGGGCATTTTACCGTCCTAGCCCAAATCCAAGCTATAACTGTAGATTCTTTGTCGTCTTGTGATGCTTTAACTTTTGGATATAAGTGTCCGATGCGTTTGAACGCTTCTTCCTTCATCCATTCGCCATAGTATCGAACGTCTTCAGATAAACCGTGTGGTCCGTTCCAACACTCATTTGTCAAACCTCTTGAGTCAGGGTTAATGGGTGCTTGGTTGGCAAAAATCGGAGGAATTTCAATCATAGCCTTATTGATCATAACTGCAACGGGATTTAGATCATGGGCATGAGATTCAAGCCCAAGACGCTGAGCTTCTAATGGAATGGCTCCACCACCGGCGAAAGGGTCGAGCAGTGTCGGAGGGTTACCGCCTGAATATTTTTCTATTTCTTTCTTCGCCTTGTTAAGTACCTCTACATTGTTTGAATTTTCCCAAATAACTAAATCTTCAAGTATTCTAAACAAACGTTGACGTTCCTTGTTTTGGCTCTCTTCTGTTGGAAATATATCCTTATGAGATGAAGGATCATCTACAATAGATGCCCAAATGACTGCTCTTGTAGTAGCCAAAGGACGGCGTGCCCACCACAAATGTAGGGTAGAGGGATGTCCATGTCTTATAGACTTTTCTCTGGCAGATTCAGCATTGATTTTTTCAAGAGGTAGTGCAACTTCGATTAGTTTCTTAATTGCCATTTTTCTTCCTTATTGTTGATATAAAACCTTAGAATTATGAATCAACTCTGTAATGTTGAAGCTTCTATTTACTTCAGCAAAGCTAGGTTTGCTCATCCCCTTGAAGGGTTCTTTTAAGTAAACAGTTTTTGATTCTGTTCCGTCTACTTCTACAATTGCCAATATGTATTCGTCTGGTCTGTTAAGCCCTGTTAGTATTTCATTTTTTGATACTGTTATTGTTGTAGCACCCTTGGCTCGTCCTTTAACTTCAATGAACCTTAGACATATGCCACTTGTTGGTCTTAATTCATTTGGGACTTCAGATTCAATATCGTAACCGCATTTTTTTGCACTAACGTCAATCGGATTGAATCCTAGTTTCTTCTCAATTTCCATGACAGCATTCATGCTGACATACTCAATTGTTCGCCTATCATTTTGGTTAAAACCATCTGGTTCTGAAGTATTCATTAGAGTATGTAATAGACCTTTGGGTATTACTAATGAGCCCCCCACGATAACCGGTGGCATTGCGGAAATCATCTTTTCTTTCTCAATCTCGGATAACCGCTTTCTCATCCTCGCTTGTAGTTCTTCTGCACGTCTGTCAGCGTTTGCTGATGTGAGACGTTGATTCCCTTTGCCAGCTGCTTCTTTATCCCTTAGTTCGATGGCTCTATAATCCCAGTATTGAATCTCTTGTGTCATACGATCTTTGACTGCTTTGGCAATCTTGTCTAGCATTTCAATTTTATGTGCTTTTACTCTCGCAAAATGGGGAGGAATTATTTCTTTTATAGCATATTTTTCTGCTTGTTCCTCGACGTTTTGGGTAAGCCATTTTTGATTCACAATGAAACTCTTAATAGCTAATGATTCATCATTTGTTGCTGCCCTGTAGTCTAGGTACGGAGCATATCCTGCGTTCAGTGCAGTACCATCCTCTTTTAATTCCACAAAATGAACATGCTTTGAGATTATACGCTTGCTTCCGTTCGGGAGGGTTATTCCATCTTGTATTGCATCTTCTATGTAGAATAATAACCTTGGATCCTGTCCATAATCGCTTTCGTCAATGTATACTGCCCCACGCTTTAAAGCATCGGAGTATTGTTCCCTGATCAAATCTGAAGTAGCTTCTAATAAAGGATGTCCTGGGCAGATTAACGTTGCAGGGATTAATCCAGGTAAATTACAACACTCTTTATCAAAACAAATTCGTTCATATTTGTTTAAGACTGTTTCTCCATAACCGACGACCATATCTCTGTTTCTAATAGAATATGGCACGGATGTTATCTCGTAACGTCCAAATTCCCGCTTATAAATACTACCTCCTAAAGTCTTAAAAGCGTGGATGAAGAATTCTTCTATGAAATGTGGTTGAAGTTTATGGGCCTCAATACGTTCCATTTCTGCCTTTATTTCCATCACTTTGGAAACATCCATTGTGTCTTCGGTCAAAGCATTTTCAGAGATTAGTTCTCTAAACTTCTCCGTGTTCATGGATTTGTCTACTACGTCCCATAAGCGCTTTCGAACTTCAGGATCATTACCATATCGAATTGCCTCAATAAGTAGTTCTCTAAGAGGCCTGTTATCAAAAGTTACATCTCCAAGAATGTCAAAGACTTTCCCTCCCAGTGCAGCTCGTTCTTCTTCGAGCTTATCGAATAAGCATTGGAATACCATGCCTTCTCTCGTTTCCCTAGCAACGAGGTTCCATAGATGGCATACTTCTGTTTGACCAATTCTGTGTATTCGTCCGAAACGTTGCTCTAGTCGGTTCGGATTCCATGGCAGGTCATAATTAATCATTAGATGAGCACGCTGAAGATTAATTCCTTCACCTGCAGCGTCAGTAGCTATTAATATTCGTACGTCTTTATCCTGTTTAAAGAGTTCTTCAACCTTCCTACGTTCATCACGGAGCATTCCACCATGGATAGTAACAACGGAATCATTGTTACCAAAGAGTGTTACTATTTTTTCATTTAAGTATCGTAAAGTATCTCTGTGTTCAGTAAAGATGATTAGTTTTTCATGCTGTCCATCTTCTGTATACATGTATTCATTATCTTGAAGCAGTTTTGATAGTTCATCCCATTTTCTATCGTCTCCACTCATGCGGACATTATTTGATATTGCCTCAAGTTTTTTCAGTGTGGTGATTTCAGCCTCTAATTCCTGAATGGTTTTAGCTGCCGATGCCTGATCTGCGACATTTTCCTCTTCTTGTTCAATTTCCGTTGGCAAATAGTCGTCGTCATCAAAGTCTTGATCAAATTGTATAGGTGATTGATAATCATTTTCTTTCTTACCAAGCTTTTCATCATTAAGCCTGTTTTCCAGACGTTCTCGCCTTCGTCGGAGTGATTGATAAATTGCTTCTGGTGAAGATGCTAGTCGTCGTTGGAGAATAGTCAGTGCAAATCCAACAGTGCTTCGGTGGTCATTGGTTAGATTGTCAGCTCGATTGAACTCTTGACGTACATATTCAGTGACTTCGTGATATAGTTCGGCTTCTTTAGGGGATAGGTCATAATTGACTGTATAAGCTTTTCGTTCTGGAAACAGTGGCGTGCCATCGAATTTTAATAGATCTTCCTTCACAAGCCTACGCATAACATCAGATATATCGATGGATTGAGATTCAGACCTAGTGGCTCCTTCAAAACGGTCTGGATCCACTAAAGACATGAAGAGTTGAAATTCATCATCTTTACCGTTGTGTGGAGTTGCTGTTAGCAAAAGAAAGTGTCTGGTTATGCCTGACAATATCCTTCCAAGTTGAAAACGTTTTGTGTATTTAATATCGTTGCCCCATGTGCTAGCTGACATCTTATGTGCTTCATCGACAACTATAAGGTCCCATTCTGTGATTCTTAGTTTTTCAAGTAATGCATCATTTCTGGACAGTTTGTCTAGACGTGCAATTGCGAAGTTAGTTTCAGCAAAAACATTTCCGCTCACTGCAGATTCCAATCTGTCATTAGTCAGTATTTCGAATCTCAGATGGAACTTATTGTATAGTTCGTCCTGCCACTGTTCTGATAGACTTCCAGGAGATACTATTAAGCATCTCTTTAAATCACCGCGGATAATCAATTCTTTGATAAGCAAACCTGTCATAATTGTCTTACCAGAACCGGGGTCGTCTGCGAGAACAAACCTTAGCGGAAGATGGTGCAGCATATCTTGATACACTGCTGTGATTTGATGTGGCAATGGTTCAATTGAAGACATATGTACAGCAAGATATGGATCAAATAGATGTGCAAGATTGATTCGATATGCTTCCGATGCAAGTCGGACTCTATCTGCATCTGCATCAAAACTCCATGGCAATACTTTTTCATTGACAGTCAGATTTGATTCATCAGCTCTGAAGAGTAATTGATTGGAGAGATTGCCAGCGTTGTTTTTATAGGTAATCTCTAATTCATTACTTCCATACCATTTGACTGCTACTATTTGCACAACCTCATTATTGGATAGCCCGCTGACATGGCTACCAACAGTTAATTCTTCAAGTCTTGCCATTTTTATTCTCCCACATTTCCAAATCCGAAGTGCTAAGGAGTTGTATTTGTGTGTGTGCTATAAACCTCAAAATATGTTCTTGCAATGTTGTCTAAAATTATAAAGTATTTTGAGGACAATATCTGTGTTTTCTGGTGATGTCTAACATGTGCAGTCAGAGAATGTTTCGTTTTTAATGCATAGAATTTGATCCTTTAGATACACAAAGCCCTCGGCAACTAAGTCGAGGGCTATTTTTGTTTCGTATTGAATTGGGATTATTAATCAGGTCTCTCAATCAGTGTCACTTTAGTCGAGTGGCTCCTGTCGTTCCTGAAATAGATGATCTCTACTTCGGTGCCGGCAGGTGTGTCGGAGATCAGATAGAAGATCTCTTTGCCGGTACTGACATTCTTACCGTTGATCATCTCGATAACGTCACCTGATTTGAGTCCGCCTTCGGCAGCCGGAGTATCGGGGTAGACAGTACCAATGAGTACGCCGTTCTCATTAGCCCGCATGTTACCGACGCCGAGGTATCCTCGTGTGACTTTACCGTTGGCAATTAGCTGTTCGATGATGGGGAGACCGGTCTTCATATTGACGCCGTAGGTCATGCCCTCGATACCATAAGAGATAGTCTTGGAATTAGCGATGCCGACGACCTGTCCGTAGATATTGATGATGGGACCACCGGAGTTGCCAGCATTGATGGCTACGTCGGTTTCCATGAGATCGTAGACGAGTTGACCCTCCAGATTGATGTCGATATCGAGCTTGCTGATCCAACCGCCTTTCAGAGAGATGCCGTAACCATTGCCGTTGCCGACTGTGGCGACAGCGTCACCGATCCTGGTCAGTGAGGGGTCGGCAACTTCGGCTGCTTTGAGATCATGAGCATCGATGTAGATGATGCCCACATCAGTCAGTGAGTCATAGCAGAAGTGTTCTGAGTAGTATTCAGTTCCGTCATCGAATGTGATGGTCACAGATGTGGCATCCTCCACGACATGGGCATTTGTGACGATGATTCCGTCGGAATCATATACCCATCCGGATCCGAGCCCCTTATTCGTTTTGACGATGACTACGGAATCCTTGATCTTCTCATAGGCGTCTGCCCAGGAAGTTGGAGCGGTTCCTCCGTCATTATAGGTCGTAAATGTCCTGGTGGTGGTGACGGTCTGAGTATCCGTGTTGTTATATGTCGTCATGGTCGTTGTCTGGGTAGATGTGATGGTCTGTGTCGATCCAACGGGGATGGGGATAGGGATACAGGATGACACTATGGCTGCTACTGCACAGCCCAAAGACAGAACTACTAATGCTTTCTTATTCGACACGACGACCTCTTTTGGCTATAGAATTACCCCGTTTAGTCTATATTAGTTCTTTGATTCTTATTTTAAAACTCTTTTCTTGAATGTTGTTTGATTGCATTCACGCATACAAAAATAGTAAAGTAATACACACTTTTTTGAAGGATACATGCATTGAAGAATATCATACTGATCGGAATGGCAGGCTCGGGCAAATCCACCCTCGGCAAGAAGGTCGCCAAGGATATGGGGATGGCTTTTGTCGATACCGATGCCCTGATCGAAGAATATGAAGGTAGAAAACTCCAGCCCATACTGGATGATCTTGGCTGCGACGGATTCATCGAGGTCGAGGAAAAAGTATGTTCGGCCGTGGATCTTTCCAATACCGTGATCTCCACCGGCGGCAGCGTGGTCTATTCCGATAAAGCGATGCAGAACCTCAAGAAGAATGGCATCGTCGTCTATATCTATTCACCGTTTGAGGAAGTCAGTGCCAGACTTGGAAATCTTGCTTCCCGCGGTGTCGTGATCAGACCGGGATTCACTCTCGAGATGACCTATGACGAGCGTGAGCCTTTATACAGGCTTTATGCCGATATCGTTCTGGATTCCTCATCCAATGTCTCTATCGACAAGTTGGCAGAAGATCTTATCGAACAGCTGAAAGAACGCGGTTTCTAATTAGCAGCCTTTGAATCTCAGCATTATGATCGGCAATGCGTAGAGCATGAGCAGGATCATGAAGCCTAGCCATGCGTATCTGAAGAGTCTTCCCACCGGGAATACCTGTCGCGTATAGCTTTCCGAACCGTACTGCAGTCTTGTAAGCAGCTGGATGTACTCGATATTGAGCGGATCCATGATGACGGCCTGTCGTGCGTTGTTGAGAGCCGATTCCGTATGCCCCAGTCCCTGATAGGCCAGAGCGCAGTAGTAGAACCAGCGGGCATTACGGGTATTGATGGAATTTAGTTCGGCCAGCGCTTCGAAATACTGCTTCTGCAGGATCATCGATCTGACTCTCAGTAATTCAGGTGTATCTGTCCGATCTTGAGTATTGTAATTGGTATAGGTATAACCGCGGCTGTAATTCTGGTAGCTGCCGCTTGTTCCTGAATATCCCTGTGAAGAACTGCCGTATCCGTAGGGCCCCGATTTATAGCCGTTCTTGATCATGTCGTAAGCGGCATTGATCTCGCTCATCTTCTTGGCAGCTTCCATGTTGCCCTGATTCAGATCGGGATGATACTTCTTGGCAAGTTTCCTGTAGGCTTTTGTTATCTCTTCATCACTTGCATTGCGAGAGACGCCTAATACTGCATAGGGATCTGTCATGTCTTTTTGATGAATGTCCCGCGGCATTTAGGACAGGTGATCTCGATCTTTCCTTTATGCCTGGGGACCCTTATCTTTACTTTACAGGTCGGACACTTGAAATAGCGGTAGTGAGGGATGTTCTTTATTCGGTTGATGATCTTGCGGAACCAGTCATTTTCTTTGCGTCTTTGGTAGATGTTCTTGGAGAACATCCTGAAATAGACCAGGAACAGCAGGATCATGCCCACTACGGATAATATGAGTCGGGGATATCCGTCTATGAAGACCATGACGACCAGAATGATGATCACGAGCAAGGAGATGAAACGGTTGAGAGTATCTGTTCCGTATCTCCCGTACATGAATTTATAGAACCAGTTTCTTAATTTGTTCATCATAGCCTCAAGTCTCATTCTAGTTTTTAGTTTTTTTCAGTGTCAAAAATGATAGTTCATCCTTTGATGAACAAGTTCAGTCACAGCATTGAAGTCTGAAAAAAATGAACAGTGAAGGCAATAAGAGTAGAATTATGCTCATGCTTAAGAAAAGTGGTTTTTGCGAAAAGAAATTCAGCTCCATGCTGATATCCGGTACGTTTACCAAAGCAGTAATGTACCTGATGCTGCTTAGTGACAGCATCATTGCCGGATATTTTATAGGCCAATCTGGCGTTGCTGGGATTAATGCAATCACACCGGTGACGGCTTTTATTACATTTTTCGGAGATCTGCTTTCAACTGGTGTCGGAATCGTTTTCGCACGGAAAATAGGTGCTATGAGGAAGCAGCGGGCCGATGAAATCTATGGCCAGGGACTTATCCTCAGTATCGGTATCGGTCTGTTGTCTGCGCTTTTGATCTTCGTATTCCAAAACCTTTATTTCAGTTTGAGCGGTATCACGGGCGACATCCTTGATCAGGCACTTCAGTACTATCGCTTTATTCCTATCAACGCTTTCTTGACCATTGTTATCTTCTATTTGGAACAAATGGTCTATAGCGACGGAGACGAGCTTTGCAATAATATCTGCTATGGATTTCAGATTGTTGGGAACATCGTTTGTTCTGTGATTTTGGCCAATTTCCTGGGAATGACCGGCATCATCCTTGGATCCATTGTGGGTAACAGTCTGGGCATCCTTACCTGTCTTTGGCACTATTTCCGCAAGGGAAATACGCTTCACTTCGTATGGCACCTGTCATTTAAAGATTTCCTGCTGACATCACGTTACAGTATCGTAGATTCTTCGGTATATATCTGCTGGGGTCTGATGGACTACGTGATGATAGGGTTTATCTCAAGCCGCTATGGCGACTCTGGTTTGATCACTCTCGCTGTGGTCGTCAGCTTGATCGAGTTTGGTGTCGTAATGGACGGCGTTGGAATGGCGATGCAGCCGTTGATCAGCACTTATTTTGGAGAGAAGAATCATCAGCTCATCAAGAGAGTCATGAAGTCGGGTATCAAAGCTGCGATCATAGAGGGTATAGTGGCAACGATCCTCATTTGGATTTTTGCACAACAGTTCTGTGCTTTGTTCGGTATCACTGGCGGTGAGGCACTTGCTCCTTCGATTACAGCCCTTCGCATCGTATCGCTTGGATTTGTGTTTTGCAGTCTTGTATCGCTTACGACTTCGTACTATATGCTGATCGACCATATACGCATGGCGACCAGCATCGCGTGCCTGCAAAATGGCTTGTTATATATGCTTTTACCCATGTTTGGTTCAGTTTTATTTGGATTCAACGGAATGTGGGCTGGCTATATCGTTGCTCCGATCCTGACTCTTGTCATAGCCATGTCTTATGTTTATCTACGATTCGGTAAAAATGATTTCCCGTTCCTTTTAAAGGACATGGGGGCTGAGATCATAGTTATGGACGATACTCTTACGACTGAGATCGTTTCCAAATTTTCTGAAGACGTTGGGAACATTTTGGAATCTCATGACTACCCCAAGACAGAAGCAAACCGTGCAGCACTGTTTGTTGAGGAAATCGGTCTGACTATATTAGAAAACAATAAAAATGCCAAGAAACATATCCTGGTTGAGATATCGCTTTTCTTTGAATCCGATTCTGTTCTTATCATTGAGCGGGATTCGGGAGAATTGTTCGACCTGACGGATCCTGATCTCAGTATCAAAGGACTTAGTGGATTCACTCTTAGTGGTTTGATGGAAGCCCAAAAGGAAAAATCCTATCTTGTGACTACTGGTTACAACAGGAATATGATACGCTTTTCTCGCAATGAAGCGTAGAATCCTAGATTGTTTGAGTTTTTTAGAATAATTTTAAAAAATCACCTTACGTAACCTATTGTTTGTTACGCTGGGTAACCCTCTAGGATGGCTGTCATAGGAGGTGAAATGCTATGTCAAAATACACGACAGGGGAGTTGGCTAAACTCTGCGGGGTAACGGTCCGGACCGTACAATACTATGATACCCGCGGAATCCTGACTCCTTCTGAACTCTCCGAAGGCGGCCGACGTCTCTATACTGATGAGGATCTCCGTATGATGAAGATCATCTGTTTCTTAAGGGAACTGGGTTTCGGTATCGATCCTATCTCCCAGCTCCTTGCCGAAGATGATCCTGCCAGTGTTATCTCTCTGCTAATCGACCAGCAGGAACAATCCCTCAAGGAAGAAGTCGAGGAAAGAGAAGAGAAACTCAGAAAGATAAATGAACTCCGTTCGGGCCTTAGGGAGATGAAAAACTACTCTTTAGATTCTATCGGCGACATAGCTTATAAGATGTCCAATAGAGATTATCTGAAAAAGTTCCGAACCATCTCTTTGCTGTTCGGGATCCCGCTGGCTCTACTTCAGGTCACATCGATCGTTTTATGGATCATGAAAGGATGGTGGTGGCTATTTGTCATATGGCTCGTCCTCTCAATGATTTTCGGTATCCTCTTCTCCTGGATGTATGTCAAGAACACGGCATATATCTGTCCCCAGTGTCATAAGATATTCCAGCCCCGTTTCAAAGAAGCGTTCTTTGCCAATCACACTCCGTCGACCAGGAAGCTGACTTGTCCGTCATGCGGTCATAAAGGTTTCTGCGTCGAAGTATCTGCTAAGGAGTTGGAAAAGAATGGAAAATAATGAATTCAACAAGTCTCAGGTCATAAAGTATCTGTTATTCACTTTCATCGTCGCCTGGATCATCCAGATCGGTGTCTATTTTATTGCCAAGGGCGGAAATGAGATTCTTTCCAGGTTCGTCATGGCTCTCATGATGTTTGTCCCTCTCCTGGGTGTTCTGGTGGCCCGCAAGAGTCTGAAGGGCATGGGCTGGATTCCCAAGGGCAAGAAGGTCGTCCTTCCTCTGGTCGCATCCTGGTTTGCCCCCATTATCTTTACGGCTCTCGGTGCGCTTTTGTATTTCCTCGTCTTCCCATCTCATTTCGATGCTTCAGGGCAGGCTATGGACGGTTTCCTTCTTGAACAGCTTGAAGCTGCCGGCATCTCTTATTCCGTCTATCTCATCATCTCCATCGTCGCCTGTGTCACATACGCTCCTATCATCAATACTGTCGTTGCTCTCGGCGAAGAAGTGGGCTGGCGAGGTTTTCTGTATCCTCAGTTGAAAGATAAGTTTGGCATTAAAGCAGGACGTATCTTCGGTGGTATCATCTGGGGCATCTGGCACTGGCCTCTCATTTGGCTGATCGGCTATGAATATGGCACGGAGTACTTCGGGTATCCTGTCATCGGTATGCTGGTCTTCCTGGTCTTTACGGTCGCTCTCGGTATTATCGAAGACTGGGTCTATGAGAAGAGCGGAACTATTTGGGTCCCGGCACTTTTGCATGGTTCTGTTAATGCCGCGGCTACATTGCCCATTATGTTCCTGGTCTCCGGAACAGGTTCTGCGATGCTTTTAGGGCCGGTTCCCAATGGTCTTTTGGCTGGCCTTCCTATGATCATCATGGCGGTCTTCCTCTTTGTCCGTTCCGCTAAGAACTGATGACTGGTTTTTGTCATAAAAAGTCCCATGTGAAGATAAACTATCCTTGGGACTTTTTTATTTCTCATCTTGTCGATTTATTGAATGACGGCATCTCAAATTGTTATAATTTCTCTGTTAAAAACAGGGAAGGTTCTCTTGTGCTGACGGGTTATGTGGAGCACCACAGTGTGGAAGAGAATCTTTGGTTAGTTGCCATTGATCGTCGACCGTCTGGGCGTGCAGGGCTTTATTTATAGAGCCAGTGCGCCTTTTTTATTTTGAGAGGTCTATACATGAAAAAGATTGGTATTGTGATGGGAAGTGACAGCGACGTTCCTGTAATCAAAAAAGCAACCGCTGTACTCGATGAATTCAAGGTCCCTTATGAGATCCACGTATATTCAGCCCACAGGACTCCGTGTGAAGCCCGTGATTTTGCAAAGAATGCTGCCGCCAATGATTTCGGTGTCATCATCGCTGCAGCCGGTATGGCTGCACATCTTGCAGGTGCTATCGCTTCCGAAACGATACTTCCTGTTATCGGTATTCCCTGTAAATCCACTAATCTCGATGGTCTCGATGCACTCCTAGCTACCGTCCAGATGCCTTCCGGTATTCCCGTCGCCACTGTCGCTATCGACGGCGGTGCCAATGCCGCTATCTTAGCTATTCAGATCCTGGCTCTTTCCGATGCCAAGCTTGCCAAGAAGCTCCAGGATAAAAGAAACAAAGATGCAAAAGCCGTCCTTGAGAAGGACAAGAATATTTTAGAGAAACTTAAATAGAGAGAGAGTATAAAAAAATGGAACTGCTTTACACCGGTAAAACCAAGAATGTTTACAAACTTCCCAACGGCAATTATCTTCTCAAGTTCAAGGATGACTGCACCGGCGCTGACGGCGTATTCGATCCCGGTATGAACACTATCGGCCTCACCATTGAGGGCGTAGGCGACGTCAATCTCCGAATGTCCATCTACTACTTCGAGAAACTCAATGCCGCTGGTATCCGTACCCACTATGTTTCTGCAGACCTTGCTAACACCACTATGGAAGTCCGACCTGCAAAGGTCTTCGGCAAGGGCCTCGAAGTCATCTGCCGAGTCAAGGCTGTAGGCAGCTTCTATCGACGTTATTCTGATTACATCAAGGAAGCAGCAGATCTTCCTTTCTATGTTGAGACCACTTTCAAAGATGATGCCAAGGGCGATCCCTTGGTCACCCGCGATGGTCTTATCGATCTCGGCATCATGACTGGCGAACAGTACGATGCTATCAAAGAGATGACTCAGAAGATCACCAAGTTCGTTGCTGACGATATGAAGGCTAAGGGCCTCGATCTCTATGACATCAAGTTCGAATTCGGTTACGACGAGAACGGCAAAGTCATGCTCATCGATGAGATCGCATCCGGCAACATGCGCGTTTACAAGAACGGACAGTATATCCAGCCTATGGATCTGTCCAAGATGTTCTTTGCATAGATATAGACTTCACAACTAAATAAAAACTAAGCAGTTGTCCGGTTCGGATGATAGAGAGGGAGATTCAGATTGGGCGCTTTCTTTGGTATTGTTAGCAAACGTGACGTCATTTCAGACGTTTTCTTTGGGACTGATTATCATTCCCATTTAGGCACCAAACGCGGTGGCATGGCCGCATACGACTCTCAGATCGGTCTCCAGAGAGAGATCCATAATATCGAGAATTCTCCTTTCAGGACTAAGTTCGAGAATATCCACAGGGATATGAAGGGCACGTCCGCTATCGGCTGTATCTCCGATTTCGATCCTCAGCCATTGCTCATCAGATCGAAGCTTGGCGTTTACGCCATTGCTATCGTTGGACGTATCCTCAATCAGGATAAACTCATCGATTCTTTCCTCTCAGATTATTCCGGACATTTTGAAGCTATGACAGGTGGAGCCATTAATTCCACCGAGATCGTTGCAGCTCTTATCAACAGCAAGAAGACGTATGCCGAAGGCATCGAGTTTGCACAGTCTGTCATTGAAGGCACTGCTTCTATTATCATCCTCAAGGACGACGGTAATATCATCGTTGCACGAGATAGAGTAGGCAGACTACCTGTCGTTATCGGTAAGAACAACGACGGCTTTGCTGTCACTTTCGAATCATTCGCTTTTGAGAAGCTGGGATATGCTGATCACAGTGAACTGGGTCCTGGTGAGATCGCTGAGATCACGTCCTCCGAGATCAAGCAGCTTAAAGCTCCCGGATCCGAGATGCGTATCTGTTCCTTCCTCTGGAGCTATTACGGTTATCCCACATCTAACTATGAAGGCGTTAACGTTGAAGTCATGCGATACCGCAACGGTCATATCATGGCCAAGCGTGATAAAGAAACTATGCCTGATATGAAAGTCGACTATGTCTGCGGCGTACCTGATTCCGGCATCCCTCATGCCATCGGCTATTCCAATGAATCCGGTATCCCGTTCGCTCGTGCTTTCATCAAATACACTCCTACTTGGTCCCGCAGCTTCATGCCCACTGATCAGACACAGCGAAACAAGGTCGCCAAGATGAAGCTTATCGCAGTTCCTGAGCTCATCAAGGATAAAGACCTGCTCTTCGTCGATGACTCTGTCGTACGCGGCACTCAGTTACGAGAAACCGTTGAGTTCCTTCTTGAGAGCGGTGCCAAATCAGTTAATATGCGTTCCGCTTGTCCGCCGATCATGTTCGGCTGCAAATATCTTAACTTCTCCCGCGCTACCAGCGATATGGAACTCATCGCTCGCCGCATCATGTTTGAACTGGAAGGCGAAGAATCTCTCAAGTATGTCGAAGAGTATAGCTCTCCGGATACAGAACGCGGAAAGAAGCTCCGAAAGATCATCTGTGATGAACTTCACCTTACATCCATAGAATTCCAGACCATTGAGGGCGTGATTGCTGCAATCGGTCTCGAACCCTGCAAGCTCTGCACTTACTGCTGGACGGGAAAGGAGTAGGATACATGAACAACGAATCTCGTTCTGACAGCTATGCAAAGTCCGGTGTCGATATCACTGCCGGCTATAAAGCTGTTGAACTCATGAAACAATACATCGCGAAGACTGCTGTGAATTCTTCCAATTCCATCGGTGACTTCGGCGGTCTCTTCCCCTTGGACCTTACTGGTTACAAGCATCCCATCCTGGTCTCCGGCACGGATGGTGTAGGGACCAAATTAAAGATCGCATTCCTTATGGATAAGCATGACACTGTTGGTATCGACTGCGTTGCTATGTGCGTCAATGACGTCGTCTGCTGCGGCGCCAAACCTTTATTCTTCCTGGATTATATTGCCTGCGGTAAGAACTATCCCGAGAAGATCGCAATGATCGTAAAAGGCATCTGCGACGGTTGTATCCAGGCCGGCTCCGAAGTAGTAGGCGGTGAGACCGCAGAGATGCCGGGTTTCTATCCCGTTGATGAATATGACCTGGCAGGTTTTTCTGTTGGTATCGTAGACCGAGAAAAGGTCATCGATAAGAAGACCATGAAAGAGGGCGATGCCATCATTGCTCTGCCTTCATCCGGTGTTCATTCCAATGGTTTCTCATTGGTACGACGTGTCTTCGATATTGAGAATGCTGATATCATGAAACCGGTTGCTGAACTCGGCGGTAAATCACTGGGAGAAACTCTCCTTACTCCCACCAAGATCTATGTTAAATCTATCCTTGCCGTATTGGATAAGGTCAAAGTTAAGGGCATTTCCCACATCACCGGCGGCGGTTTCTATGAGAACATCCCCAGATGTATCCCAGATGGCCTCTGCGCTGAGATCAAGAAGGACGATGTTAAGATCCTTCCCATCTTCAAACTCATCCAGAAGGCCGGTGACATTCCCGAACGTGATATGTTTAATACGTTCAACATGGGTGTTGGAATGATCGTAGTAGTCGATAAAGCCGATGTCGATACAACTTTATCGATTCTTAAAGCTAATGGAGAAGATGCTTATGTTCTCGGCAGCATCATTAAGAACGATTCGAAGGTGAAACTGATCTGATGACAAAAAAGATAAAAGTCTGTGTTCTCGTTTCCGGCGGAGGCACTAACCTCCAGGCCATCATCGATGCCCAGAAGGCAGGAATCATCAAATCTGCTGAAGTATCTTTAGTCATCTCAAATAAACGCAGTGCCTATGCTCTTGAAAGAGCTGCTAATGCCGGAATCCCCGGCATCTTCATTTCAAAGAAAGAACTTGGTTCCCAGGAAGCTTTCGAAGATGCGATCATTAAAGCCATCGATGAAGCCGGATGTCAGCTCATCGTTTTGGCTGGTTTCCTCAGTATCCTCAGTGAAAAGTTCACTTCATATTATGACCATCAGATTATCAACGTTCATCCGTCTTTGATCCCGTCCTTCTGCGGAGCTGGTTTTTATGGACTCAAAGTCCACGAAGCAGCATTGGAAAAGGGCGTTAAGGTCACTGGTGCCACCGTTCATTTCGTTAATGAGATCCCGGACGGCGGTGAGATCATCATGCAGAAAGCGGTCGAAGTCGAGGACGGAGATACGCCCGAAGTCTTGCAGAAACGTGTTATGGAACAGGCAGAATGGATCATCCTTCCTCGTTCCGTTGAATTAGTAGCTAAAAAGATGCTTTCAAAATAAAGAGGGGTAAGAAATGGACATTTACAAGATTAATTCACCAGCTGAACTCATTAAGGGTAATCCCTATGTCGGTCGCGGTATCGTCATCGGTAAGAGTAAAGACGGCAAGAAAGCTGCTTTTGCTTATTTCATCATGGGACGTTCTGCCAACTCCCGTAACCGTGTCTTCGTTGAGAAGGATGGCGATGTTTTTACCGAACCATTTGATGTATCAAAGGTCCAGGACCCCAGTCTCATCATTTATGCCGCTGTCCGCGAGACTGAAAATTCTGTCATCGTTACCAACGGCAATCAGACCGATACTATCTTCGAAGGTATGCAGTTAGGTAAGACCTTCTGTCAGTCGCTTTCGTCCCGTGAATTTGAACCTGATGCTCCTAACTGGACTCCTCGTATCTCCGGTATCATCGAATTCAAGGGCGCTGATTTCACCTATAAAATGAGCATTTTAAAGAGTATCGACGCCGAGGGCTCTGATTGCGCCAGATTCACTTATGCTTATCCTTCCAAAGCCGGTCTCGGACATTTTATCCATACCTATGTAACTGACGGCAATCCTATCCCCACGTTCCAGGGCGAGCCTGAACGCATGGCTGTCCCTGATTCCATCGACGATTTCACTAATGAGCTCTGGGATGCATTGGATCCAGATAACAAGATCTCTCTCTATGTCAGATACATTGACCTTGAATCTAAACAGTGCGAATCCAGACTTATCAATAAGAACAAATAAAGAGGGGCATTATCATGAAAGAATTCGAACTCAAATACGGCTGTAACCCCAATCAGAAACCTGCCAAGATCTTCATGTATGACGGACAGGACCTTCCGATCCAGATCCTCAACGGACGACCTGGTTACATCAATTTCCTCGATGCATTTAACTCTTGGCAGCTCGTGAAAGAACTCAAGGCAGCTATCGGCATGCCTGCGGTTACTTCTTTCAAGCACGTTAGCCCCACTTCTGCTGCCATCGGTCTTAAGCTTGATGAAAAGCTCAAGAAAGCATGTTTCGTCGATGATGTTGAGGGTCTCGACGATTCTCCCTTGGCCTGTGCATATGCTCGTGCCCGAGGTACTGACCGAATGTGCTCCTTCGGCGACTGGGTCGCTTTATCCGATGTCTGCGATGTTACCACCGCCAAGATGATTAAACGAGAAGTCTCTGATGGTATCATCGCTCCTGGATATGATCCTGAAGCTCTCGAGATCCTTAAAGCCAAGAAGAAAGGTGCTTACAACGTCGTTCAGATCGATTCAGCTTATGTTCCTGCTCCTGTTGAACATAAGCAGGTCTACGGTATCACTTTTGAACAGGGCCGCAATGAATTCAAGATCGACAAAGAACTCCTTTCCAATATCGTCACTGAGAATAAAGACCTTCCTGAAAGTGCTGTCCGAGATCTCATCATCTCTCTCATCACTTTGAAATATACTCAGTCCAATTCTGTCTGCTATGCCTATCATGGTCAGGCTATCGGTGTAGGTGCCGGTCAGCAGTCCAGGATCCATTGCACACGTCTTGCCGGTTCTAAGGCTGATACTTGGTTCCTCCGACAGTGCGATAAGGTCCTTGCTCTTCCGTTCCGACCTGATCTTGCCCGAGCTGATCGTGATAATGTCATCGACGGCTATATCAACCATAACGAAGAGGATGTCTGCGCTGACGGTAATTGGCAGAAGTACTTTACTTCTCAGCCTGAAAAACTGACCTGTCAGGAAAAGAAAGACTTCCTTGCTACTATCGATGATGTATCCATCGGTTCTGATGCCTTCTTCCCGTTCTCCGATAACATCGAACGAGCTAAGAAGTCCGGCGTCAAATACGTAGCAGAACCCGGCGGCAGTATCCGTGATGATGCCGTCATCGACTGTGCCAATAAATATGGCATGGTCATGGCCTTCACCGGTATGCGACTTTTCCATCACTGATGACTGATTAATCGTCCTAGGAGGAAAGACATGAAGATCGCTGTGATTGGTGGCGGCGGACGAGAACACGCCATCATTAAGAAACTCAGAGAATATAAAGAACCATTACAGATCGTTGCTATCCCTGGCAACGGCGGTATCGCTCTTGATGCCGAGTGTGTCGAAATCGATGCTAAGAACATTCCCGAGATCGTCGCGTTTTGTGTAGAAGCCAAGATCGATTATGCCATCGTTGCACCCGATGATCCTTTGGTCCTTGGATGTGTCGATGCGCTGGAAGAGAAGGGTATCCCTTGCTTTGGTCCTCGTGCCAACGCTGCTATTATCGAGGGCTCTAAAGTCTTCTCTAAGAACCTCATGAAGAAGTATGGTATTCCCACAGCTTTCTATGAGACATTCGATAACAAAGACAGTGCACTCCTTTATCTCGAGAGCGCTGAATTCCCCATCGTCATCAAGGCTGACGGTCTTGCATTAGGTAAGGGCGTTATCATCGCCGAAGATAAAGGAATGGCACGTGAAGCTGTCATCTCCATCATGGAAGATAAGAAGTTCGGTGCTTCCGGTGACCATATCGTCATCGAAGAATTCCTCACTGGTGTTGAAGTCTCCGTTCTTGCTTTCACTGACGGCAAGACTGTTAAACCCATGATTTCATCCATGGATCATAAACGTGCCTGTGATAACGATACCGGTCTCAATACCGGTGGTATGGGGACTATTGCCCCTAATCCTTACTATACCGATGAGGTGGCTGATCGATGTATGAATGAGATCTTCCTTCCCACCATCGATGCTATGAACAAAGAGGGACGAACCTTCAAAGGATGTCTTTATTTCGGTCTCATGATCACTGAAAAAGGGCCGAAAGTCATCGAATATAACTGCCGCTTTGGAGACCCCGAGACTCAGGTAGTTTTGCCTCTGCTCGAATCAGATCTCCTGACCATCATGAAAGCTGTCACTGAAGAACGACTTGCTGAAGTCGAAGTCAAGAACAGTGATAAATCCGCCTGCTGCGTCATCATGGCATCAGCAGGGTATCCTGTGAAATATGAAAAGGGATTCGACATCGATATTCCTGCCGATGTCCTTCCTGACGTATATGTAGCCGGTGCCAAACTCAAAGAGAATAAGCTTGTCACTAGCGGCGGACGTGTATTAGGCGTCACCGCTGTTGCTGATACCTTGAAACAGGCTATCACTGATGCCTACGAAAAGGTCGATCAGATTTATTTCAAGAACATGTATTTCAGACATGATATCGGCGCAAAAGCATTAAAGATATTGGAGAAATAACCGTGATTTACAGAGTATTTGTTGAGAAAAAACCTGAATTAGCTAATGAAGCAAAAGCTCTTCTTTCTGATGCTGTATCTTTGCTTGGTATCAGCCGTTTGAAGGACGTACGTCTGTTCAATCGCTATGATGTTGAAAATATCGATCAGGAACTCTTCGAATACTCTGTTAAGACCGTTTTTGCTGAACCCCAGCTTGATATCGCAACTTATGAACTTGATATCAAAGATGCTTGTGTCTTTGCCGTCGAATATCTCCCAGGTCAGTTCGATCAGAGAGCAGATTCTGCTGCTCAGTGTATCCAGATCATCTCACAGCAGGAACGACCATTAGTCCGCTCTGCTAAAGTCTATGCTTTATACGGTGACCTTACTGGTGAAGATATCCAGGCCATCAAGAAGTACGTCATCAATCCTGTTGAATCTCGTGAGGCTTCTCTTGAACTTCCTGAGACTCTTCAGATGAAATACGCTGTACCCGATAAGGTCAAGACTATCGAGGGCTTCACCAAGATGACTCCCGAAGAACTGACCAACCTTCTCACAGAAATGGGCTTGGCTATGGACTATAGCGATATCCTTTTCTGCCAGGAGTACTTTATCTCTGAAAAACGTGATCCGACTGTTACTGAGATCAAGATGATCGACACATATTGGTCCGATCATTGCCGTCATACCACATTCAATACCATCATCGATGATGTTAAGTTCGAGGATCCTCTTCTCCAGTCTGCTTATAGTGATTATCTCCAGACCAAGAGAGAACTTAGAGGCGGTAAGCCTATCTGTCTGATGGACATCGGTACATTGGCTGCCAAGTATCTGAAAGAGCAGGGCAAACTCGACAAACTTGATGAATCCGAAGAGATCAATGCCTGCACGGTGAAGATGGAGATCGAAGTCGACGGAAAGAAAGAGCCGTGGCTGCTGCTTTTCAAAAACGAAACGCACAACCACCC
>DBXC01000005.1:0-542 GCA_002309415.1 Dehalococcoidia bacterium UBA1222
GGGTTCGAGTCCCTGGCGACCCATTTTTTTATTCTAAAAACCGCCAATTATTATGGAACTCACTGGAAGTTTAGAAGAACGGATTGCCGCGGCGGTGGAGTTCGCTCGTTCACGCACTGTCGCTTGTTCCCGTACAACTCCGGGCTGGAGGTAATCGACATAAGCGAGATCATCGGCGATAGGGATAATCCCGATTGGAACATGCTTCCCGACCGGATGAGCAAATATTTCACTGAATACTACGATCAAGAAAAGTATCCGGGAAGGACGCTTCTGCCCGGCAGAATCGTTTTTGTGGAAGAATGATACGTACAAATATTGCAAAACTATTTGTTATCACTATTCATGATGATGGTTTTTCAAGTATCATAAGATACTTATATCAAAAGGGGTATCACATGAAAAAAGCGATCTTATTGTTCTTTGCAATCTGTCTTATCTCATCCCTTGGTCTCGTATCATGTTCCACAGGCAATGATTATGATAAGTTGATCTCAGGTAAAAAGATTAAATTTGATGAATTTCAGCAGTATTCAGATGGT
>DBXC01000005.1:631-30543 GCA_002309415.1 Dehalococcoidia bacterium UBA1222
ACCTGGAGTTTTGACGAAGTAGATGAAGATGGTTATATCTGGTTTTATTTGGAAGACGAAGAATATGATTACGTATGGTTTGCGGTCTGTGATAATGGAGACTGGTACTATGGTGTTATCGGTTATGATTATGATGAATGCATTGAATTCTATACCGATTAGTTATAAATAATAGTGTAGTTGTGTTCAAAAAAACCACGGCAGGTATTATCGGCTATCCCTGCCGTGGTTTATATTTCATGCATTCGTTATAACCCTCACTCATCGACAAACATATCTCTATAGCAGGGTTCGAGTCTCTGGCGACCCATTTCCTTTTCTATCAGCTAATTCAGCAGCTCGTCAGGACTCAAGCCCATCTCATTGAGTGTGATTCCGGCGTCGAGTGAATTCATGATCAGTATCTTGCGGATCTCTCGCGGAGCATGTGTCAGCTGCAGACTTGAATAGTATTCCTGAGCATGCGGATTATTGTTCTTGGTTGATGAACTCATCTCGTCTAATAATCCGTATACCCAGTCTTCGATCTGTTTATTGATCTTGACCGGTATGGTCTTTTTCCCTGTCCCTTTTTTGTATAGTTCCTGGTTGAACCTGATCCAGTAGTATGAAACAAAGGATGACAGGGAGTCATCCTGTTTGCTGGCCATGGCTTTGGGCAGGAATTCCATATAGCGGGAAAAGACCTGCTTCAGTTTGACGCTGGCTTCTGCGAATTTATCATATCGGCTGAAGGTCTCATCCAGGTCTTTGATGGCATCGTAATACACGTAATTGATCAGAGACTGTTTGGTCTGAAAGCGACTGTAGAATTCCTGTTTGTCCAGATTCGCTCTTTCGGCGATATCTGTTGTAGTGATAGATTCTATCGGCTGTTCATTGATGAGCTGTACGACAGCATTTATGAGACGTCGTGTGACCGCGTCATCTTTGACGTGTCTGTATTCAAGCAGTTCCATCGTGTTACTCCAAGTATTTATCGGATATTTCTTTAGCCAGCTTGATATAGAATTCCGACATGGTCTTGCAGTCCCACCTGGTTGCTGCGGCTTCATCCAGCTCCTTGTCTTCTGTCATATCCAGCATATGTAAAACATGATGCTGATCCGTCTTATTCAAGGGGCAGTCGAATGCCAAGCAATGATCGCCTGATGAACAATTGCTGTCGACAACGGTCGCTGAAACGATCATGGTCTTTCGCATGTCGTTCGGTGATGTCGTCAAGTGTCTGACCTTGTTGCAATAGGAACAGACAGCGACCGACAACGTCGAACCGTTTCCCAGATCCATATCGATCCACCTTGTCGGATACTTCTTTTCTTCCATTCGTTTTCACCCCATTCGAATGACTTAAGTCTATTTTATGACATTGCGGACATTTTATACAGTTTAATTCCTTAAGATTGAGATGCTATCCTATTAGAAAGGATCTATAGGAGTCGATCATTGAATAGAAAGATCATTTTCAGCCGAGTAGCAAGTTTGATTGCAGTCATATTACTGATTGGCTCTTCTTTGTTGTGTGCGTGTGATCTTTCCTGGATCGACGATCTGCTCACTCCGGCTCATATCTATCCAGATGAATCCAAGACCGGAGTCGTGACTTGCGATGCTTCGGTCGATTACTGGGGAGAGATCAATTATTTTGAGATTCAGGCTGATGCCAGTATCTACTGGGGCGCACAGTCCTATGAATCCCGTAATGTAACGGGTGATTACTGGGCAGACATGACCATGGACAGTGCCCTCGAAGATTTCTACAAGAATCTTCTTGAACAGTTCTATCCAATCAGACAGAAGTATTCTTTAGATGATGATGAATTTGTCGGACTCCTGACTATGTACGTACAGGATATCCCTTATGACAGAGAAGCCGAGACCATTCCCAGATACCCTGTTGTGACTGCTATCGACAATATTGGTGACTGTGATGAGAAGAGCATGCTTTTAGCCGGCCTCCTGGCTTATGCCGGGTATGATGTCGCGCTCATCGATGTTCCTGGCCATATGATGGTGGGGATCCGGACCGATGATATCTCGGCATTTGTCGACGGCTATGCCGCCATCGAGACGACTTACCGCTGCTGGCCAATCACATGTACGGATGAAGATCCCGATACTGCGTCTATAATGCGGCTTGCTAATAACGGTACCAAAAAGTATAAGTCGGGCGTGAAAGCGCAAGAGATAATTGACTATATCTATGAACTCGATGAATACTGGGAAGATATCAGGGAATCTGTTAATCCGCTCTATTATGACTATAAAGATATCGTTGCTGAACGCGATAATTGCGAAGACTATCTTCGGGAACTCAACGCTATGTATGATGCCGGTGAGATAACCTATGCAGAGTACAGTCCGTTATGGGATGAATACTACGATAAATACACTGCGCTCGATCGTATCTCGGTCGACTTATACAATCTGTACTACGACAACTTCAAAACATATGAGGACTGGATCGATTTGTATAATACTGTCGCTGCCTATGCCTCTCTCGATCTTGATAGGGCGCTCGAGATGATCCACCAGCATCCTTTTGATCCTTCTATTTACTACGAAAAGTAATGTCAAAATATTGACATTTTCCATTTGTGTAAAATTTATAAAAATCTATAACCTTAGCTTCAAAAAAAATTGACAGTGACGTAACGTCACTTAGTATTCTTGTCTAAAAGTTTTGAAAGAAATAGACATGAACGACAAGAAGCTTTCTATAGGGGAATTTGCAAAGCTTACGGGTACTACGGTGAGGACACTGCAGTACTACGATTCTATGGATGTACTCAAACCTTCGTTTTTAGATGCGAATAATCATCGCTTCTATACCGAAGCCGATGAAACACGATATTATCAGGTCGTGGCACTAAAGAAGCTGGGGATGTCTTTGAATCAGATCAATGAGTTTATCCAATCTGATTATTCAGATGAGGATGTCCATATCATCATTTCGCGATCCATCAAGCAGACTACTCTTGAGATCAGCAAACTTGAGGATTCTATCAAGAAGCTCAACGAACTCAAGCAGAAACTGGCTGACACTTCAGAGCTTGATTGGAAGATGATATACAAGAAATATCTGAAAGACTGATAGATTTCATTTTTCAATCGGAATTAAATACAAAGTCCTATTCTTCCGCAAAAAATGAGATTTAGAGAAGAATTGATTCTTCTTTGGCGGCTGTTTGGTATTGGTCCAGTCGAATTATTTGTAAGAAAAATAAAAAATCTATAAAAATCTCTTGACCAAGCTACTACATTCCAATTATCATATGCCGTGGACTTCAAATAATAACACTATAATTTAGAAAAGGGCTGTTCATCGAAATGATTAGTTTTACCAAGCTTCTTACAGGCGACTCTTATTTCGGCGACAAGTACAGATACACAACGACATCCCATGAACAGAAACATGGCGTTTCTGAAGGAATGGGGCCTGTAGTGGGATGGAACTATACTCGTAAATGCAACTTAAAATGTGTCCATTGTTATTCTCAGTCCGCCAATCGTGAGTACGAGAATGAACTGACGACCGAAGAAGCTAAGAAAGTCATCGATGATCTTGCTGAATTTAAGGTCCCGACGATTTTGTTTTCCGGCGGGGAGCCTCTCATCCGTTATGATTTTTTTGAGCTTGCAGAATATGCAGCAAAAAAGGGTATTCGCCCAACGATTTCCACAAACGGCACACTGATTACCAAAGAGAAGGCCAAAAGAATCAAGGAAATTGGTGTCGGCTATGTTGGTATTAGTCTTGATGGCCTTAAAGAGACTAATGATAAGTTCCGCGGAGTCGATGGTGCTTTTGATGCTGCTATCAAAGGCATACGTAACTGTCGTGAGGTGGATCAGAGAGTCGGTTTCAGATTTACTATCAATAAGAACAATTTCCGTGATGTATCCGCAGTACTAGATCTGTTGGAGACGGAGAATGTTGACCGAATCTGTTTCTATCACCTTGTATACACCGGACGCGGCGCCGACATCATGAAAGACGATTTGACTCATGAAGAAACTCGCGACACTCTCGATCTGATTATCGAACGCACTCTTGATTTCCATCGCAGAGGCCTCAAGAAAGAGATCCTCATGGTCGATAACCATGCTGATGGCCCGTATCTTTATCTCAAATACAAAGACAAAGATCCTGAACGTGCAGCGTTTATCAAAGCTATGCTTCAGAGCAATGGCGGCAACCGTTCTGGTATCGCTTTCGCTAATATCGATAATTTAGGCAATGTCCATCCCGATCAGTTCACTCAGAATCACACTGTCGGCAATGTCCGTGAGAAGAAGTTCGGTGATATATGGACAAGCACTGAAAACCCGATCATGGCTGGGCTTAAGGACAGGAAGAAACTGCTTCCCGAAAAGTGTCAAAAGTGTGGCTGGATCAGTTGCTGCAATGGTAATTTCCGTGCCCGCGCCGAGGCTGTATCCGGCGATTTCTGGGGATTCGATCCTCAGTGTTTCCTGACAGACGAAGAAAGAGCTGAGTCATTCTAGTCCTATGTATCAGATCGATTCAGTTGATAGGGAATTATTGCGTGTTTTGCAGGGTGGACTGCCGGTCTGCAGCCATCCGTATGCAGAGGTCGCAGTGACTCTCGGCATCTCTGAAGAAGAGGTCATGAGACGCATAGCCGTACTTAAAGATTCCCATATAATCCGACGTCTTACTGGTTTCTTTGATTCTCAAAGTCTGGGTTATACTTCAGCACTTCTGGCCATGCATGTGGATGATGAGGACATCGAAAAGATGGCTGAGCTTCTCAATACTATCCCAGGCATAACTCACAATTATATTAGGACCCACGAATTAAATATGTGGTTCACCCTTACTGTCGACAGTGAGGATGCTTTCAAAAGCATCGTGGCCAAAATTGAGGCCAGTAAACTTACTCGACGTGTCATTCGCCTTGCACAGAGCGAACAGTTTAAGATCGGCGTTTCCTTCGATCTGGGAGGTGACAGATGATTGAATTGTCTGCTCTTGAGATCGAACTGATCCGCCAGCTTCAGGAAGAGTTTCCGGTATGTTCAGATCCATACGCTGTGATTGCTTCTAGGATTGGAACTACCGAAGAAGACGTGCTGCGAATGATCCGGTCATTCACGGATAAAGGTTATCTGCGCAGGATCGGCGCATTGCTTTATCAGTCGTCAGTAGGATATCGCATCAATGCGATGCTTGTATGGGATGCCGATGAGGAGATATTAAGGGAAAAGAAGAATGAGCTCGTTTCTATTCCCAATATCACTCACTGCTATATCCGTAATCGAGATATGGATTTCGATTACAACTTCTACACCATGGTCCATGTTCATGACGAAGATGAACTCAAAGGGCTGGTGGAAATGATCTCTGGGTTGATACGGCCGAAAAAATATGCGGATCTTAGAACGGTCCGGGAACTCAAGAAGATCAAGATGAAATATTTTATTGAGAAAAATGGAGAATAAGTAGTGAAAAGGTTATTTGGGGTATTTTTTGCTTTACTTATGATTTTCTCTCTGGTCGGTTGTAACGGCGGGGGAGGAAACAATAAGGGGGATCTTTCCTATACCTTCGTAGATGATCTCGGATATGAAGTTACTGTAACTTCAGCTAAGCGAGTCATCACTCTCAGCGGCAGCTATGCTGAGATTTGGTGTCTTGCTGGTGGCAAGGATACTATCGTTGCAACATCAGATAATACCTGGACAGATTTTGATTTGGGACTTAGTGAAGACGTCATCAACGTCGGTGCCATCAAGTCTCCGAATACTGAAGCCATCTATTCTGCGGCAGGCGATCTCATCATTTGTAGCTGCAACACTGAAGCCAATATCGAACTTCGAGATGCCTTTATTCAGGCAGGTCTTACGCCGATTTTCTTCGATGTCAACGAATTCGAAGATTATCTCAGGATGCTCAAACACTGCACTGAGATCACTGGCATGACCGAGAACTATAAGAAATATGGTACCGATATCCAGAGTTCTATCGATGAACAGCTGGCTCGACCTGATGGTACTCATGCTACCGTACTCTGTATCAGACAGATGGGCAGCAAGTGGTACGTCAAAGGAAGCAAGGACTATATGCTGGGTCAGATGCTCGCTGAATTAGGTACTACTAATATTGCTGATTCCGATACGTCACTGACTGATAATCTCAGTGTCGAGAAGATCATCCAGGATGATCCTGATTACGTCTTCATTGTTCCTTATAGCGTCGACGGTGAAGCCGGCCGTAAGGTGGTTGAAGAGACCCTGTTCAAGAACGAAGCATGGGCCAGTCTCAGAGCAGTCCAGGAAGGTCGAGTGATCGTATTGGATTATTCACTGTATGGCCTGAAACCGAATGCCAACTGGGGCAAAGCTTATGAAGTCCTCGCAGACGTCCTCTATCCGAAAACGAAATAACAATGCGCCTTTAGTATATGCAGTGCTCTTCGCACTGCTTATACTGGCAATCATATTGGGTATCATCCAGGGAGCCGTTCACGTCTCTCTGGGTGACATCTTTAATGCCTTATTGGGGCGTTCTGTAGGGACGCCCTCATATAACATCATTGTCCTTTCAAGACTCCCTAGGACACTGGGATGTCTGGTGGCCGGTGCTGCTCTGGCTGTCTCCGGTTCTATCATCCAGATCGTTCTTTCTAATCCTTTAGCAGCTCCCAATGTCATCGGTGTCAATTCCGGTGCGGGACTTGCTATTGCTGTCTGCGGTGCAATCTTTCCGACTCAGGTCGGCCTGCATCCGATAGCTGCCTTTATTGGTGCGCTTACGGCTGTATTATTAGTGTTGTTCATCTCACAGAAAGCGGGCGCTTCTAAGATCACGACGGTCCTTGCCGGTGTGGCGGTGGCGGCGGTCTTTGCCGCGATGATCGATGCTGTTGTCACAGTATTCCCAGATTCTCTGATCGGCTATACCAGTTTCAGGATTGGCGGACTTGCCAACGTCTCAATTAAAAATATCCTGCCTGCGATGTATATCATCATCGTTGCTATTATTATCCTGCTCTGTATGAGCAATGAGATCGACGTATTATCTCTTGGTAATGACACTGCCAAGAGCCTTGGCCTTAGAGTAAAACCATTGAGGATCATCCTATTGGCTCTTGGTGCCGCATTGGCAGGTGCTGCTGTATCTTTTGCTGGTCTTTTAGGTTTCGTAGGACTCATCGTGCCGCATATCATGCGTCATTTCGTGGGCGAGGACAGTTTTAATCTCATGGCGACCAGCGCCCTTGGCGGTGCTATCCTCGTGACTCTTTGTGATGTTTCCACCAGACTGATTTTTGCTCCTTACGAGATGCCTGTTGGTATTCTTTTGTCTTGTATCGGCGGACCTTTCTTCATTTGGTTGCTTTTGATGCAGCGCAAGAGGAGGACCAATGATTGAGATAAGGGAGCTTAGGTCCGGTTATCATGACTTTGAAGTAGTTCATGGTGTGTCTACGTGTTTCGAACTTGGTCAGGTCACGGTCCTGATTGGTCCGAACGGAAGCGGCAAGAGTACTTTGCTCAAGACCATTCTCTGTCTCCATCCTAAGATTTCTGGCAATATTCTGATTGACGGAACTGATACTGATGATATGAGTCCACGGGAACGAGCCAGGCAGATGGCCTATATGGCTCAGAACAGGAATATCCCCAGTATCGTTGCCCGCCGCATGGTTCTTCACGGCCGTTTTCCGTATCTGGAACTGAGCCGCAAGTACCATCCGGAAGATCACAGGATCGTGGAACAGGCTTTGAAGTGGGCAGATGCCGAAGACATCGCGGACTGCTACGTTTCGGAACTCTCCGGCGGCCAGCAGCAGAAAGTTTATCTGGCTATGGCCCTTGCTCAGTCGACTCCTGTTATCTTTATGGATGAACCGGCCAACTTCCTGGATGTGAAGCATCAGATCAACCTTATGAAACTGGCCAGATCTTTAGCTGATTCAGGTAAAGCTGTGATCCTGGTCTTACATGATCTCAGGATGGCCATGAAGATCGCTGATAAGATCATGGTTATGCATGACGGACAGCTCGTCTGTGAAGGAGACCCTGAAAAGGTCTTTGAAGCTGGTGTTATCGATGGGGTATTTGAAACAAAGCTCAGACGGTTCCAGACCGAATCCGGCTGGCAGTACTATTACGAAGAATAGGAATCTTTAAAGATGGCATACTTCCCTTTATTCGTTGATCTTCAGGATAAAGACTGTCTCATGATAGGTGGAAATAAACACATATTTGAAAAGGTCGTAAGGTTACTGCATTACGGACCACGGATCGAAGTTGTGGCGGAATCTTTTGACGACTGTTTTCAGCGTACTGATGGAATAAAGTTAACCAAAGGTCCTTTTGCCGAATCTATGCTCGACGGCAGAGATATAGTATTCGTTTCTTTGAGCCATGCGGAGAACAAAGCTGTCTGTGAAATGTGCCGTAAGCGCAGGATTCCTGTCAACGCAGTCGATGATATCGAGAACTGTGATTTTATCGTACCATCCCTCATAAAGAGAGGCCCTCTCTCAATCGGTATTTCGACTTCTGGCTACAGCCCGGCAGCGGCTGTCATCTTGAAAGAGAAGTTCGTTAATATGTTGCCCGATGATATGGCTCAGATTATGGAATACATGAATTCGAAGCGTGACGATGTCATGCAGAGAGTTCCTGATTGCACGGAGAGGACCGCTTTTTTCAGGACTCTTTTCAGCGAATGTTTTGAGAAAGGGCGCCCCCTTTCTGATGCTGAGTATCAGGACATTTTCAGATAGTTCGAAATCGTCGCTTAGATACCGAAGTAACCAGCCAACAAATAAGTTGCTGTCAGAAGGATAGGGAGCAAGAGAAGCCCCTTGAATCCGTATTTACATGCCAGTCCAAGATGCTTTCGTTCTTTCCATTTGTGCCCCAGCATCTCTTTCAGACTCAATGCCAAATAGACGGCTGAAGGTATGTTCAGCAGCATAAAGACTGACTGTGTGTCGATGATGGCAGGTATGAAGGCCAGTATCGCAAGGACGGTCATTACACAGTAGAGTTTGGCTGCTCGTTCTTTTCCGATGTAAACGACGAGCGTATTCTTGCCCACGCTCTTATCTGCTTCCATATCAGGGATGTTTCTGATCACCTTTAGTGAGCCCACGGTTATGATACGCGGCAGACAGATCAGGATCGGATACCAGGATGGTCCGGCCATTATGTAATAAGCTGTGAATACCAGTGCGGTGTATCCCAGCATCATGAATATTTCTCCCATGCCGTGATAAGAGGCTTTGAAGGGAGGATTGGAATAGCCGTAGCACATGATGAGACCGAAGATGCCTAGCGGTATGGTCCATGTCCCGCTGTGGAAACCGAAATAGATCAAAAGCCCCATCGGCGCGCAGAGCAGGAAAAAGATGATCCCGACGATGAAAACGGTTTTTCTGCTGAGCTGTCCGTTGACGAGCACTCTCGTACCGCCGGTTGATGTCATGTCCATATTGATATCAGTGCCGCCGATACGGTTATTATTTGCTCGGTCGCTTTCAACATCCTGACATTCATTAGTCAGATAGATGCCGTTGGCCATGCAGAAGACTGCAGCAAGACCAGCCCAAAAGATTCCCCAGTGAAATGAACCTGCGTGATACCACGCCAGGACTGCTCCCAGTATGAATGAGAACACGTCGCTTGAGTGGCGCGGGAACTTTTGTACTTTGATCCAAGCCTTGATTTTGTCGGTCGTCTTCATCGGACAGAGTGTACTTTTATTCGTGGCGGATGTATTGGGACCAGTGGTCATAAACGCATATCTATGCCTAATATATAAAAATATTTTATTTGACTGTAATAATATTTCTATTTAACATTAGTCTTACCACACAAAGAAGGAGAACAAAATGAAAAAGAGTAAGATTCTGTTGACAGTGTTGTCTGTTCTGATGACATTTGTCATGCTTGCATCTGTAGTTGGCTGTTCCAAGACTCCTAAGACCGATGGCCCTCTCCAGATCATTGCGACCAATGAGACTTATAAAGAACTATTCGATAAGTTCACTGCTGACACCGGAATCAAATATGAGATGCTCAGCATGTCTTCCGGTGCCGTCCTCTCCAAACTCCAGGCTGAAGGCGACAATCCCACTTTCGATGTCTGGTTTGGCGGCGGTATCAATGACTTCATCAACGCCAAGGATCTCGGCTATCTCCAGAAAGTCGATTTTAAAGCTATCAAAGACCTCAATCCTCTCTTCGTCGATTCCGATCACCAATATTTCAGCAAGGGTATGACTATCGTCGGCTTTGCTGTTAACAATGATGTCATCAAGGAAAAGGGTCTTAAGACTCCTAAGACTTGGGACGATATCATCGATGCTTCTTTCGATGACGAGATCGTGTTCTCTGATCCTTCTGTTTCCGGCACCTGCTATGCTGTCCTCTATGCTCTCATGCAGAAGAAAGGCGAAGATTACGTTAAGAAATTTGCAGATAACATCCTTTACCTCGGCAGCCGTGGTAAGGATCCTATCGAAAAGACTGTCGCTGGCGAATGCGCAGTCGGTATCACTTATGTCGACGGCACCCTCGATGGTATCATCGGTGATGCCAATGTCTCCATCGTCTATCCTACCGATGGTATTCCTTGGACTCCTGAAGGCGTAGCCGCCATCAAGAATTCACCCAATGCCAAGGCTGGTGCCTATTTCGTTGAATGGCTCTATTCAGACAATGCTAACCTCCAGCTACTTGCCAAGATCGACAAAAAGGGTGCTATCAAGGCCATCAAGCCTTCTCTTCCTGATGTCGAACTCGGTTATGATGCCGATTTCCTCTATGACATTGACCTGACCGAATATGCATCCAAGGCAACTGAATACAAGGCATTCTTCGCTGGTCTTTTCAAATAGTCTTTTTTGATAGAATACTGATCAGTGATAGATCGAAAGAACTTGTTATCAAACACAGAGAGGGTATCACAGCATACCCTCTCTCGTTATATCGACATGATTGGGGACCATGCCCTGCAGTTTCTGGTTTTGGGCAGCGTGGTCCTTTTTATTTTTTACCCGCTCTTCTGTGTTTTTCTTCGTAGCTTTCATAGCGCTGATGGATTTACTCTAAGTCAGTACGCCAAAGTCATCACGGAAGAGAGCACGGCGCTTTGGCGAAGTGTCTTCGTCGGTTGTTTCACATCTGTCTTGTGTACAATCTTATCAGTTGTGTTCTCTATCTTTATATCGACCAGACGCGGCTGGCAGAAGATCCTTTTTACTGCTCTCCTCATCGTGATAATGGTGTCTCCTCCCTTCGTATCGTCCATTGCATATATCCAGCTTTACGGCCGACGCGGGTGGATAACCTATAACCTCCTGCATCTCAATTTCATGCCTTACAATCAGTGGGGCATTATTGCCATGCAGACCATTTCTTTTGTGCCGATCAATGCTTTGATGCTCAACGGCCTGCTGGCTAAGATCGACCGTTCGGTCATCAATTCAGCGCGTGACCTGGGAGCAAAAGCCAAAGATATTCTTAAGGATGTTGTGCTTCCTGCACTCCGTCCGGGCATCATCGTATGTCTGTTGCTGACATTTGTCAGATCCCTTGCTGATTACGGTACTCCTGCCATCATCGGCGGACGTTTCAGGACCTTGGCTTCGCAGATCTATATCCAGTTCATGGGCGCCGGCAATATCGATAAAGCTGCTGCCATGAACATGTTCCTTTTGGTGCCATCGTTGATTCTTTTCTTTATCTATCGGCATTACATGAAAAAGATGAACAGCTCTTCATCCTCCCGTAGACAGGATGCACATCTTAATCTGCCTCTCCATAAGGGCGGGATCATCGGATGGCTGATCATAGGTATAGGTATCCTTTACTCGATTATTATGACTCTCCAGTATGCCAGTATCTTCCTGTCTGCCATTAATAAGACCGGCAGCAAGCTTTTTACATTTACCACTGAGTACATCGAGAAAGTCTTCACTTATAATGCATCGACTCTCTATAGGAGTCTTCTTTATGCTTTCATCGTTGCGATCATCGGATCGCTTTTTGCCATTATCTTTTCTTATTACGTCGAAAGAAGAAAGGTCCGCTTTGGGTCTGTCTTTGACTGTATCGCGACACTCCCGTATATGATCCCCGGTACGTGTTTCGGTATTGGTTATATCCTGGCTTTCAACAGCGGTCCTTTGAAGATGACTGGTACGGCTCTGATCCTCATCATAAACATGCTCTTCAAACAGATTCCAACCACCACCAAGATGTGTACGGCATCTCTCTCTCAGATCAGTTATGCCCAAGAGAATTCGGCAAGGGATCTGGGAGCGGGCAGACTTGCTGTCATAAAGGATGTGATCTTGCCAGGAATGCGTCCTGCCATGCTCACATGTTTTATCTACAATTTTACGAGCAGTATGACTACGGCCGGCGCCATTCTCTTCCTCGTGGCGCCTAAGACCCTTCTGGCTGTGTTCAAACTTTTTGATGCCACATATACCGGTGAGTATGGCGTAGCATCGGTCATCGCATCGCTGATAATTATCGTAGTCCTCTTGGTCGAGGGACTTGTATTCTTACTGACCTCATATTTGGAGAAACGCAATGTATCTGGAACTGGAACATATCAAAAAGAGCTTTGGTGACAAGACGGTCGTCGATGACCTTTCTTTTTCGCTGGAGCAGGGAAAGCTCCTCTGTATCCTGGGATCGTCAGGGTGCGGCAAGACGACGACATTGAACATGATCGGAGGATTCCTGCGACCGGATTCCGGCAGGATCATGCTTGATGGTCAGGATATCACGGATATGACTCCTGAGTACCGTCCGGTTGCAACCGTGTTCCAGTCTTATGGTCTGTTTCCCCACATGGATGTCCTGCAGAACGTTACATATGGTCTCAAGTTCCGCCAGATCGCTAAGAAAGATGCACAGGAAAAAGGTATGCGATATCTTGAACTTGTGGGCCTCCACGAATATGCCAAGTATCGTATCGATGAATTGTCTGGCGGACAGCAGCAGCGTGTCGCTTTGGCTAGAGCTTTGGCTGTCGAACCTAAATTGTGTTTATTAGATGAGCCATTCAGCAATCTCGATGCTGCCCTTAGGGTCAAGATGAGAGTTGAGCTCAAGCATATCCAGGAGGAACTGGGTATCACTATGGTCTTTGTCACGCATGACCAGGAAGAGGCGATTATTCTATCCGATTACATGACTATCATGGATCAGGGCAAGCTGGTACAGATGGACACACCTGAGAATATCTATCGTAACCCGTCGAATACATATGTTTCTGACTTCCTAGGACTCAAGGATATAGTCTGGGGAGAGGATGGAAAGATTCTGAAAGTCATTGCCCAGGAAAAGCTATAATAAAAGCGATGAAGATCCTGAGCATCACAGCACAGAAACCACACAGCACCGGAAGCGGAGTCTATCTGACCGAGCTTGTACGCGCATGGGATAGGGCTGGTCATGAACAGGCTGTCATTGCCGGTATCACAGAAGGGGATGTAGTAACTTTCCCCGAGAATGTCAGATTCGAAGCTGTTCATTACGATTCATCTGAGATGCCGTTTCACATCTGTGGCATGTCGGATGAGATGCCGTATCCGAGCACTCGTTATTCCGATATGACTGAACAGATGGTTGCATGCTTTAAAGAAGCTTTTTTGAAGAGGATCTGTGCTGTCATTCAGGAATTGGATCCCGATATCATCGTCTGCCATCACCTTTATCTTTTGACTGCTTTTGTCAGAGAAGTTTTTCCGGAAAAGAAGATCGTCGGTTTCTGTCATGGCAGCGACCTCAGGCAGATCGGCAAGAATTCGCTGGAGAGAGAGTTCATCGTAAAACAGAACAAAAAACTGGATGCCGTTTTTACGCTCAATTATCACCTTAGAGATGAGATTGTCCGAGTGTTTGGTTTCGAGCCCCAGAAAGTCGATGTGGTTGGTGCAGGATATAACCATGACATCTTCCGGAGGGAAGAAATTGGCAAACATGAGGGGATAAGGCTTCTTTATGCCGGAAAGCTCTCGGAAGCTAAGGGCGTATTCTCTCTTGTTAATGCATTGGAATACTTGCCTTATCGAGACGAAGATTTGACTCTAACTCTTGCCGGAAATGCTGGTTCTCAGGAAACAATGGATGCACTCATCAACTTGGCTGGGAACAGCAGATATAAGATCGATTTTGCAGGATATCTTTCTCAAAAAGAACTGGCACATCAGATGAATATGTCGGACGTTTTTGTCTTACCGTCATTCTATGAAGGCTTTGCTCTGGTCGTGGTCGAAGCTATGGCGTGCGGGTGCAGGACGGTCTGCACTGACATTCCTGGGATCAAGGAATACTATGACTTAAAACTGCCGGAGCATGATATCGAATTTGTTCCCATGCCCAGCGTCATGATGAATATCGATGAGCCTGCGCCTGAGTCTCTGACTGCGTTTGAAAAAAATCTGGCTGATGCTATCGTTACCGCTTTGAACAATCCCAAACGAAAGTTGGATGTTGGAGCGTTCTCTTGGAATGGTATCGCTAAAGCTATGTTGGCTCTAGTATAGTAGTTGTAATTACCTGATTATCAAAAGTAATGGTTATAGTTTTTACTCTTTGTTCCACCTTGTTTGCTTCTTTTTCATCATCGCTTAAGAGAGTCAGATATAGATATAACTCGGGTTCATAGTATCTTAACCATCCCATTACTTCCTCATCAGTTAGAACATTTTGAAGATAGTGGTTATATTCGTCCCACATGGAGTCAATTACTTCTTTAGGATAGCCTTCAAAACACAATTGATTAACTACCTCTGGTGAAGGAGCCAATTGTTCAAGAGTATGGTTTATTTCTCTATATTTTTGTGGAACGATGATAAACCCTGCAGCCATTGCAATTGAAATGACAACAAGAATTAAAGACGCAATAATGATTAAACCTCTTTTGATCTTCGTATTCATCATAATTCTCTCAATGGCCATGTGGTTGTAGTGGTGGATACTTGATTATCAATGGTCTTTGTATATGTTATTACAGATTCAGAGTGAGTTGGCTGATTAAGAAATTCCCATTCTTCTGGGTAATATCGCTTGATGATTTCTATCTGGATATCAGTTGGCAAGCTATTGAAGTAAGCATTCTTGTCGCTTGCTTGTTGCAACTCGTCCCAGTAATAGGAGACGTCATTCTTTCCAAACCCTGCTATGCACAGCAACGCTGTTAACACAAGAATGCAACCAAGTGAAACACATAGCACCTTTTTCATTTTACTCCTCCTATGAAGATGTGACGCGATTTTTACTATAGCTTAGTTGTAAAACCTTAAAATAAACTTAACATTTTTTACTTGTCTCAGGATTGGGGTTAGGATTGAGGCAATGAAGATTTTAGTCATAGATGATAGTAAGTCTTTTACCGATGAACTGAAGATGTTCTTGTCGATAAAGGGTTTTGCTGTCGATGTTGAGAATGACCCTCATACCGGAATCGATGCGGCCGAAGATTCTTCTTACGATGTAATAGTTCTGGATGTATTGATGCCTGGTATGAATGGATTCGATGCATGCAAAAAGATCCGATCAAAAAGAATCGACACTCCGATACTGATGCTGACAGCGATAAACGACAAGATCAAGACTGCATACGGTTTAGATTGCGGTGCGGATGATTATCTAACAAAACCGTTTTTTTATCCCGAACTCATTTCGAGGCTCAATGCTCTGATCAGGCGAAGGAAGGGGCATCTTTCAACTGAACTGACAGCGGGTTCTTTGACTGTTAACCAGTCAGCGCAAAAGGCATATGTCTCCGACAATTATCTTGAGCTGACTACTGCTGAGTACAAGCTCATAGAATTGCTTGTTCTCAATTCAGGGCTGATCGTTTCTAAAGAATCCATTATCGATCATCTATGGGATTCGGATTCTGACATCTACAGTAATGTCGTCGAAGTGACTGTGAGCAGGATAAGAGCAAAGATAAAACTATATACGGATGACGAGATCATTAAGACTGTTAGGGGAAGGGGGTATACGATTGAGAAGTAATAGTATTCAGTTTCGATTTCTAATGATCTTTATCCTGTTTGTAACGATTCTCTCCGTATTTTCTATTTTTGCTTTTACCAAGACATATAGCGAGCTGTGGGAGCTTGCCGCACAGGAATACTATGAAATGGCTCCTTGTCCCAAGAACAATATAGTTCCAGATATTTCAGATACAGAGCGCGCCGTTCAGTATTACGAGAAAGTCTTTAATGATAGAAATTACCTTGCCAAGACTCTAAAGTCCGATGATTGGTATACGTATGACACTCTATATATGTTCGCTGTTAAAGATGATCAGTTGTCTTATGATGTGTTTGACAGCAGTTTTGTTGTGCGCCCTGCTTCGGGAGGTTTTTTAATCCTTGATACTGATCATTTCTTCAAGACACTAAGCAGTTACCTTATTCCCAAAGATGAAAAATGGAATAACCAGCGAATTTACATTGAGAATATTCCTGGCCTTTCGAGTTATTCCATTGTCATTTCTATTCTTGATGTAAAGAGCCTACAGCGTCTATACGACTTTAAGGTTCCGTCTTTCATCGGTATGGTTTTTGGACTGGTCGTGCTGCTTTCAATGTTTTTTGTGCAGGCTATGAGGTCTTTTGTTTTTGATCCGGTTAATAATCTTTCGAGCCAAATCAAGAATAATAGATATGACGATCCCAATGATGTAATCGTTTTGGAAACCCGAAGTGAACTTTCCCAGATTGCCGATGCATTTAATCATGTTAAAGGAATAATGTTGGAGTCTGACAAAAAGAGAAAATCATTTGTTGAGGATGTATCCCATGCAATTAAGACTCCGATGATGACTATCAAGCTGATTGTTGATCGTTATCTTGATTATCCCAATGATCTCTCAGATGAAATACTTGGGTCTCTCGAAAACATCAGGGATCTTATAAAGCGCGAAGAGAAAGCGTTGAACCAGCTTGTTTATATCTCAAAGCTGGATACGAAAGAAGTATCAGAAAGCGGTATCGTAGATCTAACTGCAGTCGTAAAAAACGTAATCTCAAATGTTAATGTCGTCTTCGATTTAAAGGATGTGGATTTGAAATATGAGTCGCCTTATTCGATCTCAGTAATCTCTCGCGACGAAGAGATGAGTGTTTTGATCGAGAACCTCCTGGATAATGCATATAAGCATACGGAACAAGGTGATTCGGTCACTGTCAGGTTAGAACCGTTTGGGAATGATAAGTGTGTTTTGGAAGTTGCGGATACCGGAGATGGTATCGATGAAAAGGATCTTCCTCTGATTTTCGACAGGTTCCACCATCGCGACAAGGATGGTTCTGACAAGGGAATCGGATTAGGTCTTTCGATCTGTAAGGCAATCGTTGAGGATATGAATGGAACAATCGAAGTAAAAAGCCAGGTCGGTCAAGGAACATCGTTCATTATTACGATGCCCATGTATTCTTTAGGTATTTGAGCCAATTTCTTGTTCTCTCTAGTTTGTGTTACCATTCAAAGCTATGAAGAAAGTCATCGTAGTTGGCGGCGGAGCTGCCGGACTCATTGCTTCGGCAAGAGCTGCCGAAATGGGTGCCAGTGTCGTCGTATTTGAACGTATGCCTGTACTGGGGAAGAAAATCTCAATCTCCGGACAAGGTAGGTGCAACATCACTAATTCCGCAGAACTGCCGGCTTTCATTCGTAACTACGGTACTAACGGACGTTTTCTTTATTCGGCTTTCTCAAAGTTCTTCCGCGATGACATCTTAAAGATCCTCAACGAGCAAGGCGTCGAAACTACTGTCGAGCGAGGCGGACGTATCTTCCCGACCAGTAATGAAGCGCAGGATGTGGTCGATGCGCTCGTACGTAATGCTAAAGAAAAGCATGTGAGGTTCTATACTTCTGAGCATGTTATCGACCTCCTTACTGAAGACGGACATATCACTGGGGTCAAGACCGAATCACGCGAATTCAATGCTGATGCAGTCATCCTGGCGACCGGAGGTTCTTCATTTGGTTCGACTGGCTCTACCGGTGAAGGCTATCTCATGGCCGGCAGAGTCGGACATAACATCGTCAAGATCAGACCTGCTCTCGTGCCTCTGGTGGTCACCGATGATGCTTTGGCGGCATCCATGCAGGGCGTCAGCCTCAAGAACGTAAGACTAACGTCATATCGCGGTATCCCCAGCACCCTCGATACTACCCATATGAACCTGTTTGATTATGGACGTGAGATCCAGGGCAAGAAATTGAAGTTTCCCATCATCGAGAGCCGTTTCGGTGAGATGATGATGACTCATTTTGGTATTGGTGGCCCGATCACGCTCCAGATGAGCCTGGCTATCGTTAAGGCTTTGGAATCGGGTCCTGTTTGCGTATCTATCGATCTTAAACCGGCGCTGACCTTTGAACAATTGAATATCAGACTGCAGCGTGAATTCGATCAGGCAGGAAAGAAACTGTATCGTAACATCGTCGATACGATCCTTCCTCAGAAGATGGTGGCTCCTGTGATCAAACTCAGCGAAGTCGATCCAGAAAAACAGGGACATGAGATAACTGCTGCTGAGAGAACTAAGCTTGCTACGGTACTGAAAGACCTGAAGTTCCAGATAAAGCGCGCTCTTCCCATCGATAGTGCCATCGTAACGGCCGGCGGTGTCGATCTCAACGAAGTCGACGGAAAGACTATGGAATCAAAGATAGTTAATGGTCTTTATTTATGCGGAGAAGTACTCGATATCGATGCTGATACCGGAGGCTACAATCTGCAGGCGGCATTTTCAACAGGTTTTGTTGCCGGTGAGAACGCTGGACGAGATGGTGGCATTAAGATGTAATGTAGTCATAAAAAGTATGAACCCCTTAACCTTTGAATGAAGCTAAAGTCCATATAGCGGTATAATTAACATATGCGAGGGACTATTTAGTGAATAACGATCCATTTAAGGAATATATCAAAGAGTCAGAACCAGACAAGCGAAATAAAGGCTACGCGTGGCATACCGCCATTGGTTTACAGGCAGTTGATGGACTGAAAACATCCGATTACCTAATAAGGACTGCTGTAAGAAATATTGAGGGGGAGATTTCTTTCGAAGAAGCAAATGCGCTCATACAGAGCTATTATAAGGAGAACCCTTCCCTCAATGTTGATGATCGCACCGAGGAGGCGGATAAGGTTTCAGCTAGAATTGCTGCGCTTCTTTCAGAAAAAGCGTTCAGCTTGACTCCGAATGAGTACCTTTCGATCCATCGCAAACTATTTTCTGGTATCTATTCTCATGCTGGTTCCATCCGGGACTATAACATCACTAAAAAAGAATGGGTGTTGAATGGGGCGACTGTACTTTATGGAAGTGCCACGGAACTGAAAGCGACGCTTGATTATGACATCTTAGAAGAGAAAAAGTTTTCTTATGAGAACCTCTCGATGGATGAGATTATTCATCACCTTGCAGTATTTATTTCCAAGCTATGGCAGATTCATGTTTTTGGAGAAGGAAACACTAGGACAACAGCGGTGTTTTTTATCAAATACCTGCGTACCCTTGGCTTTGATGTAACAAATGACATTTTTGCGGAGAACGCCTGGTACTTCCGTAATTCCCTTGTCAGGGCAAACTATAACGACTTAAAGAACGGAATACATGAGACAACTGATTATCTGGAATTGTTCCTTAGAAACCTGCTGCTGAATGAAAAAAATCAACTTCACAACAGAACATTGCATATCAGCGGCACCTTCGTTGCTCCGACAAAAGTGAACATTGAGAAGCAAAAAGTGAACATTGAAAGTGAAAAAGTGAACATTCAAAACATGTTTACTACCAAAACGGCTTCTCATATTTGCAAATTGCTGGACGTATTTGGTTTTCAAAAGTTTTTTGGAAGAACGGATGTTCAGTCAATTATCGGTCTGAAGCCAACTAGAAGTTCATTACTGATAAAAGAGATGGCAGACAAAGGATTGATCGAGTCAGTCACTGGACTTGGAAAAGGAAAGTACAGATTCAAGCTGAATGATGGAAGATAAAGAATTACTTAAACCGATCAAGTGGTATGCATCTTTAAATACACATAAAGGACGCCGTGATACCGGCTGTTTCCTCATCGAGGGCGAACGTTCTATCGATCAGATAATGGATGCCTCGCCTGAATCTATCGTTGAGCTCCTTATGCTTGAAGGGACTGCATGTCCTTATCGACATATCCCGACCAGGATGTTGACTACGAAGCAGATGAAAGAAGTCAGTGAAAGCGTGACTGTTCCCAAACTGTGTGCAGTCGTGCTAATGCCTGATAAATCAAATTCAAGTGATGTTCCTGAGGAATGCGGCAAAAGAGTACTGCTTCTTGAAGATATACAGGATCCCGGAAACTGCGGGACTCTGATCAGGACCGCTGCTGCATTCGGTTATTCTGGAATCATTATGAGCGATAAATGTGCTGATCCGTTCTCTCATAAGTGTCTTCAGTCTTCGGCTGGTACTGTGATGTCCCTTTGGATCAGACGTTCATCTGATTATCTTGGTACAGTTAATGCTCTCAAGATGCGCGGATTTTCGTTGTTGTCTGCAGACATGGATGGGGATGAAATCAAGTCTTCTCATTTCCAGAAAGGCCCGTTCATTTTGGCTATGGGCAATGAGGGCAACGGTATCTCTCGTGAATTGGAAGTCTTATCCGATTCGATCGTAAGCCTTAAGATCGACAGGCAAAAGGCTGAATCCCTCAACGTCGCCATGTGCGGCTCCATCATGATGTACCTGTCTCAGGTTTAAGAATCTTTTTAGACGGATTCGTTCTCTATATCAGGGCGTACCTTAGTGTGTTCGACGACGACGTCTTCATCGGTCGCTTCGATCTTGAATACGACTGGTCTCAGTGCATCGTTACAGCAACAGATTGCCATGTTTGGTTCCTTCATCCATTTTCCGTAATAAAGCTCGTCTGTCTTCATTCCGTGTGAAAAGGCAAAAGCGTATGGAGCAATGTTTTTCCAGGCTCCGTCGCAAAAACCGTCTGGTCTGCAATAGTCAGTGAAGAATATCTGACCTTCTTTGAATACGGGACAAGCAGGAAGGTCTTTCTTTCCGTATTTATTTGCTAGCTCATGATCCACTTTGGATCTTATTACAGTCAGTTTTACTTTTTTCATACTGGACTCCCGGTAAAAACATACACACCGGCAAGTCGATTACCGGTGTGTATGTATATTAAAAAGACAACAATGAAAAAGCTAGTTTATCGGATGAACATCTTATCGGGATCTGGCATCTTGGATACGATACCGCGGTCTACACCCAACTGGATGATTGCCATTACGCCGTCTTCGACTTTGCCTTTGATGGTGTCATAGCCGGCCTGGCTGTGATATTTCTGGATGTTGATGAAGAACTGTGCATTACCGGGCTGACCGAATGCGATAGCGAACTTTTCAGCGAGTTCATTGATGTTTTTGTTGGCATAATCACGGGAATCTCGGAGGAGTTGCAGAGCGGCTTCGACCTGCTTCTTGTTGTTCTTGTAAAAGTCGGTCTTTACCAAGAGAAGAGTAGGGGCATGATATACGCCATACTCTTTGTAGAAGGCTTCATCAAGGTTCCAGATGACCTGAAGGTTAGGATCGTAGTATGCCTGCTGGGCAACAGTGTTGGAACCGTCGAGGAGAGCAACATCGAGTTCCCCGGCGCGGAGGAGTTCAAGGAGAACAGTGCTCTGCTGGTCGATGATATTGAGATCTGCTTCGCTCTTGCCGTAGTACTTCTTGAGGAGGCCCAGGAAGATACTGGTGGTGGAGCCTTTGAGATCGGAGACGCCGATAACTTTATCGTATATGTCTTCTACTTTGTTGATTCCGCTGTCTTTGCGGGTACAAAGCAGACATACACCGCGGGCTTCTTCGGATCCCTGACCGGCGATGAAGGTGCTGAGAGCCATATAAGTGCCGGGATTGGTTTCTTCTTCAAGGGCGAATGCAGCGCACTGCATGGCACCCATTGTGTAATTACCGGACATCATGAGGTTGCCGAAATTGGGTGAAAGTGTGATCTCGAGATCACAAAGATCGCTTGTAAGGATTCCTTCACGGATCGCATAAGTTGAGATCCAGGAACTAGAACCGGGGGCTACGACGATGTCGATCTTGACCTTGTCTGTTTTCTTGCCGCAGGCGGCAGCACAGGTCAAGAGCATTAAGAGAGACATCATTACGAGAATAATCTTTCGCATAGGTCCTCCAAGGTTGAGTTATACCGTGATTATATTTAGACATTGATTTGTTTGTAGTGGGACTAGTGGACCCAATTTGAAAGAATGCGATTGTGGTATCATCGTATCTGTGAAAAACATTGAGACATTTAAGATGACCCCTAAAAGGGTCGTTTATATAATCATTGCCATTGTTGGCTTCATAGCTATCTGGCATTTTATAGCTATCAATTCCCCCAGACAGCGTATTCCGACACCTCTGTCGACTCTCCAGATGATGATCAACATCTTCTCCCAGTCCGACGGCTGGAAACAGATCTGGATAACGGCATGCCGTGTTTTCGTAGGCACTGCTTTAGGCGCTGTCATCGGTTTTGGAGGAAGTCTTCTTACCCGTTTTTCCCATACCGCATATGTCGTAGTTGAAAGCCTAGTGAAACCTTTGACTCAGGCCGTACCATCGATCTGCTGGGCATTCATCGGTATCCTGTGGTTCGGTCTTTCCAATACGACACCGATCTTTGTTGTGGCTCTCTCGGTGACTCCGATCCTTCTTTCCAATATGACGGAGGGTCTCAAGAACCTGGATGACAACATCCTTGAGATGGCCAAGATGTACACGACCGATTTCTGGACTCTGACACGCAAGATCGTCATCCCCATGGTCATGCCTTTCATCTTTGCCGGTATCAAAGGCGCATTCATCTTCGCTTGGAAGATTGTAGTTCTGGGTGAGATGTTCGGTTCTTTCTCCGGTATGGGCTACATGATCTCGCTATCCTATGATGGCTATCAGTTGAATAGGGTGTTCTGCTGGACGTTCGTATTTGCCATCATCATCAATATCTTTGAATATGTCGTTTTCCGTTGGCTGGATCACAGATACATCCGAAAATGGAAATACGCCAGTAATTAGACTTCATTACATAAACGTCTAGTTCTTCGCTCAAAAGGGGTTAAAAGAATCTCTTATTATTTCGTGCGTAGATGGGCTTTTTCTAGGCACGTTTTTATAGCTAAATACCTTTGTGCCGACCAGTATATTGTGGTATATTTTATAACCATTCAAAGGTCGATTTTTTTATGGAGGACACTAATTTTCATGAAAAAGCTTTTAGCAATTATTCTCGCAGTGCTTACCCTCGCATCTCTCTGCGCCTGTGGCGGTTCTGGCAACACCATCAAGATCGGTGTTTATGAACCTCAGTCTGGTAGCAATGGTGCCGGTGGTAAGCAGGAAATCCTTGGTATGCAGTATGCCAACTCTGTTACCCCTGAGATCGAGATTGACGGTAAGACCTACAAAATCAAATTAGTTATCTCTGATAACGAATCATCCAATGATAAAGCAGTCTCTGCCGCATCTAAGCTCGTATCTGAAAACTGCGCCGTAGTACTCGGCTCCTATGGTTCTGGCGTTTCTATCGCCGGTTCCGATACTTTCGCCAATGCTGGCATCCCTGTCATCGGTGTTACCTGTACCAATCCTCAGGTCACTGAAGGCAACAGCCACTATTTCCGAATTTGTTTCTTGGATCCGTTCCAGGGTACAGTCCTTGCCAACTTTGCAAAAGATGAACTCAATGCAAAGAAAGCATATTGTCTCGGTCAGCTCGGCAACGACTATGATATCGGTTTGATCAACTACTTCAAACAGGCAGCTGAAAAACTTGGTATGGATGTCATCACTGCTGAATTCCCTGAGAACAACAATGACTTCGTTTCCTATCTCACCAACGCAAAGAATGCTGGTGCAGATGTAATCTTTGCTCCTTGTTCCACCAACTATGCTCAGCTCATCATCGAACAGGCCGCCGCTCAGGGCATCACTATGCCTCTCCTCGCTGGCGATACCTGGGATTCCAACCAGATCCTTGCTGCAGCTGAAGGCAAGAACATCAACATCTATGTTTCCACCTTCTATGCTGAAGGCGGCGATGTCAATTTCGAAAAAGGCTTCCGTGATTTCATCAACAGCAATTCTGTAAACAAGCAGAACAATGGTGGTAATGACATCATCGCAGCCGTTTCCGTTATGGGATATGATGCTTACTACACTGCTCTCGCAGCCATCAAGAACGCTGGCTCCGTCAAAGCAGGTGATGTTCTCAAAGCACTTCCTTCCACCACTTACACTGGTGTTACCGGTAAGATCGCATTCAACAGCATCGGCGATGCTGCCCGCGATACTGCCTACATCAAAAAGGCTAACACCGGTACTGGTCTTTGGGACTTCGTCAAGGTCCAGACCATCAACTAGGTCTTTAAAAAGATAACTTAGTATTTTAGACACATAGCGGGTTCAATACCCGCTATGTGTTACATATCGAAGATGGACCCTTCCGTCTGTTCCTTATGATCTAAGAAGCAGAGGGAAGATTTCATAAACGATAACAGTAAGGAGTGAACAGCATGTCAGATTTCATACAGGCTAATCTGCCTTATCTGCTGGCTGGTATCTCTGTGGGTGGTCAGTATGCATTGATCGCCATCGGTTATACGATGGTGTATGGTATTTTGCGCTTGATCAACTTTGCCCATGGTGATGTCTTTATGGCAGCCGGTTTGATAATGGTCTTCGCTTCTGCATCATTACCGATGTATATTTCAATACCGCTGGTCATCATCGTTACCGTACTTTTGGGCTTCATGATCGAGCGTGTCGCTTACAAGCCTCTTAGATCTGCCCCCAGAATGTCAGTAATGATTTCAGCTATCGGTGTTTCCTACCTGATTCAGAACTGTGCACTCTATTTCACCGGTGGTCTTCCCAGAGTCTTCCCGGCTATTCCTTGGCTGTCAGATTCTGTGAATATCTTTGGTGCTGTTACCAAGAGTGTTACCGTCATCACTCCTATAATCACTATCGCTTTGGTCGTTGCTTTGGTCCTCTTCATCAAGAAGACTAAGGTTGGTATGGCCATGCGTGCTGTATCACGTGATTTCCAGACCAGTCAGCTCATGGGCATCAAGATCGATAACGTCATCAGTATGACCTTTATCATCGGTTGTTTCTTGGCTGCTGTCGGTGCACTCCTTTACTTCTCCAATTATCAGTCAGTCATTCCTACATCCGGTGCCATGCCGGGTCTCAAAGCTTTTGTTGCTGCCGTATTCGGCGGTATCGGCTCGATCCCCGGTGCTGTTATCGGCGCATTCCTCATTGGTATCGTTGAGAACATCATCAAGGGTGTCGGTTGGACGACATTCTCTGATGCTTTTACTTTTGTATTGTTAGTCGTCATTTTGATGGTCAAGCCGACGGGCATCTTTGGCGAAAAGAAGACGGATAAGGTGTAGTGAAGATGTTTAAGAAGATCAACAATGCACTTAATCCGTCGTTAAGACATCCTGAACAGGAAAGAGCCAGCAGGATCAATAAAGTCGGCGCTATCATTCTGCTTGCGATACTCTATGTATTCCTGTTCGTCTTGGATAACTTCCTTCCGGCCAGCTCTTTTACCGGCATGCTCATTCCGGTGCTCCGCAAGGGTGCTATCTATGCACTCCTCTGTGTTTCCATGAACCTCCTGAACGGTTTTACAGGTCTCTTCTCTCTGGGTCAGGCAGGTTTCATGCTCATCGGTGGTTATGCCTATGCTATTCTTAGCATTCCGGCTTCTCAGCATGCCGCTGTTTATCAGTATTTTGATGGCGGTGCCATCCAGTTCTCCATCCCTGAATTCTTCAGTTCTTTCCTTGGCGCAGGACTTGGTTCCTTCGTCGGTTCGATCATTTGTATCATCATTGCCGGTTGTATCGCGGCAGTATTTGCTGCACTGGTCGGTATTCCGGTACTGAGACTTAAGAGCGATTATCTCGCCATTGCTACTCTTGGCTTTGCTGAGATTATCCGAGCTCTCTTCCAGTGGAACGGTTTTGGTCTCATAACCAACGGTTCCAACCTGCTTCGAAAGTACACGGCACTCTCCGATATCAGATGGGACATCGGTTCGGTTTCTCTCAAATTCGGTACAGTATTCGTTTTCTTAATCGTGACGATCTGTATCCTGCTCATTATTCTGCTCATCAATTCATCTTACGGACGTGCTTTCAAGGCCATCCGAGATGATGAGATTTCTGCAGAGGCTATGGGTATCAACCTCTTCAAACACAAGATGATGTCATTCATCATTTCCAGCTTCTTTGCTGGTGTAGGTGGTGCTCTCCTTGCAATGTATCAGACCACCATCCAGTCGGCCGCATTTACTTCCGCTATGACTTATGAAATCCTCCTCATGGTCGTTATCGGTGGTGTCGGTTCTGTCTCTGGCAGCGGTATAGCAGCATTTCTTTATATCGCAGCGAACGAATGGTGGCTCAGATTCCTCGACAGCGGCGCTATCGGCAACATCGAGGTATCTTTCTTCAGAGGCGGTTTCCGAAAGGTTATCTTCTCCATTGCCATCATGATCATCGTGCTGTTCTTCTCTCGCGGTATCATGGGCGACAAAGAACTATCTATTACCGGCGTGATCAATTGGTTCAAGAGTCGTAAGGAACGAAAACTGGCCAAGAAAGTCAACGCCGCTAAGGAAGGAGAATAATCATGAACGAAGATATTGTTCTCCACGTTGAAAATGTCACGATGCAGTTTGGCGGCGTCGTCGCTGTCAATAACCTTTCACTCGATGTACCCAAGGGAAAGATCATTGCTTTGATCGGTCCTAACGGTGCAGGTAAGACTACAGCATTCAACTGTATCACCGGTGTATACGAACCGACCAATGGTCTCATCACGTTCAATGGTGAACCTATCGTAAGAAACCATCCTGTCGGTGCTATGAAGAAGACCTATGCCGGTCTCAATGCTGATAGATATACATCCAAATTCGTACTCCCTAAGGAATTCGACGAATCCGATGAGGCTTACGAAAAGCGCAAGGAGGCTCTCAAAGAGATCGATAAACATGCATTTACCGACACTCAGTTGGCTCCGACCGCTGATAAGATCACAAATGTCGGTATTGCCCGAACATTCCAGAACATCCGTCTTTGGAAAAGTATGACCGTTTTCGACAACGTTCTTACTGCTAAGCATATGCGTGCTAAGCAGAACCTTTTCTCAGCAACCTTCAGGACCAGCCTTGCTGAAGAAGTCAGAATGAAGGATGAGACAGTTCAGCTCCTTGAAGAACAGAACCTGTTCAGATTCAAGGATGATCTGGCTACCAGTCTTCCTTACGGTCTCCAGCGACGTCTTGAGATCGCGCGTGCACTTGCCACCAATCCGACACTTCTGCTTCTTGATGAACCTGCTGCAGGTATGACTCCTCAGGAAACGGTGGAACTCTGCGAATTTATCAAAGAGATCAGGAATAAATATAACCTTTCAGTCTTCCTTATCGAACATCATATGGATCTTGTCATGCAGATCTCTGATTATATCTATGTCATCGATTTCGGCAGCGAGATCGCTCAGGGTGTCCCCAAGGACATCCAGACGAATCAGGCCGTCATCAATGCATACTTAGGAGCTGACAATGAGTAATATCCTTGAAATTAAAGATCTACATGTTAGCTATGGCGGTATCAAAGCCGTAAAAGGTATCACTTTCGATGTCGAGGAAGGCAGTATTATCACCCTCATTGGTTCAAACGGTGCAGGGAAGTCCACGACTTTGAATACTATCGCAGGTCTCATTAAACCTGAATCTGGCTCCATTTTCTTCGAGGGCAATGAGATCACTGGCAAAGATCCTAACTTCATCGTTTCCAGCGGTATCACCCTTGTTCCTGAAGGACGAAAGATCTTCCCTGATATGACTGTACTTGAGAACCTCAAAATCGGCGCTTATCTCAGAAAAGATGATCTTTCCGACGATATCGAATGGGTCTATTCTTTGTTCCCCAGACTGAAGGAACGATCCTGGCAGCTGGGAGGCACGCTTTCCGGCGGTGAACAGCAGATGCTGGCCGTGGGACGTGCCCTTATGAGTAAACCTAAACTCATTATGATGGACGAACCTTCATTGGGTCTTGCCCCCATCGTTGTCCGTGATATCTTTTCAATTATCCGCGAGATCAACAAGCAGGGCACTACGATCCTTCTGATCGAACAGAATGCTAACATGGCACTCAAGACCGCAAACCATGCTTATGTCCTTGAGACCGGCCGAATCATCCTGCAGGGTTCTGGCGAGGAACTCCTTGATAATGAATCGGTCCGAGCGGCCTATCTGGGTTCTTAGTATTCGAATCAAGTAGTCATCCTGAGCCTGTTTTCGAATACTTTGAAAACAGGCTTTTTTATAACCGAGGTTTAGTAAGTTGGAATTAGTGATAAAGACATTTAAAGAGCTAACGAACGAGGAGCTTTATGAGATCCTAAAACTCCGTTCGCTTGTCTTTGTGGTGGAGCAGAACTGTATCTATCAAGATCTGGATGATCGTGATCAGGAGGCTGTTCATCTTTTTTACAGAGATGAAGACGGTATCCAGTCATATTTGCGGGTGATGGATAAAAGCGAGCATAATAACATGATAACCATAGGCCGAGTCGTGAGCAGAAAGAGACGATCCGGTCTAGCTACTGCATTGTTAAAAGAAGGAATAAAACTGGCCGAGGAGAGATTTGGATCCGACAGCATTTATGTTGAGGCTCAGGTCTATGCAAGAAGTCTGTATGAAAAGATCGGCTTCAAGCAGATTTCGGAAGAATTTTTGGAAGATGGTATCCCGCACATCAAGATGATCTATGAATGCGGGAATAAAGGATAAAAGACCGATGACAAAGGTTTTTATTGATGGCAATTCAGGAACGACTGGTCTTCAAATTGAAGAAAGACTGAAGTCCAGGCACGACCTTGAACTGCTGAAGATAGCTGAAGATAAGAGAAAAGACACAGACGAGAGAAAGCGTCTCCTGAATATGGCCGACGTCGTCTTCCTGTGCCTTCCTGATGCCGCGGCTAAAGAATCGGTCTCTCTAATCGATAATAAAGATGTTTGTGTGATCGATGCATCCACAGCTCACAGATGTGATCCTGACTGGGTGTATGGTTTCCCTGAGATCGGTAATACCAAAAAGATTGCTGGATCGAAGCGTGTCGCTAATCCCGGCTGTCATGCTACCGGTTTTATCAGCACTGTATATCCTTTGATCCACAATGATCTGCTTCCTGAAGATGCTCTTCTGAGTTGTTTCTCGCTTTCCGGTTATACCGGCGGCGGACGCTCGATGATTGAAGCTTATGAGAGTGAGCAGAAAGGTGTTGCTCTCAATAGTCCTTGTGTATATGCACTGGGACAGCACCATAAGCATATCCCTGAGATGATGAAGGTCTGCGGTCTCAAGACTCAGCCGATCTTCGTTCCGGTAGTCGACGATTATGCGCAGGGAATGGCGACTACTGTGATGCTTCAGTCTTGTCAGTTGAAGAAGAAAGTTTCTGCCGATGAGTTGGTCGAGATGTATAACCATTTTTATTCAGGTTGCCAATTGATATCGGTTAGTAGTATCTTAAACACTCCTGAAAAAATATATGCTAATCAGTTTGCCGGAAAAGACACATTACAAATCATTGTCGCCGGCAATGGTGAGCAGATATCGGTGACGGCACTCTTTGACAACCTTGGGAAAGGTGCTGCAGGAGCGGCGATACAGAATATGAATATCGTACTTGGGTTGGATCAGACGACAGGGCTGGTCCTCTAAAGGAGAATAATATGAGATTTACGAATGGCGGTGTCTGTGCTCCGCA
>DBXC01000005.1:30581-126770 GCA_002309415.1 Dehalococcoidia bacterium UBA1222
AAGAAGGATGTTGGCCTGATCGTTTCTGATGTGGACTGCGCAACTGCAGCAGTCTATACCAAGAACGTGGTCAAATCAGCTCATATCTATGTCGATATCGAGCATCTTAAGGACAATAAGGCCCGAGCCGTCATCGTTAACAGCGGCAATGCCAATGCTTGCGCTCCCAATGACATCGAAAATGCCAAGAGAATGTGCGATGCAGTTGCTGCCAAACTTGGATGTGATGCCAATGATGTCCTCGTGGCATCGACCGGCGTCATCGGCCAGGAACTTAGAATTGAGAGGATCGAAGAGAACGTTGGCACATTAGTCGATATGCTGACTCACGATGATAAAGGTTCAGACGGCGCAGCTTGTGCCATCATGACCACTGATACCGTCAAAAAGGAATATGCTCTTGAGACCGTCATCGGCGGCCAGATGATCAATATCGGCGGTATCGCCAAGGGTTCCGGCATGATCCATCCCAATATGGGCACCATGCTCTGTTTCCTTACCACCGACTGTGCCATTTCTCCCGAGATGCTCAAAGAAGCTCTCCTTGAGACCGTCAATGTCAGTTTCAACAGGATCAGCGTCGATGGCGATATGTCCACCAATGATACTTGTCTCATCATGGCCAACGGTGAAGCAGATAATGCCTGCATTACTGCTAAAGGCGAAGATTATGATGAGTTCGTCGCTTCTCTGAAGAGATTATGCACGAGACTTGCTATCGATATGGCATCGGACGGTGAGGGTGCAAAGCATCTCATTACCTGTCACGTAAGGAACGCAAAGACTGAAGCAGAGGCGGAATCTCTTTCTAAGTCCGTTATCTCATCGACACTTACAAAGGCCGCTATTTTCGGTTGTGATGCCAACTGGGGCAGAGTCGTCTGTGCCATGGGTTATTCCGGAGTCGAGTTCGATGTAAATAAAGTTAACGTCGCTTTCACCAGCAGTGCCGGCAGCATTGCTGTTTGCCAAGACGGACACGGACTCGCATTTGATGAAGACCTGGCAAAGAAGATCTTAACTGAACATGACATTACCATCGATGTAGATATGGCTGATGGCGAAGCTGAATGCACTTGCTGGGGCTGCGACATCACATATGATTACATCAAGATCAATGGTGATTATAGGACTTAAAGATGAACGATTCGTTTACTAATGCAGAACGCGCGGAAGTACTGACTCAGGCACTTCCCTATATCAGAAAATTCAACGGACAGATCATCGTAATCAAGTACGGCGGCAACGCCATGGTCGATGAGAAGCTCAAGCAGCAGGTCATGCACGACATCGTATTGCTGTGGCTCGTCGGTATCAAGGTCGTCTTGGTACATGGTGGTGGTCCTGATATCACAGACCTTATGGCCAAACTTGGCAAAGAACCGGAATTCGTCGATGGTCTTCGTGTGACTGACAAAGAAACTGTCGAGATCGCACAGATGGTCCTGGCTGGCAAGATCAATAAGTCTTTAGTTGCACTCCTCGAGAAGTGCGGCGGCAATGCTATGGGCATCTCCGGTATGGACGGTAAACTTATCCAGGCCAAACCTAAGAACGACAAGCTGGGCTATGTAGGTGAGATCACCAAGATCAACAAGCAGCCCATCATGGATCTTCTTGAAAAAGGATACATCCCTGTCATCTCCTCTCTTGGTTATGATGACGATGGCAACATCTATAACATCAATGGCGATACTGTCGCTGCCTGGATAGCCAGTGCTATCGGTGCTCGACGAATGTTCATGATGACCGATATCGCCGGTATCCTGCGTGATCCCAAGGATCACAGCACCCTCATCCGACGAGTCTCCGTGACAGAGGCTCAGGAATTGATGAAGGAAAAAGTAGTTACTGGCGGCATGATCCCCAAAGTTCAATGTTGTATCGACGCTATCAACGGCGGCGTCAACAAAGTGGTGGTCATGGATGGTCGTATACCGCATTCAATACTCATGGAACTGCTCACTGATGAAGGTGCAGGTACCATGATCGCTATGGATAATTTAGATGACTGAAAACATTAAAGAATTAGATAAACAATATCTCGCTCATGCATATGCCAGATTCCCAGTGCAGATTGTGTCAGGCAAGGGTGCTATCGCATATGATGAGAACGGAAAAGAATATATCGACATGACCAGCGGCATCGCGGTCAATTCATTCGGCTATGCTGATGATATCTGGCAGCGGGCTGTCACGGAACAGCTTGGAAAAGTCCAGCACACTTCCAACGTCTTCTATACTGAACCCTGCGTGAAGCTGGCTAAGTTATTATGTGAACGCACCGGTATGAAGAAGGTCTTCTTCGGCAACTCCGGAGCTGAAGCAAACGAATGCGCTATCAAAGTCGCAAGAAAGTATGCGGCTGAGAAGAAAGGCGCAGGATGCTACAAGATCATTACCATTAACAATGGTTTCCATGGAAGGACTCTTACGACTCTGGCTGCTACTGGCCAGGAACATTATCACGAACTTTATCAGCCTCTCACCCCCGGTTTCCTTTATTGCGATGCCAATGATATCGGCCAGATGAAGAAACTGGTTGATGAGAACGAAGTGGCTGCCATCATGCTGGAATGTATCCAAGGTGAGGGCGGCGTCAATGTTCTTGATAAGCAGTTCGTTAAGCTTGTAGAGATTATTTGTAAGGAACTGGATATCCTCCTTATCATCGATGAGGTCCAGACTGGTAACGGTAGGACCGGCAAACTTTATTCGTATATGAATTACGATGTGACCCCTGATATCGTCACTACCGCTAAAGGTCTTGGAGGAGGTCTCCCGATCGGTGCTTGTCTCATCGGCGAAAAGGGTGAATTCGTTCTTTCATATGGTGATCACGGATCTACTTTTGGCGGCAATCCAGTCGCTTGTGCTGGTGCACTCAATATCCTTAATAGGATCGATGATGCACTTCTGAAGGAAGTCTCCGAAAAAGGTGCTTACGTCAAGGATTCATTCACCGGTGCTCCTGGTGTCGAATCTGTCAGCGGTATGGGTCTCATGATCGGTATCAAGACAGTTAAACCGGCCAAGGATGTGGTCATGAAGTGTATTGAAGAGGGAGTTCTTTGTCTTGTTGCTAAAGACAGAGTAAGACTGCTTCCTCCGCTCAATATCCCCACGGCTGATCTTGAGAAAGCTGTTCAGATCATCAAACGGGTGATCGCTGAATAGTTTTCTTTATAGGACGTTCTCGTTATTGATGACAGTCCTGACGTAATAACAGATAGAATCATATAACGCTTTCGCCGCCGGCGAGAGCGTTTCTTTATTTAGGGCAGACAGACCGATCATACGGAATTCGTCGGGGATGATCTTAAGTACTTGAAGACCGTTCTCAAGACCCTTGGCGGTGAGGGTAGGCATTACTGAGATGCCTCGTCCGCAGGCTACCATGGCCATGATGGACGTATCGTCCAACACGTGACAGTTGGATTTGAATTTGAGGCCGTACTTTTGGATGAGTACCTGTACGTCAGAGTCGGAACCGGCACTTTGAATCACGTAAGACTGGTCTTTCATCTCATCGATGGTGATGCATCCAGGAGTCTTCGTCTTGAATCCTGGAGGGACGATGCAGATAAGAGGGTCTTTATACAGAGGTTCGACGTAAAGTTCAGTGGTGCAGGAGCTTGAAAGGAATCCGAAATCGACAGTTCCGTCCTTGATCCATTTGATGACGTCATCATAGCCGCCTTCATAGATATCGACATCGATGCCGGGGTATTCGTTCTTGAAACGCTCGAGGATCTCGGGCATCCAGTTGGTGCAGGTACTGTTGAAGATGCCGATCTTAGCTACACCGCGTTCGAGACCGTTGAGCTGATCGATGGTCTGCTGTAAGGATTCTTCGCCGTTGATCATCTGAATGACTAGCGGATAGATCGTCTTGGCGTATTCCGTCATGGATACGCCGTTGCGGTTGCGGTTGAAGAGGGTGAATCCGATCTCGGCTTCGGCGTCTGATACGGCGTGACTCACGGCTGACGGAGTCATATGCAGTATCTCTGATGCCTTTACGAAAGACCCCTCCTGGACGATGGTATGGAACATTTTGAAAAAAGTCAGATTCATAGCGGATTCCTTAGTTGAGTAATTTTCACTCTATGGTTGAAAAAGTTGAACTTTACTACAATTGCAAATTGTACTTTAATAGTTACTTATTATCAAGAACAAGGAATAAACACAAATGGAATTACTCTCACGCTATTTACCTCGAGAAGAGTTTGATAACTATGATGATTTCATGGAGAACTTCAAGATCACAGTTCCCGATGATTTCAACTATGCCCGTGATATCATCGATGCCTGGGCTGAAGGTGATCCTTTAAAGAAGGCTCTCATCTACTGCAACGATGAAGGATTCTCTAAGACCTATACTTTCGCTGAGATTTCTGAGCTTTCCAAGCGAGCTGCCACCTGGCTGACCGCCATCGGTATCGGCAAGGGCGACAGGGTAGTGACCCTAGCTCGACGTCGCTGGGAATACTGGATCATCGCTGTTGCTACTTATCGAATCGGCGCAGTATTGGTCCCTGTCTCTATCCAGATGATGGAAAAGGACCTCATCTATCGAGTCAACACTTCTAAGGCTAAACTTATCCTTGCTCTCAATGACGAATTCGTCCTCAATCAGGTCAAGAACGTCAAAGAGAACTGTCCGTCTCTTGAAACTATTGCAACCATTGGTGATGCTCCTGCTGAGGGTTACCGTTCTTTCACCGCAGAATTCGTTAACTGCGAACCTGATGAAACTCTCTCTGATGCTAAAGATTCAGACGAGATGATCCTGTACTTCACATCCGGCACTGCCGGTTATCCTAAGATGGCTGTCCACAACAGAAAATATCCTTTGGGCCATATCGTTACCGCCAAATTCATGCACTGCGTCGAGAACGACGGTCTGCATCTCTGTCAGGTAGATTCCGGTTGGGCTAAGTTTGGTTGGGGCAGCATCTACGCGCAGTGGATCTGTGGTACTGCTATCCTTGGCTATGATCCCGCCAGATTCCATGCTGGCGAACTATTAGACATGATGGAACAGTACAAACCGACTACTGTCTGTCTCCCTGTTACCATGTATCGATTCCTTCTCAAAGATGGTTTCGATGGCAAGAAGGTTGCTAGCGTAAAATGGTTCACCACTGCTGGCGAACCTCTTTCCGGCGCTTCCAATCTAGAATTCAAAGATATCACTGGTCAGTTCATCCATGAAGGTTTCGGTCAGAGTGAGACCACTCCTATTACCTGTACCTTCCCGTGGATCAACGTCAAACCTTCATCCATGGGCCGACCTTCTCCTCTCTATGACATCGCTATCGTCGATCCCGACGGCAAGCAGTGTAAGCAGGGCGATCCTGGTGAAGTCGTTATCTATGTTCATGACCGCAAGAACCAGCTTGGTCTTCTCGATTATTACATGAACGGCTCCAAGTATGATCCCGCTGAAGATGGCGTCTATCATACCGGTGATCGTGCCTATGAAGATGAAGACGGCTATTATTGGTATGTCGGTCGAGAAGATGACATGATCAAGTGCTCTGGTTATCGAATCGGTCCTTTCGAGATCGAGAGTATCTTGAATACTCATCCTGCAGTAAGAGAAGCCGCTATCGTTGGTGCCCCTGATCCTGTTCGTGGTCAGATCGTCTGTGCTGTTATCGCACTTCATGACGGCGTATCACCGTCCTTCGAACTTACTAAGGAACTCCAGCAGTACGTCAAAGACAATACTGCTCCTTACAAGTATCCTCGTAAGATCGTTTATGTCCCTGAGCTTCCTAAGACTTCTTCCGGTAAGATCATCCGACGTGAAGCTAAGAACATGATCAGATGATCTGTATTCCCAGATAATAAAGTAAGTTTAGACCCGTATGCGTTATAATTAACCATACGGGTTTAATATGAACGCATATCAGGAAAAACTCACAGAAGAACTTAAGTTCCTCATCGATTATTGTGACCGACATGGTCTCAATTACTTCGTCATTGGAGGCACCCTTCTAGGTGCAGCCCGTCATAAGGGTTTTATTCCTTGGGATAACGATATCGATTTCGGTCTTCCCAGACCTGACTATGAGCGCTTCATCGATATGTTTTCGAAAGAGGACTGCAAATATCGCGTTGAGACTTCCTATTCTGAGGCTCCCGAATTCCTCTACAAGTTCTCAAAACTCTATGACACTACGACGACTGTTATCGAAGATACTCAGAAACCGTGCAAGCGTGGTATCTTCATCGATATCATCCCTCTTGACGGTATTGGTAATACCTGGTTCTCAGCTAAATTACACTTCCTGCCCATCTATATCCTGAATACTTTCCTTACGGCCAATGTCATCTCTGAAAGATGGGACCGTCCAAATTGGCTGAATAGGGTCATTCGCTTTGTGGGCTACATCCCGGCTAAGTTCGTCAACACAAAGAAACTTTTGGCTAAGCTTGACCGCATGTGTAAGAAACGGGATTTCTATTCCAACAAATATGGCGGTGTTTTGAATGGAGGATACGGTCTCAGGGATATCGTTGAGACGAAGTTATTCACTGAACGGGCAGAGTATGATTTTGAATATCTCAAAGTCAAGAGCGTCAAGGATTACGACGCTTATCTGACTCATCTTTACGGAGACTGGCGCAAGCCGCCTGAGGGCGATCGAAAGAAGTCTGATCACGAATTCGCTTACGTCGATCTTAACAAATCCTATCTCGAGGATTAATTACTTACGTAATAACGCTTCCATCAGGATGATATCTTCCTGACGGACGACTTTGATGTTGTTGCGTGAACCTTCGCAAAAATAAAGCTCTTCTCCCAGATTGTGCAGAAGCATGTAACAGCATGATTCTGTCATCTGATGATTGATGTCATCGCTCTTGATGAATGCAGTCTTTATCTTTTTGAAGGTATAGGCTTCCGGACCTTGGATAGTGATGATCTTGTCTCGGTCGAGACATTCAGTCTTCTCTTCGGAGCGGTAGAACTGGATGTATTCCTGCATTGATTCATAAGTGACGGCCGTGCCTTGTTCACGGGCAGAGTAGAGGAGCTTTGATATCAGTTCTTCCGGGACCAGTGGGCGTGTTGCTTCTTGGAAGATGAGGAGATCATCGTCTTTAATATTCGGATTGACCCACAGGTAGTTGAGAGCGTTCCTGACGGATTCGATGGCTGACGGTCCGTCTTGCAGTACTGCCGATACTTTCGTGATCTTATACCTGTCGATATAGGACCGCAGAATGTCTTCCCAGCCTTTGAGACATACTACTATGATCTCATCGATGAATGGATGTTTTTGATATGTTTCCAGTGCGTACATGATGAGAGGTTTCCCAAGGACGTTTACAAACTGAGTGGGGACGTTTTGGTTGGTTCTGATGGGACGTCCGCCGGCGAGTATCACTGCGATGTTATGGGTACGGGCAGGGCGGTCCTGTTTTTTCGTTACTTTCTGGGAATCCACATCGGAACCAATGATGAGGTCTTCTAAAGACGTTTCAAGGTACTGAGCGATCTTTTGGAGTTTCTCGATGGTGATATCGTTCTCGCCCGATTCGATCTTGGCGATGGTGGAACGGGTCTTGTAGCCCATGAGCTTGGCCAGTTCACCCTGTGACATGTTGAGTTCAAATCTGCGTCGTTTGATATTGGAACCGATGGACATAAAAACCACCTAAAACAGTTTGATATGTGTATTATAAATCAACATATGGTGATTATCAAGAAATGTTGATTGATACAGTACATTAGGTTAGAATCTTTCTCGTTATGAATTTTATTCTGATCATGTCCGGCGGGGCGGGTGACCGCGTCGGTGCATATATACCTAAACAGTACCATGTGGTAGCTGGTAAACCGGTGATTGATTATGTCATCGATGCCTGCGTTTCGTCCGAGAAGGCCGATAAGATCGCTATCGTCATGGACAAGAACTGGATCAACTATTCCGACAAGATTAAGAATTCGGATTTTCTCATCATCCCCAATGGACAGACCCGTATCCAGTCGCTTCACAATGCTCTGATTGAAATCAAACGTGATTATATCTGCGACAAGATCGTTATCGTTGATGCCGTTGCACCCTTTATCTATTCCAAGATCATCGACGATTATTTTGACTGGCTCGATGAGTATGATGCCGTGATCACGGCTCAGCATATCACTGGCGCTCTTACAAATACCCATGATGAGAATCTCAACCGAGAAGATTACATCATTACCCAGTCTCCCGAAGCATTCCGTTTTGATCTCTTCTACAAGAACTTCGATCCTTCATTTCCGTATCAGGAGATGGCCGGCATGCTGCCTCCTGGAAGCAAACGTAAATACTATTATGGATTTAAGAACAACCTTAAGCTCACTTACGATTATGAATTGGGTTATGCCGAATATATGCTGTCCAAGATCGGTTCGACCCAGAATGCAAACAATATCGCGTTCTTCAACCGCGGCATCCTGGTCACCGAAGGGTTACGCTCTTTCCTTCTTCGCAATGACAGGGAGAGGACTGAGAAGTGGCTGGATGATATCTACCGCGCTTTCCCGCGTCTCATCCAGAAGTGGAGCCTTACTTCGTTCATTCCTAATCAGTCTTCACTTTACGGCCTTGTCCTGCATGCCACCAGTGCCAAATTCGGAGATGTAGTCATAAAATTCATCCCGGATTTCGTAGGACGGTATGAACGCGAACTGGAAGCCATGCAGCATCTTCCTTCGAGTTACATGTGCCGTCTTTATGACTGGGATCTGGAATCCCGCTGCATGCTCCTCTCTAAAGTCGAGAATGCTCATTTTGCATCCTTCGATGAGAATTTGAAACTCACTGAATTCTTCCATAAGGTCATCGATGACGCTGTTCCGTACAGCGCAGACCTTGATCTTAAGTACATTCCTGATTATTACGATGAGCTTATCAGAAAGCTCAATGCCATGGATATCGTGCCTTATCAGAAAGAACCTGTGGAGCGTGAGCTCAGGTATGCTATCGGTCTCTATGAACGCCACTTTGCCGATGCTCCCAAGTATGTCCTCCACGGCGATCTACATTATCTGAACGTCCTGGATGACGGAGTCGCCTTCTATGGTATCGACCCCAACGGTTTCATCGCTCCCATCGAGCTGGAGTGCGTGAGGTTCATCCGCAATGATGTCCGTGATCACGCATCATTCGGTTACAAAGAAAGATATGAATTGCTTTTGAATTCCTTTGGCCGTTTCGTGGACCGTGAGAGACTGAATCTCATGTTCATCATCGACATGGCCATGTGTACCTATAACAGTGTCTTCGAGAACGAAAATGATGCTGAGACCCTGGTGGATCTCGAACTCATCAGGATTGCTCGTGAGCACTATGAAGAGACTCTGAAAAAAGAGAAGGTCGCGGCATGATGACAGATACCCTCATAATCGGACCGGTATCTTTGGATATCAATATCGACTGTCACGGAAACGAACGCCGTGAGATCGGCGGAGCCGTGGTGGCTGCTGGTTATGCCGCGTCTCGTTCTGGTTTCGATGTCGCAATCCTCACCAAGTCGGCTTTGCCTGACGATGAAGTGAAGAAGGTCTTCTCTGATTGTGATGCCAGGATCTTCCATCTTTCTTCTCCGACGTCCTGCTCCATAGAGAACCGCTACTTTGACGAGTCTAAGGAAAGACGCCAGTGCACATCCATTTCCGTCTGTTCGGCCATTACAGAGGCAGAGATCGATGGTACCATCAAAGATGTGAGCCCTGAGATCCTGCATTTTGCAGGACTTGTCTGGGGCGACTTCGATGAGTCCCTTTTCGAAAAGTTTTCCGAGCGTGCCATGATCGCTGTGGACGTGCAGGGAGTCCTGCGCCACGTCGAAGCAGACCATTCCATGGCTTTCCATGACTGGGAGAAAAAAAAGAAGTATTTACCTTATATCGACTTCCTCAAGACCGATGCCGCTGAAGCCGAGGTGCTGACCGGCTTATCCGACAGGAAACAGGCAGCTGAACTGCTGCATTCATGGGGAGCAGGGGAAGTCATAATCACCCATAACACGGAAGTACTCGTGTATGACGGCATCGATTTCTATACCTGTCCTATCAAATCGAGGAATCTTTCCGGCCGCACCGGCCGCGGTGATACCACTTTCAGCGGTTATATCAATTCCAGACTCCGCATGGGCATCAGGGATGCTCTCCTTTATGCCACTGCTCTCGTCTCGCTGAAGATGGAGACACCGGGACCCTTCAAAGGCTGCCGTGAGGATGTCGAGGAATATATTAAACAGTTTTATCCTGAGGTCGACGGATAGATGAACACCAAGATCAGAGTTAAAAGGATACTTACCAGGATCTTCAAGCCGTTAGCGGGCATCGTTATCGTCTTGATCACGGTATTCCCCATCTACTGGCTGGTTGCTATGTCGGTCCGTCCGATGAGTGAGATGACCGGACATATCTCGCTTTTCCCTCATTCGTTCACTTTTGAACATTTTGCAGAGCTCTTCGTTGAAAAGGGCTTTGGTACGGCTCTTCTTAACAGCATCGAAGTGACACTGATATCTTTAGCTGTATCACTGGTGTTCGGTCTGTGCGCTTCTTACGTCCTGACCCGAAATAGGTTCAAGGTTGCTATAAAGAAACCTCTGAACACATGGATCCTCATCGTCAGGATCCTGCCTCCCATCGCTTTCACGATTCCTCTCTACATCATGTTCAACAAACTCGGTATCATGAATACCAAGATTCCCATCATCATGGCCTGTATCCTGATCAATATCCCGTTTATCATTTGGTTCATGGTGGGCTTCTTCAGGAACCTTCCTGAAGACATGGAGAAGAGTGCTCGTGTCGACGGAGCCAACGAATGGCAGCTTTTCACAAAGATCGTTTTGCCTCTGGTTCTTCCCGGCATCGCCGCTGTCGCCATGCTGAGTTTCATGTATGCCTGGAACGAATATACCTACAGTATCATTTTCGTTCAGTCTCCCAGTACTTATACCATCCCGCTGAAACTGGCTTTGCTGAATTCAGATGATACTCTCACCAATTTCGGTCTGGTCGCTGCCGGCGGTGTCGTCTCAGCGATCCCCATGCTGTTGTTTATTATCTTTGCACAGAACTACTTGATCACCGGTCTATCAAGTGGTGCTGTGAAGGAATAATAAAAATAAAAAGGTCAAAAAATAAGGAGAAAAAGGAGAAAAAATGAAAAAGAAACTGACCATCATTCTTTCTACCGTTCTCGCTGTACTGATGATCATGTCTGTTGCAGCTGGCTGCGGTAAGAAAGAAAGCAAGACCCTCACCCTTGCTCTCAGATCCGGTGCCTATGCAGAAGCTATCAAGGCAAGTATCCCCGGTTTTGAAGCAAAATACGGCATCAAATGCGAAGTCCTCGAACTCGGCAACGACGAACTCCACGAGAAAGTTGCTCTCGATGCTTCCAACAAGAAAGGTGCCTATGACCTCGTCATGGTCGACGGCTCCTGGATGAGCGAATTCTCATCCAACAATGTCCTGGCCAATCTTTCCAAGATGGGCTATGAATTCGATGACGACATCATCAAGGCTACCACCGCCATCTGCTACAAAGACGGCGATATCTATCTGGCTCCTTACTACGGTAATGTGACCGTCCTCATGTACAACAAAGACATCGTCAAGGCCGCCGGTTATACTGGCGATGCCATCGACTCTGTCGAGACCATGCTCAAGATCTGCCAGAGCGCCAAAGAATCTGGCAAGACCGGTTTCATCTATCGTGGCGACAACGGCGACAATATCACCGTTGATTTCCTTTCTATCCTTCTTTCATACGGCGGCTGGGTTGTCGATGACAACAACAAGCCCACTGTTAACACTCCCGCATTCAAAGAAGCAATGAACATGTACCTCAAGCTCGCCGCTACTGGTGCAGCTCAGTCCAAGAACGAACTTATCGCCTCCATCGGCGGTGCTAACAATAACGGCGCCATGGCCATCGGCTGGCCCGGTTGGTATTCTGCTGATACTCCCAATGCTGGTCTTACTGCTATCACCGGCAAAGCTGCTATGAACAGTGCAGTTGCATACAACGCCAACGTTTTCGGTGGCTGGTGTATCGGTATTGCCAACAACTCCCAGAATAAAGAAAACACTTATAAGCTTCTTGAATACCTCATGGACAAAGATGTCCAGAAGGCTACCATCTCCGTAGGTGGCGTTCCTTGCCGTTATTCCAGCTTGAAGGCCGCTGATGTCCTCGCAGATCATCCTCAGTATTCTGTCATCTGCGACGCTCTCGAAGGCTGTGTCTATCGACCCAGCATGGACAACTGGTATGAATTCTCTACCACCCTCGGCACCGAGATCGGTAACATCCTGAACGGCGTCAAGACTGTCGATCAGGGTCTCGCTGATGCTCAGAAAGCTCTCGAAGCTCTTAAGTAATAAAGGTTAATCGATGTCAGACAAAGGATCTGCTGTTAATACTGAGAACTACCGCGACCAGTCAGCCTTCATCAGGCTGCTGGGCCGGCTCGGTATGCGCAACAGCAGATCCTTTGCTATCGCAATGGTCATTCCTACACTGCTCTTCATGGTGATCATGACCGTATATCCCATGATCTCGACAGTGTTCTATTCTTTCACTGATTTCAAGCTCCTCAAACCTGATACTGATTTCATCGGTCTTGAGAACTTTATATCTCTCTTCCAGAACGAATATTTCCGTAAAGCTATCTGGGTCACAGTGAAATTCACAGTGCTTTCTGTGTTCTTCGAGATGATCATAGGGCTGCTTTTGGCACTCTATATCCACAGCATCCAGAACCGGATGATACAGAAAACGATGCGAATCACCATGCTCCTACCGTATCTCTTCCCCACGGTCACCGTGGCGCTGAGCTGGAGCATGATGCTTTCCCCGAATTATGGTGTTGTGAACCAGTGGCTGAGCGCTATCGGACTTCCCACTTTCAGCTGGTTTGCTGACGTGACGACAGCATTTCCCATGTTAGTCGTCATTGACGTTTGGCAGAACACGCCTTTTGTGTTCCTTCTGATCTACGCGGCTCTGCAGTCCATCCCGCAGGATCAGTATAAAGCGGCCATGATCGATGGGGCAGGCACCCGCAATACTTTCAGATACATCACTCTGCCAAATCTGAAGACGAGTCTTGCATTGTGCGCATTGCTCAGGACCATAGATACGTTCCGTATCTTCGATAAAGTCAATCTTCTTACCGGTGGCGGTCCTGCCAACAGCACGACCACCATCACCCAGTATATCTACAACTTTGGTATCAAACCTTTGAAATTTGGACTTGGGAGCGCAGGCGCTCTGATCATGACGGTCCTGGTACTCATATTGGCTGCCATCTATATCAAGAACGCCCTGAAATCTAATCCCAACTGATAGGTACGCTTATGTCTGAAGTGATTTTGAAACATGTGAAAAAGATCTATCCGATTTCTTCGAAAGAAGAACGCAAGAGCAGGATGGCGGAGTCCAACCTCCACATCACTGACGAAGGCGTCGTAGCCGTCGAGGATTTCGATCTGACCATCGCCGATCGGGAATTCATCGTTTTGGTAGGTCCTTCCGGATGCGGTAAATCTACGACACTGAATATGGTGGCTGGTCTTGAGTCTATTACGTCCGGCGAGCTTTACATCGACGGCGAGCTCATGAATGACGTTGAACCTCAGCACCGCGATATCGCCATGGTCTTCCAGAGCTATGCGCTTTATCCTCACATGACCGTTGCTGAGAACATGTCTTTTTCACTCAGACTGAAGAAACTGCCTAAGGATGAGATCGAACGCCGCGTTCAGGAAGCTGCCGAGATCCTGGATATCACTCCGTATCTGCAGCGTAAACCTAAGGATCTTTCCGGCGGTCAGAGACAGCGTGTTGCCATCGGCCGAGCCATTGTACGAAAACCGAAGGTCTTCCTTATGGATGAGCCGTTATCTAATCTTGATGCCAAACTGAGGAACCAGATGCGTGCCGAGATCATCAGTCTCAGGAAACGTATCGATACCACCTTCATCTATGTCACCCATGATCAGACCGAAGCTATGACGCTTGGTGACAGGATCGTCATCATGAAAGACGGCGTCGTCCAGCAGATCGGCACTCCCCAGAGAATCTTCGAAAAGCCGGTCAATACCTTTGTTGCCGGTTTCATCGGTACTCCTCAGATGAACTTCTTCAACGGAAAGCTTATCAAGGATGGAGATAAATATTCGGTGCAGGTGGACGGGTGTACTTACGAACTTACGGACGAACAGCAGTCAGTTTTGAAAGCTGATGGTGCAGGGTCTTGTGATATCACAGCCGGCGTCAGACCTGAACATGTAACTCTGGCCAGTGATGGTGCAACTAATGCTATAACGGCGACTGTCGATGTGTCCGAATTATTGGGAAGTACCATCCATGTTCATGCTAAGACCGAATCCAATGAGGATATCGTCCTTGCCATACCCACTATGGGGCTCGATGATCCTCATGCTCTCTTCGCTGGCGGGGCAAAAGTATCTTTCACTCTGATGCCAGGTCTGATCCATATTTTCGATGCTGAGACCGGCAGGAATCTCATTTACAAGAGTTAGGACTATGAAGAACGATACGTTCATTACTGCTCACTCCGGATGTGACGGGACCCTACAGAACTCTTGGTCCTATATCAGCCATGCTTTGGATAGACCATTCGATTACATCGAATTCGATATCAGACGCAACGATGACGGAAAACTGGTTTTGGCGCACGATCCTGAAGCGGCGCGTTCCGGCATGCTCCTCGATGAAGCGCTTAATATGATCGCACCGACGGATAAACGCATCAACTTCGATCTTAAGGAATACTTCCTCGAGGAAGATATCATCAGTCTTTGTGAAAAGGATGGCATCGAAAAGGGCAGGATGCTCTTTACAGGGTCGATTACTGATCCGGACTCGTTTAATGCGAGAGGACTGGGAGTAGAAGCTTTCATCAACCCGGAAGAGCTCATCAAGGGGTTCTATGACGCCGTGAACCGCGAATCTGAGACAAAACTCATCGAAAGAGCAGTAGAGTGCGGATTCAAGGTTTTGAACGTCCATTACCTGATGTGCGATGAGACGTTTTTAGAGATGTGCATCCTCAAAGGACTGCGGATATCAGCCTGGACTGTTGATGATAGCTACGTGTTCAGTAAGCTCATCGGGTATCCCGAGATCATCAATATCACGACCAATCATTCGGAATTCATTTCTCTTTGATCATTCCTTGTAATCTATAAAGTATTGAATTGAAATCGTAAAATGATGTAGATTATAATGTAACTGAAAATTGGTACTATAGATTTATATCAGGAATGAGTGTTAAAGAAAAGCTTCTGCAAAAGCTATTTCAGATTCCCTTGCCTAGGAGTTTTACAAAGCAGGATCTTGATAAACTCATGGTTCAGTGTAACTGTTCTAAGGGGCAGGGTGGCAGAGGGTCAGGGATTAGGTTTATTCATAATCCTACACAACGTATCCTTGCTTTTGATGAACCACATCCAGGAAATGAACTGTATATCTATCAAGTTAAGGCTGTGAAACAATTCCTGATTGATGTTGGCGAATATGTGGAGGAGAAATAAACAATGATGGAATATAAGGGCTATCATGCAAATATCGAGTATTCTGATGAAGATAATTTCTTCATTGGGAAGGTTATTGGCATCAATGATTCATTGAGTTTCCATGGTTCTTCTGTAGAGGAACTCAACGAGATGTTCCATCAATCTATCGATAATTATCTATCTATGTGTAAAGAGTTTGGTAAAACACCGGATAAAGAGTATAAGGGACAGTTCAATGTTAGGATTCCCTTTGAATTGCACAGAGATGCAGTGATTTGTGCCAGTAAGAGAAAGACTTCTCTTAACGATTTCGTGAAAACAGCCATTGAAGATGAGTGTAAAAAAACACTTGTCAGCTAGTTGGATATCCAATAGTGATCAGTCGCTGAAATCCCTGTCCACGATTATATTGAACGTGAATTCTGGATAATCGTCTTTGAGTTCCTCTTTGATTGTTTCTGCTATCGCTATGGCGTGCTTTTCTTTGAAGTCGAAGATCAAGTCGAAGGATACGAGATTAGTCTCTTTCATGACGTAGAAACCATGCATCTGCAGGATCTGGGGATACTCTTTGATGATAGTCTGAACCTTTTCTTTGATCTCTTTGGACATGTCATCGAAGGTATTGGATGCATAGATACCGACGGTCATGATGACTTTGGTCTGCTTGTAGACTTCATATGTGATGGCTCTCGTCAGTGTATCCAGATCATGGATGTGCATGTCGTCATCGATCTCGATGTGGACTGACGCATAATTCTCCGAAGGTCCGTAGCTGTGCAGGATGAGGTCATAGGCCCCGTGGACTTCAGGGAAAGAGCAGACGATGCTCTTGATCTTATCTGTCAGGTCTTTATCAGCACGGATGCCGATCAGGTCATTCATCGTATCACGGATGATCTCGATACCGGCTTTGAGAATGAAGACGGAGATTATCGCACCGAGCCATCCGTCAAGGTTGAGTTCGAAGATCATGTTGATGAGTACGGATACCAGTGTCGCCAGTGAGATAAGTGCATCTCCCAGTGCATCTGTACCTGATGCCGTCAGGGAGTTGGAGCAAAGCTCGGCACCTTTTTTCTTGTAATATTTACCAAGGATGAGTTTTATGACGATTGCAGCGACTACAACGATGATAGTGATAGCTGAATAATTGGTCTCGACCGGATTGATGATCTTTTCGATGCTCTCTTTGAGGGATACGAGACCGGCGATTATGACGATGATAGCTATGATGGATGCTGTGATGTATTCGATCCTGCCATGACCGTAAGGATGTTCTTTATCAGGATTCCTGCCTGCAAGCTTTGTGCCGATGATCGTAATGATCGAAGACAGTGCATCACTTAGGTTGTTGACGGCATCCAGTATGATCGCTGTTGAATTGGCCAGAAAACCCACGATCGATTTGAATACCACTAGTACGACATTCGCGGCGATGCCCTTGATGCTTACCTTGATAATTTCGTTGTTACGATCCATCATCGGTTTTATGCTCCGTGTTGTTTATGAGCCCACTTGAGAAAGTGGGCTCGTTTGATTCTAATTAGTAAAGCTTGGCTCCGGCCGGTATATGGTCATCGACCATGAGGAGATGGAGTTTTTCTTCTTCGCCTTCCTTGTGTACGGCGCTGATCAGCATACCGCAGGATTCGATGCCCATCATGGGACGAGGAGGCAGATTTGTTATCGCGATACAGGTCTTGCCGACGAGTTCTTCCGGTTCATAGAACTCATGGATGCCGGAAAGAATGATTCTGTCTTCGCCTGTGCCGTCGTCAAGGGTGAACTTTAGGAGCTTCTTGCTCTTGGGAACGGCTTCACATGCCTTGACTTTGACGGCGCGGAAGTCGGATTTGGCAAATGTCTCGAAATCTACGTGATCCTGGAAGAGTGGTTCGATCTCGACGTTGGAGAAATCGATCTTTTCAGGAGCTTCATCTTTGGAACTCTTCTTAGGACCGTTGGAATCCTTGAGTGTGGGGAAGAGGATGACCTCTCGGATAGAATCTGTACCGGTGAGGAGCATGGTCAGTCGGTCGATGCCGATGCCCATACCGCCTGTGGGAGGCATGCCGTGTTCGAGAGCATTGAGGAAGTCCTCATCGATGACTTCAGTCTCTTCTTCGATGAGCTTGTTCTCACGTTCTTTTTCATTGAGCTGGGAGGCAAATCTGCGTGCCTGTTCGGCCGGATCATTGAGCTCGGAATAGCAGTTGGCGAGCTCCATATGAGCTGCATATGCTTCGAAACGTTCGACAGTGGTCTCGCTGCCTGGTTTGTTCTTGGTCAGCGGAGACATGTCTACGGGATAGTCGATGAGGAATGTGGGGTTGATGAGATCAGGTTCGACGTAGAGCTCAACCAGGTAGTCGATGAGCTTTCCGCGGTCGCGGGTGGGATCGAACTTAAGATTGCGTCGTTCCATCTCGGCGACCAAAGATTCACGATCAGGGAACTGTTCGTAATCGAGTCCGGACTTTTCCATGATGGCAGTCCTGAGGTCGAGTCGGCGCCAGGGCGGTTTGAAATCGATCTCCATATCGCCATAGTGGACGATATAGGAACCGTTGAGTTCCATGACGATACCAGAGACCATTTCTTCGAGGAGGTCCATGTTGTAGTTGTAGTCGACATAGGCCTTATACATCTCAAGGAGAGTGAATTCAGGGTTGTGAGAGGTGTCGACGCCTTCGTTTCGGAAGACGCGGCCGATTTCATATACGCCGTCGAAACCGCCGACGATGAGTCGCTTCAAATGTAGTTCCAGAGCGATGCGAAGGTAGAAGTTCTGATCAAGTGCATTATGGAAGGTGATGAAAGGTCGGGCACTGGCGCCGCCGGCAGAAGCCTGCAGGATAGGGGTCTCGACTTCCATGTAACCGTGAGTATCCAGATAGCGTCGGATACCGGATACGATCTGTGATCGCTTTTTGAAGAGAGTTTTGACTTCAGGATTGGCGATGAGATCGAGATAGCGCTGTCGGAATCGGACTTCAGTGTCTTGGAGACCATGGAATTTTTCAGGAAGGGGTTTCATGGACTTGCAGAGGATGGTGATATTGGAAACCAGTACGGAAGGCTCACCGCTCTTGGTGCGCATGAGTGTGCCGTCTGCCTGGAGGAAATCACCCAAATCCAGATCTTTTAGGAGGAGCTGTGCTTCTTCAGGAATCTCCTGCTTGCGGATGAAGATCTGCAACTTTCCGCTGTCATCGGTCAGATCCATGAAGCAGAGCTTGCCCATCTCGCGATTGGCGGTGATTCGGCCGCAGACCGATACCTTGGAATGTTCTTCAATACCTTCGTTCTCTTCCTTGGCGAGGAGCTCAGCGGCTTCCTTCATTGTATGTGTGCGTACACATCGGGGAGGATAGGGCAGGACGCCTCGTTCCTTGATGCGGTTGAGTTTTTCTTGTCTTTGCTGTGCGATCTGATCTAATGCCATATGTGTAACCCATTCCTTTTCAAAATGTTTTTTAATTTTACTACTTTATGTGTATCTGTGGCTATTGTCGGGAATCAAAGAGACTAAAACGACTATACTCGTGATATGTTGTTGCCCCCACGAAAACAATGAGCTAATAGTTAAGCATAGAGTGAAACTATGAAGACATTTAGGATTGTATCAGTTTTGATACTAGTGCTTTCTTTGATATTAATGAGTTGCGCTGATCACTCGAGGACTATCACAAATACCACGACTATCACGCATTCAGAGACTACCACTGTCACGAAAACAACCGTGGTGACTGTTCCTGCCGAGTTGAAGGGAAAAACCTGCAGGATGAATTTCGATATCTACGATTCTCGATATATCAAAGTCAGTGATTACGATACCGCGCTCGAAGCATTTATTTGCATGAAAGAACAACATGCTAATTATGTATTCAATGATCCAAGGATCCGAATCATGATATGGTTACCTATGGATCAGGACATTTCGGAAACTCCTGAGTATATGGGATACATGCACGCGCTTGAGCATGCCTTTACTCTTGATGAGCAATACGAGATACAGGCGAAACTGAATGAGTTTTCAAAAAAGTATCATGAGGAGCAAATCCAAAAACGATTAGGACTGTTGGGTGATTTTGAATATGACGAAATGCAGGTTATTGGATATTCTCCGGTTGTTGTATTGCTTTGTAACATTGAAACGCTTGAATTTGAAGATCTTTGTTATTTGGCGGAGCGTGTTGGTGGCTTGTCCCTGTCTTTTGAATACACAGTTGTCCCTGCAGCAGTTGATCAGTAATTAATTATAAATCCCATGTTGCCCGTTTTTTCTAATTGTGGTATCAATTAGACATATTTCGAATAGAGAAAAGGAAATATGTCTATGAAAAAGATCTTTGCTCTTTTACTTGCTGCCATGATGATCATGTCACTGGTCGCCTGCGGCGGCGGAAAGACCACTACCAGCTCTACGACGACTAGCAAGACCAGCACAACCACTTCGACTACTTCTACGACTTCTACCACCAAGACTGCCGAAAAGGTGATCGGTGTCCCCGGCGTACTTTATTTCATCAACCTCAAGGATGGTGAAAAACCTGCATTCAAAGGTATTAGCACTAGTGGCAATCAGCGCCCCAGTGACCTCAACGGTTGGGACTACTCGACTGAGAAAGTCTGCTTCATCTTCAATATGGAGGAATGGATGGAGTTCTATATTGATCCTAATGATGGCGGCGATTTCAAAGTGTTCTTCGTAAATCATGCTGATGATCAGGCAGTATATGACAAGATGTCATTCGTGACATTGGAAGAAAAGGCTGTAGCTTCTGCCGATCTTTTACGACCGGATGATCCTGAATGGTATTGGGGAAGCACTTATATTTTCCACGAGGATAATGATCCCGGTTATTATGACGCTATCTTCACTAAAGGTTCCAAACTCATTGCCCGCATGGTGATAGTGATCTATCCTGAATCCTATCTTGAGGATTTTGCTCAGTGTGAAAAACTCATGGAAGATGAGATCGCCAAGTTCAAGTCATAATTTTACTGTAAATAAAAAGCAATTAAAGACATCCCTGGGTAACATATCTGGGGATGTCTTTTTAGTATAGCACGGTGGACGAGAGTCTTTTCAGATGGTCGATCCAAGGGATGGAGCGTACATCCTTCTCAAGGACGAACCGGATATAGCGTCTTAGGAGCATCTCCAGTTCGGCAATCGTATCAGGGTCGGGAACTTCGGATTCAAGATCTTCTACGCTGCATTCCTCAAGGAACCGCAGGGTCTTATATGCCGAGTTGCTCAGGAAGTAACCGTAATGTCTTGAATGCTCTCGGCAGTCAAGGCAGAGCATGCCGCCGGCACTGGGAGCAAATCCTCCTAGGTTGGTCCGATCAAGTTCTTTCTGACATATCACGCAGTTATTGATCTCAGGTTTGAAACCGGTATAAGTCAGCATTCGCATCTCAAAATAGCGGAGTAGGTACATGGGGTGTGATGTCTTCCCCATGTGTTGCAGACACTCAATCGTATGTTCGAAGAGGTCTTTATCTGCCGTTCCTTCATCTGTGAAATAGTCGATGAGCTCAGCGATATAGAGAGCATAAGAAACCCTGTAAAGATCATCTTTGATGTCGATGAAGGAATCGATGTTCTGGCTGCCGATGATGGTATCGAGCCCGCGTCCCTTAGTGAGTGTGAGCTGGGAATAAGTGAGCATCTCGAGGTGTCCGGAAAGCTTGCTCTGGGGTTTTCTGACCGACTTGGCAAAACCCTGGATCTTCCCCAGTTCGGGAGTGAAGATGGTCAATATACGATCAGCCTCACCAAGCTTGGTCTTCTTGATGATGAGGCCTGGAGTCTTATAAGTCTTTTCGGTAGCCATAAATTAGACTTAAAAATCTTGACGACCTTCGAAGGCATTGGATAGGGTCGTATCGTCTGCGTATTCGAGTTCTGAGCCGTATGGGAGCCCTCGTGCCAGTCTTGTTACCTTGATCCCCAGGGGACTGATGAGTGTCTTCAAATAGAGCGCTGTAGTCTCGCCTTCGCGGGTGGGGTTGGTGCCGATGACCACTTCTTGTACAGCTCCGTCTTCGAGACGGCTCATGAGTTCCTGTATCCTGAGATCACCTTCGCCGACGCCTTCGGTCGGTGAGAGAGAACCGTGCAAGACATGATATCGTCCGTGATAGGCACCTGAATGCTCGATGGCGATGATATCCTGGGGCTGTTCCACGATGAGGACCAGCGCGGGATTACGGTTGGGATTGCTGCATATGCTGCAGACGTCGTTTTCGGATACGTTGCAACATATGCGGCAAAGTTTAGTTTTTTGTTTGAGCGTGATGAGTGCGTCTGCCAACGACGTGACCTGTGCTTCGGATGAACGGAGCAGGTAGTATGTGATCCTCTGTGCGCTCTTGGGCCCGACGCCGGGCAGTCTTGAGAGTTCACGGATTAGGTTGTTGATAGGGTCGTTAGGCAGGATGCTCTTGTCCATATCTATTAGAAGAGACCGGGAATGTGCATACCGCCGGTGACTTCCTTCATCCTGTCGGCCTGTAATTTCTGGGATTCTTCAAGAGCCTTATTGATGGTCTTGAGAAGGTTCTTTTCAAGGTCTTCGATCTTGTCGAGTCGGACGAATTCAGGATCGATCTTGATGGATTCGATCTTCTGGACGCCGTTGGCGACGATCTTGACTTCGCCTTTGCCGGATTCAGCATTAACAGGGGTCTTTTCGAGTTCTTTCTGAATCTTCTTCATCTTGGAGACCATTTCCATGGCCTGTTTCATCTGTTGAGTATCCATTGGTTGTTATTTCTCCTCTTGGCGGATCACTTGGCCGCCCATTTTTTTTGCTTCTTTGACTAAATAATCCTCCTCAGCCTGGAGGACACACTTGATCTTACATTCGTTGTTCAGATAGCGTGAGAACAGTTCCTCGGCCACCCGGATATTGTCCTTGTTCTCGAACATGTCCTTGTGGATGGGGTATTTGAAAGATAAGGTCAGGGTATCGTTATCGAGTGCGATAGGTGTAATGCCTCCGCTCTTGAGAAGTGTGATGCCCTGATTCCTGCGGATGTTCTCAGGCAGATTGGTGAAGAGAGAAGCCCAGTTGGCTTTGATATTCTCAAGTGATATCTTGTCGCCGGAGGCCTTAACTGCTTCTTTCACCGGTTCAGCTTTCTTGACTGGTGCAGGTTCTTCCTGAACAGGAGCTGGTTTAGGAGCTTCTGCTTTGGGAGCTTCCGAAACGGGTTCAGCTTTCTTCTCTTCTTTGACCGGAGCTTTTGCAGGTTTGGCAGCGGCAGCTTTTACCGTTTTGGTTTCAGCAATCGGTTTTACGGCGGGAGTCGGTTCGGGTGCACCGCTTTCTGCTATGGCTTCGATCACTGAGACTTCCAAAGGAAGAGTATTGTCGTCAGTCAGCTGACTGTCGAGCTTACCGAATACTTTCAGGTATGCGACTATCTTGGCAAGTGACAGGTCTTTGCCCATCTGTGTCAGTTCATCGATATCATCAGCACCGTAATCGAGGGAATTGGCGCATCCGGTCTTGATGAGCATGATGGCACGCAGAGTCTCGACGATGTCCTTATTCAGCTGTCTGAGATTGGAACCGTCGCGCTGTGCTTCTCCGATGAGTTCGAGACATTCCTTAGCATTCTGTGCGATAAGGTTCTTTACGATGTTGGTGCCGTATTTGCCGTCACTGGTACCCAAGAGCTCACGTACATTCTCCAGCGTGACATCGTTTCCGTAGAAGGAGATGACCTGCTGTAGAAGGTTCTCGGAGTCTCTGAGACCGCCGCGTGAATAGTTGGCGATGGCACGTAATGCTGCATCGTCAGCGGTAGCCGATTCGTTATCGCAGATATAGTGAAGCTGTTTCACTATTGCGTCGTTATTGATACGTTTGAAATCAAATCTCTGACAGCGTGAGATGATGGTGGGGAGAAGCTTATGGATCTCTGTCGTTGCCAGGACGAATTTTACATTGGGTGGAGGTTCTTCCAAGGTCTTGAGCAATGCATTGGAGGCCGCTGTCGAAAGCATGTGGACCTCATCGATGATATAGACCTTGTATTTGGCTACGGCAGGTGAGTAGTTTATCTTCTCGATGATCTCACGGATGTCATCAACACCGGTGTGACTGGCGGCATCGATCTCGATGACGTCCAGAGCGCTGCCGTTGGTGATGGATCGGCACATATCGCACTGATTGCACGGCTCGCCCTTGCCCTGATTAGTCAGGCAATTGACGGCTTTGGCCAGGATCCTTCCGGTCGATGTTTTACCGGTTCCGCGTGGTCCGCAGAAAAGATAAGCATGGGAAGTGTGATTGTTTGCCAGAGCATTCAGAAGGGTAGTCGTGATATGTTCCTGCCCAACGACTTCCGCCAGTGTCTGCGGTCGGTATTTTCGGTAAAAAACCTGTTTGTCTTTGAGCATTTCGTCCATGTCGTTAATTATACCTTATATCCTGTTTTCGATAATAATTCTAACAGGAACACATGGCCAAAAATGCAGGGGTTTTTTGAGCGATTATTCTCGTTCTTTGATGGCCGAAGGCAGGTTCCATCTCGTCATATCATGCATTGCGACGTAATGCGATGCGAGCAGGAATACCAAGACCAGTACACAGGTCATCACATACATGGATATCGCCTGCGGGAACGGGAACTTCTGATCTGACGATGAGATGTTGATCAGGATGAAATTGGAGAGTCCGACTCCGGCAGGCAATGCGAAGATCATGGCTACCACGTACTGGAATAGATTGTTAATGAGGTTTGCGTTGGATATCGAAGACCTCTGATAGCCCAGTGTCCTCATGGTCGCAAAGGATCGTTTTTGTTCTTTGAGGTTGGTCTGGATCATGTTGAATACGATGAGGAAGCCCATCAACAGAGCGATAGCGGCCAGAAATCCGGCAGAAATATCAAATGCCATCAATCGATCGCCGTATTCGGCTCGGATGGTGGAGTTCAAAGACATGTATTTGAGGTCAGTAAGAGCTTCGTATTTTTTAACGAAACTCTCTGTATCATCGACTCTGACCAGCAGTGTGCCGATGTATTTGACTGTGCCGACGATATTATTGAATGCATCATAGCCTACGTAGTTGACCTGATACAGATATTCATCCGAGATGGCTTTGACTTCTGTATCAGTGCCGTTCACTTGGATGATATCTCCAACAGATGCGCCTATGGTGTTTGCATAGTGCTTGGCCAGTATGATTCCGCTATCAGGAACATCGATAGTGTGATGATAATAATCCACGACTCTCAGAAGATCCTGATCATTTGAGATGCCGTTAATAAGACCGATTTCTTCTTTATCTCCGTTGGTCAGTTCAAGAGCAACGTATTTGATCATCGCGATATCTTTGATATTGGGATCCAAAACACCGTTTTCATCAGCGAAGTTCGCTTTGATATATGCTTCCGGATTCTCCGGCATTTTTGTCAGATAGACCTGGACATCGTAATCCATACGCACTTCGAAGAGCTGCTGTAACATGACCTGCTTGGATTCGATGAGAGACAGCGCCACGAAGATCAGTACGCCGCTGGCGAAGATACAGATGCCGGATACGATATATCGCTTCAAATTTCTGATCGTCTGAGATGCAGTCACCTTGAAGGGAATAGGGGTATTCTTGAACAGCGTCCTGGTCAGATAGGGGGTCTTGTTATTGGATGGAGGCAGAGCCTTCATGGCTTCCACAGGTTTGACTTTGGAGATACCGAGACATGTTAAGTATGCTGTGAGTTCGCTGATTGTGAGCAACGCCGCGAAAGCTACAAGCACTACGATCCAATTGATATGGAATCCCAGAGGATAGAGCCTGATGGCATCGCCGTAAGCTTTGTTGGCGATCATGATGATCACTGAACCTAGTCCGATACCGATCAGCCAAGACAGTGTCGACGTGGCAAAAGTCATCAGCATGAAGACGCTTGTAATGCTGCTCTTCTTTTCGCCCAGTGCGCGCATGACACCGATGTCTTTGCGGCACTGCCTGATGATCTGTGACAGGAAGAGTGCTGTGACGACTAGTACCACTAAGAAGAAGATGGCTGGTGCGCCGAGCGAGATGTAATTGATTGCCCGTAATGTATTTTTGTACTGCTTTATGATTGTAGAATTCTCGTATTCTGATGCGTATGCGATGTAGTCATAGATGTTGATGCTGGGCTTGCTTTCAGCTTCATCATACATCTTCTCGATATCGTCAAGGGTCTTAGCCTTTCCGTCTAAGAATTTAACGAGTATCTCGTTGAATACCTGAGCTGAATAGTATGTGTCTATTTCAGCTCTGGGAAGATACAAATAGGCAAAGTCCCTTGCTGATGACAGTGAATAGGAATCCTGAGATACGACGCTCGTTTCAGGAGCGCATACCAGTGCCTTTATCTCATATTCGACGGTCTTGTCTCCCGGCATTCTGATCGTGATCTTGTCTCCGACTTTGAAGCCGTTGGACTGTGCGAAATGATATTCCATGCGGAGACCGTCGGTGGATGTGTATCCGTCATACAGATACTGTTTGATGAAGTAATCATTTTCGTAGGAATGGATTCTTCCGTTGAATACTTTGCCGTTGGTGTTTTCAAATGTGGTATTGATCGTTTCTCGATAGATTATCTGATCGATATCCATCTGTTCTTTGTAATCTTGTGGCAGGATACTCAACCATGCGACTGGGAGATCCTGGGAAAGCCCTACAGTGATCTCAGGATAAGAGTATTCTTCCAGGAAAGAATTGACTCCGTTTTCCATGTTGATATAGGCATTGCGGAGACCGATAAGGATGCCCGTGCCGAATGCGCCGACCAATACTATGCTGAGTAGCATCAGCCAGAATCGCTTCAGATATGGGAGCAGCATCGTTCGGGCAAGTTTCATGATCAAACTACCACTCGATCGAATCAGCGTCAGAAGGATTGTCGTTCTGTGCGATTTTTATGATCTTGCCGTCGCGCATAGTAACTACACGGTCAGCTATGGCGGCGATAGGGGAAGAGTGAGTGACGATCACCATCGTCTGTCCCTGTTTCCTGACCAGATCCTGTAAAAGGTTCAAGATCTTGCGGCCGGTCTTATCATCGAGAGCACCGGTGGGTTCATCGCAGAGGATCAGCTTAGTATCTTTTACAAGAGCTCTCGCAATCGAGACTCTCTGCTGTTCACCGCCGGACATCTGGGACGGGTATTGATTCATCTTTTCACCGCCGAGGCCGACCAGCTCAAGAGTCTTTCCTGCCTTGTTATCTACGTCTTTTCCGTTTATCGACATTCTGACGTTTTCGATAGCAGTCAGGTCTGGGAGAAGATTATAGAACTGGAAAATGAAACCAATCTTCTCTTTTCTGAAATTAGTGAGCTCTTTATCTTTGAATTTCGTTATATCTGTGCCGTCAAAGAGTATCTCTCCGGAATCAGGGCTGTCCATGCCGGCAATGACATTTAGGAGAGTGGATTTACCGCATCCTGAATTACCGACTAAGACCAGGAGTTCGCCTTCGTTGATATCGAGCGATACATCATCCAGCGCTCGGACTTCTGAATCGCCCTTTCCGTAGTATTTCTTAAGATTCCTGAGTTCTAAGATCTTTTCAGCCATAGTAGTCTCTCTAATTCTGTTTCTTTAGCTTATTAAGCAAGCGGGCAGTCTCTTTATACAATGCATGATCGACGATTTTATTCATCTTATCAAGACACTGCTCGCGAAGTTTTCTTTCATCAAGTTTACCATTTGCATTCAAGGGGAATTTTGGCAGATAAATGATATGCGTCGGGATTTTGATCGAGGGAAGTACAGAATGAAGATCGTTGAGATAAGTCGATTCATTGAAGACCAACGGTCTTCGCTTCATTTCCACGACCGCTATGATATATTCGCCGTCAGTCAGGGACGGGAAGCCCAGTACTCGAACCTTAGTAAATTCTTTGTATTTCTCGAAGGCTTTTTCGATCTCTGATGGGGAGATATTTTCGCCCTTACGGACAATGATATCTTTCAATCTGCCGGTCAGGTTCAGGTATCCGTCATCGTCCAGATAACCGAGGTCACCGGTATGCAGATAACCATTGTCATCGAAAGGCTGTTTTTCTTTGGGGAGCTTATAGTAACCGTTACAGAGTACATAGCCTTTGATTAGTATCTCTCCGGGGCTTCTTTCATCAGTGATAAGGTCTTTCGTATTGGGATCCTGTATGACGATCTCAAGATCGTCCATTGGGAGACCTACGGTCTTCTTCTTTTTTGCCGGTGATTTGGGATAAACGAGAGAAATGAGGGGAGAACACTCGGTCTGTCCGTAGCCGTTGAGGAATTTGGCGTTCACGTATTTTTTCTCAAGGAACTTGAGCTGCTTGTCGGACGTAAAACCGCCGCCCACTATACAGTGTTTGACGAACTTTCCTTTGTGGATCCAGAAACCGGGCGCTCTTGCTAATCTGTCGAATATTACAGAGACTGAGGCATAGTCGCCGCAGCGTGCCCGTAGGAATTCTTTATACATATCCCAGGCACTGGACATTTCGTTGATGTAGACCAGCCTTTTATATGACAGGAATGCCATAACTACTAATAATCCGAAGCAGTGGAACATGGGCAGAAGGCACATGAAAGTAGGGGACGCGATATTATCGAGTTTGTAGAAATTGTGATAGATGATGTTCATGAGACCATACTGGGAGAGCATGACGGCTTTGGGTGCCGCGGTCGTGCCAGTAGTGAAGATGATATGAGATGTCCTTTTGCTCTCTGCTTCTCGGTCTTCGATCTCTTTCAGAGGAACAGGATCGTAGTCTTTGAGGATCTTCTTGAAAATGATGTCCTTTTCTCGTATCGAGAGGACTCTGTTCTCATCGATATTGCATTCTTTTAATAGTTTTTCCAAATCATCGTCATCCTTTGCTTCTGAGACGTATTTCCCGTGAATCAGGAAATTACAGTCGGCGTTCTTGATGGCATTGACGAGATCATTGTGGCGCAGAATGTAGTTGATAAGTACTGCGACCGCACCCACTCTGATGATGGCAAGGAATGCGATGAACCAGTTGTATGAGTTCATCGACAGGAGTGCTACATGGTCGCCTTCTTTGACGCCCATTTCAATGAGCTTGTTTGCTAAATAATTGACCGAAAGCGAGACCTCTCCGAAGGTGTATTTGCGTCCTTTGAAGGATATCGCCTCTTTCTGGGACGACTCCTCATCGAGTTCGTACATATCACTGAATAGATAGTTGTCGATATCAGTCTTCATCATGTGTTATGCCTTCTCCACAGCCGATGATCTTGCCTTCTTAATAAGTGCTTCAATTACGAGACTGATCACTATGAATACAGTGATCGTTATAAGTACGAGAACGATTGGGTAGAACTGCCCCAGTCCTGAGAGATCGCGTCGGAAAATCAAAGTGACTACGAATGACAGAATCGTAGTGTGGGTCACGTATACCAAAGATACTCTTTTTCCGAGGTAACCGAAAGCGATACGTAATGGCTTGATATTACTGAACAAGCGCATCAAAGTATGGATCACATATGTTCCCAGTATCGACATGATGAAGACGAGGATGACATCGAATCCTTTGATGACTGCATTGAACTGTCCGCCGGGCATCGCTCCGACAAGGTCTGCTCCGAATTGTACGTGGCAGAAGTAACAGACCAAGAAGATCACTGCTTCGCAGCAGACTGCACTTAAAATGATCGACCAAATAGCCTTTGGAGAGTCTGCGGGTCTGTCTAGGAAATTCTTAGTTTTGAGATAAGCTCCTGCTAGCATTATTGCCAGGATGGCCGGATATGCCTGGACCATATGCGGCAATGATACGCCTACGAACTGGACGATCAGGAATGAGAGCAGGAGACAAATGGCTATGACACCAGCGAATCTAGGCGTCTTTGCGATGGTCCAGTCGACAATGAGATAGAAAACTGCCGAGATGATGAAAAGGACATATAGGAACCATAGGATGCCTACTGCTAAGATCACATCGATACAGCCTGAGGCAATACTAATTCCCAAAAGATCGAAACCACCTTCCGAGAGCAAGAAGTATAGGTCGCCATACAGGACAGTCTGTATGGTCGCATTGCCGGTAATCAGCTGAAGACCTCCAACAAGAATAGTGGCAACTACGAATACGATGGGAATCGGCAGCAGTAACTGCTTTGCTCTGTGGGTGATCTTTTCTTTATAAGTTCTTCCACTGGGGGAATAGTTGTATCCGCTATAGAAGAAGAAAACTGACATGAGACATGGGAAGACACAATAAAGGATGTTGAATGAAGTGAGTGCGTTAGAACCGCCAAACATGGTGGCATGGAAATAGATGACGAAAAGGATAAGTAATCCTTTGACCATGTCCTGAACGATTGAGCGCTCTTTAGTCTGTGTACCCATATGTTGATTATAAATCAAACACGGCTGTTCAATCTATACTGGGATAGTTAGAATTAATCGTGACGGCTATTATCGTTTAAGATCATCGCAGACGTTGATAACGATGTCTCTGATCTCGTAAGGGTCTTCAGTTTCGACCAGTAACATCGGTTTTGCCCCGGGATAAGGTATTTCTTCACTCAATCCGAGTTCATCTGATGATTTGGTCTTTTTGATGAGGAACCTATTGTCGTAGATTCCACCGAATATGCAGCCGTCTTTATAGAGGATATATTCTCCCATCATCTTTTTGTGGGTGATGCCGTCGGTTGCTTTAAGTGTGTCTAAGACATAGATCAGATAATCTTCAGTACTTGCCATGATGAAATATCCTCTATTGAAAGATGGAGCGGGTGACGGGATTCGAACCCGCGACGTTTTGCTTGGGAAGCAAACACTCTACCACTGAGTTACACCCGCATGACAGCCACACTATTATACAGCTAAAATCTTATCATATGAATCACACATGGAAAGGCGCAGAAGGACATGGATGAAGAATTACTGGCAAAAGCTACCGAATTAGCCGATGCGGGACATCCCGAGGCATGTGCTTACCTCGGCAAGCAGTATTATTTCGGATGGGAGATCGAGCTGGATTACGCCAAGGCTTTGAAGTACCTGACGGTCGCTTCTGAAGCCGGTGACGGCATGTCACAGTTCCTGTTAGGGTACATGTACGGATCGGGTCGCGGCGTCGATCATGATCTTGATGCTGCTTATAAGTGGTTCCTGGCGGCAGCCGAGAACGGCATTCCTGAAGCTATGTTCAATGTCGGCTGCATGCTGATGAAGCACGATAATGAAGAAGATCGTGCTCTCGGCAAGGAATGGATCATCAAATCTGCCAAAGCCGGATACGATGCTGCAATCGATACGCTCGATGATTTCGATGATGATTGATCGTCATCGTGTATACTTTACCCAGTTTAAATTGGAGAACGATATCAGATGAATGATTCGTCATTTTTCAGTAATAAAGACTGTCAGTATTTCCCGTGTCATGAGACCCGTGACACGGAGAACTTCAACTGTCTCTTCTGTTATTGCCCGCTGTACGCGTTAGGCGATAGATGCGGAGGCAATTTAAGTTATACTGATAACGGCACTAAGGACTGTTCCAAATGCATGGTGCCGCATAAACGTGATTCGGCTCATTATATCTGGTCGAAATTCGATGAGATAAAGGTGATCACGGGAAGAAAGAATAAAGAGATGAATATCGTATGTTTGGATATGGAAGGGATCGTATTTCCCGAGATCTGGATCGCGGTCTCCAAAGCGACCGGTATCGATGAATTGAAACTGACTACACGCGATGTTCCCGTATACAGTCAGCTGATGGATAACAGGCTCAGGATACTGAAGGAACACAATCTTGGCATCAAAGATATCCAGAATGTGATCGCTGGTATCGACCCGCTGCCTGGTGCCAAGGAATTCATGGAAGAGCTCCGTGAGATCGTCCCGGTCGTGATCTTAAGTGACACTTTCGAACAGTTTGCCCAGCCGATTAAGAAGAAACTGGGCTATCCCACCATTCTCTGCAATACTCTTGAGATCGATGCTGACGGTATGATTGCCGGATATCATATGCGCTGTGAGAAATCCAAGCTCACGACTGTGAGAGGATTCCAGTCTATGGGGTATGAGACGATCGCGGTCGGTGATAGTTTCAACGATCTTGAGATGATCATGGCAAGCAAGAGCGGTTTCCTCTTGAATCCGCCTGAAACTATCCGCAAAGACCATCCTGAGATTGAGGCATTCTACGACTATGCCAGTCTTCTGGATGCGATAAAGAAAGCTCTTTAGCTATTCAATAGTTTCGAATGAAACGTAGTCCACTTGGGCTTCTATCATGATGAAGTCCATTCTGAACAGTTTTATGATGATAGATTGAAATCCCACTTTATGTTCCAGATATTCCAGATTGCGTTTTAAAGTCATCTTGAGATTGTGGAACTCGTAGGGGAAGTATCCTTTTCCTCGGGTCTTTGAGACTTTCCACTTGTACATATCGAAATCCGGATCGACCAGATGGAAACGCATGATCAAGGATTTTGCGTTGGGAAAGAGGATCTCTGCAGAAGAATGCACTGTGATATCGTCTTCGAAATAGAAAGTGATGAATTGCCTCGATGATTCGACTTTTTTGATCACGTAGTCATGCGGTGTCGGTATCGTCGGAAGATGCTTTCTGTTCAGATAATATCTTTTGATCATTGCTTTCTCCAAATTTGCCTGGAACACTTCATGTATCGACAGTTTATCATGAGTTAAGAACGAATAAAACTACAATTTGGTCGTTTTTCGATTAACAGATACAAACCATGCTTCTGTTCGCGCTTTGTGAGGATGTGAGACTGGCTTTTTGCCATTCTGTTTTGAAACAACTCATGATGGCATGACAAGAATAGGATATTAGATGAAGGATAGCTGGATATGGCGGTTGATCCTGGCACAATCCACGAGGTAGAGATTGATCAGTGTCTGATAGGGCAGCCCGTAGGACGCCGCCTGTTCCTTGAAGTATTCGATGGCGGTCACATCGATATTGATGGTGATCTGTTTCTTTTCGCTCTTAGTGTATGAAGATTTGGAGTTTTCTGTAATCCGGTAGTTTCTTTCCATCTTATTGCCCCGAAACGTATTAACTATTATACATATAATATAATTATTATATAATTAAAAATCAACAAAAATTACGAAAATTCGTCGTTTTTGTGCCTAGAGATGACATGAGAAGTGCCGGTTTCAGTTGTTATAATTTAAATGAAAGATTTTTAACTCGTTCAATAAGTGATTTAGGAGAATTTGATGAAATTAACTTGTTTGCAGGATAACTTGGCGTATGGAATCGGACAGGTCGGCAGAGCTGCCGGTCGATCCACTTTGGCAATCACAAATAATATTTTGTTATCCACTGATGGCGGCAGACTGAAACTGGTTGCTACCAATCTTGAGATGGCTGTCAGCTGCTGGATCGGTGCTGATATCGAATCAGAAGGTTCCATCACTGTACCTGCTAAGCTGATCAGTGAATATGTTTCTGTCCTTTCCAAGGACGACAAAGTCGGTCTTGACCTTGATGATAAGAATAGCCTCAACATCAAGACTGCTCGTCAGAAGACTCGTCTTTCAGGTATGCCTTCTGAAGACTTCCCTCCCATCCCTGTTATCGAAGATGGTATCTGCACCAAGTTAAAATTCTCCGAACTCAAGAAAGCTATAAACCAGGTCGTATTCGCTGCTGCCAGTGATGCAGCCCGACCTGTACTTACCGGTGTCCTTGCTGATTTCAACGGCGATAAAGTCACTCTCGTAGCAGCCGACGGCTTCCGTTTGGCTGTTTACAAGGCTGAGATCGGCATGAAAGTCGAGACTCAGACTAAGGCCATCATTCCGGCCCGTGTCCTTGGTGAGCTCTCACGAATGGTCATCAATGGCGAAGATGAAGTTGAGATCAAGATCAACTCAAAGTGCACTCAGGCACTCTTCACCATCGGTGATGTCCAGTTCTATTCCCAGCTGATACAGGGCAATTTCCCTGCCTATGAGCAGCTCATTCCTGCTGGTGAGTCCACCACCGTCACTGTCATCGTCAATCAGCTTCAGCAGTGCACCAAATCCGCCAGTATCTTCGCTAAGGACGGCAACGGTATCATCAAGATCATTGCTACTCCTGGTGCTGACTTGGTTCCCGGTAAGATCACTCTTTCTGCTCGATCTGAAGAGGTCGGTGATAACATCTCCGATATGGAAGCCATCGTTGAAGGTTCCGAGGGCAAGATTGCATTCAACTACAAATACCTCAATGATATGCTCAATGTCATCAAACAGGATCAGATGGTACTTAAGATCGTCAATCCCACCAGTCCTGGTGTCTTCCTTCCTGCTGATCCAAAAGAAAACTTCCTGTATGTCATCATGCCGATGTTCGTACAGTGGTAATTGCGAATCAATAGAAATCAAATGGCCTGTTCGGTACTCCGGACAGGCCTTAATTATTTAGATGGTTTTGGATACTAGAAACTGGTATTGAGATACTCTACTAGAAGCTTGATGGCATTGGCACGATGACTGATCTGATTCTTGATATCAGGATCTAATTCGGCCATGCACTTACCGTATTCAGGTACAAAGAAGATCGGGTCATAACCGAAGCCGTTTGAGCCTTTCGGTGCATTTGCGATGATACCTTCGACTTTTCCTTCGAATACTCTGGTCTCTTCACCGGGGATATAAAGGGCGATGGCGCATCTGAATCGGGCTGTGCGCTTCTCGAAAGGAACGTCCTTCAGCCTGTCATAGATCAGAGCGAACTTTTCGGGGTAAGTGGAATCCTCGCCGCCGAAACGCGATGAATAAATCCCGGGTTCTCCGCCCATGGCATCGATCTCGAGTCCTGAGTCATCGGCAAAGGTCATTTTGCCTGAGAGCTTTCCCAGACTCTCTGCTTTGAGAACGGCATTTTCGGCGAATGTTGTTCCGGTCTCTTCGACCTTCATCTCGAGTCCAAGATCGGTTGGAAGGAGTATCTCGAAGCGGTCTCCGATTAAATGGAAGAGCTCCTTCCTTTTACCGTTATTGGTAGTTGCCAGAAGAAGCTCTTTCATATTTCTAAACCTTATTCGATTGTATCGATTATTTGATGTCTTCGAATCGATCTTTGAGTTTTTCCATGACCTGAGGCATGGTGGTGTATTCCATCTCATTGAGAGGAAGTCGATGAGGTTCGAAAGGACCATGTGATCGGAGGAGGTCAGCTGCATCGAGTGCGGCCTTGCGGGCATTGTCGAAGGACTTGTCAGCGAAGAAATCGCGAGGACCGACGAGCTTGCCGTTAGCCAGCTGGTAACCATAAGCGACTACTCGAGGAGGACCATCGAAGCGGGAAGGAGTGCTGTCGGCTTCACTTACGGGCATGAAAGGACCGTAGTGGGAACCACGCATCCAACCTTCGACGAGCCATGTCTTGGAGAAGGGCTCGAGGATTTCACCGATGGCAGGGAAGCAACCCTGGCCTCGGACGATGCAGACGGGGTCATCTTTACCGACATATCGGCCGGCGATGTTGTAGAGTTTCTGAGTGGAGGATACTGCGGCAATCTCGCCCTTGCGGGTGTAGACGGCCTTGATGCAGTATCGGGTGGTGGCACCGATGAAGACCAGCATATCGTAGATGTCTTCAGGGGTGTTGAATTTGATCATCTTGTTTTCGAGTACGTCATGGACTTCGAAAGTGAAACCGTCATGCATGTTCTCTGCGATGACCAGACCTGCAGTGTTGAACGGGTCTGCGAACATCTTGTAGAGAGGCATGTTCCATGCACCGGATGAAGTCTTGTCAGCCATGAATACGATGACAGGTTCACTGGGTCGTTCTTCTATCTCCATTTCGGCACAACCGGGGCCCATACCTTTGACGTTTCCGGAGAAAGCGTCGGCGAGAAGGTCCTGGCCGGCACCATAGAGCTTGAGTTTCTTTGCGACCTCAGTGCAGGCGACGAAAGTGTCCCATGCCATCTGATGGATCTCTTTGTTATCGGTTCCGTGATCATGAGTCATGATCAGTTCGCAGTCATCGCCGCATTTAGCTACCTGATAATCGATGACCAGGCCCTTCTGTTTGGCCTGTTCCATCTTTTCTTTGGCAGTTGCGAGCAGATCAGGATGTGATTCTGAATGACCTACGTAACCACCGATGTCAGCCTTAATAACGCTTAAGGTTACCATTTTCCCTCCATCTATTTTTATTTCTTTATTACGTTTATAAGCGCATGCGTGGGGTCGTTTCAGTCCCACAATGCGTCAAGTAATTGTATCACGTTATCGGTAGTCAATTAAACTTATTGGGGCTATTATTTAGGGTAGAAAAAAGACTTTTATCTGTTTTCTTGATGAAAAATTTTGGGTAGGTAAGAAAGATGAAGAAGATGCTCCTTGTCGTATTATCCTCTCTGTTAATCTCTGCACTTTGTTTAACTGGCGCCGCATGCTCCTGCAAGAAAGACGATCCTCAGGAACCTGCTCTTTCCGGCGGCTGGACGAGGGCATCGTCTCCCGTGATCACATCTGATATCCAGGCCGTTTTTGATAAAGCTGTAGCCGGTAAAGTCGGCGTGAGCTATATTCCTGTCGCTTATCTTGCCAGCCAGGTCGTAGCCGGCACCAATCACTTGTTCCTTTGCTCGGTCGAGCGTATCGGGAAAGACCCTGACGCGACCTATGCTCTCGTGACCCTTTATGAAGATCTTCAGGGCAGCGTCAGTATTACCGATGTACGCAAAAGCGAATTTGCGGCATTGGTCAGTTCCGGTCTCGACGGCGGGTGGACTGCTTCTGAGTCTCCCGTCTTGACTACTGACGCTACTAAAGCTCTTTCCAAAGCCACTGAGGGTCTGGTGGGTGCAAGCTATGCTCCGGTCGCACTCCTTGGTACTCAGGTCGTTGCCGGAATCAATTATCTCATGCTCTGTGAAGTCGCGCCTGTCGTCCCTAACGCAACAGCAGACTATATGATAGTCAGGGTCTATGCTGATCTTTCAGGCAAAGCTGAAATAACCGATACCTGTGAGTTCCCACCAACGATCGACTGATCAGGAAATGCAAAAGGATAACTAGTCAGAAAGCTCTTCTTTGCTTTCTTTCTTCAGTTCGTAAAGAGTATTGAGAGCCTGTCTCGGCGTCATTTCGTCGAGATCCATCTCGCTTATCTTCTTCAATGTTGGCGATGGTTCTGCAAACAAAGGAAGCTGGGCCTGTATGACGGTATTCTTGGCTTTCTTGTTCTTCGGCTGCTGTTCCAGATCCTCGAGTATCTCATTGGCCCGGGTCGTGACCGATCTGGGAAGTCCTGCGAGCTTTGCTACATGGATACCGTAACTCTTATCGGTCCCGCCTTTGATGATCTTATGCAGAAGCACGATCTCGTCGTTTTCTTCGGCAACTGCGATATTGAAATTCTTTAGGCGCGGCAACCGGTCTGACATGCTGACCATCTCGTGATAATGCGTCGCGAACAGGGTGAATGCGGCTTTCTTGGGATTGTTATGGATATACTCCACGACTGATTCCGCAATGGACAGACCGTCGTATGTACTGGTGCCGCGGCCAATCTCATCCAGGAGCAGGAGAGAGTTAGGTGTGGCGTTATTGAGGATGACGGACGTTTCCACCATCTCAACCATGAAGGTCGATTTTCCAGAGGACAGTTCTTCGTGTGCGCCGATTCGTGTGAAGATCCTGTCGATGATGGACATTTCAGCACGGTCAGCAGGGACGTAGGAGCCGATCTGGGCCAATAATACTATCAGGGCGACCTGTTTCATATAGGTCGATTTACCGGCCATATTTGGGCCTGTGATGAGCATTATCTGAGTGTCCGAATGATCCATGTGAGTGTCATTGGGGACATATGAGCCGCTGGGCAGCCTGGTCTCGACTACCGGATGACGGCCGTTTATGATATCGATCTTCTGTTCATCAGTGATCTTGGGGCGCACGTAACGGTTCATGACCGCAACTTCGGCAAAGCTTCTTAAGACATCGAGTTCGGATATCTGATGAGCGATCGTCAGGAGGCATGAGATGTAGGGAGTGATCTGGGAAGTGATCTGTCTGTAGAGACGATGTTCGATATCGGAGATGTTCTCATTGGCATGCAGGATAAGCGTCTCATACTCTTTCAATTCAGGAGTGTAATACCTTTCGACGTTAGCAAGGGTCTGTTTTCTGATATAAGTGTCTGGCACCTGGGATTTGGCTCCGTTCGGTACCTCGATGTAATAGCCGAATACGCTGTTGAAGCCTACTCTGAGTTTTGAAATGCCGGTCTCACTCTTTTCCTTGGATTCCAGTTCCATCAGATACTTCTTGGAATTGTTGGCCATGTCTTTGATCTCATCGAATTCCTGGTTGTAACCTTTCCTGATTACGGTGCCTTCGCCCAAAAGTCCATCGATGGGGTCGTTCAAAGAAGATTCGAGGAGGAAGACGATATCATGCTGCTCATTGGGGATGAGACCTGAGAAAGCAGGGTCGCCGGAAAGTGCTTTAGCAAGCTCGGGTATGGCTTTGAGACCATACTTCAGTGCTAACAGTTCGCGAGGCAGGACGATATTGGAACTGATACGATTGGATATCCTCTCGATATCGGGGATGTTCTTGAGTATCGTTACGATCCTGCTGCGTAAGATGCTGTTTTTATTAAATGCTTCGACGATGTCCTGACGTCTTTCAATCTCTTTCTTATCGAGTGAGGGCTGTCCGATCCATTTTCGCATGAGACGCATGCCCATGGGTGTGGTAGTGTGGTCGAGGACAGACAATAAGGTCCCGTCTTTGGTATTGCCTGTTGAGTTCTCGAAGAGCTCCAGGTTTTTCTGCGTCGAATTATCTAGTGCCATGTAGGATGCAGTGCTGTAATAGTTGATGCCCTGGAGTATTCCCAGGGTGTCTTTCTGCATCCTGCGGACATATCTGACGACTGCGCCGGCAGCTCTGGTGGCAAGCTGATGGTTCTTGAGACCGAAGCCTTCGAGGGTGGTCACTTCGAATTGTTCTTTAAGGATCGCTTCGCATCTGTCGAGACGGAAATCGATCGCGCTGCATTTTGATAGATTATCATGCTCGATGCCGGTCTGATCTTCCGGAATGATGATTTCGGCGGGATTTATCCTTACCAGTTCGTTCTGAAGCTTTGAGATATCGATCTCAGTCGCTCCGAATTCACCGGTTGATACGTCGATATAAGCAAGACCGACCGAGTCGTTCTCGATGATCACAGATGCCAGATAGTTATTGATGCCTTTTTCCAGAAGGGCAGGTTCGATGATAGTTCCCGGTGTCACGATCCTGATGACGTCTCTCTGAACGAGGCCCTTGGTTTCGCCGGGCTTCGTGAGCTGTTCGCAGATGGCCAGTTTATAGCCGGCCTTGATGAGACGGGACATATAGTCATCCAGAGCATGATGGGGGATACCTGCCATGGGGACTTCGACGCCTTTGCCCATAGATTTTTTGGTGAGTACGATGTTCAGTACTTTCGATGCATTTTCAGCATCTTCGTCGAAAGTCTCGTAGAAGTCTCCCAGCCTGAACAGCAACATACAGTCAGGATACTGTGATTTGATATCCAGCAATTGTTTTCTGATTGGTGAGATAGACTCCGTCATAGCGAAGAATATTATATCAAAAAGACGTCTGTCGGACTGCTCATGCGGTGAAGAAGAATAAGTTGGAGATAATATGATATTATTGTTACTGTTCTAAGAACACCCTTAGACCGGGTGTCTATTTGTGCGAACGCTGGAAACAGCATAAATGGATCTGTTCTACGCTGAGGGGCGCAATTGTTTGCTAGTCAGATCCAATTGAATGAAAGATAGGGAGAGAAAATGGGCATCTTAGATAAAATCATGAAACCAAGATCGATTGCGGTTGTCGGTGCTTCCACTAAGGAACACACTATCGGCTCCGACATCATGAAGCGATTGCTTGAATTCAAATTTACAGGCGATATCTACCCGATCAACCCTAAGGGCGGTATCATCGAAGGCCTGCAGGCTTACACTTCAGTACTTAGCGTACCCGGCGATATTGATTTAGCTATCATCGCAGTTAATGCAAAATTCCTTCTTGATACCATCGACCAGTGCTATCAGAAAGGCATCAAAGGTCTTTGTGTCATTACCGCTGGTTTCAAAGAGACCGGTAAAGAGGGTGCTGAATTAGAAAAGGCATTGGTTGCCAAAATCCATCAATATGGTATGCGATGCGTTGGCCCTAACTGTTTAGGCGTCGTTAATACTCTCCCTGAGATCTCCATGGACGGATGTTTTGCCGAATCCTTACCTGAACGAGGCCACATCGGTTTCGTTTCACAGTCAGGTGCTTTGGGCGGCGGTATCCTCAACATCCTTAAAGATCTCAACTTAGGTTTCGCCCAGTTCATCTCCATCGGTAACCAGGCAGACGTCAACGCTGAAACTGCTCTGGAATACTGGGAAGATGACGATGATGTCCATCAGATTCTTCTTTATATGGAATCCATCCAGAATCCTGCCAACTTCCGAAAGTTAGCCTCCCGAATTTCAAAGAAAAAACCGATCCTGGCCCTCAAGGCCGGTCGTTCTGCAGCCGGTGCAAGTGCTGCTTCATCTCATACTGGTTCTCTGGCTGGTGCCGACAAGGCTGCTAATGCATTACTTAGCCAGTCCGGTGTCATCCGCGAATACTCTCTGAAGAATCTGTTCGCAACAGCTAAAGTCTTTGCCAATTGTCCTATTCCTAGAGGAGATAGGGTCGCTATCATCACCAACTCTGGTGGTCCTGGCATTATGGCTACCGATGCTGTTTGCGAATATGGTATGCAGATTGCTCAGCTCTCTGATGAGACTAAGGAAAAGCTACGAAGTTTCTTACCTGCAGCCGCATCAGTTAAGAACCCTGTCGATATGATTGCATCTGCTCCTATCGAACATTATAAGCAGACCTTAGAGACCGTGATTGCCGATGATAACGTCGACATGATCATGGTCATCTATCTGCCGTTCTTGGGTCTCAAAGACATCGATGTTGCTAAGGCCGTCATGGAAATCAAGGCTCAGCATCCTTACAAGCCCGTTCTCGGCGTCTTCATGACCAAGTCCGTCTTCTTCACTTCACTCAGCGACATGGACGTCAATATGCCGTTCTTTATGTATGCCGAGGAAGCTGCTGACGGTCTTAACAGATTGAACCAGCAGAGACTTTGGATCGAACGACCCGAAGGTACCATCAAGAAATATGATGTCGATTACAACAAGGCCAAAGAGATCATCATTAAATCGATCAACGAAGGCCGTGATCAGCTTACCACTCGTGAATCCATCGATGTACTCGATGCTTATGGTATCCGAGTCTGTAAGTCCGGTTTTGCCAAGTCCGAGGATGAAGCTGTTGCTATTGCGGATTCCATTGGTTATCCGGTCGTTATGAAGATGACTTCCAAGACCACCTCCCATAAGACCGATGTTGGCGGTGTCAGAGTCAATATCCAGTCTGCTGAGAAGTTACGAGCAGAATATCAGGATCTTATTGCCAAGTTGACTGAAAAAGGTCTTTTGGAAGGTCTCGAAGGTGTCATCATCCAGGAAATGGTCAAGGGCTCTCGAGAAATGGTCTGTGGTATCGCTACCGATCCTCAATATGGTCCTATGATGATGTTTGGTCTGGGCGGTGTTTTCATCGAAGTCATGAAAGACGTGACTTTCAGAATCGCTCCTATCACCGATATCGATGCCAAGGAAATGATCAGATCAGTCAAAGCCTACAAGCTCCTCGAAGGCGCTCGAGGCACTACTCCTGCTCAGTTGGACCAGATCGAAGAGACTCTGCTCCGATTGTCTCAGTTGGTAGCTGATTTCAAGTTCATCGATGAATTGGATATTAACCCGTTGCTGATCTCTGAAAAGACCGGCGAAGGTATCGCAGTAGACGGCCGTATCAAGGTCCGCATGCAGGAAGCCAAGGAAACTCTCGGATAGAGTTCTATAATAATCTTTTAGAATGAAATAGGGCGGGATATTTCCCGCCCTTATTGTTTTCTGTGAAATAGTTTTCTGTATCGCGATTATGCTGGAATCTCTTTGGGAGCTTTAATGGTCCTGCTGATAACGAATGCTACTGCGTAAAGAACGAATGCAGTTATGAAGACGAATCTGTATTCGTTGCCAGAAGACTGAAGAATAATCTCAGACAGGTTGTTGCCGGTAATGCCGGCAATCGCCCAAGCTGATAAAGCCAGACCGTGAATCTTCGAGATGTTCTTCATACCGAAATGGGATGAGAGTAATGCGGGCAGTGTGGAGAAACCGCCGCCATAGCCGAGGTTTACGATCATCAGCAGCGGGATGATGATGAAGATGAGTTTGAAGGATGCCAATAGCGATACGGCTATACATGAGATGAAGATGATGTGATAGACCGTGATCCTGTCTTTCATACGATCTGAAATAGTCGAGTATCCGATTCGGCCCAGAGCGTTACAGATTGCAGTTACCGACGGTACTACAGAAATCAGCATACCGATGATTGCCATCTGTCCGAAGAAGGTATTGAGGATCTGCTTTTCATAAGTGATAAGCATCAGACCGCAATGGATATTTATGTAGAAGATCGTCCAGATCTTTACGAAAGCATGATTGTTTTCTTTAAGCAGTGCCTTGATATTGAAATTGGACTGTTTGTCATCCTTGACCTCGACCCAGCCCTGAGGCTTCTTGAGCAGCAGATGTCCTGCGAACATCATGATGAAATAGACGGTTGCCAATACGTAGAACATCATGGAGATACCGAAATTGTTCTGCAGATATTCCATGATAGGTGTTGCAATTGCTTTAGCCAAACCGAAACCCATGATTGAGATACCGGTAGCCAGACCTTTCTGTTCTGAGAACCACAGCATCAGAGTCTTAACGGGTGTCAGGTAGCCGATGCCCAAACCGATGCCCATGATACAGCCATAGAACAGGTAAATGAGTATGACAGCGGGTGCGCCTTTGAGGAATTGGATCGTCAGACCGGTTCCGACCATGCCAACAGTGAAACAGATACAGGCTAAAAGTGAAGATCTGTGGATGTCTTTTTCAACGAGTTTGCCGCCGAAAGCAGCGGACATGCCCAGGAAAAAGATGGCCAGGGAAAATGCCCAGCCGGTCACAAAGGTACTGGATCCGATTTGATTTGCGATGACTTCTTTGAAAGTGCTCCAGCAGTAGACTGTACCGATGGAACAATGAATCAATAATGCCGGTATTGCTGCTCTAACCCATTTGTTTTCCATAGCTGTTGTCAGGAGATCCTTTTCGATATTTTGTTCAGTTTCGGCTTTTAATGTCGCGATTATACCACATTATGATGATTTGTCCCAACAATCAACTAGATATTGTGTAATCGATTTTTGATCTAATAATGAAAAAATGATCCGGTTGGCTCTGCACTGATTGAAATCAGTCGTCCAATCCGATGTTTCTGTTGATGGATTCCAATTCGTTCCAGGAATCAACGTAGTCTTTGATGTAAGGTATCTGTGATGAGAATACTTCTTCTGCAGTACCTTCGGCGACTATCCTGCCTTTATCGATTGCGATCACTCTGTCGCTTACACTTCGAACGATATCGAGATCGTGAGTGACTAGGACTATACCCATTCCCATGCGTTCTTTACGGGAGAGTATGACTTTAAGAATCTGTGCCTGAACAGATGCGTCCAGCATGGACGTTGGTTCATCCATGAATATGTAGTCCGGGTCGAATGTCAGAGCTCTTGCTAATGCAACTCTCTGTATCTCGCCTCCGCTGACCTGCATCGGATACCTGTTCAACAGTTCTTTCTTGATCTCAAGTTCTGAACAGATCGATTCCAGTTTTTCTTCAAAGGCCTTTCCTGAATATCCTGCCTTGCGTACTGCTTCTCTGAGAGAGTCGCCAAGCGTCATTTCGGGATTGAGTGCACCTTCAGGATGCTGGAATACCATCTGTAAGCGTGAGCGGTACTTGGACATCTCTTTGAAGCCTAATTTTGATATATCCTGTCCGTCGAGGATGATCTTTCCTTTATCTGGGTTTATTGACCTGACAGCGATGCGCGCCAAGGTCGTCTTGCCTGAACCGCTGAATCCTATTATCGACACGAGTTCACCCTTGGATATGCTTAAGGATACGTCCTCAAGGACTGGCTTGGAACCGCGTCCGATCAGACCCTTACGGAATGTGATGTTTATGTGCTGTAGCTCTAACATTTACAGCACCTCACCAAATGGTTTTCTGAGACTTGTTTCATATCATGCAGGTCTTTGCATTCATCACATCTATGTTCGCATCTGTTGTAGAAATCACAGCCTGTTGCTGCCTTTTCAACAGAACCTGCAATAGGGATCATTCCGTTACAGGGCATGGCACCCCAGAGGGCTTTGGTGTAGGGGTGTTTGGGATCTCTCATTACTTCTTCTGTTGGACCGTCTTCAAGAATCCTTCCGGAATACATCACAACGGTCCTCTCACAGATTTTTGCGGCGTTGTAATCGTGGGTGATCATGATCAATGTCTTTCCGTTAGTCTGTCTGTTCAGGGTCTTAAGGACATCGATCTTTGAGGCGGGATCCAAACCTTTTGTTGGTTCGTCCGCGATGAGTACCGCAGGCTTGAGGGACATGCCCATGCATATGACGGTCCTCTCGCACATTCCTCCGGAAAGTCTGTGAGGATAGGTCTCATATATGTTTTGAGGGTCTTCGAATCCAATATTGCCCAGGGATTCCACTACTTTCTCTTTCCATTCCTGCTTAGGAACTCCATGGACATCATAGACTTCGCCGATCTGTTTACCGATCTTGATCACGGGATCGAGGGACACTGTGGGGCTCTGAGGAATCAAAGCTACCTCTTGGCCTCTCATTGCAAGCAGTTCTCGTTCGCTCATTGAACGAACATCGGCACCTTTTATGAAGATGTTTCCTGTTGTTTCTGAGATTCCGTCTAACAGGCGAAGAATGGAATGACCCAATACTGACTTACCGCACCCTGATTCACCGATGACGGCGACGTGTTCTCCTTCTGATATGTTCAGGCATACTTCATCTAATGCCCTGAACTTGCCCTCGGCTGTCGGGAACTCGACTGTAAGATTCCTGATGGAGATGATAGGATCACTCATCCCAGACGTTCCTCCTCATCTTCTTTTTCATACCAATCAGGAAAAAGCCAGCAGTGATAAGTGAGATCATGATGCCAGGAGCTACATACCACCACCACAGGTTGAGTACGAAGCCACCTTTGTTGAAGGCTGCAGTTATCATACCGCCCCAGCTGATCTCGAAGGGATCTCCGAGACCCAGGAATGCCAATCCCGCCTCTGCCATCATTGCAGACGCAACAGAGAGGCACCATCTGGCGACAAATATTTCTTTCACGTTGGAGAGTACGTGTCTGAACAGGATGTAAGATTCCCTGAACCCCATCATCCTAGCTGATTCTATGAAAGACATCTCTTTGACCTGGACGGTACGGCTGTAGACTAGTCTGGCTGTACCGCACCACCAGAGCATCGCCACGACGAGGATCACGTTCCACACGCTTGGCCCCAGATATGTGGCGATTATGATCATCAATGGCAGCCCCGGTATGAGGATGAAGATGTCTGTTATGCCCATGAGGATATTCTCTGCGATACCTCCGCGGTATCCTGCCCAGATCCCGACAGTGAATCCTATCAGGACTACGACTGTTGCGGCGACTATGCCGATGGGGAGAGATACTCTTGAAGCGCAGAGAAGCTGTGAAAAGATATCTCTTCCAAGATTATCAGTGCCAAGAAGATGTTCGGCACTGGGTCTCAGGAACGGTTTGAAATCCATTGCGTGCGGATCGTATGGTGCAACGTAAGGGGCTATCAATGCCAAAATGCAGAATAAGAAGACTATGATAAGACCGATCTTAGTCGAGACTGGGAGTTTGGCTATAAAGTTTTTGATGCTGCTCATCATTTTACTTTCGTCCCCTCGACCGAATCTCCGACTCTCGGGTCTACGACACCATACATGAATTCTGCGAACATGTTGGTGAACAGCACCCAAGCGACAATGATAATGAATGTGCCTTGGATCACAGGATAATCCTGTGTTGAGATTCCGTAATATACCAGAGTTCCCATGCCTTGCAGGGAGAAGATGATCTCTATCATCAAAGCTCCGGATATCATGAAGCCTATATTCATAATAAGCATGCTTAGGAATGACGGCATTATGTTCCTGATGATGTGGGAACGGCGTATCTGGGAATCAGACATGCCCTTTGACCGTGCCACCATGATGTATGCTTCATCGGATATCTGGATGACGGTATTCCTGAGGACAAGGAATTTGCCTAGGAATATCGTGAAGGACAGGACGGATATTGGAAGGATCATGTGGTAGAAGATATCTACGATATTCTCTATACCTGTGTATCTTCCTGACGATATGTGCGAAATAGGGAAGAGTCCCAAAGACATGCCGAATATAAGGATCGCCACCATCGCTATGAAGAACGTAGGAACTGTTTCAGTGTAGATGGATAGACTGACCAGTATCTTATCAAGGGTACAGCCACGTCTGGTTCCGCAGTAAACGGCAGAGAAGATCGATGCCACTGAACCGATGAGGATCGATGGAAGCGTCAGAAGCAAAGTCCAGCCGATCCTGCCGGAGATGAGATCGCTGACGGGCATAGCGCGGGTAATCGAATAGCCGAAATTGAAAGTGAAGATAGACTTTAGGAAAGCAATGTATTGTTCCCAGATCGGGCGGTCGAGTTTGTAATAAGCTAACAGTCCCTCACGGGCATCTTCGCTCAAACTGAGTGCGCCCTCGCCGAGGAGGTTATCGACCGGGTCTCCAGGCATGACTCGGGGCAGGATGAAGACCAAAGTAAGCACGATGAAACCGACGATGAGGAATCTGAGAATCCTCATCAGGAACCATTTGGTCCTAGGCTTCATCGTGCTGAATATCATTTGACTTTTAAACTATTTGAAACATACATTCATCAAGGTGTCGTGGCAGATCGTGTATGCGAACTGCGAATCCACATAGACGCCAGTGATATCGGAGCCGTATGCGGTGATGATCTCCTGATCATAGAAGGGGATCAGCGGCATATTGGCGGCGTACCAGTCCTGGAGGTCAGCGGCTGCCTTCTTCATCTTGTCGGCAGTACCGGCAGCTTTCAGGTTGTCCAGTACTCGGTTGAAGTCAGGAGTGTCGATCTGACAGTCTTTCAGACCGCCGTTGACGGAGACGACAGTGGTGCCGTAGTTGCAGTAGGTATAGGTACCGAGATGTGAGCATCCGGTGAGTACCATGTCGTAAAGACGGATTCCGTTGTCATCGACCTGTCGTTTCCAAGCAGCCCAAGCGGTGGGAACAGCTTCGAGCTGGAGGTCGATACCTGCCTTATTGAAGGAGGTCTTTATGATCTCTGCCCTGTCTGCATTGGAAGCGTTGAATCCGAGAACCGGCAGCCACTTCTCGCCGGCAGGAGTCTCAAGATATCCATCGTTGTCGATATCCTTGTATCCAAGGGCCTCGAGGCTGCTCTTGGCCTTAGCGGGATCGTAGGTCAGTTTTCCGTTGTCCTTGTAGTAAAGCATGCTCTGGGGGATGAGGCTCTTTCCTGGGGTCTTACCGTTGCCGCCGAGGACGAGTTCTACCAGTTTTTCATAATCTACTGCGTAGGAGAGTGCAACTCGGAGGTCAGGGTTGGTCCAGGGATCCTTCATACAGTTGAAGCCAATACCGTAGATAGCTGCGCTGTCAGCCTTGCCCAGTGTAACATTGGCAGCGTCCTTGAGGGACTCTGCTGCAGTTGCGGAAAGACCGCTGCCCCAGGCCAGACACAGATCGATGTCATTATTCTTAAGAGCAAGAGCCATGACATTGGCATCACTGTAGTATCTGATGGTGAGTTTCTTTGCTTTTACGTTTCCGAGGTAATAATCTTCGTTTCTCTCGAGAGTCATAGTTCTGCTGGTGGTATCAAGGCTCTTTACGACGAAAGGACCGGTACCGATTGCAGCATCGAGCTCAGAGGAAGGATTACCGTAAGTCATAGGATCATCTACTTTCTCGTAGATGTGCTTGGGGAAGATAGAAAGACCTGCTCTCATGTTAAGCAAGAGGTTGGAATAAGGACCGTTCATCTCGATGGTGACGGTTTCTTGTCCCTTTTCGTTCTTACCCTTGTAGTATGCCTTGTAGTTGGGATCAGTAGATGTCTTGAGGTCATTGAGGAATGCGGCATCGTTCATGCTCCAAGGCTTCTTTTCTAGTGTGTAGTCGATGGTGAAGATAACGTCATCGGCAGTGAATGCCACGCCGTCGTGCCATTTAACATTATCTCTGATGACGAAGGTCCAAACGCTGGCATCTTCGTTTGTTGTCCAGCTCTCTGCGAGAAGGCCAACATATTCTCCTTTGTCATTTACGCAGACGAGATTCTCGTGGTAGACATTGGCACCATGAAGATAATATGTTCCCATATCACCGAGACCGAAAGTCTCGCCGCCGGAGGCCATGACCATACCGGCCACGATCTCATCGTCGGTCTTCTTGGCTTTGCCGTTACAGCCGCTGCAGGCGACTAAAGACACGACCATGATGGCAGCAAGGAGTATTGCTAAGTTTTTTTTCACTTGAAAAACTCCCTTCTTAAACGAATCGCAGCCATTTTACATGCCTAAAAAATGTACAGTAAGCCCCTAGGGGGGATTGATAAATTCGTGTCCAGTTTCCGTCATTTTTTTTGACTGCATCAGCGGATTACAGACCCGAAGAACATGCAAAGGTGGAACATATCGTTGCCCACAGGATCGCTGCCGTGAATACGACATTCATGCTGCTTGGACTGTTTGGGAACATCTCACCTTCGGTGGCAGCGGTTCTGCATAATGCGTCGACAGTTGCGTCTTGCGTGAAAGCGACGAAGCCGGTGTTGGATAAGTCTTAGGGAACGGCTGTTAGTTGAACGACCCTCAAAAAAAAGTATCGTTCAACTCAACCAGCCCGTATTAGTAAAAGGCTAACATCACATAATAATGGTTAGCATAATATATAAAATACATTCCTCAAAAAAGCTTATTCCTCGCCGATGAGCACCAGACTGTCCCCACGCCTGGGCTGGATGGGAACATTGTCGTCCAGTACTTGGAAATAACCCTCCAGAGTACGGATACCCAAGGGTGTGTAGCCGTGGGCGTAAATCTGTCTACGAAACTCCCGTACTGTCATCTTTGTCTCAGAGATGCCGAAGTCCGCCAATGGCTTCAAATAGACTTCACAGCCTTGCTCGTCCAGAAGCTCGTTGAAAAGGGCTAGTCTTCGCGGGTCCTCCGCTACCTGGGCCAGCATCATGGCAGACATATCGGAGGCTACTACCACATCTTCTGAGCCGCTCTCGGCGATGAGTTTTCGGTTGTTCTCACAGCGCATCTCTGCCGTGATGCTGAAATGCAACCCAAGCTTCTTTTTCAAGTTTCGGAGGCGGATGATGCGCACCATGGTATCGGTATCCGCATCCTCGTCACTCTTCTTCGGGTCGGAGAGGACGATCAGATGAGTGGCGTCCTTCACCATGTCCCTCAGTGTCTCCTCGGAATCCGCAATGCGGTAGTCCGGAATGATCTCAGAAGCGAAGCTCTCTCTTTTTGGGAAATATTCCTCAAATTCGGAAGGGGTAAGGCCAGCCAGTCGGATCCGCTCCACGTTGTCCGGCAGTTCCTGGATGACTGTGGGGAGGGATTCGTTGACGCCCAAGATCGCCACCTCCGGGATAGGTTGCAGGGGCGGAAAATTCTTCTTTACTGGCTCTGTCACTTCCTCAGGACGATCCAGCTTTGCGTTTCCCTGTTCTTCTTCAAACACCACTAGCAGGTCCCCCTGCAGAATCTGAGTATCAAGGTCGGGATTTACCAGCAACTCTCCCTCTCGGTACAGGCCCACGGCGATGCCGTTAACGAGAGCCAGTGCAACCTTCCAGTAGGGCATACCACAGACGTCCGGAATCTCCTCAAAGTAGAATTCAAAGCCCGTAAAATCGATCATTTCCAGGAAAGCCGGAAAGATGCCAGGCTGGGTGGCGGAGTGGGCGATGAGCCGGGCCACCACGTTGCTGGAACGTAGAATAGAAATTCCTCCATCGGAAACGATATTTTTGGGAAAAGCGTCAGCTGAGGCATCCACAGCAGCTATAATCTTCGGCCTCTGATTTACGTCCTTCAGCAGAGCATTCACCGCCAGATAGGTCTTGATGGTCTTCCCAGCGTCCCGGTTGCAGATGATTATCCGGGATGCGGAGGGAATGTTGCAGCACTCTAGCTCAGCGGTGATCTCCGTACTGGCGTTGATAGTCACCAGACGGATATTCTTCGGTACATTTACGTTCGTACGGATGTCTTGCTCCATTTCCACACGGGCCATGACATCAGCTACCACAATGGTGCGCTTTTCTCCCCCAACGGAAATCATAATCTGCTCCAGCAGGGCGTACTCACCAGAGCGGAATCCCAGTACCACCACGTGGCCTTTCTCCAGGATATGTGGGTTTTCAGTCTGAAGCGCCAGAAGCTTGCCCCGCATGGATGTGGAAAAAATGCTGATGAGCATGCTGGTGTAGATCATGCCTGTGAGACCAAGAAGAGTATAGAGGACTACATAGAGCGGAGAGCCTGAATCGGATGCGGGGAAAGTGGTGCTCATGGCCGCCCTCAGGTTGTCCCATAAGAGAGCGAGAACGTTCTTCCCATCCGCCAGATGGAACACTACTACCAGCACGGTCACAAGAATCGCCATGAATAGCACAACGGCCAGAAGTAGCTTTATCATGCTGGATGTGCCCTTCGACATATTGCGCTCCAGCCAGTAGCGGAATCGTTTTCCAAATGTAATTTTTTTCATCTTGTCTGCCGACCCTTTCCATCCTCAGATGATTTGATTGAACGTTTCATAGGAACACATTAAATGCGCCTCTGTCAACTTCCACCTCTGCTGTTTGACTTATTTCCAGTGTTCTGGATCCCAAGTGAAGCCCTCCATTTGTTTTGACTTTGTAGCCAGATAATAACGTTTTGAAAATGATGATTGTTACTGATCTGACGATATCAGCAAAATGCTGTTTAGATGAATGGATACATAGGCTATGATAAATCAGGATGATATAATATGGTCGTATGCTGATAATGTCAATGCAATAGCTAGGAACCCTTCAAGGAAAGGAATTGGATCCGTTCATTCAATTCCAAGCATAGTGGGCGTGGCATTTGAAGGTTTAGAAGTACAAAATATGAAGAAATTCGTAAGCGTTGTCTTAGCTCTGATAATGATGTCTGTCGTGCTTTTTGGATGCACCGGTGGAGGTACAACTACTGAGAATGGTGGACGAACTGAGAGCAACGGGAAGACCCAACGAGTCACTGAACTGGTTGATATCAATTCATTCTCAGCCAAAACTACCGGGGGAGGTACTTTTACAGAAAAAGATCTTGCTCCTTATGATCTGACCGTCATCAATTTCTGGGCGACTTTCTGTGCACCTTGCCTCAAGGAAATGCCGGCACTGGCGATGCTTCAGAAAAAGCTTCCAAAAAACATCCAGCTCATCACTGTCTGTCTTGATGCTAATAAACCAACTAACGATATCGATGCCATTCTGGTTCGTTCGAAACTTGACGGCATTACTCTGGTCTCCGGAAAGGGAGATCTAAATAAGCTGATGATGCAGGTCACAAAGATACCGACCAGTGTGTTTGTGGACAGTAAAGGCAATATGGTCCTGCCTGAACTGATCGGCAGGCCTAAAAACCTGGAAGAAACATACATCCAATTGATCAATCAAGCACTCAAAGGCATGGGCAAGGCTCCTATTTAATGAGCATTAAGACATTAAATATCATTCGTATCGTCCTGCTTGTTGTTGCAATCGTCCTGATCGTTATCGGGCTGATCCAGGGACAATATTTTTCGGTCTTATCAAAGGCTATAAGGATTTGTCTGGAATGCATCGGAATCGCATGACAACAGATGATGCAGCGAAACGCCAGGACAGATTCCGCACGATCATTCAGCTGGCAGCTACGGTATTCTTCAATGGCTATGCTGCAGGTTTCTTAAAGGCCGATATCTTTACCGGAAGAACAAAAGGCGTATGTGTCCCGGTCCTGAACTGTTATTCATGTCCTGGTGCGCTCGGTGCTTGTCCTATAGGTTCTCTTCAGTCACTGATCGGGAATACTGGGAGCAGTATCCCATTCTATGTATTGGGTTCCTTGATGCTCTTTGGTGTATTGTTCGGTAGACTTTTATGCGGGTTTCTGTGTCCCTTTGGGTTCATACAGGACCTGTTGCATAAGATCCCGTTGAAAAAGATCAGTGTTCCGCAGAAGATCGACAGACCGCTCCGATGGCTAAAATATGCTGTCCTGTTGTTGTTTGTTGTTGCTCTGCCGGTATTTACTGCCGTGAAAGATGGATACACTGTTCCGTATTTCTGTGAATGGATATGCCCCGCCGGTACACTGGAAGCGGGCATACCGCTCGTGATCCTCGATCCTGGTTTGCGTGCTCTTATAGGGGCTCTTTTTGACTGGAAAGTTGTATTGCTTGTTTTGATATTGATCGGTTCTGTTTTTGTGCCAAGACTCTTTTGCCGATATCTCTGTCCGCTGGGTGCAGTATATGCGCTCTTCAACCGTTTCGCTCTCTATCGCATGGAGTTGAATCAGAATAAATGTGTGAAATGCGGACGTTGCAGTGAGGTCTGTCCTATGGCCGTCGATGTGATCAAAGACATCAACAGTCCGGAATGTATCAGATGCGGAAAGTGCAAAGCGATCTGTCCAGAAGGAGCACTTACCAGCGATTATTCTATATGTAAGAAACAGCCTGAATCGGTCGGTGAGGAGTAGGGAGCAATGAGGATCGAATTCGGCGGAAATGTCATCGATATCGACAGCGTGAAGACTGCGGGATACTGTAATACTCTGCCTGTTGTGACCGATGAATGCGACTGTCCCGGATGCCGCAACTTTGTTAAAGCAACCGCCGATTTCCCTGATAAAGTCAGAGAATTCTTTAATGAATTGGGGATGGATCCCAAAAAGGCATCTGAAGTGTATGTCTATGGCGCAGTCGATGAAGGGAAATCCGTCTATTACGGAGGGTTATATCATATGTGTGGTACGATCCTGAATGATGGTGACTCAGACGCATCATATAAGATCACAGGTCGTTATTCGGTGAGATTTACCAAAGAGATCGATCTTCCCGAAGAGAACATGCCACAGGATATGATCCAGATGGAGATAGACTTCACGTCTGTCCCATGGATGCTTTCTGAAGAGAATCCGTATTAGCGGTGTTTGAAATAAAAACCGTGTTTCTTTAATGCCTTATCCAGAAATACCCTGAGTTCATCGCATTTCATGATGCTCTCATAGCAGCTGCCCCAACACATCTTTGCGATGTCTTCTTGGGTTTTGTACCGGTAGAAGTCTTTCGGTAAGTAGAAATCGATGTCACCGCCGCCGCTGCTTCCGGCACTGGAGCCTTGGCAGAAATTAGATTGTCTGATTTCAGGTTTCGATCCGGGCTGGAATCTCAGAGTGATGACATCTGTCCCCCATGGTTCAGAATAGTCACCGGCACGTCCGATGACGAAATCGGAATGGATGAAACTTATATTGTTCTCTCTTGCAAAACGTTCGGCATAGGTATCGAACTTGCCGCGGATCAGGACACTATTGTCCCTGAATAGCTTAAGTGTGTTTTCTGTCAATCCAAGGTTTTTGACCGAGCTGGCTATCTCCAACTCTCCAATGGTGGGGATAAGATCAAAGAATCCCTTTTCGACTTCTTCGATGCCGTCATCCAGTTCGAATGCGATCTGACGCGGTCCGGTCAGATATTCATGACCTTTCCACCAATCCAGATCTTTTATGCAGAGGAACTTATCTCCATATGCGTGGAGTCCCGTCCTTTTATGGCTGCTGCTGATGTTCATAGGATGCCTCCCTGGTATCGCTATCATAGCACAAACGCGGAAGTATGCTAGAATTCTTGAGATTGGAAAAATGATGCTCATAGACTCACATTGTCATCTAGATGCTGAACAGTTCGATTCCGACAGAGAAGATGTTATCAAAAATGCCTTCGATAACGGAGTTTCTGTCATGGTGTCTTTAGGTGCTGATATTGAGACCAGTAAGACTAATATCAGGATCGCAGGGTCCCATGACGGTATCTATGCCGCCTGCGGTATCCATCCTGAGAACTGTTTGGAAACGACTTCTGATGACATTAAAGAGATTTTCCATCTGATTGAGATGAATAAGAAGATCGTCGCGGTCGGTGAGATCGGACTCGATCTTCATTATGCCGAAGCACCTATCGAAAAACAGATAGAAGTGCTCATTCCTCAGATGGACTATGCCGAATCCAAGGGGCTGCCCTGGGTCATCCACTGCCGAGATGCAGAAAACGAACTCAAAGAGATCATCGAAAAACGCGATTACGACGGTTCATGGACTCCTGGTGTCATCCATTGCTTCAACGGTTCTGCCGAGGCTGCTGAGATGTACATGGAAAAGGGTTTCTATGTCTCACTGGGATGCTATATCGGTTATCCTTCTGCCAGAAACCTCGTCGACATCATCAAGAAGTTCAGGTTGGACAGGATAATGTTGGAGACGGACTCTCCGTATCTTCCTCCACAGAAGAAACGCGGACAGAGGAATGAGCCGGCATATGTCGTGAGCGCTGCTGAAAAGCTTGCGGAGATCTTTGATCTGTCTGTTGATGAGATTGCACGGATAACTACGGAAAACGCCCGTAGGTTCTTTAAGCTTTCTTAGAAGGGCAGTATTCTTTTACCGCACATTCACTGCATTTAGGTCTGTTGGCGATACAGACTTGTCTCCCATGCTGCACAAGAAGCGTGTTGGTGATGCCCCAGTCTGATTCGGGGATCTTTGCCATCAGGTCGCGTTCGATGATCACAGGATTATCTGATGCGGTCAGTCCTAGCAACTGGGCGATCCTCTTCACGTGAGTATCGACGGCGATGCCGACATTGATGCCGAAAGCGTGATGCAGGACGATATTGGCGGTCTTCCTGGCGACTCCGGGGAGAGTAAGGAGCTCTTCCATGGTGCTGGGTACTACATTGCCATATCTTTCGGTGATGACCTTGGCAGCACCCTGGATGTTCTTAGCTTTATTGTGATAGAAACCGGTGGAGAAGATCATCTGTTCCAGTTCTTTGATGTCGATAGCGGCATAATCCTTGGGTTCAGGGCATCTGGCAAAGAGAGCAGGGGTCACCTTGTTGACGCCGGCATCGGTAGCCTGTGCCGAAAGGATCGTTGCGACCAATAGCTCCATGGGCGTCTTGAAGTCTAATGCGATGTAGTCGGTGGAATAGACTTTCTTCAGGGCGTCGAATATCTCTTTTACGTTATCCGCTTTCTTTTTCATATCAGTCATCTTATCAAAAAGGGGCTGTTGGGTTAAACTATTGTGCAAATAGTTGCTGAAGGAGTCAGCAGATATGGATTTCATCAAGAAAGTTTTCGGAAGCTATATCTTTGAAGGTCTCATATTGACGGCTATCGGTGTCGTACTCGTCATCTGGCCGAACGAGGCTTTGAACATCATGTGCATCGCCATCGGTGCTTTCCTGATCCTCCTGGGCCTCATCAAGCTCATCTTATTCTTCTCTAAGAACAAGGATAACCGTAAGATCCTCGCATTGCTCTTAGGCATCATTGAGACTGCTTTGGGTATCGTGATGATCTTGAGCTCAAGATTCTTTATCGATTTCTTCCAGATCGTTACCGGTGTGATTCTAGTATACGGTGCTGTGATCATGTTCTTCGGCGCTCTCAAGCTGCGCATGCTTCCCGGTCCGCTCTTCATCATTTCGATTCTTTTGGCGATTCTGACCTTCGTGCTTGCAGTCGTAATGTTCATCAATCCTACCCAGTTTGCTTCCTTCATGACCCGGCTCATGGGTATTGCACTGGCTATCGAAGGTTTGTCGATGATCGTTGTCATGAGTAAGATCAAACGGGAACTGGATAAGCTTCACGAAGAATCAGATATCATCATCTAGCAAGTAATTGTTTTGAAGAAAAAAAAAGGACACATGTTATCTTGTGTCCTTTTCGTTTTGTGACGATTAGTAATTAGAGCAGGTTATCGATTCGGCTCTTGAGTTCAGCTTCAGGAAGTGCACCAACGGTGGTGTCGACGACTTCGCCCTTGTCCATGTAGAGGAGATTAGGGATGCTCATGACATGATACTGGCGGGGAGTTCTGTTCTCATCTGTATTCATCTTGCAGAACTTAACTTTGCCGGCATATTCCTCGGACAGTTTGTCAACGACGGGAGAAAGCATTCGGCAGGGACCGCACCACGGAGCCCAGAAATCGACAACAACGGGGATATCGGATTTCAAAACTTCAGCTTCGAAAGTCTGATCAGTTACTTCAATTACCATTCCATTTTCTCCTAAGCTAATGATAATAATATTATAACCTATCACTTAAGACTATTTATTGACTGAAATCACATTAATCTGTTTTAAGTTCGTTTTGATTGACTCACTACGTATACATAGTTAGAATTGAGCTACAAAACATGACTTTACATTTTGAGGTGTTGAATATATGGAAAACAAAATGATTGCAGTTGTTATGGCCGCAGGCCAGGGCAGTCGTATGGTCCCTTTGACCGACAGACGACCTAAGCCCATGATCGAAGTCGCCAGCAAACCTATCGTTGAGCATCTGCTCATCCAGCTGATCAATGGCGGTATCAAGGACTTCATCTTCATCGTCGGTTACCGAAACGATGTGATCGAGAACTATTTTGGTGATGGTTCCAAATGGAATTGCCATATCGAGTACGTCCAGCAGGAAGGACCTATCGGTACCGGTCATGCTGTACTTCTTTCTGAAGGCAAAGTCGGCGAAGAGTTCCTCGTCGTCAATGCCGATATGTACATCGCCGCTTCCGATATCGCTGAATTCATCAAAATCCCTGGAAACGTACTCGCTGTCCAGAAGGTCAAAGATGTTTCACGCTACGGTGCCGTCGAGGTCAACAACGGCTATGTCGCCGGTATCCGCGAGAAGCTGGCTAATTCTGAATCAAAACTTGCATCCGTCGGTATGTACAAGTTCACCCGTGAGATTTTCCGTGCTCTCCACGAGATTCCTCTGTCTCCCAGAGGCGAATATGAACTTCCTACCGCTATGCAGGTCCTTATCGATGAGGACGAGGAATCGTTCCGAGCATATAACTGTCTGACATGGTGGGACGTCAGTTATCCTTGGGATCTTATCGAATTCAATAGATACATCATGTCTAATCTCGAGACCAAGATCGAAGGTACCATCGAAGACGGCGTAGTCGTCAAAGGCACTCTTCAGCTCGGCAAGGGTTCTGTTATCATGAGCGGCTGCTATATCCAGGGCACTGTTACTATCGGTGAAAACTGTATCATCGAACCCTGCTGCTTCCTTAAGAAGGGTACTTCTATCGGCAACAACGTCAAGATCGGTTTCGCCAGCAAGATTGCTAATGCCATCATCATGGACAATACCCGCACTGCTGCCCGCAACTACATTGCAGACAGTGTCATCGGTGAAGGCTGCTACTTTGGTAACGGCGCTAACGTTACCTGCCGACGTCTCGATAACGAATATGTCAGCGTTTACGGTGAATCTACTCAGCGCAGGAAGTTCGGCTGCGTCATGGGCGATCAGGCCAGTGTCTCCGCCAATGCTACCGTCTGTGCCGGCAGCAACGTGATGTCCGGTCAGATCATCCTTCCCGGTACCGTCTTCTCCGGCGGTTCATCTGATGCCAATCTCATCGAATATGAAGTCGATGATGATGACGTCACATTCAGCTTCTAGTTTCGTATAGAAACAAAAAAGGGACTGATCTAAGAAGGTCAGTCCCTTTTTTAGTGTCATTTCACTGTGAAACTACAGCGTGATCAGTTCATATTCACGGCTGCCGTAGCCCAGTTCAGCAGCAGCTTCTATGGTGTGGACACCGATGAGTGATTCGAGTCGTTCGATGAAACGAGCCTGACCGGGGTCGTCCTTAGCGGCGTAGATCTGGTCGATACAGGCCTGATCGATGGCGACAGGGTCCAGTGATGCCAGGATTCCGATATCTTTCATGCAGGGATCTTCTGCCACAGCGCAGCAGTCACAGTCTCTCGAAAGATTCTTCATTACATTGATGAAAGCTATATTACCCTTGAAGTGTTCGACGACAGTTGAAGCGGCATCGGCCATGGCTTCGCAGAATGCAGCCTGTTTGGCGTGTTTCTTCCAGGTATCGAGGATATCAGGAGTGACACCGCCTGAATGAATGAGGGCCTTACCGGCAGATGAAGCGCATCCGATGGAGAGCTGTTTGAGCGCACCTCCGTAACCACCCTGGGGATGTCCTTTGAAATGTGACAGTACCAGCATGGAGTCGTAATTGACGATGTTCTTCCCTACAGAATTCTTTTTGAGTACTTTTCCGTTGGGGATGTCCCAGACTAGATCTGGTCCTTCAGCATCCATCAGGTCTACATCAAAACTGTCGCTCCAGCCGTGATCCTTGAGAAGTTTTAAGTGTGATTCGGTATGATCACGGACTCCGCCGAAAGCGTCTCCGTAAGCAGTGTTGCATTCGACGACTGTACCTTTGACCTTTTCGATTACAGGACGCCAGAAATCGGGTCCCAGGAAGTTCTGATTGCCTTTTTCACCGGAATGGAGTTTTATTGCGATCCTGCCCTTAAGGTCTGCGTTGAGAGCATCGTAAAGTTCACAGACCTTTTCCGGCGTGATGACGCGCGAAAAGAATACCTTGGATCTCATTCGTACCTCCAAATATGAATGATCGGTTTCAATCTAATGATTGCAGTATGCGGCTTTTCTAATCAAGCCACATATGTGAATACAGTTTCTTACCTAAGAGGACCTGTACGGTCTTGACGTATTTGGCCAGTTCGGGATCTGCGGGGATGGTATCGTCTCCGTCCATGGCCTTGTAGATGACGTCAGTTATCTCGGGTGCTCTGTCGCGGGCGATGTCGATCAGTGTGTAATCGGTGGCATCGACGATGGCGGAATAGAGACCTTTTCGTTTCAGCATGGCGAGATAGGTGCGGTTGAGATAAGGTCGCAATGCTCGGGGAGTGCCGTTGGAGACATTGGAGAGACCGACGATGGATTTACAGTTGGGATTGATCTCAGGGAGCATATCCATGAAATCGAGGCAGGCTATGACCTGATTGATATCGCCGCTGATTGGAGTGGCGATAGGGTCGATCCAGATTCTGTCTTCTGCGACACCGGCTTCCTGAGCCTTCAGTACAAGGTCTACCATGTGCATGCAGCGTTCATCGACGTCTCTCGGCATGCCTTCCTCGCCCCAGAGCAGACCGATCATGTCGGCATCGTATTTGCTGACCAGCGGAAGGGTCTTTTCGAGTCTTTCCGGCTGTAAAGATACGGAGTTGATGAGAGCGGCTTTGTTGCATTTGGCGAGTGCCGCATCGATCGCATCGGAATTGCTGGTGTCTAAAGAAACATGTTTTTCGGAATTGGCCTGGACCAGATCGACCAGCCACGGAAGGAGTGCAGTTCCATTCAAACGTGCCGGACCGATATTGAGGTCCATATAATCCACATCAGACGCATCTTCAGTCTTGATCATTTCAAGGATAGGTCCTTCCTGCATCTCTTTGAGTGCCGGACCTAAGGTCTTTGACATTACGTTGATGTTTTCGCCGATAAGGATCATTTATTTACTCCTGCCTTTGGTATCGTAGATACGGCGACAGCTGATTGGCTTCTCTCGGACCGCTCTTGACTTCCCAGTCAGGAAGCAGGGCCTGTAAAGCCTCTCTTTCCATCGCGATGTATCCAGGTAAGATTAACACTTTACGTGTGAGTTTGTCTGCTATGCCGCATTTATTGACCAGCAGTGCGATATTCTCTGCATTGAATTTCCCGGCAGCCCAAGCGGTCATGACGGACAGGCCATCGGTGTCCTTGATGAGGAGATAAGAACTGCATTTAGTGTTCTCGATCTCACTGGAGACGATGAAGTAGGTGAGAGCGAAATTGGTGGTGATGAAGACAGGTGAGTTCTCATCGGGTTTGCCGATCTCATAGATGCCTTCGGCTGTGGTATGCGGACGCTGGGGATCAGAATAGATGTTCATCCTGAGGATCAGAAGGGGAGTCAGGATATCTCCGTCGATGGTATCCAGAAGGATGATGGATGCGTATTTGTTGATGAAGAGAGCTGCGATAAGAGCTTCTCGGTTGCGGTCGCCTGATGACAGCCTGGCCGCATTGACGATGGTCGGATAACCGACGGAAGCCTTTTTATTGATGAGTGCTTCTCTTCTGATTGTCACCTGATCACGTAATGCATCTCTCGTATTGGCTGGTGCCGTATCGATGATACAGTCGTTCAGTCCCAGTCCTTTGGCTGCTTCTGTAAGAGTTTCGACATCGGGACCTGAAATGACGAAAGGACATCCGTGCTTTTTGATGATCTCGAAGAGCGTATCTTTGTTTTCCGATGTTACCGAAGAAACGATGGGACGTCTCGTTGCATATCTGGAAAGAACGTCCTCGAGCGCTTCAGTATCCTGGGTGTCGAGCATGATCACGGCATCGGAGAGCTCGAATGCGACGTTGCAGGCAGTGATGAACTGCTCTCTGTCATTGCCCTTATCACGGATACAGATCAGTTCGGGGAATAATGACTGATCGATCCTGGTGAAGGTCGTCTCATTGAATCTTTTTACTTTGTCTTCCAGGGCCGGATCGTCGGAGCTGATGACGTAACCGAGCAAAGCCTGGTTTTCGAAACGCTTTTCATGGCGATACAGGACCGTTTCTCCGCCGATCTTGTAATTGGTGCGTCCCTTGAGTGATACCGAGCGGATAGGCGGTGTGAGGGCTTCTGACAGTATCTTCCTTGTCTCTTCCGACATGGAATCGCACTCGGTGTATTCTTTCTTGCCGGCAGCGATGCTCATGGCAAAAGAGAGACAAGTGGGACTGCCGCACTTCTTACAGTTCGTCTTAGGCAGTAATTTAAATATCTCGATACCGGATAAAGCCATGGGTTAGATTATGCTCCTCATCGCCAACGCGGGATGATTGTTATTCTTCATATGTTCCAATACCGTATCCTCATCGGTTCCGATCTTCTCGTCAGCCAATGACGTGATGAACTCAGTGATCTCGGCGTTGCCTTTGAATTCGGCTAAGGCCTTCTTCTTGAGTTCTGAATCCATCCATGCGATACGCTTGATGCCTCCTTCGGCTTTTATGAACGAAGGTTCGGCCAGGTTCTTCAAGCTGAAGCCCATGACGGCAGGCGTGGAATCACGGATGTCATCGGTGATCATCTTATTGGTGATGCCGCTGGGGGTGGGGCCTTTATAATATCTCGTCATGCACATCACGCCGTTGCATTTAGGTAGGACGATCGCGACGTTCTCTGCCTGGATGGTGATGCCCAGAGGCGCATCCATCATGCTGTAGAGAGAGAGCCTTTCACATCTCTCATGAGTCTCTTTCTTGACCGTCTCATTGATACCGGCAAATTCGCCGTTCTCTTCATTGATGATGGCTCCCTTGGAGACCTTATTATAGGGGCCTGATATATCAATCTCTTCGGAGATTTTGCAGGTCTTGTAATCCACACCACCGCACATACCGGATCTCTCGGGAGTGATGACGCAGAGATGATTGGGATGGACGGACTGACAGATGGAACAGGAATAGAAATCGGTAACGTCGGTGTCTTTTAATCCGGCATCGACGGCATCTCGTCTGGCAAATTCTTCGCGTGCTGCTGTGAGGAAAGGAGGAAGCATGCGGAGAGCCACGATGAAACGTACCTGGACTCTATCGACGACCGTGCCGAAATCCTTCTTGATCGAATCGATGAGGTAGTTGCCGATATCGCGGAAACGGTGTTGTTTCGTGAATTCAAGAGTGACGGACATGCTGGCATGGTCGCGCTGACCGACATGGGAGATGCCTTTGACGTTATTGAGATACTGGTGGATCTTGTGTTCGATGACCTCACAGTATTCATCCTTGCATTTATCACCGGCGACATAGATCAGGAGACCAAGAGCTAAGCCGGTGTGTAGGGGGATCTCAAAAAGATCCTGACCGGCTACATCCACGAATCCATCCTGTACGCCCATGACGGGACGCATGATGACGCGTTCCAGCATGGGATTGGTACCGTCACCGAATACGGCCCTGACGTCTTCCAGTTTATAGACGTCTTTGGAATATTCGGGTCCTACTTCCAGAGGAAATTCAGTAGCAAAATACATGTCTATCTCGTTTCTTCTAATAGTTCTTTGACCAGTTTCATGGCCTTGCTGTTCAGCATGACCACGATCTCACATCCGGCACTGATGAGGGACATGGCAGTAGTGGCTTCCCACAGTATGCCTCGGTTCTCGTCATCGCCCCATTTCTCGTCTTCGATCTCGCCGGCCTCTTTGACTTTCCAGGAGTCACGTCCGATATTGCAGATGATGGGCATCTGCAGACTTGTGTCGTTCTGGGTGAGGGCAGCCAGCCTCATCCTCTCGATGATGGAGTAGCAGTATTCGATGCCGTATCCCAGGGCACTGATGGTGGGATCGATGAGGATGTCTTCGCTCTTCATACCGGCGTTTTCCAGAAGGATGTTGAGTTGTTTGGCCATATTGATATCGATCGGGGAATTAGCTATGAGACGGTGTCCGTTCTTCACGGCCTTGTCCACCAACTGCTGGTAATTGTCGATCTCCACCGGTCCGACGGTGAGTTTAAAGTCATTGATCTCGTCCAGAAGATATTCGAAGACGTCGCCGTTCTTCTTGGTGTTGCTGCAGCCCCAAACGATGAGAGGGGTTTCACCGCAGGCACTGATGGCTTTGCGTACGTTCTCAAGAGCAACACTCTTATCCTTATCGGAATCGTTGGGGTTGATGCTGGCGAGTTTAAGACAGATGCATTCGGGATGTTCTATTTCTATGGCGCGTCTGACCCAGTCAGCAACATCGCCGTCAGAATAGATGTCGTCGTATGCGTACGGAGGAAGGTCTTTGATAGGCTCGTCCTCGACGAGATAGGCGATCCTGCACGGATTCTTGTATCCGCCTTCAAAAGAATACAAGGTCGTCTTTCCGCCGGTTTTGAGCCCGCGGATATCAGTCTCGATTATCTGTCCGTTGATATCTTCTATCGACATAGTGTCTCGTATACGTTATTTGATGCCATTCATCATCTTGGCTGATTTGACGGTGTCATACATCAGCATGGCGATGGTCATGGGGCCCACGCCGCCGGGAACAGGAGTGATGTAGGATGCTTTCTTCTTGACGTTCTCGAAGTCCACATCACCGCAGAGGATCCTCTTGCCGGTGGGTGATACGCCGATCTGATTGGTGCCGACGTCGATCACGACGACTCCTTCTTTGACCATATCGGCCGTGATGAACTTAGGTTTACCGATGGCAGCGATGAGGATATCGGCCTGTCGGGTATAGGATGCGATGTCTTTGGTCGCGGAATGGCAGATGGTGACAGTGGCATTGGCTCCGGCTGCTTTCTGGACCATGATGTTGGCGATCGGTTTACCCACGATATTGCTGCGGCCGACTACTACTACGTGCTTGCCGCTGGGATCGATACCGCTCCTTTCGAGGAGCACTTTGATGCCGTGAGGAGTGCAGGGCAGGAAATGCGGTTCGCCGATCATCATACGTCCGACGTTCATGGGATGGAAACCGTCCACATCCTTCTTGGAATTGATAGCAAAGAGGATGCGGTGTTCATTGATATGTTTGGGAAGAGGCACCTGGACCAATATTCCGTTGACGGCAGGATCAGAATTGAGCTTTTCGATAATCTCCAGGAGCTCTTCTTCAGTGGTCTCTTCGGGGAGGACAGTATTGTACGATGTGATCCCCAGCTGTTCACACATACGTACTTTCGAGGCGACATATACCTGACTGGCACTGTCGTTGCCGACTAAGATCGTGGCAAGACAGGGTTTTATGCCATGTTCAGATTCGAGCGATTCGACTTCTGCCTTTAGTTCGTCGAGCAGTTGTCTGGAAATGGCTTTTCCGTCAATTATCTGTGCTTCCATAATCAAATTCCCCTAAATAGATAGACTTCGCCTATTTTATTTATTCGAATATTATGCTTGATTTACCATGTTTATTTCAAACTTAGACTGCGTGGTCCGCTGTCTCTCGTTTTGCTATATAATAACGATTAGTTTTTTAGGAGAGGTTCTGGATGGTATTCGGCTGGATCAATCTGTTCAACCTGGCGATCCTGATCATCATGCTGATCCCCAACATGCTCTTTGCCGGCAAGATCCGACAGGAAGAGGGCATCGAGAGGAACACCATCCTGCGTATCTCTGAATATGTCAGCCGTATCGCATGCATGATCTTCATGTTCTTCCCCATAAGCGTCGGCGAATTCGGATTCAAGAACCCCATCTACTTTGAACTCTATCTGCTTTCAAACGTTTTGCTTTTGACCATCGATCTGGTGGTATGGAACATATTCAGGAAGAAACCGACTTTCAGAGAAGCACTAATCCTGGCTGTGGTCCCGTCACTGATCTTCTTCATCACCGGTCTTTTGCTGCAGCACTGGCTATTGGTGATCTCAGCAGGTGCCTTCTTCCTGGCACATGCAATGAATACTTACACTGATTTCAGAAACCTTTCTTAGATAGGGGGACGATGCTATGTCTGACGATAAAAAGGGAATCGGTCTTATCTCTTGTATCGGTATCATCACAGGCGGCATGATCGGCAGTGCGATCTTCTCGCTTTCCGGTCTCACCATGTACAATGCCGGCCCTTCGGCGATCATTTCATGGATCCTGGCCGCGGCCGTGATGCTGATCTACGGTCTTGTTTGTACTGAACTGGCCGCAATCTTCCCGAAATCCGGCGGCATCTATGTCTTCCCGGCTAAGGCTTTAGGCTCTAATCCTAAGACCGGCGCCTTCTGGGGCTGGTTCTCTACCTGGGGCTACATCAATTCCAACATCGCTGCTGTAGCTTTCTCCGCGATCTATGTCGCGACTTATTTGGGTGCCGGCTTCAGTCTTCCCGACGGTCTTCAGATTCCCCTGGCATTGGTTGCCATCTGTCTGTGCTTCATCCTCAACTGTATCAATTTCAAGACTACCGGTAAGCTTCAGACCATCCTTGTCGGCGGTCTGGTTATCACTCTCTTGATCTATATCGGAGTTTCTTTCTTCGGCGGTGAATGGGATCCCCAGCTGATGACTCCGTTCCTTTCCCAGGGCGCTGCCGGTTCCACCGGTTTCCTTGCTGCCGTACCTACCGCCATGGTCGGTTACGGTTCTATCGTCGCTATCGCTTTCATGGTGTCCGAAGTGAAAGCTCCTAACAAGACTGTTCCCAAGGCCGTTATGATCTCCATGGGCATCGTTGCTGCTATCTACTGTCTCGTAGTGATCTCGACCCTCGGTCTCATCTCCGCTTCATATCTTGCCGAGAATCCCGGCATGCAGTACATCCCGCTTTACGCTGCCTGCTTTACGAAACTATCGGCTTATCCCTGGCTCACTAAGGTCGTCTCCATCGCAGCTGTTCTGGCTCTCATCACGACTATTTTGGTGGTACTGGCGCTTACCGGACGTGCCGTCAAAGCTGCTGCCGATGACGGTCTTGTTCCAGGTATTTTCTCCAAGAACAACGGCGCAGGGGTCCCTGTCTTTGCGACAGCAGCTATCGCTATTCCTGCTGCCATCGTAGCCTGTTTCCCGGATTTCACATCGACCATCGTGGGTCTCGGTGCTCTCTTCGGCGCCGTCTCCATCGTCGTCAACATCTTCTCTCTCTATCAGGCACGTAAGAAGAAACTTGGAAACAATGAGCTCTTCAGGGCTCCCGGCGGAAACATCCTACCGGCTGTCGCTCTGCTGATCATCGTGGTCTGCTACATCCCTGATATCACATCAGGTGGATGGAAGATCTGGCTCTACACCATTGGTTGGTATATCGTGGGACTTGCAATCTTCTACTTCAGCAAGCGCAACAGGATGAAAGACTAACTGATATCTTCCCAGCCGTAGAATGCGTCTAGGATCTCGTAGATCTCCAGATTTGGTGCCGTGTGTTCTTGCACGGTCTCGCCGAATTCGAGGACTGTGAAGGAACCGTCGGCGGCATGCCATTCGGGAAGTCCCTCTCCGTTAGGATTGCCGGTCTTTGCGTAATTGATCAGATACTGTGTCATGATCTTTTCCAGTTCACGGTCGGAATCATCGAAGATCTTTGTTTTTTCAGGGATATTTCCGTAGAGATACAGGAGCTCGCCGCCGTGCCAGGGACCTAGCGATCCGTTTTCCTTGGTGAAATAGTAGACGTAGGACGGGATGTCATTGGCAATGGCCTGTCGTTCCAGACAGTGATGACCGTAAGTGAAGAGGTAGATCGTGGCGAGCTTTTCCCAGTTATCATGTGCCTCTTTGTTGGTGGATGCCGGCAGCAGCTCTGCAATCTGAGAAGCGTACGGTTCACCGTAGATCTCGCGGATCTTTTCAAGGTAGTTGTTCTTGTTGGCAGGATCGAACATCACGAAGGGAACAGCCTCGCCCTGATTGAAGCCTTGTAACTGTGCTTCTTCGTTATGGATGCCTTTGGCATAGGATTCGTAGGGGGTTTCTGTAAGTGCGTATCCGTCTACAGTCATGTGATGATGGTAGTCCTTCTCGTAGACGATCTTTTCGGCAGGAAGTGAACGCATCTCTTCGATGGTCGTCACTCCCAGTCTCTTCTTAGTGGATTCGGCTGCTTTATAGGCATCTTCCAAGAGTCTGAAGGAATGAGATGGTTCTGGTGCTGTTACAGTGGAACTCTCGCAGACGACCCGTCTGAAGAGGCCCTTGGCGAGAGGAGAAGTGCATAAAGCCGTGACGCAGGCCGAACCGGCAGACTCGCCGGTGAGTGTCACATTATCAGGATCTCCGCCGAAGTAGGCGATGTTGTCTCTCACCCATTCGAGAGCCATGATCTGGTCCAGGAGCCCGTAATTACCTGTGGTGCCGTTGGGGGATTCTGCGGCTAGTTCTGGATCGGCATAGAAACCGAAGATGCCGAGGCGGTATGCCATGCTGACGAAAATGACGCCTTCACGTGCGACCCCTTCGCCGCTGTAGTCTTCATACCAGGTGCGGCCTTTTTCCAGAGAACCGCCGTGGATATAGACGATAACCGGAAGTCCTGAGACGTCGCCTTTGGGCTTCCAGACATTCAGGTATAGGGAATCTTCGCTGATGGGAGAAGTGTAGTTATCGAAAAGGGACACTTTGTAATCATGATATCCGGCTATGTGGATTATGGATGCATATAGTTCGGAACCGGGGTCCTGCATCGACATGGCCTGGAAGGTATCGGCAGCGAGGATCCCGTCCCAGCCTGAATCTCTGACAGGTTCTTTCCAGCGCAACTCACCGATGGGTGGTTCGGCATACGGAATACCGGCATAGACTTCGACCTCTCCGTCTTCTGTGAGGAGTCCAGTGAGATCGCCCTGGGGGATATGGATGACATCGGTCACGCCGCCGTTCTTGCCGGCAACGGCCGGAGCGTATCTAACCGGAGGCTGAGATATCCAAGTGATGAGTGCAAAGACTGCGATGAGACAGAGCCAGCTGAGCAGTCTTATTGGGAACTTCTTTCCGTTGATGATTCTAAGCCTGAGAAAAGCGAACACGAGGATGGCGATGACCGCCAATACCCAGCCAAAGATCGTGTTCTTGCTGAGCTCCAGGTACGTCAAAAAGATGACGGAGACGATCGTCAGCAGGATCATCAGGAGGATATTCTTCTTCGTATCACTTTTTTCCATCGTGAGCACCTATGATTATGATTGCTCAATTCAAAAGAATGCGTCAATAAAAAAAAGGGCACCTGAGAAGTCAGGTGCCCTTTGATGTGCGATTGTCGGTGTATTAGTACATGCCGCCCATGCCGGGATCAGCAGGTGCTGCCTTTTCAGGTTCAGGGATATCAGCGACCAGTGATTCGGTGACGAGGACCATGTTAGCGACGCTGGCAGCGTTGACGAGAGCGGATCGGACGACCTTGGTAGGATCGATGATACCCATCTCGACCATGTTACCGAAGGTATCGTTATCAGCGTTGTAGCCGACGCCCTTGGGGCTCTTCTTGACGGCGTCAGCGATGACGGCGCCTTCTTTGCCGGCGTTGTTGGCGATGCATCGGATAGGTTCTTCGATGGCACGTCGGATGATGTTTGCACCGGTGAGTTCGTCGCCTTCCAGCTTGAGGTCATCGAGGGCGGGAAGGGCATTCATGAGACCGATGCCGCCGCCGGGAAGGATACCTTCCTCGACTGCAGATCGGGTAGCTGCGAGTGCGTCTTCGACACGGGCTTTCTTTTCTTTCATCTCAGTTTCGGTGGCTGCACCGACTTTGATGACGGCGACGCCGCCGGCCAGTCGGGCCATTCGTTCCTGAAGCTTTTCACGATCGAAATCAGAATCGGTCTCTTCGATCTGAGCCTTGATCTGTCGGACACGATCTTCGATGGCGGAGGTGGAACCCTTGCCTTCGACGATGGTGGTCTTGTCTTTTGTGACTTCGACGTGTCGTGCCTTACCGAGATCTTCGACTTCGATGGAATCGAGTTTACGGCCGATATCTTCAGAGATGAGCTTACCGCCGGTCAGGATAGCGATATCTTCGAGCATAGCCTTTCGTCGATCGCCGAAACCGGGGGCCTTGACGGCACAGATGTTCAAAGTGCCGCGGAGCTTGTTGTAGACGAGAGTTGCAAGAGCTTCGCCTTCGACATCATCAGCGATGATGAGGAGGTTCTTGGTGCTCTGGAGGATTCGTTCGAGGGAAGGAAGGATTTCCTGAACAGAGGAGATCTTCTTATCGGTGATAAGGACAGAAGCATCATCGATGATGCATTCCATTCGGTTGGTATCGGTAACGAAGTAGGAGCTGACGTAACCGCGGTCGAACTGCATACCTTCGACGGTCTCGGTCTCGAACTTGGTGCCCTTGGATTCTTCGATAGTGATGACGCCGTCTTTGCCGACTTTGTTCATGACATCAGCGATGAGTTCACCGATCTTAGGATCCTTAGCGGTGATGGTTGCGACCTGGACGATCTGTTCTTTGCCGGTGATAGGAGTGGATGCGGCCTTGAGGCCTTCGACTACAGCTTCGGTAGCCTTTTCGATACCGCGTCGGATGCTCAAAGGTTCAGCACCGGCTGCGATGTTCTTGAAGCCTTCGTTGATGATGGCCTGAGCCAGGACGGTTGAAGTGGTTGTACCGTCACCGCAGGCATCATTGGTCTTGCTGGAAGCTTCTTTGACGAGCTGGACGCCCATGTTTTCGAACGGATCGGGGAGTTCGATTTCTTTTGCGATAGTTACGCCGTCATCGATGACGGTAGGTGCGCCCCATTTCTTTTCGAGGGCGACAGGATGGCCCTTAGGACCGAGAGTTACTTTAACGGTATTGGCGAGAGTATCGATACCCTTTTTAAGTGCCATTCGGGCATCATCGCCACATTTGATCTGCTTAGCCATAATACAATATTCTCCTTTGCTCTAACTCTTATGCTTTGACTGCGAGGACGTCGCTTTCGCGGAGGATCATCAGTTCTTCGCCGTCTTCTTTGATCTCGGTGCCGCCGTATTTGGAATAGATGACGACATCGCCGACTTCGACTTCCATAGGGATGATTTCGCCCTTATCGTTGCGTTTGCCGACGCCGACTGCAATGACGGTGCCTTCCTGGGGTTTATCTTTGACGGTATCGGGCAGGTAGATGCCGCCTTTAGTCATTTCTTCGCGTGCCAAGGGTTTGACCAGGACTCGGTCAGCTAACGGTTTGATAGCCATATTTACCATTTCCTCCTATATAAAATGTCATTTGTTAACGTTGATTTAGCAATCCATCTCTTAGACTGCTAACAGATATGATAATGCATTGAATAATAATAATCAAATGGATTTTCAGGAATATTTACGTTTTTAATGACTTGTTGGGATATTTTTTCTTCAGTTCGTTCCGTTATAATTAAATCGTTCAAATTCAATCATTGGGGTGTGATTTCTATGAAAGAGTACCAACCTAATCTCGAATCAAATGATATGAATTATTACGATTACTGGTTCTCCGTCGATGTCGTTGAATTCGAAGGAGAATGGCAGGAAGGTCAGTCTAAGATCAAGTATGAAAAGATGATCGGCCAGAATGACCATGGGCATCTGTATATGCAGGAATGGCAGCATAACGATAAGAACAATCCCCTTGATCTTTCTCTCAAGTTTTACGAGATCACATATGATGAATTTGTCGAATTCTTAGATCGTGCTATCGAACAGGGCTCTGCCGCCAAAGAAGAGCGTGATGATTTCCTGGAGATGGCCAAAGCTCCCAATGAGATTCCTTGGGATGTCAATGAAGACAGAATCGTCTATCAGGACGATCGATTCCTCTTCGGACAGCAGGACGGCATGGCTTTTTTGATTGCTGACGGGATGCGTTATTTCCTGTCCTCTCATCCCTATGAACCTTGTCTCTACATCACCGATGACGATGATTCAAAGACTATTGTCCATAATGCTTTCGACCCGTTCAATGTCCTTGAAGCAATTGATAAGGGCAACACTGTCACATCTATAACCGGTCATGAATACGACGCTAAAGCGTTCTGTGAGATGGTCGCTTATGCCGCGGGCAAGGGCGATATCTCAATCGACGAAGCCGAAAAGGTCTTCAAAGAGTAATATCGTCTAGAGACAGATTATTCTTTTTAACGCTACAATATATCTATACTCCAATCGAAAGGCTCGTCTATCATGAAACTGATCGTAATGGTCGATGACAATATGGGCATGATGTTCAATCGCCGCCGCCAGAGCCATGACCTTGTACTTACTGAAAAACTTTCCGAAATGGCTGGTGATACTCCTGTCTGGATGAATTCCTATACCGCACTCTACTATCAGATACATTTCAGAAATGCTGCTGTTTCTGTCCATTTCATGGAAGAAGCTGGAACTGATGATTATGCCATCTGTGAGAACGAATCGGTCGCTAAACATATCGATCGTGTCGATCAGCTCTACGTATACAAATGGAACAGGGAATATCCTTCCACGTTGAAGCTGGATATCGATCTTTCCGAATGGAAACTGGTCTCTTCAACTGATTTTGCTGGATCATCACATGAGAACATCACTGAAGAGATCTACACGAAGTAACTTAATGCGAGGGTCCATCCTCGCTCTCTCTGTTTTACTGGCATTCCTGACGTCGTGCGCTGGATTACCGATCCCTACGACGACTACTACCATTACCACTACCACGACGACCACGACTCGTACTACTACAATAAGACCGACTTTAGAGTCTTTCTCGTACGATGATGTTCCTGCGTATAACGGGAAAGCATATGTCGATATCAACGGCGGAGAACCATTCTTTACTGACGAAGATCTCACTACTGAGGCTTTTGAAGAATACTCTGATCTCGATTCTCTGGGACGTTGCGGTACTGCTTTTGCCAATATCTGCATTGAACTTATGCCTACATCTCCCCGTGAAGATATCTTTATGGTCAGACCTTCCGGCTGGCAGGCAATTTCATATCCTGATCTGGTTGATGGTGGTTCTCTGTATAACCGATCACACCTGATTGCATTCCAGTTGGCAGGGGAGAACGCCAATAAATACAATCTTGTCACTGGCACAAGATACATGAATACCAACATGATTCCCTTCGAGAACATGGTGGCTGATATGGTCAAGGATTCGAAGTGTCATGTACTTTATCGTGTCACTCCCATCTTTGTGGGCAATGAACTCGTCTGTCGTGGCGTCCTTATGGAAGCCATGTCGGTTGAAGACAAAGGCGAGAGCATCCTTTATAACGTATTCTTATATAACGTCCAGCCCGGTATCATCATCGATTACACCAACGGCAATAGCCGCCGTGCAGATCCCGTGACTACACAGACATCGACCGAACAGAAGACCTACATCCTGAACGTCAACTCCAAGCGTTTCCACAATCCAAACTGTTCGGGTGTGGCTGACATCAGTGAGAAGAACAAGAAAGAATTCGTAGGGACCAGAGATGAACTCATACAGATGGGGTATCAGCCCTGCGGTACCTGCAATCCATAAGGAAATGATATGGATATCGATATACTATTAGCCTTGCAGAATATCAGGACTCCGTTCCTTGATGCGTTCTTTACGGTCTTTCGTTATCTCGGAGAGTCCGCTGTTCCTGTCGCCGTCTTTGCTGTTACCTGGTGGTTCGGTTACAAGAAACAGAGCTTTATCATTTTCCTAGCTTTCTATTTTTCGGTCATCAGCAATTTCATCCTGAAGGTCATCTGCTGTATTCCCAGACCCTTCGTGCGTGATTCGCGAATAATTCCAGTCTCTTCTGCTCTTAAAACTGCTACCGGCTATTCATTCCCCAGCACCCATACCGCCGTTGCTGTTGCCTATCTCAGCCCTTTCGGTATTAGATACCGAAAAAAGATCTACGTTCCGATCATCGTTGCTGTAGTGTGCTGTCTCATCGGTTTTTCAAGGATGTACATGGGCGTACATACTCCCCAGGATATCTTGGTATCTCTGGTATTAGGTTTTCTCAGCGTTCTTTTGACATATAAGGTCATCGAGTGGCTCTATGAACGCGATGATGCTGAGATCATTCTTGCCATTGGTGCTTTTGCAGGTTTTGTACTGATGTTGCTCATTAATATCTTCCGCACATTCCCGGATATCTACTATGACGGTCAGATCATCGAGATCGGGCGTGAGATGCAGCGTGATCTTATGACTATGGGCGGGGCACTGTTAGGCTTTTCTCTTGGATTTATTTGTGACCATTTCTTCGTTCATCACGAGGGTGCCGACAGTAAGGTTTTCAACATCGTTATTTCTGTTGTCGGTCTTGCTCTGGTCCTGGTCATCAAGAAGCTCACACAGCCATTCTTCGAAGGTATTGGATATGTTTATGGTCATGCCATACTGCAGACGATCCTTGTCTTCTTCATCGTGGCGCTTTGGCCGTTAGCTTGCAAATACCTTCAGAGAAAGTTCTTAAGATATTAGTTTTGCCTTAAGACTGTCCCGGAACTGTTCTATAATTACAGAACGGAGATTCTTGCTTTGGACAGGATTTATGCAGCAATCGATCTGAAATCTTTTTATGCCTCTGTCGAATGTGTGGCCAGAGGTCTGAATCCGCTTACGACCCATCTCGTAGTCGCGGATAAGACCCGTACTGATAAGACGATCTGTCTGGCTGTCACTCCGTCATTAAAGGCTTACGGAATATCGGGCAGAGCCAGACTGTTTGAAGTTAATCAGGCCGTTTCCGAGATCAATGCACAGAGGATGCGTAAAGCTTTCGGACATAAGTTCAAAGGCTCTTCTGCTGATGCCACAGAACTGGCCAAAGATAAAGACCTGTCTCTCGATTTTATTGTCGCTCCTCCTCAGATGGCTTATTACATTGAAGTCAGCGATAAAATCTATAGCACGTATTTGAAGTACATCGCTCCTGACGATATCCATGTCTATTCAATCGATGAGGTGTTCATCGATCTCACTCATTACATCGATTTCTATAAGAAGACTCCTCACGACATCGTAATGATGATCATCTCTGATGTGCTCAAGACTACCGGCATCACTGCTACTGGCGGTATCGGTACGAACCTATTCCTGGCTAAAGTAGCTATGGATGTATATGCCAAGCATTTACAGCCAGATGAGAATGGTGTCCGTATCGCCGAACTAGACGAATTCAGTTACCGCAGACTGCTTTGGGATCATAAGCCTATCACCGATTTCTGGAGAGTAGGGCATGGTTACGCTAAACGTCTTGCATCCATCGGGCTTGAGACCATGGGAGATATCGCCAAGTGTTCCGTGGGAAGACCTGATCAATTCTATAACGAGGACCGCTTATATAAACTCTTCGGCATCAATGCTGAGCTCCTCATCGATCATGCCTGGGGGTGGGAACCGTGCACTCTCGAAGATATCCGATCATATCGTCCTGAGAACAACAGCCTCAGTTCCGGACAGGTCCTCAAGGAACCGTATCCATATGACAAGGCAAGGATCATCGTCTCCGAGATGACGGACCTTTTGGTCTTAGATATGGTCGACAAGGGACTAGTGGCTGACCAGTTCGTATTGACAGTAGTGTACGATATCGAGAATCTCAAGCCTAAAGCTTCCGGCAGTTACAAAGGCGAGATCAAGACCGATTACTATGGACGTTCCATGCCTAAACATGCCCATGGCACGGCCAATTTAGGAAAGTATTCCTCTTCAACGAAACTTATATTGGGGAAGATATTGGAGCTTTTTGATAGTATCGTAGACAAAAAACTGACGATTCGAAGGATATATGTCGTAGCCAATCATATTATGCCTGAAAGATACCTGCGGACCGAAGATACTGGTCCGAAGCAACTTGATCTTTTCACTGATTTCGAAGAACAGAAACGGCAGGAAGATCATGAGAAGGAAGAGATGGAAAAAGAACGCCGAGGGCAGGATGCACTCATAAAGATAAGAAAGAAATACGGTAAGAATGCTATCCTGAAAGGCATGAATTTTGAAGAAGGCGCCACTACTATCGAACGCAACAATCAGATCGGCGGACACAGAGCGAGGTAAATGGGATGCTGACCGTAAGAAAAGCAAAAAATGAAGATCTTGATGTGATAATGGCCATTTATGAGATCGGTCGTAAGTTCATGCGTGAACACGGCAATCTTACTCAGTGGGCCGGTGGCTATCCGCCTCGAGAGATGATCGTCGAGGATATAGCGGTCGGCAGGAGCATTGTCATATGCGAAGACGGCCGTATCTGCGGAGTGTTTGCTCTGTTCGATGCAGTGGATCCGACATATTTTCGCATCGACGGCGGAGCGTGGCTCAATGATGAGCCGTATCTCACAATCCACCGTATCGCAAGCGACGGCACGACAAAAGGAGTCCTCAGATGCGCTGTCGATTATTGTAAATCCCTTTCTGACAATGTCCGTATAGATACTCATGAAGACAATCATGTCATGCAGGCCGCCGTTGAGAAGAATGGTTTTATTAAGTGCGGCATCATTTATCTCGAGAATGGCGACCCCAGGATCGCTTATCACTGGACCCGGAGGAGCACGTAATGAGCGGTAAATATGATGACATCATCAATTTGCCTCATCACGTCTCAAAGACTCATCCCCAGATGAGTATCCATGACCGTGCTGCACAGTTCTCATCCTTTGCTGCGCTGTCAGGGTTCGAGGACAGCATCGCCGAGACCGGGCGTATCGTGGACCAGAAGATCGACCTGGATGATGACGCCAAGGAACTCATCAACAGAGAGATCAATGACATCGAGCTATCGCTTGAAAAAGAGCCTAAGATAAAAGTCGTCTATTTCTGCAAAGACAAGCGGAAAGACGGCGGTACATATCTGTCATACGAAGGTATCATCCGCAGGATCGATAGAGTCTATAAACAGATCCATTTCAGGAGCCGAAAGGTCATCGATATCGAGGACATCATCGATATCAAGCAAGTCTAGTCAATCGTCCCATATGGTAAAATAAAACGCTATGAGAAAACAGACCCGAACCATCTCCGGTGTTACTCCCGTTGCCGTCATGACGCGTCCTGGCGGTTGTCCGGGTAATTGCTCCTACTGTCCGGATTATGCCGATACTCCCAGGAGCTATACTCCTGAATCACCGGCCGTCATCCGCGCTATCAGTAAGCAGTTCGATATCAAAGAACAGGTGAAATTCCGAATTCAAACTTTGCAGGAGATGGGCCATCCCGCTGAAAAAGTCGAGATCATCATCATGGGCGGTACTTTTCTGGCTACCCCTCATGAGTATCAGTATCAGGTAGTAAAAGATTGTTTCGATGCTCTGAACGGTGTTGATTCCGCGACTTTGGAAGAAGCCCAGATACTCAACCAGACCGCTGAGAAGCGTTGTGTGGCTCTGTGTCTTGAAACGAGGCCTGATTATTGTACCGAGAAGGAAGTTATCAGGATGGTTGAATTCGGGGCTACCAGAGTCGAATTAGGAGTCCAATTACTTGACGACGATGTTTATAAACTCGTTAACCGCGGACATGATGTCGCGGCTGTCGCTAAGGCCACTGAGCTCCTCAGACGATACGGCATAAAAGTGTACTATCACTGGATGCCTGGTCTTCCTGGATCTAGCATCCAGAACGATCTCGAGAAATCAAAAATCCTTTTTGAGGATGAACGTTTCAAGCCGGATGGGCTTAAGATCTATCCCACTATGGTCATCGAGAATACCGAGATCGAGAAGTGGTGGAGAGAGGGCAAATATAAGCCTTACTCCAATGATGATATGGTCCATCTTATGGCCGATATCAAAGCTCTTGTTCCTCCTTACGTCAGGATCCCCAGAGTATTACGCGATATCCCTCCCAAATACATCGTAGGCGGGTTGAAAGATTCTGTAAGAGATAAGATCCATGGCATCATGCTGGCTAACGGTCAGGAGTGTCAGTGTATCCGCTGCCGTGAATACGGTCATCGTCAGAAGATCGGCTGGAAAGCTAAAGAGCCTTTCCTCGACCGCATCGATTACGATGCATCCGGCGGTAAGGAAATCTTCCTGCAGTACATCGATTCCAGCAACACGCTTTTCGGTCTGCTCAGATTACGTATCGAGAAGAATCCTCCCGAGAATCTGAAAGACGATTGCGGTGCAGTTGCTCTTGTACGTGAATTACATATCTTCGGTATTGAGCTTCCGCTGGGTGCCAAAGATGAGTCTTCTCCCCAGCATAAAGGTATGGGCAGGGCACTTCTCGAAGAAGCTGACCGGATCGCTCGTGACGAATTTGGTCTTCATACGATCGCTGTACTGAGTGGTGTAGGTACAAGACTGTACTATACCGAAAGCGGCTATCATTTTGATCGCGGATATATGGTCAAGAAGATCTGATACGGAGGTGTCGGATGTTTAATGATTACGTTGAGGGAACGCCTAAACGTCTGAAAACTGTCGTAAAGTCTAATGTCCTTGCAGTATCTGTAGCTCTTGAGGGTGCAATGGGATTGCCAGGTCAGGTGGTCATTGCTGAGAGATTCCCTGATCGTATCGATTTCATAGAGTTTTACGACTATGACAAGCTATTCAAGGTATTTCCATGGTTTGGCGAGGTCACTAACTGGCTAGGTGGTTGTGCTGATAACATCGATTCAGACTGGAAGTTCATCTATCTCGGATTTGGCAATAATCTCTTTCTTAGGAATGATGTCTACGATATGGCCAAAGACGATATCGATCCCGATGCTGAAGTCGGCTGGTTATACAATAACTGGTATCAGATCCTGACTAATCGATTCTTATCCAAGTGAGCTTTTATTTCTAAAGAATCTGGTTCGACGTGACAGGGCAGGCTCCAGATCAGGACACCCTTACTCTTTGCTTCATCCATCGCGTCGGCGAACTCCGGATGCATCGTTCGGTGCCCTCTGACTTCCTCTACGCCGTCCATCTGGATGACGAATGCCAGAACAGCAGTATATCCTGCTTCTTTTGCTTTAATCAGTTCATGGAGGTGTTTCACGCCGCGGTCAGTGGGAGCATCAGGAAAGTATCCGATACCATCAATCTCAAGCGTGCATCCCTTTACTTCCATGAGATACTTCTCTTTGCCTTTTTCAAGATAGAAATCCAACCGTGAATCGCCGTAGGTGTATTCAGGAACGACCTTGGTGAATCCTTCTTGGGAGAGCCATTCTTTGAGCACTTTATTGGGTGCCTGACTGTCGATATTGAAGAGGACTCCGTTGGCTTTGCGGACTGCTATCAGATCATATCTGGTCTTTCTGCCCTGTGAATCAGGTTCCGTGAGATATACTTCAGCACCTTTTATGAGGAGTTCTTTACAGCGTCCGGTATTCTTGACGTGGACAGTCTCCACATGTCCGTTGACCATGACATGTGCGATGAATCGGTTGGGGCGGTCGATGAATTCCGCTTTGATGATATTGGGGTATCTCACTGTTATCCCAGTTCGGAGAGCATCTGGCTTGGATTATCGGCGGCTTTAACGTTTCCGAAGGCCTTCACGATGATGCCTTTCTCATCGATGAGATAGGTAGATCGAACGATGCCCATGGTGATCTTGCCGTAATTGTTCTTTTCTTTCCAGACGTCGTATGCCTGAATTACTGTCTTTTCGGTATCGGACAAAAGAGTGAAGGGCAGTCCGTATTTCTCTTCGAACTTTTTATGGGAAGCCACGCTGTCTTTGCTGACGCCTAGTACTACGGCATTTTTCTCTTCGAAATGAGGATAAAGCTCACCGAAGGAACAGGCCTGTTTTGTGCAGCCCGAAGTCATGTCTTTGGGATAGAAATAGAGGATCACTTTCTTGCCTTTGAATTCGGATAAAGAACGTTCCTTTCCATTCTGGTCGGGAAGTTTGAAGTCAGGTGCTTTGGTTCCTACTGGCAACATAAATGTATCCTCCGTTCTTGTTGGGATCATCGTTATTTTAGCTCATCTGTTACTGTTTGAAGAACAGATTTTGATGTTTCTCTTCATTGTTCGATAATTAAATATAGAGGACATGCTTATGAATACTGATGAATCTTTCATCCGGTTAGAGAAAGAAAACGATTATCGTGAAGTTGAAAACCTGATCCGTGAATCCTTCTGGAATGTGTATCGTCCAGGCTGCTCTGAACACTATGTGATACATGTTCTGCGTGACGATCCAGCTTTTGTGCCGGAACTGGACTTCGTCATGGAGAAAGACGGCGTTATCATCGGGCAGAATATGTTCATGAGGACTCATATCGATCGTGATGACGGAGGAAAGCTCGATGTCCTCACTATGGGACCGATCTGCATCACGCCCGAACTCAAGCGCAAAGGATACGGGAAAAAACTGCTGGATTATTCATTGGCAAAAGCGGCAGAGATGGGATTCGGTGCTGTGTTGTTTGAAGGGAATATCGACTTTTACGGAAAGAGCGGATTTGATGTGGCGAGGAAGTTCGGTATCAGGTATCATGACCTGCCTGAAGGAGCAGACGACTCTTTTTTCCTATGCATCGAATTGAAAAAAGGATATCTGGACGGAATCACCGGGGTCTATCAGACACCGAAAGGTTATTACGTAGAAGATGCTGATGTTGAGGAATTCGATAAGGGTTTTCCTCCAAAGAAAAAAGAAAAGCTTCCGGGACAGATCTTTTCATAAATTGAAACTATTTATCTTGAAATAGTTTTTTAATAAGTGCAAGTTATATTGAAAATACGCTGTTTGTGCTTAAAAGAGCATTAATCGATGGTATACTAAAAGTACTATTCATTGTCATAACGTATTTTTGCTTGATTTAAATCTTAATACAGGTCTAAATAAGAGATATTAGCAGGAAAGTATACAATTCATTTTTCATAGGGACATGTTGGGGTATTAATTCATGCTTGAGTTCATGGAACAATGTAATCAGGGTGACTTATATGAACGTGCAATTGATTGCGAAAGAGCAATCAACAATAAAAACCCGATTACCAACATGGCTGTTTTTCTTGAAAACCTCTTCAAATTAATCTACTTAGATCTTTTTAAAAGTGACGATATAGATGCAGTCCAGTACAAGGATTTTTCTGAAATATTGCAGAATTCTATTTTTATAAGTTATTTGAAGAAAACCTACTGTATATCCAACGTCGATATAAATATTGTTAACACAAAAATTAGGACGGATAGTAACAATCTAAAGCATAAGCCTAAAGCTCCAAAGGTTTCTAAATTTCAGATAAAAGAAAGCTTTCATTGTTTGTATAACATTGCTGCGTCTTATTATTCAGTGAAAACGGGTGAAAAGAAACCACAGTGGGATGATGACGAATACAATAAAATGGTCGATAAATATGGTGACAGAAGCAAGATAATCGCTGAAATTGAGCTATTAAAAAATGCATTAGATAAAAGTGAAACCGAGAAATTTGAATATCTTAAGAAGTACGAAGATGCAAAGACAGCGAGGGATGATGCTATTAGAGATAGTATTTCGCCCGAAATACTGCTTGAGTATCAATCTAAAGACGACTCTTTACGTGAAGAGATTGCGAATAAAGATCGAGAAATACTGATTCTTTCTCAAAAAGAGCGATGGAATAACGAACAACTCGAAAATATCTTGAATGAAATAAATGTTCTAAGGACGTCTGCAATAGTTGAAAATGAAGAGAAAAAACAACAATTAGATCAATTAAATGTACAGTTTAATGCTATAAAAAAGGATGCTGATAGTTTACGTAAGCAAAACTTAAAACTGTTAGAACAGATTGAAATCCTAAATAAACAACAAACAGAATTAAATAATCAGATGATGATATTGGGTTCAACATCATCAAATCAAAACATCATTGAATTGGCAAATGATGAAGTTAAAAAGGCAAAGCGAAACAAAAACTTAGCTATTAAAAAATATAATAAAATTAAGCAACAGTTACTCATTAATGAGAAATACATATATGAACCAGATGATGAACTTGCCTATGCAAATAAATCATATCTAGATTATGTATTTGAACAGGATAATTCAGACAATAATTTAATACCGAACTGCCCATACTGTGGTGAGAAATTAATACCCAAACCCCCAGCACGAGAGGGATACAGTTATTATTGGACCTGTACTGATCCAAACAATACGCATTCAAAGTATAATCGGTCTGCAGGTTCCGAAGATTTACCTATTCTTTTAAAAGAACTGAAAAAAAGAAACAGGAAGATAACGATACAAAGTCGTGATAACCAAAGATTACATGGATTTAATCAACATTATCAATTAAATCGACATGACAATCGTTCGCAAATACACTTGTTTCAATCTATTGCGGTTCCTGGTGAATTGTTCCCATCAAGACTTAAACTAGAATTAGATCATTTTTCAAGATTTAGTTTAAAAAGCACTTTGCCCAGAAGAGAAGTACCTGTCCACATTCGCTTGTTGTATTCACTTGGACTTCGTCTTCTAAACAGAGGTACTGTGCTACCTTCGAATAAGATCACAGAGACGGTGTTAGAAAAACGGTTTAACAACAAATCTATTGGTTCAATTGGATGTTTAAATAAGAATGGGGTTGGGCCGGAATGTTTTCATCCAGTTACGATGGATGAAAAATTTTTAGTTGCTTGTAAGTTATCACATCAAATATCCATTGCGATTATGAAGGGGTTAGAACAAGGATACTTCGGAAATCAGGCAAATCTTATAATCCACTCATCAACAGATATGTTTTCAAATGCAGAATGGGCATTAATCCTGTCAACTGCTGTGACAGAGGTATATGACATTATTCATAATTATGCAATTATTTATAATGAAAAAATTCAAATTGATTTGTTTAACCCAGATTCATCGGACGTTATCCTTTGTTTTGATGATAAAAAGGATATCGAGAATAGCAGTCTCATAATTAGTGATTTTTATGATGATATCAATTTCCTATGTGATTACGAGGATTTTGATTTACAAGATAAGCCACTAAATCCTGACTATAGTGCGTTATCATTCTTCTTAGATTATGTGTTCTTTTATCCTGATTTTAGAGAAGGCCAATTTGAGGCTATTTCTAATATATTGTTGAGAAACAATTCAATAGTTTTATTACCAACTGGGGCGGGAAAATCACTTATTTATCAGTTAGCCAGTTTCATTGTTCCAGGAATAATTGTGGTTATTTCTCCATTAGTTTCTTTGATGGATGATCAGGTCTTTAATTTAAGTTATAAATTCGGAATTACTGGGGCAATTCAGTTCCATTCAGCAAACTCCCCCGAGGAAAAACAAATACAAGAACATAATAAGTTGTTATTGCAGCAAAACGTTCCAGCGCTTATTTATTGTTCCCCCGAAAGATTGCATATTCCTGCTTTCATTGATGACATTTCAGTGCTTATGAAGAGAAACAATGTGTATGCAGTTGCTATTGATGAGGCTCATTGTGTATCAGAGTGGGGTCACGAATTTAGATCTGCATATCTTAATATTGGTAATACCGTCAAAAGCCTTTTTAAAAATAGTGGTGATATTGTTCCTGTTATCGTTGCACTTACAGGCACAGCATCCGATGCTGTTCTGAATGATGTCCGTAGGGAGTTACGTTTCACAGACACAGATGTATTAATTCAACCAGATTCATTTGATCGTAAAGAGTTACGGTTTTCTCTAGTCAAATGTCCTGCAGAAGAAAAGATATATCAAACGGAATTATTGATTAAAGACTACATACCGCAAAAATTTGGGCTTACCTATTATGATTTCATTAGACGATCCCCAGGTGAAACAAATTCGGGCATTATTTTTACTCCGTATGCCATAAGTGAGTCAAACTATTCTGCTCAAAGAATGGCTGCTTTAATTTCATGTTCCATGCAGGAATTGGGGCTTGGTTGTTACTTTTCAAATACACCAGCTCTTTTTGATAAAAAAACATGGGCAATGATTAAAAAAAACAATGCAAACAGATTTAAGAGAGACGAACTAAATATCCTTGTTGCAACCAATGCATTTGGAATGGGAATTGATAAACCCAACATTCGTTTCATTATTCATGATGGATTACCCGTTTCAATAGAACAGTATTATCAAGAGGCTGGAAGGGCCGGGAGAGATGGAAAGCATTCTGAATGTGTTCTTCTTTTTTCTGATGAATTATCTGATGAAAATGAAAAGTTATTAGGTGCAAATCTAACATGGGATGATTTTCAAAGAGCATATCAATTGTCTTCACATTTTAACCATTCGTCAGTTGACGATATAAGTGCACAATTATGGTTTCACTATCAAACCTTTAGTGGTTTAGATCGCGATTATGCAGTAATTAATAAAACGATAAAGGAATTGTATGGTCATTCATGTGGGGAAGTTATTAGTAAGCCGGTTGAGAGAAAAAACGAAGATCAAGTTATAAAAGCAGTTGTTCGTTTGATGAATCTGGGCGTGATACTTGGTTATTCGTATGATTACAATGGAACTCTTGAGATCACTGTTGGTAATTTAGATAAAGAGAGTGTTGTTAATGCTTTTAGTTCGTATCTGCAAAATGACAATAAAGATGTAAAAGATTATTACTTGAATAAGATCAGATCTTTAGACGCTGATGATGCTACTTTTGTTGAAAATTCTGCCAACGTCCTTATTGAGTATATATATGAAGTTATTGAACAGGGGCGTAGAAGATCTATGAGTGAGATGTATTATTTGGCAAAAGAAGCAAGTGCTAAATGTGGTGATGAACAGGATGCGTTTATCCGAAATACCATTGTAAGTTATTTCTCATATTCCGGTGTTAACAGAGATGAATTGAAGGCAATTTCTACTGGTGAAAACGCTGGCTTGAGTGACATCATACCTTTTTGGAATTTATATCCAAATCAAGACTATTGTGATTCGAAAAAAGCAAATACCATCTATATACGTGCGGGTCGTCTTTTGGAATCTAAACCGGATCATCCAGGACTTCTTCTCACACAAGCGGTAGCGAAAATACTATCGTCCCATATGGTAGATAGTGGTGCTAAATCAAATATCATTGCAGCTATTAGTTATGCAAGGTCGAGATATTCGGTACCAATTGATAATGTGATATCGCCTTACTTTGCAGTTTTAAATCTAGTGTTAAGTGTAGATTTAACTGCTTTTGATGAACTTGTGTCCAATACGCATAATCTACTTGATTATTCCAAAACGTCATTACTGTCATTACTGGCTAGTTCAGAATACATTGATGATAACTATCGATCATATATTCTTCTTTCATACATACATGAAGTCATAGAAAAGATGGAGTAAAGGAGTTACGATGAACATTGAGGATGCAGAAAAGATTATTAATCAGAAAATAACCAATATAAGTCAGGCTACTGATAGATTTAATACGCAGTACGAAATGCTCGAGGAAAGTGGAAGGGCCTTCAATGAGTATTTGAGTACGATTGAAAAAATAGTTAGTTCTTTGGATTTAGACTTAAACACTACTCAAGTGTCTATTAAATCCTTACAACAAGAAGTCGATGAGATCAGTGAGACTTATTCTGGCCTGATGTCTGATTTTGAGCAGAAGTCCAAGGATTTGATTGCATGTGAACAATCAGCATTTGCACACTGTGAAAAAGAAATACAACAGTGTATTTGGGATATTAAAGAGGTCAATGCTGCAAGTGTTCAAAAGATTTTAACTACAAATGAGATATGGCAGAAGACTATAAGTGACGATATGGATAAATTAAAAAAGAGTGCAGATGATATTGAACGTCAAATGACTGTCAATAAAAAGTCTATTTCCAGTGTAAAGGGTATTGCTATTACATGTTTAATCTTTTCTGTTCTAAGTCTAATTGGTGTATTAGTTCCTTTGGTATTGAGATTACTAGAATTATAGGAATGTGCCTGGGATTATTTTGTTGAAAAATACGTTTTTACGCGACTATAATCTCATTTACAAATTTAGCACGGAGTTACTGAAATGACTGAACAGATCGATTGGGGAAACCTTGGTTTCGGTTACCACAAAACCGAAAAAAGATATGTTTCTAATTACAAGGATGGCAAATGGGACAACGGTACTCTTACCGAAGATGCCAATATCGTCATGAACGAATGTGCCTGTGTCCTTCAGTATGCCCAGACTTGTTTCGAAGGTATGAAGGCCTATACTACTGTCGACGGAAAGATCGTCTGTTTCCGACCTGATCTCAACGCACAGCGTATGCGAGAATCCTGTCTTCGACTGAAGATGCCTGTCTTCCCTGAAGAACGATTCATCGACGCCGTTTGTCAGGTCGTTGCTGCCAATAAGGATTATGTACCTCCTTATGGTACCGGCGCTTCTCTTTATATCCGACCTTATATGTTCGGTTCTGATGCTATCCTTGGTGTCAAACCCGCTAATGAATTCCAGTTCAGAATGTTTGCTTCACCCGTTGGACCTTACTTCAAGGGTGGTGTAAAACCCATCTCTGTCCGTATCTCCGACTATGATCGTGCAGCACCTCACGGTACCGGTCATGTTAAGGCTGGTCTCAACTATGCCATGTCTCTCTATGCCATCGTTGATGCTCACGAGAAGGGCTTTGATGAGAATATCTACCTTGATTCCGGTTCCAGAACCTATATCGAAGAGACCGGCGGTGCCAACATCCTCTTCGTCACTAAGAGCGGCAAGGTCGTAACTCCTAAATCCGATACCATCCTGCCTTCCATCACCCGACGTTCACTCATGCAGGTCGCTAAGGATTATCTTGGTCTCGAGACCGAAGAACGTCCCATCAAACTGGAAGAACTTGAAGATATGGCCGAATGCGGTCTCTGCGGAACTGCTGCAGTCATCTCTCCTGTCGGTAAGATCACTGATCACGGCAAAGAGATCTATCTGCCTTCCGGTATGACCTCCATGGGTCCTGTCATCCAGAAGCTTTATGACACTCTTCGCGGTATGCAGCTGGGCACCATCAAGGCTCCTTCCGGCTGGATCAAAGAGATCTGTTAATCAATCATGTAATCATTTGATGGGCAGGCAATCGAACATTGTCTGCCCATTTTTATAGGAGTTTTCATTATGGAGATAACTTTCGATAAAGCTAAAGAGATTCTGGCTCAGTCCACGACTGAGGACCATCTGATCATTCATTCCCTGAATGTCTGCTACGCCATGGAAGCTATGGCTGAGCATTTTGGAGAGGATCCCGACCACTGGAAGGTAATAGGTTATCTTCATGATTATGACTACGAGAAGTATCCAGATGAACATCTTCAGCATACTGAAAAGCCTCTTCTTGATAATGGGGTAGATCCCCAGGATGTTCGTGCTATTCTGAGCCATGGCTACAGTATCGTCAATGACATCAAACCCGAAACGAATATGGAAAAGAGTCTCTTCACAGTCGATGAGCTCACCGGCATTATTCAGGCCTGTGCCAGGATGCGACCAAATGGCATCTCGGACCTTGAAGTGAAGAGTTTCATGAAGAAGTTCAAGGACCTGAAGTTTGCCGCCAAGTGTGACCGCGAGACCATCAAGATGGGATGCGAGATGCTCGGAATGGAAGTAGCAGACGTAGCATCGATCTGCATCGAAGGCATGAAAAGGCATGCCGAAGAGATCGGTCTCTTAGGTACTTGTAAGTAATAACTCGTTACGACAAAGAGAATATCACTGTAACGTTGCCGTTTCCGATCTTTTCTTTCAGTTGTTGCTGATTCAGACCCTGGACTTTTCCCAGCCTCGTGAATGACCAAGTATTGGTGTCGTAGTAGATCGTAATCGAATTACCTTGATAAAGGATGACGTCACCAGGTTCGGTCGTGATACTTGTATCGTTTCTGGGAAGAGACGTGCCTATATCTCCGACGATCTCGAAGTTGCCGTAATGATGCATCTCAACAGCGAGATCACCCCTCGTAAGAAGGTCATAAAAAGCTTCAGATGAAGAGTTCTCGGCAAGTTTTATCGGTAGTCTTTCCTGACCTATCCTGGCGTAAATAATGCCTTTGTCTTTTGAATCATCCATAGTCGTTGTTACTGTTACAGTAGAATAAACGGCTGTCGTAACTGTATTCGTCACGGTACTAGTTATAGTGTCCGTCACAACAGCAGTTTTAGTTACTGTTGTTTGGTTTGGTTGCGAACATCCGCTGATTGCTAAGACAACAGAAATGATGCAGGCAAATACGAGGCTAAATCGTGCAGCCCATATCGAATGCGTCACGTACGGCTTCACTTTCTTTTGCTTCTCCAGGTTTGTTGCATCCTCCGCAGAAGATGCTGTCCTTGAGCTCTACTCCGTTGAAGCAGGCTATCCATCCGCCTAATGCTACGAGTGTCCTTTCTGGTGCACTGTCATCATCGTCAGCAGCTGTAGTGATGAGATAGATCTCTCGGAAACGGTAGTTGTCGTCATATAGAGAGTTAGAGCGGTCCAGGAGGGTCTTCATCTGACCGCTCATGCTGTAGTAATAGATCGGGGTGGCGAAGACTATCACATCAGCATTCTTCATCTTTTCGGTGATCTCGATGGCATCATCTTCGATGGTGCATCGTTTATTCTTTAAGCAGGCCATACACCCGCGGCAATAAGCTATCTTCTTTTCTTTGAGGGAGATGAACTCGACATTGTTTCCATTCTCTTTGGCACCATCTGCGAATGCTTGTGCCAAAATTTCGGAGTTGCTGTGTTTTCTGAGGCTGGTTGAGATAACAAGAACGTTCTTTGACATGGATACCTCCTTTTAAGAATGAATTGGAGTACCACCTATATTTTAGCAAAAACAAAAAAGACTTTGTTGCTTTATCGCGTGTCCAGAGCGTTATATTGTTTCTCGATCCAAGCCATTATGAGATCAGTGACCTGAGATTGTTCGGATATTGATAACTCTCTGCCTTTAGGAATCTTGTACCACTTATACAGGCAGTCACGGCAGCAGCAGGCAGTGGCGTGTTGGGCGATGAATACCGGATGTCCTCGCATGGGAGTCTGTTTACCATCGTTGGGGATCTCGGCAGGTGCCAGTCTTTTGCTTATGAAGTTTTCGGCGTGGGAACGGAGAGTATCCATTCCTTTTTCCTGGATGTATTGAACGTCTTTTGTGCTTAGATGAAATCTTGAACGGAATGCCGAGCGCTTTAATCTATTGAGAGAATCTTCGATGTCGATCATTAATTTTTGATCCGTATGTTCCCAGCAGCGACGGTCTCACCGTTTTCGTTCAGCGCTTTAGTCTCGATTAGGTATCCATCTTCACTGGTTGATTTTGCTTCAGCGGTGAAGGTCAGAGTCTCATTGACGTAAGTGACCTTTTTATGAGAGATCTCAATCGATGAGATCATCTGGTCGTTAGTTTTGAATTGTTCTATCATCCTGATGAATATCGATTCGATGAGGGCTCCCGGAACGACGATGTCTTTTAATCCATGCCTAGTCGCATAGTCTTTGTCTCTATGGATAGGGTTTGAATCTCCTGTACGATCAAGCCATGAATCGATGGTGGCTTGGTCCAGCATGATCTTGGAATTCGGTATCTCAAATCTTCCGGTCGTATTCATATCCAATAATCGAATCTTTGCCTTTGGCCTCATGTTATCATTTAAGGCTTGTTTATTTCTAATAATATTCTATAATTAGCAATCGTATTAATCATATTTAACGCTATGTTTTACGGGCGGTTTTATTAGTTTATGGATACAGTCATAATGGGATTGATGATCCCTTTCATAGGAACTTCTGCAGGGGCGGCCTGCGTATTCTTTCTCAAGAAGAATCTGAGCACTGATGTACAGCGTGCCCTGACTGGTTTTGCGGCCGGTGTCATGGTCGCTGCTTCGATCTGGAGTCTGCTTGTTCCGGCTATGGATCAGTCAGCATCTATGGGAAGATGGTCTTTCCTTCCGGCCTTTATCGGTTTCTGGATCGGTATCCTGTTGCTGCTTGCTCTCGACCGTCTCATTCCGCATCTGCATCGTTCGGCAGATCAGCCTGAAGGTCTTTCAAGCCATCTCAATAAGACCTCGATGATGGTGCTGGCTGTAACTCTGCATAATATCCCAGAGGGCATGGCCGTCGGTGTGGTCTATGCCGGACTCGTCAGCGGTTCCGGCGCCATCACGGCTAGCGCTGCTTTAGCCTTATCATTGGGTATTGCCATTCAGAATTTCCTTGAGGGTGCCATTGTCTCCACTCCTTTATATGCTGAAGGCATGACAAAACCTAAATCATTCTTCTGGGGAGTCTTCTCCGGAGCAGTCGAGCCGGTTTTGGGTATCATTACCGTATTCACTGTTGCTTTGGTGACTTCCGCAATGCCTTATCTTTTGGCTTTTGCGGCTGGTGCCATGATCTATGTGGTCGTTGAGGAACTAATCCCGGAGATGTCGGCTGGGGAGCATTCTAATATCGGTGTCATTGCATTTGCCATTGGTTTCAGTGCCATGATGGCCTTGGATGTCGCTTTAGGATAATCACTGTCGTAATAGAAGTACTCCCTGGCTGAAGCACTTCAGTCAGGGAGTAGGAAGTTTTTTCATGATTATAGTTTGACCTTATTCGGCAAGTAACTTGTCGAGGATGTTGGACAAGGTCTCCTTTTCATCTTCAGTCAGTTTTGCGAAGAACTCTTCCATAAAACCTTCTCGCTCTTCTTTGATCTCTTCGGCACGGGCCTTACCAAGATCAGTGAGCTTCAGGATAGTAGCTCTCTTGTCGGTCTCGTCGACAGTTCGGACGATATATCCATCGTCTTCGAGCTTGTTGACTACTTCCGAAGTGGAGGAGGCGTTGATTTCTGCCCGTTCGGCGAGCTGTTTCTGTCGGACGCCATCAGGATATTCACTGATGATGACGAGCATTCGTTCGCGGGAAAGCCCACACTTGCGATGGTGCATACCGGCATGAGGACCGAAGGGACCGAATCCCATCTTATGCATGCCGTGCATACCAGGCATACCAGCCATACCGGGCTTCATACCATGCTTCATGCAATGAGGACCGGCGGGCATTTCGCCGTTACAAGCTTTCTTACCGAAGCGATTTTCGAAGGCTGCCATTCGTAATTTTCGTGAGGACTTCATCAACTTTTTGAATAATTCTGCATTCTTAACCATATACACATTTCTCCTTTTCAATAAATATTACGGTACCGAAACAATAACAGTATATTACGGTACCGAACTATTGTCAACATGTTTTTTCATCTTTTTAAAAAATTTTTTTGAAAAAGGGACTTTTAGGCAGAAATTTCTTTTTTATGCATCAGGTGGATGCCGATATGTCCGATGCCCAGTATTACGGTTGCGATCGCAAGAGGGATGTTCTTTCCGTATACAGCGAGGAGCATGAATGCTGCGACTGGGAGGGTGGCGCCGGCGACCGGTACTCCCAGTATGCTTGAGTAAAAGTCCTGCAGCGTCTTTTCGCTTCGGAAATACCTGATCCAGTAGATTTCATATAGGACCATAAGGCTGAATGAGACTATCAGCCACCATGTCCAGTTGGACCATGGCTTGAGATTGAAATCTGTGAATACGAGGACGATCGCTGAGACCAATATCTCTCCGATACGTTCCAATGCTACAAGTACGTTGTTCTCATGCAGAGCTACTTTGTCGTAGTCTTTGGGCTGATTCTTGGTCCAGAAGAAATTGGGCGTGAACAGCATCACGAGATAGATGAGTCCGACGTATGAGAAACCAAAATGCAGTTCCATTATTCGGTCAGTTTCTTCTTGATGATGAGGGTGTTTTGCCCGTTGAGATATCTGTAATCGATGTTATCCATCATCTTCTTGATCATCAGAATCCCTAGTCCGCCGATGGGACGTTCTTCTGCGGATAACGTGATATCAGGATCGACTTTGGCCAGCGGATTATAAGGACGTCCGTTATCTGAGAACACGATCGTGACCATTTCGTCATCGGGTCTCATTTTAACTGTGACGTTTCCTTCTTCTTCTCCGTAGGCATAGTTTGCGATATTAGAGACGATGTCGTCTGTTACTGCGTCGATTTGAGCCATGATCTTATTGGGACATCCGAGTGCTTTAAGTTCATTGTTTATGAAATCAGTGATTTCTGGGATGCTTTCGATCTTGGCAGGGAGCGTGATCTTTTTTTCGTCATTGCTCGCAGAACTGCCTTTGTAATGGATACACATCATAGTCATATCATCAAATTGTTCGGCATTCCCCACGAAGAGTTCCACTGCATCATCCACTTTCTCTAGGAGTTCCTGGGGAGTGGCGTCTTTGATCTTATTGAGTATCTCGACGGTACGGGCAGTTCCGAACTGTTCTTTTTTGTCATCCGTGGCTTCAGCGATACCATCGGTATAGAGGAAGAGTTTTGAACCGGGATTCATCTGCAGTGAGTATTCCTTATATCTCATGTCATCCATACCGCCGACCACGAAGTCATGGCTGCCTTTGATTATCTCGAAGTCTCCGTCAGCTTTCTTCAGAATCGGATATTCATGACCTGCATTGGATGCTGTAAGCTGACCGGTCCTGAGATCCAGTACGCCTATCCAGACCGTTACAAACATGTCCTCTCGATTATTGCTGCAGATCTGTTTGTTGACGGAATATAAGACTTCGGATGGTGCACGTCCGGACATCGCAATGTTCTTGATGAGTATCTTTGATATGAGCATAAACAGTGCTGCCGGGATGCCTTTGCCCGATGCGTCTGCGATGACGAGACCCAAATGGTCATTGTCGATCAGGAAGAAGTCATAGAAGTCGCCTCCGACTTCTTTAGCGGGCTTGGTGGAAGCATAGATATCAAAGTCCTCTCTGTCGGGGAAAGCGGGGAAGATCGACGGGAGAAGGGCAGTCTGGATCTTTGTTGCCAAAGATAATTCATACTGCAGTCTGGCTGTGCTTAAATCTTTCTCATGCTGTGTCAGCACCATTTCTCGGCCGCGTCTGGCCAGATTTGCGGAGATGACCGAGATGATGGAGAAAATGAGCCATTTGGGCAGATAATCGAAGAGGAGAGTGTTCTTTATGAGCATCTCATCCGTTACACCGGCATTAATGACCGTGTCCCCCAGAAAGCCTCCGGTGGTGATCATGTGGATGCCTTCGTCCATCGTGACGATATTGAGATTGATTAGGCCATGTGTCGCACCCCATATGGATGACCCAAGGAACGCCAACGTGGTCACTATCGATGTTGCGATCGTAAGTCTTCTTGAGAAGTAGCGGCTGCTGTAGACTACTGGGATCGCCATGAGGAGAATCACTTTATGGGTAAGCATGGCATCCAGTCTTCCGTAGACCAGGATGACACCGAGGATGAGCAGGAACTTCATCCACCATGGATTGTCTTTTTTCTTTAGCTGGTAGATCACTAACATGATAAGACAGGCGACGATCCCCTGCATGCAAGGTGGGAATAACCCGTCCATTTTGAGCAGAAACACTCCCATGAATCCCAGAATAAGGATTATTCCTAATAACAGCGCTGTATTGAAAAGGATGATGGCGCCTAACTTGTTAGCCTGGGCCTCATTTTCTTGGAAGACAACATCTACCGAGAATTTACCCCAGAGCTCTTTCCAGCGTTTCTTTGACATCTTAGCTTTCTATGTCGAGGATATTGCAGAAGCCGGTAACTACGAATACTTCGTTTACGGTTTCATTGACATGAATGAGTTTGATCTTACCTTTATCTCCCAGTGCTTTCTGGGCCGAAAGTAGAACTCTAAGACCTGCTGAAGAGATGTATTCGAGCTTCTCGCAGTCGAAGCAGAGGGAGTCGATGGATTCGATGCAGTCCTTGAGATCGTTTTCAAGTTCCGGCGACGAGATGGTATCCAGTCTTCCTTCGAGTTTATATGTGACGTTATTTCCGTCATTTGTTCTGTTGAGGTTCAGCATATCTTTATCCTGATAGATTTACTAATTGTCTTTTATTTTACACTATGAAGCCTATCATTTCATTCTATGTCACATTGAAACTGATATACATTTAGCTTTACAATTAACAAAACCCAAATCAAAACGGTTTGACAACCGAAGTATTCGATATCTTGGGAGGAAACGCAATGGATAATCCGATCTTCCGTAAGAAGAGCGTGGAGCGTATCTCATCGCCTGAGCAGCTGAACGACTATCTCCATGTCACCAATCTTTCTGTCTGGTTGTTGCTCATTGCTGTTGCGATTCTTCTTGTCGGTCTTTTGATTTGGGGCGGTTTTGCATATATCACCAGTTTCGTAGGTGGAGCAGCCGTGGTCAATGACGGTCAGATGAATATCGCTTTTGAAGATCAGGACAAGGCCAAGAACGTTTCATCGGGAATGAAAGTTACAGTCGGCGGGGATTCTACTACTGTACTCAGCGTCGGAAAGGACGAGGCAGGGAATATCTTTGCTGTAGCCAACACTTCGCTTTCAGATGGTGAATATGACTGTATTGTCCATTATGATCAGATTCAGGTCTTGAAACTACTGTTTAATTAGGATCAGTGATGTCGAAGACCAAGATCAAACAACCTGTAAGTAAAGGAATCGCTAAAGTCCCTGTCGTGATGCAGATGGAGGCACTGGAATGTGGTGCTGCCTGTTTGGCTATGGTCATGGCTTATTATGATAAGTGGGTATCCTTAGAACAGGTGAGAGTCGACTGCGGTGTTTCACGTGATGGTTCTAACGCCAAGAACATGGTGGTGGCCGCACGCAGTTACGGGTTTAAAGCTCACGGTTTGATGTGTGAAGTTGAGTCACTCCATAAGGATGTCACTTTTCCATGTATCATTCATTGGAACTTCAATCATTTCGTGGTGCTAAATGGTTTTAAAGGAAAGTATGCATATATCAACGACCCGGGCCGGGGAACCGTCAAGGTTCCACTTGAGGAATTTGATAAGGCATATACGGGAGTATGCTTACAGATAGAGCCTGATGAGGGATTTCAGCCATCCGGCAAACGAAAGAGCACTTTTTCCTTTGCTTCCAAGCGTCTTAAGGGTGCATGGATCGCTGTTGCATTTGTTGCGATTTCAACAGTGTTGAGTTATCTCTTTGGTATCATCAATCCGGCTTTCACTCGTTTCTTCATGGATTATCTCCTTACTGGTATCAATAGTGAATTGCTCGTTCCTTTCATCGTTCTTCTTTCTGTTGTTTCTTTTGCTCAGATCATCGTCATGGCGGTACAGGCCATATTCAGACTCAAGATCAGTGGTAAGATGGCTATCGTCGGAAGCTCTTCTTTCATGTGGAGAGTACTCAGGATGCCGATGGAGTTTTTCTCTCAGCGAATGAGTGGAGATATCCTTCAGCGTCAGGGTACCAATGCTCACATCGCTGAATCCTTAGTCAACACCTTCGCTCCATTGATCCTAAATACCGTCATGATGTTCTTCTATCTGGTCGTCATGATCAGATATAGCCTGCTTCTGACGGTGATTGGTATCCTCACGATCATCATCAATCTTTTCATTTCACGTATTATTTCCAGTAAGCGAGTAAACATCACACGTGTCCAGATGCGTGATATGGGCAAACTCGAATCAGCTACAGTCTCCGGTATCAGCATGGTCGAGACGATCAAGGCTGCCGGTGCTGAAAACGGTTACTTCCAGAAATGGGCCGGTTATCAGGCCTCTGTTAATTCACAGCAGGTGAAATATATCAAGCTGAATCAGTTCTTGGGCATAGTGCCAACCTTCTTCTCGACGCTCGCTTCAGCTGCGGTTCTGGTCCTTGGTGTTTGGCTTGTCCTTCAGGGGCAGTTCTCTATCGGTTCCATCATGCTCTTCCAAGGTTATCTGTCGTCTTTCATGAGTCCTGCCATGACCATCATTTCTGCCGGTCAGATCATCCAGGAGATGCGCACGGAGATGGAACGTATCGAGGATGTCATGGAATATCCGATAGATCCTAATTATTCCGATGTTCCGGTTTCTGACGATCAGGATTATTCTAAACTGACGGGTGATGTCGAACTCAAGAATGTAACGTTTGGTTATTCCAAACTCGGCAAACCGCTCATTGAAGATTTTTCCATGCATTTGAAACCAGGAAGCAGAGTTGCTTTTGTTGGTCCTTCCGGATGCGGTAAGTCTACGCTTGCTAAACTGATCTCCGGTCTGTATCAGCCGTGGAGCGGGGAGATACTTTTTGACGGCAAACCGATGAAAGCGTATGACCGCAGTATCTTTACAGGGTCTTTAGCAGTTGTCGATCAGGAGATAGTACTCTTTGATGACTCCATTGAAAACAATATCAAGATGTGGGACGACTCGATCGAAGACTTTGAGATGATCCTGGCAGCACGAGATGCGCAAATATATGATGACATCATGGCTCGTAAAGACGGATTTTACGGCCGGTTGAGCGAGGGCGGTAACGATTTATCAGGCGGACAGCGACAGAGGCTGGAAATCGCCCGTGTGCTTGCTCAGGACCCTTCGATTATTGTTCTTGACGAAGCAACATCCGCTTTGGATGCAAAGACGGAATACGAGCTTGTGAAAGCCATCAATGCCCGCGGCATTACTACGATCGTTGTGGCTCATCGTCTCTCGACGATCAGAGACTGTGACGAGATCATTGTCCTTGATAAAGGCAAGGTCGTGGAGCGCGGCACTCATAATGAGCTTTATAAGAACGGCGGTTTGTACGCTGAACTGATTTCCAATGAATAAAGGAGGTGTGGAGAATGGGCTGGTTTGATGAACAGATAAGACAACGTAAACAGAATGACCAAGAAATCTATGAAGATTCCATTTTCCACATGGCTTCCTCGATCATGGGTAAAGCCGAAAGAAACGCTTTCAATGATCATCGTTATGTGACCAAAGCTGCTATTGATGAGATTCTGCGGTATTATCATTACAAGCCAACTGAGATACCTGATAAAGTTGTGGATAAGGAAGAACAGTTGGATTTCAGTCTGCGGCCATTTGGTATCATGCGCAGACCTATTGAGCTAGATGAAGGTTGGTACAAAGACGCATTCGGACCTATTCTTGCCATACGTAAAGATGATGGATCTGCGGTTGCTCTCATCCCTCTTTCTTCAAACGGCTATAAGTTCCGTGCTCTCGGAACCGGAAAATTTGTTAAAGTCGATCGTTCAAGTGCAAAACTATTTGAAAAAGAAGCGATCTGTTTCTACAGGCCGCTTCCTCAGAAGAAGCTCGGCATTCCTGATCTGATCCTCTATCTCAAGAACTGCCTGAGTGCTTCCGATTACTTCATGATCATTTTATTGACCCTCGGAGTGATCCTAATCGATATGCTGATGCCTTATATCACCAAGGTTCTTACGGGATACGTGGTGGATACAACAGATTATGCATTGTTGTGGGGAACATCGATATTCATGGTCACTGCCATTATTTCATCTATTATGATCAAAGCAGTCAAGAATCTTGGCATGAGCCGACTCGAGATCAAGACATCTCTTTCGATTGAAGCTGCAGTGATGTCCAGACTTATGAATCTTCCCCCCAGATTCTTCCGTGATTATTCATCTGGCGAACTGTCGATCAGAGCAAGGTCTGTCAGCCAGCTCTGTCAGCTGATTCTGGGGGATATCTTCTCAATGGGTCTTACTTCTCTTATGTCTCTTTTGTATATTGCACAGGTCTTTCAGTTTGCTCCTGCACTTGTTGCGCCCGCTATCATCATCATCGTTCTCACTGTGGCCATCGGTATTGCAGCGTCTTTTATGCAGATAAAAATCTCTAAGCAGATACTTGAACATGAAGCCAAGGATAAGGGCCTTTCTTTCTCGATTATAACTGGTGTCCAGAAGATCAAATTAGCTGGAGCTGAAAAACGAGCTTTTGCCAAATGGGCCAATGCTTATTCACATGTAGCCCAGCTGGTTTATGATCCTCCGACATTTATTAAACTAAGCACTGTTTTCACATCAGCCGTTTCATTGATCGGTACCAT
>DBXC01000005.1:126836-160433 GCA_002309415.1 Dehalococcoidia bacterium UBA1222
GCATTTACTTCTTTGGCTGGGGTCGCTCTTACGGCAGCCAAGATCAGACCTATCCTTGAGATGGCTGAACCGATTCTAAAGAATGAACCTGAATCGTCTGAGAACAAGACTATGGTCACAGAGATATCAGGTGCTATTGAGCTTTCAAATGTCTGCTTCAGATATAACGATACGATGCCGTATGTGATCGAAGGGATGAATCTTAAGATAAAGAGCGGTGAATATGTCGCGATCGTTGGCCCTTCAGGCTGTGGTAAATCTACTTTGATGAGACTGTTATTAGGATTTGAAAAACCGGAAAAGGGTGCAGTTTATTATGATGGCCGCGATATCACGTCACTTGATCTCAGATCGCTTCGACAGCGTATCGGTTCTGTAACGCAGAACGGCACGTTGTTCCAAGGCGATATCTATTCGAATATCGTTATCTCAGCACCTCACCTGACATATGATGACGCCTGGAAAGCGGCGGAGCTCGCCGGTATTGCAGATGATATCCGTGAGATGCCTATGGGCATGAACACCGTTATCGCTGAGGGACAGGGTGGTATCTCTGGTGGACAGAAACAGAGAATCATGATTGCGCGTGCCATTGCGCCAAGCCCCAAGGTGCTTATGTTTGATGAAGCAACTTCAGCCCTTGATAACAAGACCCAGAAAAAGATCTCGGATGCATTGGATGAGCTCAAATGCACCCGTATCGTCATTGCTCACAGACTGTCGACCATCCGTCACTGTGACCGCATTCTAGTCCTTGATAAGGGCCGAATCGCTGAAGAAGGTACCTACGAAGAGCTTATCGATAAGAACGGGCTCTTTGCTGACCTCGTTGCGCGACAGAGGCTCGATACCGATACCAAGTAACCCTCATTTTCGGGTGATAAGAAACGGCATGGAGACTTCCATGCCGTTTATGTTTTAAGAGAACTATTGTTAACGTCTTTTGGTATTACCAATTAGCGTTAAAGTATGCCAGTAGAGCATCATAGTCAGCCTGACTGAAATCGGTGGTAGCTACGACCAAACCTGCGTTTCTGTTATCCCATTCCGTTTTGAACACGGAGATGCATTCTTCTCTGGTCATATTCTGCTTCTTTGCCTCAAGCATTGCCATATCTATCAGCATATAAGCCTGTTGAGTCAGGGCACCGCCGGCGACCTGAGCTAAAGCTTCATCGGTTAATTCTTTCACTTTGTTGTTTTCCATTTAAGTGAATTCCTAATTATGTACTACCAATTCTCGTTGAGGAAGGCGATACAGGCGTCATAGTCAGCCTGGCTGAAGTCAGTGGTGACCATTTTGATCATAGCGTTCTTTTTGTCCCACTCGGTTGTAAGTAATTCTTCGACCTGTTCTTTGGTCATATTCTCTTTTTTGGCAAGACCGAGTGCCCACTGCATAACTGTGTATGCATTCTTGGTAAGTTTGCCGCCAGATACGGCTTCCAGAGCTGCGTCATCCATTTCAAGCATTTTATTATTCTCCATGTGTATTACCTACCCCTTGATACAGTAATAATGAACTATTTTCGTTCTACTTTGATTCTAGCATGTAAAAAGTCTAATGCACAATTATTTATTCTGTTTTCCTTGTCTTTATTAAAAACCGAAGATGCCATATTAACAATTTTTTTTTCTACCGCCTGATGAATACTATAGAGCTGAGATCAGATCCATAGCCTTGTTGATGGCAGTTTCTGCTTTGTTCAGACAATCATAGGACAGCGTGGAGTTATGTGCGCCGTTGCTGTTCTCACCGAAGACAAAATCCCAGTACCACTGAGCTTCTCTGTGGAGATCTTTGATTGGTTGAAGCTGTTCATCAGTGTATTTGCCTGAATCTTTGGCTGCAGCAAGAGCTATGATCATATCGGACAGTTTCTGTCCGACCTCAACAGTTCGTTCTTCGACGCCTTTCTGGACGTTACGTACATATTCTTTGATATCGCCAGGATGACATCCTTTGCAGGTCTCAAGTACTTCAGGTTTATCTAACGGTGTGGTGAAGAAATGATCTGAGTAAGTCGTTCCGTCTGCAGCAGTGCATTCACCCATATGACAATCGGCACAGTCCAGGAAACTGGCATGTTTGCTGCCTTCACCGAGATAGGTCTCGAATTCAGGATGAGTCGCCTTGGGGATCTTGGTCCCGGTCAGACCATGAGTAGTCTCTGCGACATTATTCTCGATGTAGAAGTTGAGGATATATTCGGGATTCATGTTATCGAGGCCGGTGTATGCTAGCTTGGCTTCATCGGTCGATTTGAGGAAGTAGTATTCGCAATGACACTGTCCGCATGAAAGGTTGTTCACATTGAAATCTTTGATATTTTCGCCTAGTGCATTCTTGAGATATGAATGAGTGATGACTACTTCGCTGCCGGTATTTTCATGACATGTGTAGCAGCCGATTAATTCATTGAGTTGTTCATATACTGTGTTGAATTCACGGCTGTATACTTCGACGCCTTCAGTATTGACCATGTATGTGAAATCAGACGATTTACAGGTCAAACAGTTGGCTTTGGGATGCGGCCTGCCGGTTTCTCCTACGTCTGTAAGAGAGAGGTTGTGACCTCGCGGTTCGATGTAATACTTGCCGTATGAGCTGCCGGCGTAGATAACGTCGAGGAATGGATATTGCTCGGGGATACTAACTATCTCGTCCAGCTCAAGATCCTTCATATAAGTCTCGTACTGATACGGATATTGGGTCTTCCATTCTTCGGCGGTGATCAAACGGTTTTTATCATTGTTTTTGTTTCCGTTGCACGCCATGATGAATATGCTTAGGATAGCCAGGAAACAGGATAGGATGATCAAATAATTCTTTTTCTTCATAAGCCTGCCTCTAATGAAAATAATTGATAAAAACACTACTATGTCATTTTCTCATACTCGTCTTGCATAAACAAGTCTTATAAATCGAAAAAATCATTGATTTTCAATCGTAAACAGTCTTATCGTTGTTCCTTTTTCACGGCACACGAGTTTTACTATACTTACGATATGCGATACATGCTTAATTACAGATATTCGTTTCGAGGATATGCAGACCTGCCTTTCGGTCTGTACGATGAACATACTTCAGAAATGTACTCTTTCAGTCGTTCACAATATTCTTTGCTTCTGGATTGTGATGGCAAGACCGATATCATGCCAGAAAGCCTCTCACCTAAGGATAGGGATTTTTTTAAAAAAGCATATGATTTTGGTTTCATAAAAGCAGCGAAAGAAGCTGAGCATCTTACGGATCATCAGCGATACATCAAATACGATAATGCATATAAGAAGACAGTTCATCTTTCCATTACCGGAAACTGCAACTGTAAATGCCGGCATTGTCTTATGTCCGCTCCGCATGCTAAGTATGATCAGATGTCGGTCGACGATTTCAAAAAGATACTTGATGATTTAAGAGCATGTGGGATCACAAGGGTTCAGATTACTGGCGGTGAACCTCTTATGCATCCTGATTTTGAGACGATCGTTGAGGAAATCGGTAATCATGGACTTCGACTTGAGACTATTTATACCAACGGAATCCTTTTCAGTGAAGATACAATCGATCTTTTCAAACGATACAATCTGACGCCCTCGGTCAGGATCCCGTTTGACGGACTGGGATATCATGACTGGATGAGGGGTATTGATGGTGCTCAGGATGCAGCAATTAAAGCGATAAGACTATGCGTAGCGCACGATATTCCGTGTCATGCCACCATGACGCTTTTCAAAGATAACCTCGAAAGCATAAAGGATACTGTTGGGTATCTCGAGAAAATGGGAGTAAGATCTCTTAAGATTGCACGCGTTGAAGATCTTGGAGAATGGCATGAATACAGTGTTTCTCACGGCATCTCGCGTGAAGAGGCCTGGGACGCTTTTATCAGATATATCCCTGTATTTCTCTCCGAAAGACATTCGATCAGTTTGGCTTTGGAGGGGCTTTTTAGTTATAACGGCATGACCGGAAAGATAACTGCAGATTTTGAAAAGAATTGTCATGAATCGACACTGGGCCGGTACCTGTTGTGTGCGTCTCTTAAAGATGCTCTCTTCATTAACAGCAACGGAATTGTTCTCCCATGTATGTCATATGTCGGTTCATGCTTTGAAGGCTCTTTTGGAAATATTCTTGAAACGCCGTTAAAGGAGATACTCGATGTCAGTTCTCCTTTAGTTTCGCTGGGAAACAGTAAGGCCGGTGATTTTCTTGGTGTCAGTGAAAAGTGCAGGGACTGTGAGTACAGATTAAGCTGTATCGGTGGTTGCAGAGCAAAACCCATCATTGCTGGCGGAAATGATCTGATGGCAATTGACGAGGAGACCTGTGCTTATTATCTGCATGGATACAAGAAGAGAAAAGATGAGATATTAAGATCATTGAATCTGACAACTTCGAGTTAGTTGATTGTTTGTGCTCATTGTGCTAAAACTAGACTGTAATAGTTTGACTTTTTACATTTATCACGACTAAGGAGACTATTAATGGAAGATAACAAAGACAAAGTAATGAATAATAACTTGTCTGACGATGATTTGGAAAAAGTCAGCGGCGGTATGTTTTGGTTCGGCGAGGATGCCCCTGATGGTCATGAAATCGGTTGCCTAGTTGCGTGGTATGACGATTGGGATGAATACTATTACGAAAATAACATCTGCAAGTACTGCAAGGGCGAATTGGATCCTAAGGTTTACCATTTGAATGGTACTATCGAATATAAAAAGTGTACCAAATGCGGCATGAGCTGCGAATAATAAGAAGTCTAATAGTAAAAGAAAGCCCCTGAATCGTAAGGATCACAGGGGCTTTTTGTTGCCTTTTGATTTATATCTAGAACTCGAACTGTTCAGGAGCGGCGCCGAAGGTGTAGAACTTGGCGGTAGCGCTCTTGAAGTAGAGGACCTGAGTGTTGTCGTCGGCGGGATCGTACATGCTCTTGAGGGAAGGATAGTCTTCCAGCATCTTGATCTTGATTAAACGGTTCTCATCATTGACGAGCTTACCGGATACTCGTAGCCATACTCCATCCTTGAATGCGCAGACCTCAGCATAAGGGTTGGCAGCCAGCTGCTTGGATACATCCTTGACCTTGCCGGTCTGGATGTAGAGTTTGCCTTCGTAAAGGAGGATAGTGCCGAAAGGTCGGACACGCGGCTGATCGCCTTCTACAGTGGCAAGGAAATATGTGCCGGCATCCTTGAGGAAATAATAGACTTTTTCGATACCTGTGGCATGGATACGTTTGTCTACCTCTGTGCCGATGGCTGTGAGGTTTGCTTTAAGGTATGCTCCGATATCGGCAAGGGAAAGACCGAATGCTTCCATGGTGAACTCATCGGCCATCATGACTGCTTCGAGGTGTGCAAAAAGTTCGATCATACCTCTTTCTACACCTTCGCCGGCGATGATCACTTTCATCTCATCGTTGTCGTCATCTGACCACAGGATGGTATCAGGGACACCGTTGCCGTCGGCATCGTGGAAATAGAGGTTGAAGTCACCATTGCCGGTAACGTCGACAGAGAATGTGTTCACGTAGCCTTTGTTATGGTCGCTGGAGAGACACAGATCAGCAGTTCCATCGCCGTCCAGGTCGAGCATGATCTCATCTCGGCCGCTGGGAAGCAGTCTCTTTGAGAGCTCGGGGTCGGCTTTGATTTCTTTCTTGATGTTTCGGATCTTTTCTGAATTGTTCTTCACTATGAAAAACCTCCTGATGGTTTTAAAATGCTGAGTACTATTTTAGCGGATTATTCAGTATCATTTCTTGCCGAAATCCAGCCTGATCAGGATCTTTCCGTTGGGAAGTTTGTCATCTTTCCTTAAGATCTTGGAATATCCGATCTTTTCCATAGCATTTGTGAGTGCGGATTCTTCTATCTTGTGATGTATCTCATTCAATCTGTCAAAAGTGTGGAGATAGGGGGATTCAGATACCCAATCTCTTTCTTCTGTGTCGTATTGGATCACACATGACACGTATCTGGGCTCGACCTTTTTGATTGATTTGCAGAATGCATCATATCCGATGTATTCGATCAACAGGTCAGCAATCACTAATTCGGCATGCGGAAGTTTCTCAGACTCTGTTATTAGATCTATTCTGAGACATTCTAAAATGCCGGAAAGACCGGCAAAACGCTCACGGACGGCACTTAGATAGTCTTCGTTGATATCGACTCCGTATACCATCTTGAACTTTTCGCTGCTGATATGTTTCAGGCCGTTTCCTCCGGCTACTCCCAGTACCATTGCGGTGGATACGGGATATGCGTCAAACTGCTCCTGCATTATCGAATCCAATGCCTGAAGCTGCCTGACCGAGTCGAGACTCATGTGTGCCTCGTAGTCATTTAAGTTGATATATTCCCAGGGATTACTCATCTTTACCATTGTTCTTATTTCTTGATATTTCTTTTTTTTTGATTCTGAAAGGGTAACTCGATTCTGATACAAGATGAAAAGCTTTTACGCTTTCATCAATACGGTAGAAATAGGGGCCAAGCCAACCATTTTCGTGTGTTGAAACAAATGTCCACGACCAGTCTTTAGCTACAATGTACAATTCTTGCTTCATTGTTGCATTTTCACTTTTTTTGAGACTATCTGGTAAGGCAGCTGTTGTTGGGTTAACTTTGAGTTCTTTTTCTAATGTCTTTATAGGAAGCCAAATCGATATGGCACCTTCTTTATCCGCCTTATCATATGCAGCCATTGCATCTTGGCCTTCTAAGATCTTGCCCGGCACCATGTAGCATGAGAAAACATGCCATAGAAATTCATGTTCTTGGATTTCATATCGTTCATCAGGAGTAAGTTGAGGTGCGAACGTGCTGAACCACATGTTTTCGAATGTCGCTCTATCCATAGCAACTATTATTATTCAAAATTTAGCTTAATGCTATTCCCATTCGATGGTGGCGGGCGGTTTTCCCGTGATGTCGTATACGACTCGTCCGGCGCCTTTGACTTCGTTCACGATTCTGGATGATACGATGCCCAGTACCGTATGGGGAACTGGGACATATACGCAGGTCATGAAATCGGAGGTCTTAACTGCGCGGAGTGCAACAGTATAGTCATATGTTCTGAAGTCGCCGACTACGCCGACGGAACGGGTGTTAGTGAGAACTGCAAAAGCCTGGTCTGATTTAACTCGGTGCTTTTTGAGCTCCTCACGGAAAATGGCATCGGCTTCTCTGAGGATAGCCAGTTTTTCTTCGGTGATCTCGCCCATGACCCTGACGCCAAGACCTGGGCCGGGGAAAGGCTGACGTTCTACGAATGCTTTGGAAAGACCAAGCTGGCGGCCTAATGCTCTGACTTCATCCTTGAAGAGATGTCGCAGAGGTTCCACGAGACCGGTGAATCCCAGGTCTTTAGGAAGTCCGCCGACGTTATGATGGCTCTTGATGGTCGCTGCTTTTGAATTGCCGGATTCGATGACATCGGGATAAATCGTGCCCTGAGCCAGATACTTGGCATGAGGGATCTTCTTGGCTTCTTCCCTGAAGACTTTTACGAATTCCGCTCCGATGATCTTTCGTTTCTGTTCAGAGTCTGTGACACCTTCCAGTGCTTTCAGGAATCGAGCGCCTGCATTGACGCGGATGAAATTAAGGTCTCTGTTTTTGAAGGCTGCTTCCACTTCATCACCTTCGTCTTTACGCATGAGACCATGATCGATGAAGATGCAGTGGAGCTGGCCCGGGATAGCTTTAGATAAGAGTGCGGCACATACAGAAGAGTCCACACCGCCGGAAAGGCCCAATATCACGTGGTCTTTGCCGACCTGTTTTCGGACTTCTTTGATGAGCTCTGCTTCCAGATCCTCAAGGTTATAATCGCCCTTGGCCTTGCAGACCCTGTAGAGGAAGTTCCTGATGATCTCAGTGCCGTTGGGAGTGCTCTCGACTTCGGGATGGAACTGGACGCCGTACAGTTTTTCTTTCTTGTTTTCCAGTGCCGCAATGGGACAGTCGGCAGTGGAGGCTATCTTCTTAAATCCCTTGGGGAGTTTTGTGATCTGATCGGTATGGCTCATGAGTCCGATCTGTTCGGGATCCTTTCCGTGGAAGAGATCGGATGTGGTATCGACATGCATAGCTGTCCTGCCGTATTCGCTCTTCTCGCAGGGTGAAACTATGCCGCCTTTGGTCCAGGCAAGGAGCTGGGAACCATAGCAGATGCCGAGAACGGGGATGCCCATCTCGAGTATCGCTTTGTCGCAGTGCATGGAGTCTTCCAGATAGACGCTGTTGGGGCCTCCTGTGAAGATGATGCCGATAGGAGAGATCTTCTTGATCTCATCAATCGTTATCTCGCCGTTCTTCACGATGGAATAGACGTTGCATTCACGGACACGGCGTGCGATGAGTTCCTTGTATTGTCCGCCGAAATCCAATATCAAGATGACTTCTGAAGCCATAGGATGCCTCCGAGTATCAGTCTACTTTGATGTATTCGTCACGTCCCGGACCGACCGAGATGTAGCTTATCTTACACTCCACTTCTTTTTCGATGAAGCGGACATATTTTTGAGCGCTTTCCGGCAGTTCCTCGAAATGTCGGCATTTAGTGATATCGCCGAAACCTTCCATGTATTCATATACAGGTTTAGCTTTGAGGAGTTTTTCGCCGGAAGGGAATTCCTTAGTCATTTTGCCGTCGACCTCATATGCGACACAGACGGGGATCTTGTCCATGTATGAGAGAACGTCGATCTTGGTGAGTGCTACTTCGTCGGCACCCTGCATCTTCACACCGTAGCGGGAGGCGGGGATGTCGAATGCCCCCACTCTGCGAGGTCTGCCGGTGGCTGCGCCGTATTCAAAACCATAGGTACGGAGATCATCGGCATCCTTTCCGCTCATCTCGACGACGAAAGGACCTTCGCCGACGCAGGTGGAGTAAGCTTTCATTATGCCGATGGTCTTATCGATACGTGCAAAGGGGATGCCGGATCCGATAGGAGCGTAGCTTGCCAGAGTGCAGGAAGAAGAGGTGTAGGGGTAGATACCGAAATCGATATCTCGGAGTGCACCCAGCTGCGCTTCGAACATGATGTTCTTGTTATGTTCCATTGCGTCACGCAGGTATAAGGTGACGTCGGTGATGTAGGGTTTGATGAATTCTCCGTATTTGACGGCCCATTCATACATCTCTTCAGGATCAACTTTCTCATGACCGTATCCCGGAATAGTGAGGTTCTTCCAGTCTACGACGCCATTGATTTTTTCCTTTAAGATATCGGGAGAAAACAGATCTTCCATGCGGATGCCTTTTTTGATGTATTTATCCGCGTATACAGGACCGATTCCTCGTCCGGTGGAGCCATATTTCTTGTCAGCCAGTCTTGATTCTTCCATGACATCCAGTAGCTTGTGGAAGGGCATGCAGATGATGGCCTTGTCGCTGACTTTCAGGTTATCAGGACCTACATGGATGCCCTGATCGGTAAGATGCTTAACTTCGTTATAAAAATGTTCGATGTCGACTACCATGCCGTTACCAAGGATATTCACGGTGTTTTCGTGGAGAATACCGGAAGGAAGCAGGTTCAGTACGAACTTACCCTTGTCATTCACCACCGTATGTCCGGCGTTGTTGCCGCCCTGATAGCGGCATACGATGTCATAATCTGCGGCAAACAGGTCTACCATCCTGCCTTTGCCTTCATCACCCCAATTGATACCTACAACAGCAGTCAACATTTTTTTCTTCTCAATTCTTTCTGCATTAAACGTTTATGGGATTGTCTATCTCGTCAGCCAGGTCTTCAGCATTGTCTTCGAGGATCTTGCTGACCGTGATGAGATAGTCGGCGGTCTGTTCTTCGGCCATACCTGTGAAACCGCCTTCTGCGATGATTTGATCGATCTCTTCCCGTGTGATCTTGAAGACGGGATCACATGCAATCCTATCAAGAAGATCGTTCTCGATGCCTTCTTCCTTGATGGCTTTGCCGCAGGCTACGGAATGCTGACGGATTGCTTCGTGCAGTACCTGTCGGTCGCCGCCTTTCTTCACGCAGTACATCAGGATGTTTTCCGTGGCCATGAAAGGCAGCTCTTCCATAAGATGCTTCTTGATCACATTAGGATATACAGTTAATCCCTTGATGATATTGGCATAGAGGGACAGGATTCCGTCTACAGCCAGGAAGGATTCAGGTATCACGATCCTGCGGTTGGCGGAGTCATCGAGGGTCCTTTCGAACCACTGTGCAGACGCCGTCTCGGCGGGATTGAGAGCATTCGTAATCGCGAAACGAGCCAGTGAACAGATGCGTTCGCTTCGCATGGGATTACGTTTGTAAGCCATGGCGGAAGATCCGACCTGACCTGCTTCAAAAGGTTCATCGACTTCTTTCATATGGGAAAGGAGACGGATGTCGGTGGCGAATTTCTGCGCAGACTGAGCGATGCCGGAAAGGGCAGACAGGACAAAGTAATCGGCTTTTCTGGTATAGGTCTGTCCGGTCACGGCGTATGATCCGTCGAAACCGAACTTTTCGGCGATCAGTTTATCCAGTTTATAGACCTTTTCCTTGTCTCCGTTGAAGAGTTCCAGGAAGCTGGCAGATGTGCCGGTGGTTCCTTTACATCCCAGAAGCTTCATGTTGGCAAGGATATGATCGATGTTATCAAGATCGATGACCAGGTCCTGAAGCCATAATGATGCACGTTTCCCCAGGGTCGTTGGCTGGGCGGCCTGATAATGGGTATATGCCAGTGTGGGTAGGGTTTTATATTTGTCTGCGAAATAGCAGAGATTCTTTATGACTTGAAGGAGCTCTTTTCGGATGAGTTTCAATGCATCGCGCTGGACGATGATGTCGGTGTTGTCTCCGACGAAGCAGCTGGTGGCGCCCAGGTGGATGATGGGCTTGGCTTTGGGACAGCAGAGGCCGTAGGTGTAGATATGTGCCATGACATCGTGTCTGACTTCTTTTTCGCGAGCATCGGCTGTTACGTAATCGATGTCATTGACATGAGCTTTCATTTCATCGATCTGTTCATCGGTGATATCAAGTCCCAGTGCTTTTTCACTCTCGGCTAAAGCAATCCAAAGCTTTCTCCATGTTGAGATTTTTGTGTCTTCGGAGAACAACTGCTGCATACGCTTGCTGGCGTATCTCTTGCAGAGAGGATTCTCGTATCTGTCGTGCATATTACTCATTGGCTTTTATGACCCTTCTAAGTATCTCCTGATAATAATACATGACATCGCCCATATCACGTCGGAAGCGGTCCTTGTCCATCTTCTCGTTGGTGGTTTTGTCCCAGAGTCGGGCACAGTCCGGGGATATCTCGTCACACAGGATGATCTCGCCATTGTAGCGTCCGAGTTCGATCTTGAAATCGATGAGTTTGATCCCCGCTTTGTCGAAGAAACGGACCAGAAGTTCATTGATCTTGAGAGCCAGTTCTTTGATCTCGTCGAGTTCAAACTGTTCGGCGATACCCAGTGCGGTTATCTGGCTGTCGCAGATGAGCGGATCTCCCAGGTCGTCATTCTTATAGCTGTATTCGACGACCACATTCTTGAGAGCGGATCCTTCTTCGACGCCGTAGCGTGATGAGAAATGACCGGCAGCTACGTTTCTAACTACGACTTCCAGCGGGATGATCTCGGCTTTCTTGGCCAGGATCATGGTGGGGTCGACGAATCTCAGCATATGCGTCTTGATGCCGTACCTGGTCAGATAATCGAAGATGATATTGGAGATCTGAGCATTGATACGGCCCTTTTCAGGAAGATCTTCTTTCTTGGCGCCGTTGCCGGCGGTAGCCGTATCTTTGTATTTGATATAGCAGGTCCATTCATCAGGACCGGCATAAACTATTTTGCTTTTACCTTCGTACAGTTTCTCCATATGATTGCTCTCTTTCTATTTCTGTTCTCTGTTTTCCAATGATGCTTTGACGAATCCGTAGAAAAGCGGATGGGGCTTATTGGGTCTTGATTTGAATTCAGGGTGATACTGGACGCCGACGAAGAACGGTCGGTCAGTGAGTTCCACTGTTTCCACCAGTTTGCCGTCGGGGGACATACCGGAAAGGGTGAGACCGGCTTTCTGCATTACTTCTCTATAATCGTTATTGAATTCATATCGATGTCGATGTCGCTCTGAGATGTTGAGCGTGCCGTAACAGCGTTCCATAGTGGTTCCCGGTTTGATGTCGCAGGGATAAGCACCGAGTCGGAGCGTTCCGCCTTTGTCGATGTCATCGCTCTGACCGGGCATGAAGTCGATGACCTTATCTTTGCACTGTTCATCGAACTCACCGGAGTTGGCGCCCTTGATGCCGCAGACATTTCGTGCGTATTCGATGACACAGATCTGCATGCCGAGACAGATTCCGAAGAACGGAATGTTGTGCTCACGGGCATATTTGGTTGCGAGGATCTTACCTTCGATACCGCGGTTACCGAAACCGCCGGGCACCAGGATACCATCGACGTCTCTGAGGATCAGATCACAGGTCGATTCAGTGAGTGCTTCAGAATCGATCCATTTGATATCGATCTCGGCACCCAGTTTGAAACCGGCATGCTTCAAGGCTTCCATGACTGAAAGATAGGCGTCATGGAGCTGGACATATTTACCGACGAGGCCGATCCTGACGGTCTTCTTGAGCTGTTTGATGTTCTCGACTACGGCAATCCAGTCTGACAGGTCGGGAGCCGGAGTCTCGAGTCCCAGTTCTCGGCAGACTACGTCAGAGAATCTTTCGCGCTCAAGCATAAGCGGTGCTTCGTAGATTGAAGGGAGCGTGATGTTTTCGATGACACAATCCGGTTTTACATTACAGAACATGGCGATCTTCTTGAAGATGCTCTCTTCAAGGGGCTGATCGCAGCGTAATACGATGATATTGGGGTTGATACCCATCTGTTGTAGTTCTTTTACGGAATGCTGGGTAGGTTTGGATTTGTGCTCTTCTGAGCCATGCAGGAAAGGAACGAGTGTGACATGGATGAAGAGACAATTCTCTCGACCGATCTCGAGGTAGATCTGACGGATGGCTTCGATGAAAGGCTGTGATTCGATGTCACCGATGGTACCGCCGATTTCAGTGATGACTACGTCTGCATCGGTCTTCTTGCCCACTCGGTAGACGAATTCTTTGATTTCATTGGTGATATGAGGGATTACCTGAACGGTGGAACCCAGATATTCGCCGCGTCGTTCCTTGTTCAGTACGTTCCAGTAGACCTTACCGGTGGTGAGATTTGAATACTTATTGAGGTCTTCGTCGATGAATCGTTCGTAGTGTCCCAGGTCGAGGTCGGTCTCAGCGCCGTCATTGGTGACGTAGACTTCGCCGTGCTGGTAGGGACTCATGGTGCCCGGATCGACGTTGATATATGGATCCAGCTTCTGAGCTGCGACCTTGAGGCCTCTGGCCTTGAGGAGACGTCCGAGGGATGCGGCCGTGATGCCTTTTCCCAAACCTGAAACTACACCGCCTGTGACAAATATGAATTTAGCCATCTCTCCACCTCATTTGTTATATGTCGCAATTATCTCTTCGGCAACAGCCCGCTTGCTCATGCAACGGTCCATTGCACGTTTCTCGATGAATTTGTGAGCTTCTTTTTCACTGAATCTCAATTGGTCTATCAAAAGCCATTTGGCGTGGTTAACGATTCTGATCTCGTCCATCTTGTCTTCGATGGAGGCTGTCTTCTGTTCCATCTTTCGGAGTCGCTCTCGAGTGCTGCAGAGGAGAGTAAGGGATTGAGTGATCGTCTGAAGGGTGGTGGGTCGTGAGATCGTGAGGACGCCGTAACCCGATACCTTGTCATCGACTACGGAGTAGACGTCGGACTTAACGAACATCATGACTCCCGATGTCGTCTTCTCACAGATATCCAATGCCAGTTCGGTCCCGAATTCGTCGGGAAGCGGGGCGTTGATTATCACGATATCATAATCCTTCTCCAGCAATGCGCGTCTTGCAGAGCTGATATCCGAAACTTTGTCTATCGGACGATATTTTTCGTTTATCAGGATAGAAAGCAACGAGTCGTCGAACTTTGCAGACGATGATACGATGAGGATACTGTAACATCGCTCTTTAAGGTCCACTCCATTGCCTCCTTATCTCAGATTTTTCTATTAAGTTGTAATTAACTGATATATGACTCGATTATTTCCTTGGACAGTACGTCTTTGATGAAAGCGCTGTCCTTAGCTATCATCTTCGCTTCGACGAGGTTATCGGGAAGCGCTTCATATTTCTTCTTATCATCATCGCTCAGCTTGTAGAGGTTGAGGTTTACGGGTTCGGATGCTGCAAGGTTCTCTTTGATACCGTTCATACAGGCGTTGATGATGAGTGAGAATGCGATATAAGGGTTGCATAAGGTGTCCGGGGATCTCAGTTCGATCCTGCGGAATTCGCCTTCTGCTGCCGGGATCCTGATGAGCTGGGAACGGTTCTCGGGCGACCAGGAGATGTACTTAGGTGCCTTGAAACTGCCGAATCTGGCATAAGAACCGGCGGAAGGATTCAGGAATACCGTCATTTCTTTGATATGTTTCATGATGCCGGCGATCATCTGGGGAAGGAGGTCCTTGCCGTTGTCGTGTCGGACCGAGACGTTGATATGCATGCTGTTGCCGGCTTCGTTCTCAAGAGGTTTAGGTGAAAAATCTGCTTGCAGACCGTTCCTGGCTGCAATGGTATTGACCACTGCGCGGAATGTGATTGCATCGTCGGCAGCCTTGATGGCATCGGAATAACGGAAGTCGATCTCGTTCTGTCCGGGACCTTCTTCATGATGGGAGCTCTCGGGTCGGATACCCATCTGTTCGAGGGTGAGGCAGATCTCACGTCGGACATTCTCGCCTTTGTCTTCTGGAGCGATGTCCATATAGCTGGCGTTATCATAAGGGATCTTGGTGGGATTGCCTGATTCGTCTTTATTGAAGAGATAGAATTCCATCTCAGAGCCGAAGTAGAAGGATAATCCTTCTTTCTTGGCTTTCTCTACAGTATCGATGAGGAGAGACCTGGTGTCTGCTTCGAATGGACGACCGTCGGGATATGTGACCGTACAGTACATCCTGATGACCTTTCCGTGGTCGGGTCTCCAGGGAAGGACAGACAATGTGCTGGAGTCTGGATGCAGGAGAAGATCCGAGTGGATGCTTCCGCCGAAACCATCGATAGCCGATGCGTCGATTGCGATGCCGTAGTCGAAAGCACGGTCCAGTTCCTCAGGCATGATGGAAACGTTCTTCTGCTTTCCGAAAACATCACAGAACGCCATTCGGATGAACTTTACATCCTCTTCGATGACATACTGTTTTACTTCTTCTTTCGTGTACTTCATATCAGGTCTCCACACTTTGATTAATTGGCTACATAGAGCTGTTTGTAAGGATTGCTGGAATCTGGAGTTACTGTAGTGAACTCAGAATCCATGATCCATTTCTCATCGTATCCAAAATAATGACAATATTTTTTAACAAAAGGCCTTATCTCTTCAATGTCGGAATCAGTCGACGGAGCGGTCTTGGTCTGTACCGGGAAGACGATATGATCGGTCTTTCCGCGGATGACGATCTTGCCGCCGTGCATACCGGTACAGGGAAAATCTCCCAGCTGTGCATTTTCATGATCGATGCCCAGTACTATGATGAGACCTCCGGCCTGGTATTCTCCCAGGAAACAACCGGCTTTGCCGCCGATGACGATGACCGGTTTCTGTTCCTTGTATTCTTTCATATGTATCCCTGCGCGGTATCCGGCATTGCCTTTGATATAGATTTCTCCGCCGCGCATGGCGTAACCAGCGGCGTCTCCGATGTTGCCGTGAATGATGATGGTGCCGGAATTCATGGTGTCTCCGACGGCGTCCTGAGCATTTCCGTTGACGGTGATCTCAGAACCGTTGTTATAGGCGCCCAAGGCATTTCCGGGCACGCCGTCGATCAGAAGCTTCTTTCCGCTCATGCCGGATGCGATGAAACGCTGTCCCAGGCAGTTCACGAGATGGATATCCTCGTATTTCCTGATCTCTTCGTTGATCTCACTGAAAACCTTATTGTTTGCGTCGATCTTCATCATTACACCGCACTTTCCAGGATGGTCTTCATTGCGTCATGTCCGTAGATATCGATGGTGGGGGACTTCTTCAATGATTCCTTCTGTTCTTTCGATAGGACCGCTCTGTCCCTGATGAGTTTCGTATAGATACCGGCTGATTCCACATCGTCGACGATGGTGTAGCCGATGATGACATCATTCTTGATATAGAGACGTTTGGTGCCTTTCTTACCTGAAAGATCCAGTACTTCTACGCCTTCATCTTCACGGTTGGCGCCGGCGGTCATGATGTGCTTTTCAAGCAGCGACATCGAGTTCATGGGCATGGCGTTGTCGAATACGGCACTGCCTCCCGCCATGTTCTTGCCCGCGCATTCGCCTCCCATATAGGCATTGGGGATGATGGCCATGACCTTCACTTTGCCGTCGGTGATATCTTCGTTCTGGACGCAGTCGCCGGCGGCGTATACGCTCTTGTAAGCTGTCTGCATCTTCTTATCGACCTTGATGGCGTCTTCTGCTCCGTTTAAGAACGAGACGTTGGGTCTGACGCCCAACGACATCACGAGGACATCGAACTGGATCTCATTGCCGCTGGTCATTACAGCGATGTTTCCTGCGAAATGATCGACGGTATCTTTCAGTTCGAAGATGATGCCTTTTTCTTCCAGATATCTCTGGATCTCTTTGGCAGTCGCTTTATCCAGGATCCTTGACATGACCTGGTCTCCGCGGCTGGATACCGTGATGGATGCGGCCTTGTTGAAAAGACCTTCCATGCATTTGAGGCCGATGAGACCGCTTCCGAGGATAAGGACGTTCTTATCTTTGGTGACGGCTTCTTTCAGCATCTTGGCTTCATCGATGGTAGTGAAGGTATAGACGTTCCTGACACTTTCCAGTCCGGGATAGGCTGGAATAAAAGGAGATGAACCTGATGCAATGCAGAGTTCATCGTAAGAAAGTTTCTCTCCGTTATTGAGTGTAACGGTCTTGGCATTGGTATCTACGGCGGTGGCTTCGCATCCGTATAAGACCTTACATTTTTTCTTATCGTAATAATCAGCATCCCTGTAGCTGATGTTTTCCAGTTTTACCTTATCTTCCATGAAGTATGAGATGAGAGGACGACCGTAGGCGGGATAGGGTTCCTTTGAGATGACGGTTATCTCTCCTTCTTCATTGATGCTGCGGATGCCTTCGATGCATCCGGTGGCTGCGATTCCGTTTCCGACTATCACATATCTTTTCATCTTCTTATCTCTCTTCAAATACGATTGCCTTGTTCGGACAGCCGGCCGCACAGGCAGGTACTTTGTTCTGATTATTGGTACAGAGCTCGCATTTCGAGATCGTGCCATTGTCGCCGAGCACTATCGCGCCGTAGGGGCAGACCATCATGCAGGTCATGCAGTTCACGCATTTGGTCTTATCGATCTTGATGATGCCGTCTTCGAGGTGCAGTGCTCCGGAAATGCAGCTTTTGACGCAGACCGGATCCTTGCACTGACGGCAGTTCAGCGGATAGGAGCTGAAGTTGTCTCCTTCCACGTGGATATTCGGATGGATGACCTTGCCTTTGAGGGCTTTTGCCATGGACTTGGAGCCGGAATTGGCGAAGGCACAGTTATATTCGCAGAGCCTGCATCCCAGACACCATTTTTCGTTGAAATACAGTTTCTTCATTCTCCCGCGTGTGAGATACCCAGGATCTCAAGCTCCTTTTCTGTCATATTGACGCCTCTCAGCATCAGTCTGTTGCCTTTGAGGGTCTCGATGGAGTTGATGCCCATGCCGCCCAGGATCTCTTTGATCTCGTGGGTCCAGGCTGTCATCAGATTGACCAGTCTCTCAGCTCCGATATCTGGGTTGAGTCTTTTTACCAGTTCAGGTCTTTGGGTCGCGATGCCCCAGTTGCATTTGCCGGACTGACAGGTCCTGCAGAGATGACAACCCAGGGCCAGCAGTGCGGCAGTACCGACATAACAGGCATCGGCACCCAGTGCCACGGCCTTGATCACATCGGCAGAGGATCTGATACTGCCGCCGGCTACGATGGAAACTTCGTTCCTGATACCTTCATCGCGCAGTCTCTGATCAACGGCGGCCAGTGCCAGTTCGATGGGGATACCGACGTTATCGCGGATCCTGGTGGGAGCAGCGCCGGTGCCGCCTCGGTATCCGTCGATGACGATGATGTCAGCGCCGGACCTTGCGATACCGCTGGCGATGGCTGCGATGTTATGGACTGCGGCGATTTTGACCAGGATCGGTTTTCTGTATTCAGTAGCTTCTTTCAGTGAATATATCAGCTGTCTGAGGTCTTCGATGGAATAGATGTCATGATGAGGAGCAGGCGAGATGGCATCAGAGCCTTCCGGGATCATACGGGTCCTGGATACGTCTCCCACGATCTTGGCTCCCGGCAGATGTCCGCCGATGCCGGGCTTGGCGCCTTGACCCATCTTGATCTCGATGGCCATGCCGGCGTTAAGGTAGTCTTCGTGTACGCCGAATCGTCCCGATGCGACCTGGACGATAGTATTCTTTCCGTATTTATAGAAGTCTTTATGCAGACCGCCTTCGCCGGTGTTGTAGAGGATCCCCAGTTTTTCGGCGGCTCGGGCCAGGCTCTCATGAGCGTTGTAGCTGATGGAACCGTAGCTCATGGCGGAGAACATCACGGGCATGGCGAGTTCTAATTGTGGAGCCAGGTCATTGATGATGTTTCCGTCCTTATCGTGGCGGATCGATGTTGGTTTCTTGCCCAGGAATACCTTGGTCTCCATCGGTTCACGTAAAGGATCGATAGGAGGATTGGTGACCTGGGAAGCGTTGATGAGGATCTTATCGAAATAGACAGGATGCTCGATAGGCGAACCCATGGAGGACAGGAGGACAGCTCCGCTGTTGGCCTGTTTGTAGAGCTCGTTGATGGTCCTTGATGTCCAGTTGGCATTCTCGCGAAGCATGTTCTCGTTCTTGACGATCTTAAGAGCGTGAGTGGGACAGAGGGATACACATCTCTGGCAGTCCACGCAGGAAGCCTCATTGCTTACCATGATGCCGGCTTCCTTGTCGTAGCTGTGGACATTGTTGGCGCACTGTCTGGCACAGACTCTGCAGTTGATGCAGCGGCTCATGTCCCTGATGACTTCAAATTCCGGAGCGATATATTCGATGCCCATCAGAATGCTCCTTCCTTAACCCTGACGATCACAGGCTCGCCGCCTGCGGGGAAGTAAATGTTCTCAGCGTCTTTTTCCATCATCCTGATGGCTGCTTCTTCGCTGGCTATATAGACTTTGTCGTCCTTTTCTCCGATGGCCATGGATCTGAGTTTCAGTCGGTCATTCAAAGCCATGAGACCGCCTGTGAAACCCAGCACGATGGAGAAAGGTCCTGTCACGAGGAGGCTGGAATAGACTTTGCGGAGGTATGAGATCTTTTCCGCAGTCTCTTTGTCCATACGTTCGATGGTCTCCCAGAAGGGAGCGGCGATGGTCCAGGCCATCTCTTGTAAAGTAAGGTTCTGTTTGCGTAAGAGATAATCGGCAATGTAAGTGATGACTTCGGTATCGGTCTGAAGGGTGCATTTGTAGCCGAACATCTCGATGAATCGTCGGTTGGCGTCATAGGATGAGATCTCGCCGTTATGTACCACAGTGTAGTCGAGGAGTGCGAAGGGATGTGCGCCGCCCCACCAGCCCGGAGTATTGGTAGGGTAACGGCCGTGAGCTGTCCATGAATAGGCTTCGTATTCGTCCAGTTTATAGAACCTGCCCACGTCTTCAGGGAAGCCGACGGCTTTGAAAGTTCCCATATTCTTGCCGGATGAGAATACGAAAGCGCCTTTGATCGTCTGGTTGATCTGCATCACGGTCCTGGCTACGTATTCGCGTTCATCGATATGGAGGCTTGCTCGGACCAGTTCGATGGGTGAGAGGAAATATCTCCAGATGATCGGCACGTCCTTGATCTCGGGGATGAGTTTTACCGGAATGGTCTCGGACTGGACGATCTCGAACCTCTTCTCGATCAGGTCTTCGCATTCTTTTTTGGCAGCGGAGCTGTCGAAGAAGATGTGGAATGCATACTGGTCTTTATATTCTGGGTATATGCCGTATGCGGCAAAACCGCCTCCCAGACCGTTGGAGCGGTCGTGCATGGGGAGCATGCTCTTGATGATGGTCTCACCGGACATACGACGGCCTTCTTTGGATATCACTGCTGATATCGCACAGCCTGACGGGATCCTTATTTCACCTTCGACTTTCATGGCATTTCCTTCGTTAAAACGAGAAAGGCGCTCATCCACACAAGGGAGAAACTCCCTTACATGAATGAACGCCTTTGCTCATTTATGATGTCGCTATTTTAATTACTGTATTTGCAATTGTCAAAGTTTACGGCAATCTAACGGTATATCGTGGATAATTTTTTTATTGTCTTGCCGTATTTTTCTTCTGATGTTTTCTTAAAAAAACTATTTATCCGTGCGTAAACAAGTTTGAATAAACCTGTACGATTTAGCTATGCTTTGTGTATACACACCAGTATTCATTACTCATAATCACAGGGGGCATTTAAATGAAATGCAATCATTGTAAGCACGAGATTCCTAGTTGGTCAGTCTATTGTCCGGTCTGCGGTAAGCAATTGAAGATCGTTCCGCGGTCGACTGATGCCAATTATTGCGGCTTGTGCGGGCATTCGTTAAATGATGAATCTACGACAGGCCTGTATTCCAAATCGGAGCAGACTGTACGGGTGAGGAGCACAAAGTCTTCTCATTCGCATTTCTTCCCGGTCATGCTGAGTGTTTTGAGCCTGGCTATCACTGGTGTGCTTTCCTTTGCCTTGATCAGTATGAGTAATGGACTTGATAACATCAGCACAAAACTTGATGAGACCAACGTCAAGCTTTCTGCTAATGGAAATGACATCACATCATTGAGGGCCGATCTGGCCACGATGGATCAGACGTATGTCATGAGACTGAATGAAACGACGAACAACATCGGTTCCCGTCTCGATCTTCTCGACGGCACAATCCAGAACAATTCCACCCGTATCAATGCCATCGATACTTCTATGACTCAGACTTCTGCTCAGATCGGAAACCTCCAGCAGCAGATCGATGATGTTAATGAGGTCACTGAGGGATTCGAGGGTCTGATCGATGATAAGATCGCCCAGAACAACGACGATACTCAGCAACAGATCACTACATTGACTGACAGAGTGTTCGACCTTCAGTCTACCGTCAACAGCTTTGCCGGCGACAGCGGATCGGCAGCTGCTCGTATCAATCAGCTCAGTGCATCCATCACTGCTATCAACAACCAGTCTTCTACGCTTTCGAGTAAGATCACAGGATTGACTACCAGAGTCGACGGCCTGCAGTCCGGATCCAATAACCTCTCAAGCCAGATCAGCCAGATCAATTCCAATGTGTCCAATCTTACTGACAGGGTCGATGATATCGATTCAAGGTCTTATCTCGGCAACGAAAGAGTCTATAAGAATGCATATGAAGCTGCCAGTGCGTCCATCGTCAAGATCTCTCGTTACGGACTTGAACCCGGTTCTGGTGTCATTGCTTCACGTGATGGTTATATTCTCACTGCTTATCAGGTGGTGCAGGGCGGCTCGACCTCGATTAATATAACTCTGCTCGACGGCCGTCAGTTTACTGCCCATCTCGTCAGCTATAACATCCAGAAGGATATCGCTCTACTTAAGATTGACCAGTCAGTCAATAATCTGCCGGTACCGGTCTTCAAGGGGCTCGCCAGTGTTAATGTCGGCGATATCGTTCTTGGTGTCGGTTACAGTGCCAACCAGGTCATTGAAGGGCAGGCCGTCAGTTCCGGTGTCGTATCACGTGTTGGCCGCTACGTTCCTACCGGCAATCTCAATATCACATACATCCAGACTGATGCCGCTATCAATCCCGGAAGCTACGGCGGTGCTCTCATCAATCAGTACGGTGAGGTCATCGGTATCATGTCCAAGATCATCATCAATACTGCGGTGACTGGAGGACAGTCTACTAATGACATGTACTGTTCTGTACCTGTCCAGGAAGCCCTCAATCTCATCCCTTAAAAAACTTGTTGACAAAAAAAAATAAGGCTACTACAATCTCGAACATAGACAAAGGCGTCTGAGTTTTCTCGACGCCTTTATTATTTTCGTAAGAAACTGGGCAATGATGTCTTGTTAACGCAGGATGTTGTTGCCCAGTTTTTTATTTGAGAGGAGAAAGAAAATATGAAGACCGTATCAGATTACTTTGGAGAATTGGTTTTTGACGACCGTGTCATGCGACAGATGCTTCCGGCAGATGTCTATGCCTCTCTTAAGAAGACCATCGATGAGGGCGTTGCTCTTAATGAGAGCGTTGCCAATACCGTTGCCTCCGCAATGAAAGATTGGGCAGTCAGCAAGGGCGCCACTCATTTCACTCATTGGTTCCAGCCTCTTACCGGTATCACCGCAGAAAAACATGACAGTTTCATCTCTCCGTCTCCTGACGGCAGTGTCATCATGGAATTCAGCGGCAAAGAGCTCATTAAAGGTGAGCCTGATGCATCTTCCTTCCCATCCGGTGGTCTCCGCGCTACATTCGAAGCTCGTGGCTATACCGCCTGGGATCCTACTTCTTACGCATTTATTAAAGACAAGACACTCTGCATCCCGACAGCATTCTGTTCATATTCCGGTGATGCTCTGGATAAGAAGACTCCGCTCCTTCGATCTATGGAAGCTCTCAACAAACAGGCCCTCCGAATCCTCAGACTGTTTGGCAATACTGATGTTAAATGTGTAAGAACTTCAGTTGGTCCTGAACAGGAATACTTCTTGGTCGACAAGAAGATGTTCGAACAGAGAGAAGACCTCAAGCTCTGCGGTCGCACTCTCTTTGGTTCCAAACCTCCTAAAGGTCAGGAACTCGATGATCACTATTTCGGCGTTATCAAGCCGCGAGTTGCAGCTTTCATGGCCGAACTCAATATCGAACTTTGGAAATTGGGTATTCTTGCTAAGACCGAGCACAATGAAGTTGCTCCTGCTCAGCATGAACTTGCTCCCATCTATTCCACCACCAATGTCGCTACTGATCACAACCAGCTCACCATGGAGATCATGAAGAAGGTTGCTGACCGACATGGTCTCGTCTGTCTCTTACATGAAAAACCCTTTGCCGGCGTTAATGGCAGCGGTAAACATAATAACTGGTCCATGGCTACCGATACCGGAGTCAACCTCCTAACTCCCGGTGAGACGCCTTATGAGAACGCCCAGTTCCTGTTGTTCCTCTGTGCAGTCATCAAGGCTGTCGATGATTATCAGGATCTTCTGAGGCTCTCGGTAGCCACTGCCGGCAACGATCACCGACTCGGTGCCAACGAAGCACCTCCCGCTGTCGTCTCCATGTTCGTCGGCGATGAACTGGCCGCCATTCTCTCTGCTATCGAGAATGACGAACCTTACGCCGGAACAGAGAAGACCACGATGAAACTGGGCGTCAGCGTACTGCCCAAGTTCTTCCGTGATACCACTGACAGGAACAGGACTTCACCTTTTGCCTTCACCGGCAACAAGTTCGAGTTCCGAATGCTGGGTTCTTCCAACAGCATCGCCTGTGCAAATATCATGCTGAACGCTGCTGTTGCTGAATCTTTGAAGATCTATGCTGACCGACTCGAGAACGTCGACAACTTCGAGGAAGCACTGCACCAGATGATCAAGAAGACGATAAAAGATCACAAACGCATCATCTTCAATGGTAACGGTTACGATGATGCCTGGATCAAGGAAGCCACTGAGGTCCGCGGTCTCTCCAATTTGAAGACCACTCCGGACTGCATGCCCAAGATCCTCGAACGCAAGAACTCCGATATGCTCATCTCTCAGGGCGTCATGACTGAAGCTGAGATCAAATCCCGCTGTGAGATCATGCTTGAGAACTATAACAAGACCATCAAGATCGAAGCTTGCACCATGCTTGATATGGCAAAACGGGAGATCATCCCGGCCATCGAGATGTATGTCGGTGATCTTTCCCAGGATTGTCTGAAGAAGACCAAAGTCGTTCCCGAGCTTGCTTGTAAATACGATAAAGACATGATCGTAAAACTGTCTTCCATGGCTGATGAAGCATATGAGAAGGCCGGTCTCCTTCAGGAATCTCTCTGCAAACTCAATACCATTACTGATGTCACTGAGACATCCTACATGATCCGAGACGTTATCTTACAGCAGATGGCAGAACTCAGAGTCGTATGTGATGAAGCTGAGACCATCATGCCTAAAGAATACTGGCCGTTCCCGACCTATGCTGACCTCCTTTTCAGCGTCTAATCTGGTGTAACTAACTAAAAAAAAAGGTAGAGAAGAAAATGAGTGAAGAATTATATGCATTAGTAAGTCAGGTCGCTTCCAGCGAAGTGCTGGGCGTCTGGTTCCTGCTTGGAGCTGCATTGGTCTTCTTCATGCAGTGCGGTTTCGCAATGGTTGAAAGTGGTTTTACCAGAGCGAAGAATGCCGGCAACATCATCATGAAGAACCTGATGGACTTCTGTATCGGTACTGTTTCATTCGCCTTGATAGGCTTTACTTTGATGATGGCCGAGGACTATGTCTTCGGTATCATCGGCGCCCCCAATTTCGCGATCCTGACAGACTTTAAAGGGTTTCTGGAAAGCGGCAATGCTCCTGTTTTCGTATTCAATCTGGTATTCTGCGCTACAGCATCGACCATCGTGTCCGGTGCCATGGCTGAGAGAACCAAATTCCTTTCATACTGTATCTATTCAGTCATCATTTCCTGTTTCGTTTATCCTATCGAAGCCGGCTGGGTCTGGAATTCCCAGGGCTGGCTAGCGCAGATGGGCTTCCATGATTTCGCCGGTTCTGCCGCGATCCACGCTGTCGGCGGTATCACTGCTCTCATTGGCGCTATCCTCGTTGGCCCTCGACTTGGCAAATATATCAAAGATCAGTCTGGCAAAGTCACTAAGGTCAACGCTATCCCGGGTCATGCCATCACCATCGGTGCTCTTGGTTGTTTCATCCTGTGGTTCGGATGGTATGGTTTCAATGGCGCTGCTGCCTGGGATAATGAATCTTTGGCTTCCATCTTCCTTACCACGACTTTAGCTCCTGCTTTCGCTACTGTTGCCACCATGGTCTATACATGGATCAAGAACGGCAAGCCCGATGTTTCTATGTGTCTCAATGGTTCTTTGGCCGGTCTTGTCGCAATCACTGCAGGTTGTGATGCCGTATCCGCACTCGGTTCCATCGTCATCGGTCTCATAGCCGGTATCCTTGTCGTGGTCGCAGTTGAATTCATCGATCTTAAACTGCATATCGATGATCCTGTCGGTGCAGTAGGAGTCCACTTTGTTAATGGTGTCTGGGGTACGCTGGCAGTCGGTCTCTTGGCCGATCCTGATGCTCCTGCTGGTTTGAATGGTCTCATCTATACTGGTGATTTCAAACTCTTCGGTGTCCAGCTTCTCGGTATCATTGCAGTCCTTGCTTGGACCGCTGTTACTATGACGCTTACATTCAAGGCTGTTAAGAAAGTAATGGGTCTGCGAGTTTCTGTCGATGATGAGATCAGAGGTCTCGATATCACTGAACATGGTCTCCCCAGTGCCTATGCTGACTTTCTTCCTGCTGTCGAGAACATCCAGTACGGCGACGCAGTTGTTAAGGCCGTGACCGGCGATACTCCTGTTGCCGAAGCTGTTCCTGTTAAGAAAGTTCCTACTTTCGATGATGGTCAGCCTAAGATGACCAAAGTTGAGATCATCTGCAAAGAAGCTAAGCTTGAAGCTTTGAAGAATGCCATGATGGGTATCGGCATCACTGGTATGACAGTCTCCCATGTACTGGGATGCGGTGCTCAAAAAGGTAAACCGGAATTCTATCGTGGTGTCATGATCGAAGCCACATTATTACCCAAGATCCAGGTCGATATCGTAGTTAGTAAGGTCCCTGTCAGATCTGTTATCGAGACAGCTAAACAGGTCCTTTATACCGGACATATCGGAGATGGCAAGATCTTTGTATACGATGTGGAGAACGTCGTGAAGGTCAGGACCGGGGAAGAAGGTTACGATGCTTTACAGGATGTGGAATAGTAAAGAAAACTTTCCAAGTGATTTAAGATGAGCATCCATGAGGAGTGTGGGGTCTTCGGAGTGATATCTCCGAACCCCACCGACCTCTCTGCTCTGATGCACTATGGCTTATATGCTCTCCAGCACCGTGGGCAGGAGAGCTGCGGCATTATATTGAATAGTGGCGGGTCCTTCTATTCCCACAAGGGACTGGGACTCGTCTCTGACGTATTTACCGAGGAAGTTTTATCGGATTTCCCGAAAGGCTCCATGGCTATTGCCCATGCCCGCTACGGAACGACCGGTGCCACTGTCCTCAGTAACTGTCAGCCCATCGAGATCAATCATCTGAATGGTAAGATGGCGCTTGCTCATAATGGCAATATTGCCAATGCCAGAGAACTCAGATCTAAGCTTGAGAAGAGCGGAGCTATCTTCCATACGTCTTCTGATACTGAGATCATTGCTTACATCATCACAAGAGAGAGGCTTACAGCCGATTCCATCGAAGATGCTATCTCGTCGTCAATGGATATCATCGACGGCGCTTATTCTCTCGTCATCATGACTGACAAAAAACTCATCTGCGTCAGGGATCCTCACGGATTCAGACCACTCTGTTACGGTGTCACTAAAGAAGGCATATATGTCGTTGCTTCTGAAACATGTGCACTGGATGCGGTAGGGGCTAAATTCGTACGAGATATCGAGCCCGGTGAGATGGTGACTTTCAGTGCCGAAGGTGTGGCATCACGTAAGGGCCACTGTGGAAAATGTCCTAAACGATTGTGCATCTTCGAGTATATCTATTTTGCTCGTCCTGACTCTGTCATCGACGGGGTTTCCGTTCATACCGCCAGGATCAATGCCGGGAGGATCCTGGCGGATGCACATCCGGTGGATGCCGATATCGTCATCGGCGTACCCGATTCGGGACTGGATGCGGCACTCGGCTACAGCCGTGAATCCGGCATTCCTTACGAGATAGGGCTTATCAAGAATAAATACATTGGACGTACGTTTATTGCTCCTGATCACAGGCTCGATCAGGTCAGGATAAAACTCTCCGTCATCGAAGATGTGGTGAGAGATAAGAAAGTGGTCCTCGTGGACGATTCTATCGTGAGAGGCACTACCAGCGGCAGGATCGTGAGGTTGTTACGTGAAGCCGGTGCAAAAGAGATCCATATGCGTATATCGGCTCCTCCTTTCCTGTATCCATGTTTCTATGGGACCGATATCGATTCGAGAAAGGGCCTTATCGCTAATGAACACTCGGTGGAAGAGATCGCTTCCATCATCGGCGCGGATTCGCTAGGATATCTGCCGGTGGACAAATTGTCCGGATTATGCGGTAACGATGGATATTGCTGCGCCTGTTTCAGCGGTGATTATCCGACAGGCGTAAGTGCAGAGATAAAGAAAGACGAATTCGAAAGCAAATAGAGGAATAAATATCATGCATTTTACTAAGATGCAGGGTCTTGGAAATGATTATCTCTATGTCTACGGGGAAGTTCCCGAAGACATAGTCGATAGATGTGTACGTATGTCGGAAAGGCACTTCGGTGCAGGTTCTGACGGCATGATCTTCATCTCACATTCGGATATTGCCGATTTCAAGATGCGGATCTTCAATGCCGATGGAAGCGAAGCCAAGATGTGCGGCAACGGCATCAGATGTGTCGGTAAGTACGTTTTCGATAAGGGCTATACCGATAAAAGGATCATAACTGTCGAGACACTGTCAGGTATCAAAGAATTAATGCTGAATGTCGTTGATGGTGCAGTGAAGACAGTATCGGTCGAGATGGGCAAAGTTTCTATAAGCAACGATCTTGACCTCATCGTTGACGGTCACTTAATGACATGTGTTCCTGTGTCAGTAGGTAATCCCCATGCTGTATTTTTCACCGATGATGCAGAAGGAGTAGCGCTTTCCCAGATCGGTCCCATGATCGAACATGATCCGGTCTTCCCGGGCGGCGTCAATGCTGAATTCGTACAGGTCATCGCCAGAAACGAACTGCGTATGCGTGTCTGGGAACGCGGAAGCGGTATCACGCTCGCCTGTGGTACAGGTGCCTGTGCCAGTGTTTCCGCATCTGTTTCAAAAGGCTACTGCGATGCTGATCAGCCTGTTGTCATCCATTTGGACGGCGGCGATCTTTCCATTACGGTCCGTGAAGACTATTCGGTTCTTATGACCGGTCCTGCCGAATTTGTTTATGAAGGAGATATGCTCTGATGGTCAAACTCAATGAACACTACTCAGAACTGAAAGATTCATATCTGTTCTATAACATTTCTCAAAAGGTAAAAGCCTATCAGGAAAAGAATCCTGACAAGAAACTCTATCGGATGGGTATCGGCGATGTTTCTTTACCGCTCTGTGATGCCGTAATAAAGGCTTTGCATGGTGCAGTGGATGACCAGTCGGCAAAAGATACTTTTCATGGCTATATGCCCGAATGCGGCGCGCCGTTCCTCCGCGAGACTATCGCTGATTTTTATTCTACTCGTGGAGTAAAGCTCTCTGCCGATGATGTTTTTGTTTCCAGCGGTGCCAGTGATGAACTGGGAGACATATTGGATCTTTTCGATAGGTCAAGTTCTGCTCTTGTGATAGAACCTGCTTATCCCGCTTATCTCGATGCCAATGTCATGGCAGGACGTAAGATCGTCCATCTGCCTTCTGGCATCGATAACGGATTCTTGCCTCTGCCTGATGAAAAGGTAAAGGCCGATATCCTCTATATCTGTTCTCCTAATAATCCCACCGGTGCTGTCTTTGATAGGGCTAAGCTGCAGAAATGGGTGGATTTTGCGAATGCTAACGACTCTGTGATCCTCTTTGATGCTGCCTATGAAGCATTCATCGATGATCCGGCTTTACCGCGAAGCATCTATGAGATGAATGGTGCTGAAAATTGTGCCATCGAGATCTGTTCCTTATCCAAGACTGCTGGTTTCACCGGGACCAGACTTGGTTATACGGTCATCCCCAGGACACTCAAACGTAACGGCATGTCCTTGAATTCCATGTGGGTGCGTAACCGTACCACGAAGACCAATGGTGTCTCGTATATCATCCAGCGCGGAGGTGCGGCTGTCTTTACTCCTGAAGGTCAGAAAGGTATCAAAGATAACATCCGCTACTACAAAAACAATGCTCGGATCCTCATGGAATCCATCGATAAGATCGGTCTGTGGTATACCGGCGGCAAGAATTCGCCGTATATCTGGATGAAGACGCCTGAAGGCATGAAGAGCTGGGAGCTTTTCGATCTTCTTCTTAACGATTATCAGATCATCGGTACGCCCGGTGTCGGATTCGGCGAGTGTGGGGAAGGGTTCTTCCGTTTCAGCACCTTCGGTTCCACAGAAGATACGACCGAAGCTGCCAACAGACTTCTGAATCTGAGATAAAAAAGATTTCGAAAATCGTATAATAGTGGCGATCTTCGGTTTTGATGGAGACGTCTTATGATCGATTTCAATAACATCAGCGAATACAGGGAGAACAACCGTATCGAGGCCAAGAAATCTCTTGGCGGACTTCCGTACAGTATTTGGGAAACTGTTTCTTCTTTTGCTAATACCCTGGGAGGTGTCATCCTTCTTGGCGTGGTCGAGAAGAAAGACCATTCTTTCGAGCCCATCGATCTGCCTGATCCCGATAAACTCATAAAACTCTTTTGGAAGAGGATGAACAATCCTCGATACATAAGCGTGAATATGCTTTCAGGTAGAGACGTGTATCCGCTGGAAGTCGATAATAAACATATCGTTGTCATCAATGTTCCCAAAGCCGAGCGCTTCTTCCGACCTGTCTATATCGAAGGAAATCCCCAGCAGACCTATCGCCGCAACGGCGAAGGCGACTACCGTTGTACTCCTGCCGAATTCCAGGCTATGGTCCGTGATGCATCTCGTCAGACCCAGGACATGCAGCTGCTTAATGACATGGAAATGTCAGTATTGGATTCCGGAAGCTATCGCAGCTTCCGCAGAAGGATGAAGTTCCTACGTCCGGGACATGTCTGGGAGAAACTCAGTGATCCTGAGTTCCTTGCCAAGATCGGTGCTGCTGGCTGTGATCAGGACGGTAAATATCATCCGACTGCTGCTGGTCTCCTGATGTTTGGTAAATTTAAGGACATCATAAAAGTGTTCCCAGATTACAGCCTTGTTTTCAAGGAACAGCTGACCAAGAATTCCAAGATGAAAGATACCATCGTTTCGGGTGCAGCAGATTGGACCGGAAACGTCTATGATTTCTACTTCAAGGTCTATGAACGATTACTGCATCAGATCGAGATCAGTGATTATCCCCAGAGTGTTGCACAGGCTTTGCGCGAAGCTTTGGCCAACTGTCTCGTCAATGCTGATTACTACGGTTCCATTGGTGTCGTCATCTCCCGAAAACCTAACTTCATTTCCATGACTAACCCTGGAAGCCTCCGAATAGAAAAGGATACGGCCTTAAGCGGTGGTACTTCCGATCCGCGTAACAGTGCCATGCATAAGATGTTCAGTCTCATCGATATCGGCGAACATACCGGAAGCGGTATCCCCAATATCTTCAGAGTTTGGAGAGAGCAGGGGTGGAGTGCTCCTGATTTCATCGAGGATATCGATCCTGACAGGATCACCATGCAGCTGCCTCTCTCGAGCAATAAATACATCGACCGCAACCGTCATAAGAGGCTAGTCAGCAAGTCTGAGGTCAATGTCCGTGCCAAGCAGAGCATCGTCATCTATCTGACTGACCATCCGTCGGGCAAAGCGGAGGATATCGCTGGTTATCTTGGCGTTGATGTTCCGCGTGTCCTGAAACTTATGAAGAGTCTTCTCAGCAGCAAGATGGTCGAGAAGATCGGCGAAGAAGACGACCCGTCTTATCGACTGAAGTATCGATAAAAAAAACTGCTGAATTCTACGTTTTCTTGCCTTACAATAAAGACAGGTGATGTCTTATGGAGACAAAGAAGATCTATACATCGCCTCTGGGCGATATAAAGCTTCGATTCGAAGAAGGGGATCTTATTGCCTTAGACTTCATCTCACCTGACGATCATGACGATCTTCCCGAAGAGAAATCTAAGTTCGTTTATTCCGATACTTTTATTTGGCTCGACCGTTACTTTGCGGGCAAAGCTCCTGATTTCATTCCCAATCATAGACTCAACGGTACTGAATTTCAGAAGACGGTCTGGAACATCCTTAAGACAATTCCGTACGGAAAGACTGTTTCATATACTGACGTAGCGGAAGAGGTTGCCAGATATTTCGGCAAAGACAATGCTGCGCCAAGAGCAGTGGGACAGGCCATCGGATCCAATCCTATTCCCATCATCATTCCGTGTCATCGTGTGATTGGCAAGAATGGAAGCCTAGTCGGCTACAAGCACGGCGTAGATAAGAAGATTGCGTTGCTGTTCATCGAAAAGACCGATATGTCGGGTATGCGATTCTAGAATAGATTCTTTTATTCATACATCTATTTTGTTAAAATTCTTTGCTATAAAGAAACAGCTCCTGCCGTCAGATATAGGGCAGGAGTAGAGAGGTTATTTATATATGTTCAAACCAGTTTCTAGCCGTGCCAATTTTGCTTCACAGGAAGAAGCGATCTTAAAGCTCTGGGAAGAGAAAGACATCTTCAAGAAGAGCGTCGATGACCGTAAATCCGGTCCCAGATTCACACTTTTCGAAGGTCCTCCGACCGCTAATGGCAGACCGGGCATCCATCATGCCATCTCCCGTTCCTTCAAGGACGTCATTCCCAGATACAAAGCCATGAAAGGTTACTACACTCCGCGTATCGCAGGCTGGGATACTCATGGCCTTCCTGTAGAACTCGAAGTAGAAAAGGCTCTGGGCTTTACTCACAAGAAACAGATCGAAGAATATTCCATCGCCAAGTTCAATAAAAAATGCCAGGCTAGTGTCTGGAAGTACCTCGAAGACTGGGACAAGATGACCGTTCGTCTCGGTTACTGGTGCGACCTCGAACACCCGTATGTCACCATGAAGAACGAGTACATCGAGAGCGGCTGGGCTACCATGAAGACCCTTTGGGATAAAGGACTCCTTTATCAGGGTTATCGCTGCACTCCTCATTGTCCTCGTTGCGGCACGTCTCTTTCTTCTCATGAACTTGCCCAGGGTTATAAGGACAACACTCCTGATCCTGCTATCTTCGTCAAATTCAAAGCAGTCTATGACACGCTTCCCGCTGTCATCAAGGACAAGATTCCGGCTTCCACTCCCATCTTCTTCATGGCCTGGACGACCACACCTTGGACCATTCCTTCCAATGTTGCTCTCGCTATCAGCGATAATGACGAGTATTCTGCCGTCAAATATAACGACGAAGTCCTTATCTTAGCTCATGCAAGAGTAGGGGCATCTGAGCTTTCCGAAGACGACATCATCGTCAGCTTCAAGGGCAAAGAGATCGACGGCTGCCGTTATTATCCTGTCTATAATCCGCATAGGTTCGGTGTAGAGAGGAAAAAAGTCACCGGTGACCCCAATCAGTCCACTCCCGTCATGATCCCTCAGGAGCCTGACGACAACCTTACATATCCTGTTATCGGTACCGATTACGTCACCATGGATGACGGTACCGGCATCGTCCATACCGCTCCTGCCTTCGGTGAAGACGACTTCAATGCCGGTCGTAAGTATGGTCTCGATTTCGTGCAGCATGTAGACCTGCAGGGCAATATTATCGGAGACTATCCGTTTGCCGGTAAGTTCGTTAAGACTGCCGATCCTGAGATCATCGAAGACCTCAAGGAACGTAACGCCCTGTATAAATCAGGCACTATCTATCACACCTATCCGTTCTGCTGGCGCTGCAAGACTCCGCTCGTCTACTACTCCAAGCAGAGCTGGTATATCAGGACTTCTTCCGTTAAAGACCGACTCGTCGAATGCAATAAAGAGATCAACTGGGTCCCTGAGCACATCAAGGAAGGCCGATTCGGCGACTGGCTTGCCAATAACGTCGATTGGGCCGTTTCCCGTGAGCGCTACTGGGGCACTCCGCTGCCTGTATGGCAGTGTGAATCCTGTGGTAAGCAGGAATGCATCGGCGGCATCGATGAATTGAAAGGAAAACCCGGTGTCGATGGTATCGTCGAACCTCTCGATCTTCACAGACCTTACGTCGACGACATCATTTATACTTGCCCTGACTGCGGCAAGACTATGAGACGAGTCAAGGAAGTTCTGGACTGCTGGTTCGATTCCGGTAACATGCAGGTCGCTCAGTATCACTATCCGTTCAATAAGGATTCACTGACTATTCGTGAAGACGGACGTCATCCTGCCGATTATATCTGCGAAGCCGTCGATCAGACCCGTGGCTGGTTCT
>DBXC01000007.1:0-104170 GCA_002309415.1 Dehalococcoidia bacterium UBA1222
GATAAGTCACCCGGACTTATTTTCGCGCCTCAGCCAGAGTAATGTGACATCGATGTCAGTTTAATGTCATCCATACCTGCCACTGCTTCCACCTTTCTTTAATATTTCTTCGGAGGGGGAGGGAATCGAACCCCCGCAACGCCTTACGCGCCGCCAACGGATTTGAAGTCCGCAAGGCCCACCAGAACCTAGCCGCCTCCACGTCCGCTTTTTCTCGCTAAAGTATACTATGCCAGTCTTGACCTGTCATAGTGTTACCAATATAACGAGTTTGTCTTTTGATTCTATCACAAATAGAATTGTTTTATGACATTGGAAGAATTACGTTATCACTGCTGGGAACCGATTTCTGTCACATTGGACCATGAGTTGGTCTCAAAATATGGGACTACTGATTACTGCGTCCCCCCAGAAGCGTTGCTCAATCTGGAATGTAAAAGAATCGTCGATACGCTCCTGGATTGTTCTGAACAGGTTTTGCTTGCCAATTCTTCACTGGAGATCAATTGCACAATACCTGTAGGCACGATGGTGGAAATAGACACTCGCATTTCTGATCTGCGCATCTTCAAAGGACAGGCGTTCGTGACTGTCGAGCAGACGTATTTAAAAGATGATCAGATGATGGCAAAACTGACACAGATATTAGCGTTGAACAATTAAGAGTTAAACCTTCGTTGCCTTCTTGGCATTCTCGCGGCCAATATATAGAAGTGTCTTAGTAAAACAGTTTGTAAAAATCTCTGAGCCTTTATCAGGGTCCAATTCAACATCGCCCATAATCATCTCTTGGGCAGTTCTGGAAAGCCCTCTGGTCAGTATGCGGAATTCCAGATCGATATCTGGCGGTAGATCAGCATCTAAATCTTTACCATGAAACTCGTTATAAGCCCTCTTATGACAGTGATACCAAAAATCTGCCAGGAAGTACCGAAACGAATCAGGCTCGTCTGATTCGAGTGCATAGCGGTAAAAATCTCTATTGTCTTTGAAATACCCTAAATTCGTTTTAATCGTAGCCTGAAGCGTATCTTCTCTGTACATCCCCGGAACTCTTGCAATGTTATCGGAATAGAAAACATAACACATCAACTGATCAATGTTTGAGAAGTGGCTGTAAAATGTCGTTCGGCCTACACCGGATTCGGCCAAAAGCTTCTTGATAGTTATACCAGAGGGGTCTGACTTTACCAAGTCAACGATTGCAGTTTTGAGCTTCATTGTCGCCCAACAGTCTTTGACCATTGATATTTCATAAAAACCCATAGCGTTACCCCCTCTCCCCATACGCTACAACTTTTTACAAAAAACTAAAACTATTTCGGTTTTACTAGGACAAAAACCTTTTTTTGTTCTGCTAGTGAACTTTTTATCACTTTAGTTCTTTAGTGTCAATCCGTTGCTTCTTAAAATGAACGAACTACATACCGATTTTTTTATGTTTCTCAGCTTGATGTGCGAAAAAACACACCTAACAAACATAGCAGGAGGTGAAACTAAGGGATTTTTTTACTTAATGGCCGCCAAATAAATTAAGGAGATTTTGGATATAAATGAAAGAAACTAACAAAACACCCCTTGAATCGACCCCGTCTCTTTCACGACGAGACTTCCTGAAAGACGCTGGGTTGGTCATCGGTGGTGCGACCGTTGGTTCCGCCGCCATCTTGTCAGCCTGTAACGGCGACAAGGGCGAAACCAAGACCGTCACCAATACTGTAACCAATACCGTTACCAACACAGTTACCGACACCAAGACAGTCACTACCACTCAGTCCATTGTTGATCCTACCGACGCTGATCCTCGCTTGACCTTCAACGTCAATGGCAAGGAATACAAATTCGAAATCCAGCCTTACTGGACTCTGGATTTCGTCATCCGTGAATTGATCGGTCTCACCGCCACCAAAGTCGGCTGCAACAGTGGTGAATGTGGCCACTGCACCGTCCTCGTAGACGGCAAACCCATCTACTCCTGCATGATGCTGGCCAGCGACGCTGCCGGCAAGATGATCGAGACTGGTGAGTCCCTCTGTGAAGATCTCATGCATTTTGATCGCATTTCCCAGGCTTTCGTCGACAACCAGGCTTATCAGTGCGGTTTCTGCACTGCTGGTTTCATGATGGCCACCAAGGCCCTCCTCACCAAGAATCCTCATCCTTCAATGGAAGAGATCCAGCACGAACTTTCCGGTCATGTCTGTGTCTGCAGTGCTATCAAGCGTGTCTGCGAAACAGTCTATGAACTGGGTGGAGGTTACGCATAATGATTAAAGATTTCTATCGAGAAACTACAGTCATCGGTAAAGAAGAGATCCACGAGAAATTCGACAAACGAATCGTTGGTGGTCACTGGGACTTCGGTATGGACCAGTTCCCTGGCAAAAAACTCTTCACCGGCATTAAGACTTGTCCTCATGCCCACTGTATCATCAAGAAAGTTGATACCTCTAAAGCAGAGAAAATGCCCGGCGTAAAAGCCGTTTGTACTTACCTTGAAGTTCCCGATCCCGCTATGCCTAAGCCTGCTGCTGGCAAGACCGAATCCGAGATTACATATCAGGGTATGATGGTCGCTGCAGTTGCTGCCACCGACCAGTGGTTAGCTGATGCAGCTGCTTCCGCCATCGAAGTGGAATATGAAGTACTTCCCTTCGTTGTTGATATGGAAGAAGCTCTCAAAGACGAGATCAAGTATCGAACTGATGCCAAGACCAACCTGACTTCTCGCGTCCAGCTCAACAGAGGTGACGTAGATGGCGCTATGGCAAAAGCCGAAGTCACCGTCAACTATGAATCCGAATATGCCACTTTCTATTCCCACAACTCTCCCGAAACCCGTTCTGCAACAGCACAGTGGGTCGGTGATGAACTTTGGGTCTGGCAGGGTTCACAGCAGATTGCTTCTCACTCTACCAACATCGCCAAGGCCATGGGCATCGATGAAGCTAAACTTCATTTCATCGCTCACGGTATGGGCGGCGGTTATGGTGACAGAAAACCTAACGGTGAAGCAGCTTGGATCGCAGCTACCTTAGCCAAGAAATGCGGTATGCCGGTCGGCTGCCGAACCACCCGAACTGTTCATTCCACTGGTGCCGCTACTCATCAGTATGCACAGCAGGCCAATGTCCAGCTCGGTTCCGACAAGCAGGGTAACATCAGCGCCGTCGATGCTCAGTGGAAAGGTAACAACGGTTACATCCACTTGGCTATGACCTCTTCTCACTGCCCCAATATCCGAACCAGCTACACTAACATCTCAACCAATATCCCCAGAACTGGTCCTTTCCGATCCGTTACCGGTATGCACGGTTGTTTCGTTTCCGATCCGGCCTTCGAAGAACTGGCATACAAATTGAACATGGACCCCTATGATCTCCGATATAAGAACGCCGTTAATAGAGAAGACATCGATGCAGCAGCCAACCTCCCTCGTGGCGTCACAGTCATGAAAGAAGTCCTGGAACTTTCCGAAAAAGAATTTGGTTGGAAAGCCAAATGGCACAAAGCCGGCACCAACGTCACTGTCGATGATATGTATCATAACGGCGACAAGCGTCTCCACGGCGTCGGTATGTGCCACATGGTATCCGAAAAGGGTGCCGGTAATGCCGGCCGAGGCGTCATCCTCCGAGCCTGTCCCGACGGCACATTCCACATCAACTTCGGTATCGGCCGAGCCACCTGCGGTACCTCCACCGCTGTCGCTGTCGTAGTGGCCGAGACTTTGGGCACCCCGTTCTCCAAAGTCAACTACACCGTTGGTGAGACCATCCTTGCCGGTAACGGCGGTATGCAGGCTGGTTCCACTGGTACTAACGCTAACAGCTGGGCTGCCTATGATGCAGCAGTCGCCATGCGTGACAAGATGCTCACCAAAGCCGCATCCACTCTCAAGGTCGACAAATCCGAACTGACCAGTGCTGACGGCAAGATCTTCGTCACCGCCGATCCTTCCAAGTGGGTCTCCCATTCCGATTGTATCGGTTCCACCCCGCTCATCACTTTCGGTGATGGCTACGGCTTCAGCGGAGATGGCAATGTTAAATTCTTCGCCGACTATGGTCCTTTCAAAGAAGGTGAAAGAGCTGTTACGCGAACCTATTGTGTCCAGATGGTAGAAGTCGCTGTAGACGTTGAAACAGGCGACATGGAAGTCTTGAACTGGTACACCGTCACTGATGTCGGTACCGCACTCTTCCCGTCCGGCGTCCTCCATCAGGTCGAAGGCGCCATGTGTATGCAGATGGGTGTCATCAAGGCCTGGGAACAGCTCTTCGATCCTGCCACTGGTGCTACCATCAATGGTACTTTCATCGATCAGAAGAACCCCACCTCTGCCGATATCCCTGTTGCCCACATGAAAGCCGCTTACTATGAATCCCATAACAACTCATCCCCTTATGGTGTCATGGGCTGCGGTGAACCCCCGATGATCCCTTATGTCGCTTTCCACAACGCTTTCTTCAATGCCACCGGAAAGCGCGTCAAATTCACAACCATGAATCCTGCCCGCTGTCTCAAAGCTCTGGGCACGATTGACTATTAAGGAGTAAATGATGAGCATTGCTTTTGATGTTAAATATCCTACTTCGGTAGATGAAGCAGTCGCATTTCTGAAGGAAGGGAATGCTGCCCCTCTCAGCGGCGGAACTGATCTCATCTCCACCTACAAGTCTCGCTGCACTCCTAATACCGCTGACGTTATCGTAGATCTTAAGAAGATCCCTGGCTTGAGCTACATCAAAGAGGACGGCAACTTCCTCAAGATCGGCGCTCTCACCACTCTCTCTGAGATTGCAGAGAACGATCTGGTAAAGAAATCCTATGCAGCACTTGCCCAGGCAGCAGGCGTAGTCGCCTCCCCTGAGCTCCGCAACATGGGCACCATCGCTGGCAATATCTGCCAGAAGGTCCGTTGCTGGTACTATCGCGGTGAAGATAACCTCTTCCCTTGTCTCCGCAAGGTCAAGGGTGGTTCCTGCTATGCAATCACTGGTGATAACCGATATCACTCCATCTTCGGCGGCGTCTCTGGTTGTTTTGCCGTCTCCCCCTCCGATATCGCTCCGGTTCTCGTAGCATTCGATGCCACTATCGTGACAAACAAGAAGAGCTATTCTACTTCTGAATTCTTCAAGGTCAACGGTGAAAAGCAGATTGCAATCGCTGATGACGAAATCGTCACCGAGATCCAGATTCCTAAAGCCGGTGCCAATACCAAGAGCTGCTACAAGAAGTATGCACTTCGAAAGTCTTTTGACTTCCCCATCGTCGGTGCTGCTGTCGTAGCTGAAATGAGCGGTAACACCGTTTCATCCTCCCGCGTAGCACTAGGTGCCGTCTACAATACCCCCAGACTGGCTGAAAAAGCCGCCGACGCCATCAAGGGCAAGGCAGTCAATGAAGCTAACGCTGAAGCAGCAGGTCTGGCTGCCGTGACGGGTGCCACCGCCATGCCGTACAATAAGACTACTACTACCGTCAGCAACGTCTACATCATCCAGCTGGCCAAAGTAATGGTTAAACGAGCATTCTTAGATCTCGCTTAATCTAAGAAGCCTCTAAACAAGTTACTCAGGAAGGAGGACTGGTTACAGTCCTCCTTCCACAAAAGGACAATTGACTGGACACGAAACAATCATGAAAAAGATTATTTTTTTCGTCGTCGTGATAGCGTTGATTGCCACTGCCTTCATCAAAGTTGACTGCCCAATCTGTGATGGAGCAGGAAGCATCGAAGGATCACGCAATATGGGCCTTGTCCGGGTCCTAAGGGTTGAAGATCGCATCATCGACTCAGTTGAGGATGCCTGTTCTGGTTATATCGTGACAAAGGCTCGTCCAGTCATTTATCTTAATAATCTAAGCACAGAGAAAGCTCAAGGATGGCTCAAGATCGATCTCCTGATGCACGGAAACGCCGAAGAACCTTTGGCGACTCAGTATCTGGGTATCGAACTCGACGGAGAAACATCCTCGACAGTCCAGTCACTCGTGATCTTCGCCTACTATACTGGAGATCTCCCCAATAAAGACCTTAGTATCAAAGTCTCTCCCATGACCGGGGGCATCACTGACACATCCTGCAACGGAAGCGGCAAGGTAACTTTGAACAGGTACTGGCTCACCAGCAGATTCAAGGAAGATATTACTTCCGAAATCCAGGAACAGGAGCTTTTGGAGCCAGACATGTCTCACGGCGGCGAAGGCTCTTACGAATGGCTGGTTTGGATGGAGCTGGCCTAGAATAATTCTCTTCATCTTTTCGGATATCGCTGGTACACCATAGGAGAAAACAATTATGACCTACCAAGAAGCCTATCAGGCTGTAGAGGACTATATAGCAAGCGAACCGTCCATTGAAATCAGCGACGGTTGTGTCATCGTACCTAATGAAGTCCGCCCGGAACTGAATGCAAGGATCGACGCCTTTAAGGATGCCTTTATTCAGGACCATTATGCAGACGCAGTAAGTTTCGGCAAAGGACTCCGAGACAACGTTCTCCCTCTGTTGTCATCCTTTAAGGAGCAGAGCAGGTTGACGATCGGTGTCGAATATCCTGAGCTTTCTTGGTTCTTAGAAGATCCTGTTAAAGGCCTTGGAAGACTGATTTCAAATCAGGCTAGAGATATAGTTTATAAACGTATCGATTTTGCAGAATTTGAAAAACGATGCAAGATGGTGCTGGCTGGCATGGTCGAAAGAGTTAAGCATTTTGGACTTTTGCGCTTTATCGAACTCACCATCATGCTTAGATATGCACCTCAAAAGAGTTATAAAGTCCCTGTCGTGGATAATATCGAAGACAACTGTCTCGGCGAGGGCCATGAAAATCCCGGGCTCCATGTCGGTGGTGTACCTTTCACAGAACAAACAAATATCGTGAATTTCAGTTCCAACCCTTTCATTTCTTTCAATGTCCCGAATTACATCCTGAAGAACGATGCAAAACCATATTACCTTGGGCTCAAGGATAATGTCGTAGAAGCTGAATGGACAGCCAAAGGCTTGGATGTTGAGCTGGATTTCATCAGTATCAACGATCTTAAAGAACGTTACGAACTCAGAAACAGCCGCCCCGATCTTACTAAAAAAGGTTATTACGAATTAGATGCCGTATTACCTTCTCTCCTGATCTATGCGGATACGTCTGCTGAGAATATCCGATTAGTCGCTGATTATTCGAGTATCCTACGTCCGACCATCTGTGTCGAATTGGTAGAAGAAGATATCTTGACTGAAGAGCGCCTTGCTCATATCTTGCGACAGAATGAAGCACTCAATCCTAAGCTGGGAACCTTCGTAGTCTTCAATGGAGAGGCTCCCGCACTTCCTGATTCCATCGAGTCTGTTGCACCGATATCATTCATTAAAGGCATTTATAACCGATCTGCATTGGATGTAATCCTCGATACAATCGATGCATCATATCCAGCAGCATAATCCACTACTGTCCTTCACACCGTTAGCGTCTTTTCTGCTACTATATGGACGGAGTTAGCATAAACAATGCCTACATTCGATCAATCAGAATCATTGATGTTTGCCAAATGGCACGGCACAGATGACCTTCAGAACAATGAGGACTTCTGGACGGACTGCTGGGAATTCTATCTAGACAAGACCGTAAGACTGCCTATTGCCATGTCTGACGACGCAGTCTCGAAGATCTCTGCAAGAATCACTTGTCCTCCCCACGCCTGTAACGACTGCTGCACGACATATCAAAAACTCCGTATGACCAAAGAAGAGGCGGAGGGAATGTCTATCATCGGCAGCCCAGACCTCAAATACGAAATCCAGGGAAACGATGTGATATTGGATATCGCCGGCGGATGTCCTTTCCTGAAAGACGGGGCTTGTTCCGCTTATGATAAAAGACCGCTGACATGCCGCCATTTCCCGGTATTGAACCCCTGTCAGGCAAGACGATCAGACATGTCTATATTTGACCAGCTACAGATGCGAATCAAATGTGATACCTCTTTTGAATGTATCAAAACAATCATTAAAGATGCTTGCGACCGCTTCGATCTTTTGCTCCTTCCCGATCTGACCCTTCTGCACAAAGACGGAAGCTTTGTCGAAGACATCCTGGAATTATAGGAATCTGGATAACATGGCAGAATATGACGTTGGTGAAGCCAGAATGTTTGCAAAATGGCACACTACACGCGATCTACTCAAAAATGAGGAGTTTTGGGCTGATTGCCGAGTGTTGCTATTAAACAAGGTGTTTACGCTTCCTTTTCCCGATACAGAGGCTAACAGGGAAGTGTTTTATCAGGCTTGTGCCTCTCATACAGAATGCATAGTACCGACGCTATTCAAACAGATACCAATCTCTGAACAAGACTTGGTGCAGATGAAAGAAAACATCAGGTCAGGCATACGCAACATCGTGCGAACTAAAAACAGTCTCAATCTCGACTTGTCTCAAGGATGTTCATTCAACCGAAACGGCACCTGTTCGGTCAAGAAATACTGTCCTGAATTCTGCCGAAGCTTTCCTGTCATGCCGCCTTTTGTATCAGTATCAGATGACGGGGAAACTTTCTATCACCTCCAGGTGCTCGCTTGCTATCCTGAAGTGATAGACGTGATCAAAACGCTCTACACAATGGCATTCTCTAGCAATCCGGATATTGTGATATTGCCAGATCTTAGTGTCGTTGCAAATCAATGATCGCCCAATTGCTCTAAAACTAACTCCTCGATTGCCTTTCTGGGACGCATATCAGGCTGCTCTGCCGGATAGCCGACTGCAACGCATGAAACTATTTCAAGCTGTGTTCCTATATATTTTTCCAGTTCTGCCTGCGTATAACACACATCTCTGAGCCAAACCGTCCCTAGACCCTTGTCAACAGCTGTGAGACACATATTCTCAATAGCAGCCCCTATCGATAACAAATCACTAGTATTCCATTGGACATCTCTTTCTTTAAGCACCCAAATAACTGCTGGCGCACGGTTAATAATTCTTGCTGAAAGATTGATGGTTTTGACGTATTCGGGATACTCCATTCCTTCTTTAAAGAACGACTTCATGATTTCTGAGATCTGCTTTTTCCGGCTTGCATCGGTTTCAATAATGAACCTCCATGGCTGTCTGTTTTTGGCCGATGGCGCCATCCTGGCAGCATCTATTAGCTGATATAGTTTTTGTTCTTCAACGGGCTTGTTCTGATAGAGCCTTATACTTCTTCGCGCATGGATTGCCTGACTAATCTCCATCGTTTTCTCCTGCTTCTTCATTCTGATTTAGCAAACACTCTGCCAGCTTCACAATCTCTGCTGCTGCGTTCTCTTTGATTGTGGATCTCATAGCATCTTCCATTAACCGTCTTTGTTCTTCCTTACGAACGTACTCGATTGCGGCCGGAAACTGCTTGAAGGAACGAACAAATATGCTCATTTGTTTGTGTTCAAAAAACTCTGCGTTGATCGTTTCGCATCCTGGAATAGTATCTACATGAATGATAGGAATTCTTAAGCTGGCAGCCTCTGTTGACGATATTCCACCCGCCTTAGAAATAAATACTCCAGCATTTCTAACAATTTGCGCAGGATCATCGATATAACCATATACCTTAACCCTGTCATGATATCTGTTCTTTTCCAACTTCTCTTTCAGCCTATGATTCATTCCCGTCAAAACAGTAATCTCTGTATCCAAAGGAAGGTCACATTTATTAAGCAATAACTCAACGACTTGTTTCATTTTTCCAGAGCCAAAATATCCACCTGCAATTACAATATTGAACCCTTGTTTCGTTTTCTCTTCTCGCCTGCTGTTGTTGAAACTTTGACGCAAGGGTATGCCCAATGGGTAAATCCTATTTCGATCAATGTTGTGTCTTTCAAATTCGCCCGTATTATCTTCATGTGCAATGACATATGCATCACACTTGCACACATCCAGAAACGGCTCACACGTATAATCTGTTGCCACAAACACTGTTAACAGGTGTTGGAGCGCATCCATTTGTTTAAGATGTGTTGTAATCTCGCACGTAATTGGATGAGTCATGAAGACTACATCAAAGCGTTGTGTCTTTATATATGGGCCAACCCGTTTGGCAACCCTTTTTGTCAAAAAAGAAGCAGGGGAGCTCCTAAAGAAGTTGCGATATTTATCAGCTAACCAATAAACGATTCCAAACGATTTGGGTGCGTAAACAATCTCCTTGTTATACAAAGACCCTAAAAAAGAGATACCTCTGCTTCCAAACAGTTTGAAAGGATCGATTGCTTCCGCATATCCACCATTTCTCTCAATCTCTTCCTGAAGAGCCTTTGCCGCCATATCATGACCACCGCCGGCTCCATAAGACAAAATCAATGCTTTCATGCCTAGGATTTTACATTTTTATTAGCGTATTATGCTTTTTGTGAAGAAAATATCACACACAACAGCCCTCGTGCCTGTATTGCTCGTGTTAGAATTAATCTGGCAGGGCGAGGAGTTCTTATGGATAACACATTTGATTATTCAACCGCTTTCAGTATCAATCAGGGAATCGTTTCAGTTGAGGATCAGAAAAAGATTAAAAATGCCAAAATCACAATTGTTGGCGTCGGCGGAGCAGGAGGATCTATCGCGATCATGCTCGCTAGAACCGGTGTTGAACACTTCACGCTTGTCGATTTTGATACGTATTCAGCTTCAAATCTCAACCGTCAGATAGGTTGCCGTTTAGATACTTTGGGCCGGCCTAAAGTTGAAGTAATGAGAGAGGACATCCTCAAAATCAACCCTCAAGCCGATGTAAAAACTATAAGCGAAAAAGTTCCGCTAAGCGATTTTCACAAAATCGTTGAAGATGCCACTGTCTATTTTTCAGAGGCAGACGATTTGGCATATTCAACAGAAACAATAATTCGCTGCCAAGCCTTGGGAAAGATGGCAATTACGTTCATGCCGTACGGCATGGGAAGCGCCATAATGGTCTTCCCTCCGCACAACAAAGTCTATGATCCAACAGATCTGATGGGCGGACCGAAAGGGCTATCCTATGAGGAGCTGAAAGATTTTCAAACCAATGAGATTACTCGCATGGGTCGCCGATGGCACATTATCGATGGAAAGATGCGGATCTCTTGGTTTAAGAAATGGTGCAAAGGGAAAATCGGACTTACACAACTGTGTCCAGCGGTATGGGCTGGAGCGGCAATAGCCGCAACAGAGGCCATCAAATATATCATCGATAAATGGGAACAGGTCCACGCCCCATATATATGGTTTGTTTCCTTAGCGGAAAACAAAATCAAAGTTCAAAAGTATCGACGAAGGACATGGCTTTTCAATAAGCTTATGTACAAAGCGTTTCGCATTAAACGTTGGAATATCGGAAAGGCTCTCGAAAAGAATACTCTTTCCTCATTATCCAGGGAATTGGACAGAATGGAATCCGAAGAAGCCAACGGGAAAACACCAAAAATTCCATTCATGTGGAAATATTTAATCTAAGAGGCGATATTATGACTAGAGAAGAAATAACAAACGAACTTAAAGAAATAATCGTTCAAATTACCCACAAACCTCTTCATGCCCTATCTGATGGCGATAACTGGCAATCGATAGGTGCTGATTCTTTAGACAAAGTACAAATAATCATGGCGCTCGAGGAAAAACATGATATCGAAATACTCGACGAAGATATCGCAGCAATAACAGACATGCAGTCTTTCATCGACCTGCTTGAAAATAAAATCAACTCATAACTAGTCATGACTACCACGAGAAAACTCAACAAAGTCGTTGTAACCGGTATAGGAATGATCACTCCGCTTGGCTGTGACACCGAGCGAACATGGGATGCTCTCCTGAACGGTTCGTGTGGCATAAAAACAATCTCGTCATTTGACGTTTCCGATTTTCCAATCGCAGTGGGAGGAGAAATACTGGATTTCGATCCGCTTACTTACATGGATATCAAGAAAGCAGATAGGACCGGGCGAAGCGCTCAATTTGCGATCGCAGCGACAAAACAGGCTTTAGATATGGCAAACATCGATTTAGCCTCAGAAGACCCCGACAGAATCGGCATAATAATAGGGACCAGTGGAATGCCAGAACTCCTTGGAGAGCAGATGATGGTCATGAAAGAGAAAGGGCCTAATCGCGTAAATCCTTTGGTCGTCAGCCAATTCCGCGCCAGTATGGCTCCCTCTCATGTCGGGATGGAGCTTGGCGTCCACGGCATCAATACTTCTATCAACAGCGCTTGTTCCAGCGGCAACGACGCCATCGGAAACGCATTGAATCATCTCCGTCTTGGAACTGCAGACATTATCATCGCTGGCGGAACAGGATCCAACATAACTCCTATAGCCTTGGCGACAACCAATCGAATCGGTGCACTCTCAAAAGTCAGAGATCCTATGGCTGCTTGTTTACCTTTCGATGCTGCAAGATCAGGTTTCGTTTATGGCGATGGTTCTTGTATGATGACCCTTGAAACAGAAGCTCACGCACTGGCACGGAAAGCTCCCATCTTGGCAGAGATTGCTGGAGCAGGTTGGTCTTTCGATGCGTTCAGCGAGACCAATCCAGCATTGAATCCTCGCATAAGCTGCATGAAATGGGCCATCAAGGATGCAGAGATCACCCCAACAGACATCGACTATATCAACGCACATGGTACTGGAACCAAACAAAACGACTTTATTGAGACCGAAGCAATCAAACAACTGTTCGGAACAGATGCTATTCCTCCCATCAGTTCAACCAAGGCCTCCACGGGTCATCTTGGTTGTGCCGCAGGAGCAGTAGAAACAGCGTTTTGTGTATTGGCTATCCGTGACGGCATCATCCCTCCTACAATTCATTACTCAACGCCAGACCCTCAGTGCGATCTCGATTATGTGCCTAACATTGCTAGAAAAAAGGTTTTAAATTTCTGTCTTAATAACTCATCGGGACTAGGTGGACAGAATTGCTCTTTGATCATCAGGCGGTATAAAAATGGACAATAAAGACTTCTTTAAGAACAAAACAGCACTTGTGACTGGTGCCTCTGGAGGCATAGGTAGAGCCATAGCGCTAGCCCTAGATAAGGAGGGTGTCAGAGTCGGAATCCATTACAACGCCAATGAAGCTTCCGCCAAAGATCTGTTGAATAAGATAACGACCCCTGGCGCCATGTTATTAAAGTGCGATCTGACCGATGAAGAAGCAATTTCAAAAATGTTCTCAGAAATCAATTCTTCTTTCGGCCGTCTCGATATCCTTGTCAACAATGCTGGGGTAGTCAACAATGGCATGCTACTTAGAATGAAGACCGCCAAGTGGAAAGATGTGCTGGATACCGACCTGAATAGCGCATTTTACTGCTCACGGGAAGCTCTGCCCATAATGCTCAAAAACAGATGGGGAAGAATCATCAATATTTCTTCCGTCTCAGCCCTCCACGGCAATTACGGACAGACCAATTACGCTGCCGCCAAGGGCGCACTCATATCTTTTTCAAAATCCCTTGCTAGAGAAGTGGGAAGTCACAATATAACCGTCAATACTATAGCTCCCGGTCTTATTGATACTGAAATGCTTACGACGGTTCCCAAAGAGCACCTATCCACGTCAATCGAAAGACAGGCCGTTAAACGCCTAGGCGTGCCCGAAGATGTCGCAGGATTGGCAGTATTTCTAGCTGGACCCTTTGCCAGTTTTATCACAGCTCAATGCATTTGTGTCGATGGAGGACTTCTCTGATGTCATCCACGGCGTCTGACCCTTTTGCCGTTAATCTCGGAATCTTATCTGAAACCGATATGGAAATCATCGGGAGAACCAAATATTTGGTCTTGGGCATGTCGCTCGGTTCGGTGATAGCTGAAATGCTTGTGCGCCTCGGCGCCAAGAATATCATGTTAGTTGATAACTCGACTTACTCTCTATCCGACATAAACCGGGAAGCCTTTTGTACAACTGGATCGATCGGCAAGGTTAAGGTTGAACACGTTCGCAAAAAACTGTTGGAAATATCCCCGTCTTGTTCGGTCTCGGTTGTCACAGACAAATTATCTCTTGAGACTTTAGACACATTGCTTGAGGATTGGGATGTATTGATATCCCAGGCAGACGATATTGCTTTTAGCGTACACGCCTTAATGCTGGCAGAAGCAAAACATAAATGGTCAGCAACATGCATGCCGTCTGGCATGACTTCGTTTGTTGAAATATACCCACCAGATCTAAAAAAGATCGTCGATCCAGCCGCTCTATTCGGTGCACCAAAAGGGATGTCTTATAAGGAACTCTATTATTTCCTTAGAAACCCCTTAAATCGTTGCGGTAGACGTTGGCATATAACTCGGGGGAAATGGTCCGTCGCCCATTTTCATAAGTGGAGACAGCTACAAGCTCCAGAACCCCAATTGTGCCCCGTTTTCTGGCTCGGCGCATCATTGGTCGTCACAGAGCTTCTAAAGGGCTTAATCGGCAAATGGAAGACCGTGAGAGCACCATCGTTAATCAACATCAGGATGGCAGAAAACACCATTAATGTCTCGCGCTATCGCTGGAGATCATATATCTTTGAGCATTTTATTTATTGGACTTTCAGCATTAAGTTGTTTGATTTTGGACACCGCTACAGAAAATTCACGACGAGACGCTTCTTCCGAGAACTGAAGACTATCGAAAGGCAGGAACTCAAGGGCGTCAAAAAAATACGTTATCCGTTGATCTGGTATTTTATCTAATCTCGCAATTCAACAACTCATCAACAACAGGCTGAAGAGCATTTCTGTCGAATCCAGCATTGACTAGGCGAATACAATGTTCATAGGGCGGCAACAGTTCTTCATCAGATATGCCCTCTGAATCTACAAGTCCTTCCTTTACTTCTTCGAAAGGAACAGCTTCTTTCAACAGTTCTGCTTTATCATCTTTCGATGCATTATATCCGTCAAACTCTTTTGCATCGGCATTGCCCTTAGATATCACAAAAGAACATCTTGCGGGTCTAAAAGAATCATTATCAAAATAAATATCGCCATACGACCATTCGTTCAGCCATCCGTCATCCCAAAATGTTTCTATAACGAAGTCGGGAAAAAAGAATGTGTCTCGGTCCGAAACCACGTTGATATCATCATAAGAATTTCCGACGCTTATCATAATCACCGGATTGCGACTCTCTGCAATCTTCCAGGTAGATACTGATGCACGATCGGGCTTATTGAATGCCATTCTGCGTGAATGATGTACACTCTTGTACTCAAACTTAAAAGTAATCCACCTGTCACCGGCTATTGCAACTAAATCAGGAGTACAAATGAAACTATCAGGAGCTTTTGGAAACTCCAGCGCATTCAATTCCACAGCTGGCGGAATTCGCCTTGGTGCAAAGGATAATATGTCTGTATTCCTATATGGCGGGATGGGAATCTGCATCAGTTTTGTAGCTCCAAGTCCTGCAAGGACTGCCATTGCAAACCAGTACGGATACGCCTTTTTGCACAAATCTCTGACAGTTGTCTGAGTCTGGGCATGCCTATTCTTTTCGAACTCATCCCAAGATACATCTCCTCTAAGCAGTTCAAATATTTCATCGGCATTATTGCCAGCAGTAAGACAACTTGCAGGATCATGCAAGAATTTTTGTACGGAATTGAGACGGCCATGAGGCATCAGGCCAGTATTTGCCGCAACTACTTTCTCCGCTTCAATGAATGACTCGCTCATATCAAGGGCTGTCAGGTATAAGGTTGGGAAGTATTCTTTCAGAAACGATATCTCTAAGTTGTCACACAACATCCAAAACTGATCTCTAGAATCTGAGGGTAAAGAAACCTCGTTTTTCTTCATAACGATTTCACTGTGACTGCTGACAAAGTCCAGCAGCTTCTTGTATGCATCAAGGCTTTTTCCCATAGCAATGCTTTCCTTTCTAGTTCTTTTTGCGGTCAAGAATACGATCAACCAAGAACAGTTTAATCAAAGCAATCACGATTATGGCTGCTGCAACATACAGAGAATAATAGTATCCTTTAGCTATGGCAGTATTAGCTGCAGTAACAGCAAGCCCCTGTTCAAACTGGACATGCCCTTCTAGCGGGGTATTATAGAACCCCAGCCTTCCCTGAATGACAACATGAACGGCAGCATATGTGTAGATGATGTGGACAATCCCAACAGCCCCCACCATTATGGTTCCCCACCATTTTTTAATGAAAGAGCCGGCTATCAGTACAAGACAGACCACGGCCATATAGACCCAGGCGAGCACAGTCATGTGTGGAGGAGTAATATCCTGAATGATATACATCTGCAACAGCTCAAGATTGTGTCGCAGTCCCCATCCATAGATATAAATCCATTTGAGGTTTTTAGTAAAGATACATTGCCACCAAGGTAACGTAAATGTGTAAATAAGCCCTCCCGCTCCAATGATTGCAAGTATCCTGACTACCCAGCCCCAAACAGTTGTCTTAATGTTTTCCATCAGCTTTTTTGCTACGTCCATGTTTTTACCTCTTTTAATCACAGGGGGAGCCGTCCTTGCTCCCCCTGCAAAACATTCAAACTATAGCCTTTTAGTAAGCTTTACGCATTGGCTGCCGCAAGTATTGTTTCCTTAACGATACCAGCTGTTGCCGCAATCTTCCACTTGTTATTGGTAAGTGCGGTGGCCTTTTCTACGGCCTTCTCTCCAGCCTGAGCAGCAAGTTCTTCCGTAATCTTCTTACCAGCAATCAGCGATTCTGCTTCAGTTGCACGTCGCGGCTTATTGTGGACTGCATTCATACAAATTCGAGCACCGTTGGAGGTAATGAGCACAGCGCAGTTAACGATCGGGAAGTCTATGGATTCTCTAATCGCAAGCTTCTTGAATGCAGATTTAGATCCGGATGCCGGGGTGGGAATCTGGATCTCTTTAACAATCTCGTCCGAATCGAGAACCGTTGAACCAGGAATTGCCACAGCCCAGAATTCTTCTGCCTTAATGGTACGTTTAGTTGTAACAATGGACGCATCCAATGCGACCAGCGCAGGTGCCGTATCGGAAGGATTGACAGCTGCGCACATCTTTTCCATGCCGAAAATCGAATGATATCGATTATCGCTGGTCAGAGCAAAACAAGTTTTGGTATTACCCTTGCGGAGACAATCATAGTAATTGTCATCTTTTCTGAAGAACCAGCATCGGTTCAGCTGACAGATATTACCACCGATAGTGCCCATCTCTCTCAGATGAGGAGAGGCTGTCTTATGAGCGGCTTCAGCCAATGCTGCATAGTTCTTTTTTACGATGCTGCTTTCAGCAATATCCTCAAGTTTGGCAAGTGCTCCAATCTTCAGATATCCGCCTTCTTCTTTGATGTAGTCTGCGTTAGGAATGGTCTTGAGGTTAATCAATGTTGCAGGATTGGATGGGAGTACATTGAATCGACGGGTACCGATAAGATCGGTGCCACCGGCAACTACTTCCGCATTACCCTTCTGCAGTGCAGCTACGGCATCTTCAAAAGATTTGGCATTAATGTGTTCGAAAATCTCTAATGTTTTCATCTTTTCTCTCCTATGCCTTTCCGAGCGCCTTCAATACATTGTTCGGAGTAGTTGGGATATCAACCCATTTACCGATTGCATTATAGACAGCGGCTGCAGTCAGACCCATTGTGGCAGCACAACCACATTCACCGAGACCAACAGCACCATAAGGTGAATAGCCCGTCTTGGTTTCAACGATCTCACAGCTGATAGGACCAACATCTCCAATGCCAAGGATGGGATAGAAAACCATGTTATCGTTAAGCTTTGCACCAGTAACAGGATCATAGACAACTTCTTGAGCATTACCACGACCCATACCCATTGAGAAACCACCATACTGCTGTCCATTAATGACATCAGGATTGATTGCCGTGCCAACATCGTTTACAAGGCAGGCGCTAAGAATCTCAACCTTGCCAGTATCGGTATCCACTGCAACTTCGACGAAGTGGCACTGTCGACCAAGGGCAGTATCCATGTAATTAGGAATGTCTGATTCTGCTTCAGTGAAGAATCGAGAGAATTCGTGCTGGAAGATGGGATTCCATCCGGCGTGGAGCTGAACAACCTGTTTGACTGTTGCAGTATGTGATGGATTAGCTTTTTCAAAGATAACGCTATCTTTCATATCCAGCGCGTCGGGAGTAAGACCCGTGAAAGGTGCAGGGTTAGGAATTTCCATACCAAACATAAATGTGACGGCATCTTTACAGGCATATTCAAGCAGGTTTTGCTTAGCCTTTCGGGCAGCCAAGACCAACGCACCAAGGTTGGTAGCCACACCTGAGGAACTAGCTTCAGACATGGTATCGAAACCAACATTATGGCGATCAGGCTGGTAAATAACATCGTCAAGTTTCATGCCCATCTCTGCCGCAACGACCTGAGCATAAGGAAGTGCAACAAGCGGGCCAGTACAGCTTCGTCGATAGATAACATCGACGGTTCCATCGTATCGGACATTGATACCGCAACGAGTTCGTCGATAAGGCCAGTTCTGCCAGCTCTCAGTCCAGGTGAAACCTACACCATGCATCCTACCGTCAGCCAGTTTGCGAGTACCAGCAGCATGATATTTAGATGACCAATTAAATGCCTTCTTACCTTTTTCTAAACACTCTTTAAGACTGTCTCGTCCGGCAGGGAAGCCTTCTTCAACTCGCTTAGGCTCGAGCTCGGCAAGAGTCTTACCATCACCGCCGTCGTTGATCAATGCAACTTCAGTCGGATCCATATTCAAAGCCGCGGCAACATGTGCAAACAACATGTTCTGACAGGTACCAGCAACGGCACCATCGCGGAACACGCCGGGGACTACTCGGTTGTAGAGAGGATAGACATATGTGTGTCTGAGATTAGGAATACAAGTGGATGCTTTGATCTTGGAGATCTCACCACCGATCATCATGCCGGATGCTACGGTATCAAGGTCTACGGCAATAATCTTACCATCATTGTTGTAGCCGACCTTCCACTTGTGGTGGCCCATACATTCATCAGCACCAACAAACTGACAATCTTCCCAAACACTCTTACAAGGTCGTCGGGTAATGTAAGCTGCAATAATGGCTAACCACGCAGTCCAGCCTTCGCACTGATGAGAGATAGGGCCGCCAAACGTACCGCCATTGAATGCGGAATGCATGTCAATCTTGTTTTGGGGAACAAACTCACCGACAACTTCTTCGATTGTGTTGAAAGCCTGTCCATGGAACCAAATCTTGCAGTTGTCATCGTTGTCGAATTCACAAACACAAGTCATCGGTTCGGCCGAAACAGGAGTGTTTTCAGCAATCTCATATTCGAATTCGATGATATGATCACAATGCTTGAAACCCTCTTCTACATCACCGATGGCGTTGTTAACTTTTTCACCCTTATCCATGATATTGTTCTGAGGGTTAATATCCTCTCGATAGAGGTCTTTACTAGCAAGTGCTTTATTGTAGTCAACTTCACAGGGGAGGTCTTCCCATTCGATGACTGCCTTTTTGATAGCCTGGTCGCAGGCATATTCACTAACTGCAACGACAGCAAAACCAACCGGATGGCCAGCCCAGTAAACTCTATCGTTAAGGAACGTGGTCATATTGCCCGGCTTCAGTGTATCAGACGCCCATTTGATCGATTTGTCATCATAGCGTAAAACTTTGACGACGCCGTCGACCTGCTCTGTCTTGCTGGTGTCAAGCTTCTTAATTCGGCCTGCACCACGCTGGGCAATGTAGTATTTCACATAAAGCATGTTGGGGCGAACGACATCGCTCGTAAACTCTGCCGTGCCGACAACCTTGGTATGTGCATCAGGAGGAATGTGTCCTCGTTCGCCGATGATAGTCTTGGGGACTTCCCATCTCCAAGGTTCATAATGAGCGTTTGACATTATTTACCTCCCTTTGCTGCTTCCTTGATGGCGATGATATGCTGCGGATAGGTACCGCATCGGCAGATATTGCCACCCAAAGCATCGATGATATCTTCATCCGTAGGATTAGGCTTCCTATCAAGAAGTGCTTTAGCTGTGATAAGGAAACCCGGCGTACAATAACCACATTGTGCACAGAAATTCTTGGCATAGGCATTAACCAAAGGATGGTTAATGACACCAAGGTGTTCTGCAGTTTCGATTTCAGCGCCATCACATTCAACTGCAAGAGCCATACAAGTAAGGATGGGACGACCGTTAACGATTGCAGAACATGATCCACAAGCACCGCATCCATTGCACATATCTTTCAAGGAGATAACTCCCATGCCTTCCTTAAGAGCATCCCTCAGTGTCCAGTTGGCTTCAATATGGCACACCCTGGGTTCGCCATTCAGGATGACATGGAGATCAGTTAATTCCACACCATCTTCTGCGACGGTCACGGTCTTGGTTACTGTTTTGTTGACTGTCGTCGATACCGTTTGGGTCACGGTCTTGGTGTCGCCATTGCAGGCACTAAGCAGAGCCATGGAAGCAACAGATGCGCCTCCCACAACGATACCGGCATCTTTAATGAACTCTCTTCGAGTTAAACCAGATGTTGTCTTGTTATTTTCCTCTGAACTCATTTTTCTCCTCCATAAGATTTCGCCGGGGTAATAATTACTATTTGATCCACCTCCTTCTTTCGACCTCGATGAGCCAAATTAAGTGTTCTATACGAAAAATTATATGGGCAGAAGAGACCTTGTGACGTGAGTTTTCATGCCTAAATGCATAAAAAAAAGTTCACAAAACACCAGGATGGTTTGAATTAAACTATCGCAGAGGAATCAAAATAGTAGCCGATACCCGTCTTACTGCATACCACGGGAAGCTCGGTAATCTCATACAGTTTTCGTCTAAGATTTTTGACGTGTGTTCTAATTGCTTCGGAAGCATTCGCATAATCGCTTCCCCAGATCTTTATCGCCAGATCTGAAATGCTAACGACCGCACCATTAGCAGTCATTAATGTTTGTAGGATCAAGGCTTCTATATTGGTCAGTCTTATTTCTTTCCCAGCACCAGTTGCTGTTCTCTTCACTGCATCAAGAGTAAATAAGGGACACACTAAAGTTGCCGACGGTTCAAGAGATGTTGTTTTCTTTCGAAGCGCAGCTTTGATCCTAGCTATAAACTCAAGCTGACGGAATGGTTTCCTAATAAAGTCATCTGCTCCCTGTGCTAACGCTTTAACGACAGACTCCTCATCACTCAATGCCGTCAAAACGATAACAGGAACATCTGACTTTTGACGAATGCTTTGCAAAACATCAAACCCATCAATGTCCGGCAAACCGATGTCTAATATCACGATATCTGTTGATGGCAGCAATGCCTGCTTTAATCCCTCGGTGCCGAAAGAGAAGTCTAAAAGCGCTGCATCCTCCCAGCAAAGTCGCAATATCATTTTTACTGAATCAACGATGTTGATATCATCTTCAATGATTACCACGTTCATGCGTCATCCTTCTCCTTACGCTGTTTTTTTGGCAAAGAAACAAAAAACGTGCTGCCTATGCCTACAGAACTCCTATACCATATCAAACCATGGTGCAGGTCAATGATCTTCTTGCTCAATGCCAGACCCAACCCTAACCCGCTGGCATTGACTCCGTTTTTCCGGAGTCTCCTATATGGCTCAAAAATATTATTCAGTTTCTCCTCTTTGATTCCTATACCGCTATCTGTGATCTTGATGATGACCGCCAAGAGATTCTGTTCTACGGCGACATCAATTTTGCCTCCCTGGGGAGTAAACTTTATAGCATTATCCAAAATGTTTATTACCACCTGGCGTAGTCTGTCTTCATCTCCCTGAACAATTACACCTTCCGGGATGCAGGATGTTATTTGCTGGCTACGCTTTTCAATCCTCGGCGTCACGAAAGACACGCAATCTCGAACAAGCTTGGATATATCGACCTCACCGAACTCAACAATAAACTGCTTAATGTCATACCGAATTAAATCGGTCAAATCGTCTATTCTCCGATTAAGATTCAAAACACCCTGATTCATTGTCTGTGCACACTCAAGCTCTGTACCTGTCAAACTATTAACTAACACATCGCTTAAGGCAATTATTGGTGTCAATGGTGTCTTGATTTCATGGATAAGTGCTCTCACAAATAGCTGTTGTTTCTCAAACGTCTGTTCAAGTTCCTGTCTTAGTTTATGCTCAACTTCAAGTCTATGTTCTAATTCCTCAGCAATCTCCTGATTACGCCGAACTTCTGCCATCAACTGATTTGTTCTTTGAGTAACAATATCATCAAGATTGTTTTTCAATCTCATCAATTCACGCTGGGTCTGCATCAATGTCGTTATGTCCAAAAAGACAAAGTACACTTTGCTGAATGTTTTTCGTGATGAAGGCGGAACAGCGATGAGTATTCTTTGGAATACCTCTTGTCCATCGACCTCGATCCTTTGTTCATATGTAAAGCGTGTTTGGCCATTCATCAGCGCCATGGTATTAGAGAGAAATAGTCCTTTAAGCTCCTGTTCATTTTCTAACATGCTCCTCGTAATCTTATCGAAAGCATCTGCCATACTACGGTTTTCTCCCAATTTCAGGAACTGCTTATTGACTCTAATTGCTTTGATTGATAGAAATGCTTCTTTCAATTGGTCGATATTATCAGATAAATACTGTTCAACATCATCAACGCCAGAGGCTCGCAATCTATCTATGTATTGCTTAAAACCAGAATAGTCGGCTTCCCAAATACCCACAGGGACTTCTTCAAACAGCTCAACATACTCCCTTAAAGCGAAAGTGTATTCCGCATTCTCGATGAAAAAATTAACTACACCTACACCATGACCATCGTCATCTCGAAGAGCAAGAGGAGCAACTACATACGGACTGTTTTCTTTCACGCAGGATGGATATAGCTTTGTGACATTCAGACTGCCGCTTTCTATAAACTGCTTTACATGGCAGTTTTCCCTGCCACATTCATAACTATCAAAACATTCTGTACAGAGTCTTCCACGAGCATCCTCAAGAGAAATACCCGAAAGATCCTGGAATTTTTTGTTGAAATATCTGATACGATAATCCAGATCTATGACACAAACACCAACATCAATTGCATCGAAGATCTGAGATAAACCTTCATATTGCTTAATAGCCGCGCCTATGTAGTATTCACTATCTGGCTCTATTCTCATACCAACCACCCTTTTAGCAGAATACAGCTGACAATCCAATGTCGATAGGTTAATGCATTACATATACTAGATGGTACCACGCTTCTTTGTTGGTCGACACAGATATAAACATTTGACGCTCACTCAAGATTATAAAGACAAATGTACTTTTTATGGCGTGAAGTTTTGCTCACACCGAAATGAGGATTATTTGTTTATCATGTTTAGGAGAATAGACCTATAATTTCATCATCATGGAAAGACAGACAATCAGTATCGACAAATTAAAGACTCTTCTGCATAAACCATTAGAACCTTTCACATATACATTGTCTCGCGAATTAGTCAGTGACTATATCGGCACTGTAAAGAATTCTCCAGATTACTATTATTCAGGGCTGATCGTCCCTTGCTTCATCCTACCCACTTTGGGATGCGAACAGATGATATCGAAAATGTTGGAAATGAAAGGAATCGTCCTTCAGGGTGGCTCAACATTATCAGTTTACGAGCAGATTCCCGTTGGTTGCACCATATCGATTAATGCCGTGATATCCAACATCAAAGAATCCAAACTTGATGGTTACATGTGCATTATCACGATAGACAAAGACTACTATGTCAATGATGGACTTGTTGCCCACTGCCGACAGCTTTCTGTAGTTAAGGGAGCTCCAACATCATGAACGATACATATTCAATGACAACCACTCCAACACTTGAGCAGGTCCATTCTTGGGCAAGGGTATCTGGCGACAATAATCCCGTCCATTACGACAATTCATTCACCAAGTCTATGGGACTTCCTGGGCCAATTGTCCATGGACAACTGGTTGTTTCAATTCTCTTAGATATGGTCGATACATGGTTAGGGCAGGAAGGCTATATCATCGATTTCTCTTTCGCTTTTAGAAGCATATCTTATCCTGACTACCCCTTGGTCTGTAAGGGTTCTATCGCATCAAAAAACGATCGCACTTACTCATTGAAAGTCTCTGCAGAGGATACCTCTGGACATGTCCATGTCGAAGGGATCGTTACTGTTCAGCTCTGTTCCTGATTTTTTTTCGAAAGCAATCTCTTCAGACAACCGTTTGGCCAATGCAACATAGCATCCGGAAACAGTATCTGCTCCCCACATCCTCGCCGTATCTTCATCGACAGGGCTATCCTCATTCATATCTAACATGTGAATAACATGCTCTTGTTCGGTGTTATTCAAAGGACAATCCATCGCAAGGCAATGATTACCTACCAAACAGGTTTTTTCATCATCCGACAAAACAACTTTCCTAATCATGGATTCTCTTAACACATCGTTCCCGATAATCATATGCCTGACTTTATTTGTATAGGCACAAATCCCTATAGAGTAGTTTTGATTACCAGGAAGGGTTAACTCACGCCATGTCGTATCAAATTCTTTCGTCATAGAACAACCACTTGATCATGCTTATTTTTGGAAAAGATTTCGCAGCGATAAACCTCCGTGACCAGGACCGAATGGTCTATTAGTCTGATGCTCCGCAGGCATTTCCCCTGGAACCTGTTTGTTCCTGACCATACGCTGCCGACGTTTGCGATTATTCCTGCTTACTACGATAGCACCACCGCCGCCAACGCCCAAAAGGCCGGCTGCCCCGATCCCTGTCGACATATCGAGCAACCCGCTTCCGGTATTGTCGCCACCTTCTTGGCCGGCATCAGCGCAGACTACAGTAGTCGGAACAAGTAACAATACCGCGGCCAGGCAGAGCACGGTCAGGCACTTTGCTACGTGCCTAACCATCTCCATCTCCTCCGTCTCCCATATCTTTGGTAAGAATCCTCTGTTCCGCAACAAACTCTTCTGAGAACATAGATTCGTTTGTAGATACTTCCTTCCTTTCCTGTGCAGCGTAAGAAACTGTGACCTGCGGGAACGGAATGTTAACATTATGTCTATTGAAAGCAATAAACAGTTCTCGGTTAAGATCTCGGGCGAGCTGGATCCTGTCCTCTTCCTCACACTGAGCTAAGATCCTGATTACAACGGCACTGTCGTCCAGTCTGAGGACACCTTTATAGAAAGGACCGTCAGTGATCGCGGGCAATCGTTCTCGGATATTCGGGAACTCTTCACGAAGAACAGCTTCCACTCGTTCTATGGATTCGTTATAACTGATACCGACATCGCTAACAGCAAATGATGACTCTTTAGTCATGTTCAAGATGCCAGAGATATCGCTGTTATTGAAGATCTTGACGTTATTTTCGTTGACATCCTCAACCTTTGTCGTACGGATACCGATATCGATAACCTTGCCTCGGAAATCTCCGATGGTAATGAAGTCACCGACCTGGAATTCGCCTTCAAAGACGATAAAGATACCGGCAAGGATATCACCAATCAAGCTCTGGGCACCGAGACCGACGACGATGGAAAGGATGCCGGCCGACGTCACCAGGGAAGATGTATTGATACCAAACAAGTGGCACATATAGAATGCCGCGCCGATTATACTGCCGTATTTGATAACAGACTGAATCAGATTGCCGACAGTCTTGGTCCTCTGTCCGAGCGCAGAAGTGAGGAATCTGATTATGACGCTGAGGATGTTGGCACCGATCAGCACCATGATCATTATGATGACGCCATATGTGACAGAGAAGATATTGAACGAAAGATCCCACTGCTGGGAAAGAATAAACGTGATGATGGAATTTGCCGGGAATAACTGTTTTGCAAAAATGAGAGCAATTACTATTGCTATTGCAAATATGTACACGCCCTGTTTAAGAACCTGTGCAATCTTTTCTTCTGTAGTACGGTTTCTCCACTTCAGTTTTTCGCCGTCAAGCCTGAGCGATGAAACTTTGACCTGCTTCGTAGTACCATTGGGCAATGTGATAGTAATCGTACGTCTGGCATCTTCTTCTTTGGCGTATTCTATTGCAGTCTGTAAGTACAGATCATCATCTGAACTTGATGATCCCATCAGGAAGAAACCTATGATGATCAGATAGAAGAGTGAAGCCAATGTTGATGCACCGGCCATTATCGGTCGGGCTTCATACAAAGAGTCAGTGGGGATCAGAACGCCAATATAGTACCCGCTTGCATATCTCAAATTCACAAAGTATCTCTCGCCATTTATTGACTGAAGGCCAGTATATGAATTGATAAGTGTCGATGTAGCAATACCGAGATCGGCAGATTTTCTGCCAATGACATAAGCCTCAGGAGCATAGGCAATTGTATAGTCAGGATCATCTTCGATTGCCATGAAGAAACCATTATCGGTAACGCTCATGCCATCAAGGATGTATCCGATACTGGTGATCTTGAGAATATCCTGAAGCTGTGTCGGCTCGACTGTAATCTGCAGTAAACCTCGATGACGGGTAATCTCAGAAGACGGAACCACCACTTCACCATCGACTATGATTCCACGCTTTGCGTCTCTGTCAGACACAAAGCGAGTAACACCATTATCGTTATATGTGTAGTAATAGAAGACCACGCCTGTGATCTGTTCGACTTCTCCCTTTTCGTTCTCTGAGATCTCCTGAACATACACGTCCCTTTCTGTCAGGATATCTCGGAAAGGATAGGACTGGGCTTCAGGATCTTCTGACAGGACGAAATTCCAGTAGGGTTTATTCGTTGCGATGACCCTGCCGTTCTCATCGAAAACATAAATCGCATTAAGATCATCTTCTGTACAGATGTTCTGCAGGTTTTCATGATACCTGGCAGTCCAGACAGGATTGCCGTAATTATCCAATACTACTTTGTTGTTAGTATCTTTTGCATAATCATAGTGATAGTAATCAAACGGATCATAATTGAAGACAAGCTCTGGAGCGTTTTCCAGCATGTATGCAATCAGGTTAGCAGTATCTTCGGACTGTGCAGCATAAAAACCTGAGATGGTATCCACTGTAACCGCATTCTTCTCTAAAACTGTAGAAACTTCGATCATACGAGCTTCTGATGCTCTGAGGGCTCGAGACAGATTAGAAAGTGTCTGGGCATAGAACGTCACAAAGAATACAATCAGAAGCCCAATCATAAGATACGGAAGAGTCTTGCGGCCGATATTCAGGCTCAGGTAGTATGTCTGCTTGAATACTTTGATGACCTTCTTACGGTTGGCCATAAACGTACCGTTCCTGATCTCATCGACCTGGACGATAATCATATATGTCACCACAATCAGAAGGCAGACAAAGAATGCCATGACCGACCACGCGACTACGATAGAATTCGAGCCGTTGATCTCCTCTTCAGACACCACTGCAGCAACGACAGTATTATAGCCATAGACGTCGGAATAGTATGCTCTGGACACACAGTAGTACTCGATATCTTTGATAGTCTGGCGCCCTGCATATCCATCCTTCACCGCGTCTTCTGTCAGACCATACAGCAAATAATTTCGCCCGGTCAGGTCTCCCATGGAAGTGCCATCATCATAGTATGTAAAAGTCTGAGTCTTAGTATCGACCGAGAAAGTAAAACCTGTAAGACCGACATGGATACCGTTAAGGATGAGTTTTATGTCTTTGATATTCGACAGTTCAAAGTCAAGCTTTTCCGTATAAGATGGGATGATGTAATAGGTCCCGGTGAACTGACCGTTATACATGATTGGGTATGAATAAAAGAAGACGGTCCTGTCTAAACCTTCATCGTTTTTTACGACTGTCTGGACAGGGAAGACACTTGTGATCTCTCCCGTAACAGGATCCTTTTCGGAAGTACCACGTCTATTACCATCTGTCCTCGACAAGTCACGGAACTGAGCTGCTGTAAGAATACCATTCGGGTTAGTGTCACTCTGGATAAGATTATATGCATCTGCAAGTGTATTCATCTTGGAGGACAAGAGAACTGTGCCATCCACGCTGGTAAGCATCAGGTCTTCAACACCGGCAGTCTCTACTATTTCCTTCATATAGGTGATAGCTATATCGTCTCCGGCGGCCCATGCAGCCGGGATATAGTTGAGCTTTCCGTATTCAGCCAGCTGCTCGATCATCTGAACAGAGATCTGGTTTGTCATATGGAAACGATCAGTAAGGATATGGACCTGGTTAGAATTGGCTTCAAGGGTAGCTACGACTTCATCGAGGACACGCTCGCTGTCTTCTTTCTGTTTGAGTTGAGCAAAGGTCGCCTGTCCATAATTGAAAATAAGGATAATGGAGACAATGGCAAAGACAGCCAACATAAGAATGATTGTAGAGTTCCGCAATAATCTGCGGGCTAGTTTCTTAGACGATTGGTTCATACCTTGCTCCTTGTAATAATAGCCAGCTATAGGTCACCTGTGAGCCTCGAGTGCCTTTCCATATTGCCTTATTTTATCGTGAGAGAATGGTATTTAACAATAATAACTTAACTATTTGGCTTTATTTACCGAAAAGACCCTTCAAAAAACTTTTCTTTTCGACCTCTTGTGTGTCTACAGAAAGGATCTTATAACCGATTTCGCCCAAGGCCTTTCCGACCTTTTCTATATCGATAGGAGCGTCTGAGAGAATGACCGCCTGACCAGCCTTATGGGAAGATGACACCTTTTTGATCTTAATACAGTTTCTAATGGCTTGATTTACATGGGCTTCGCACATATCACACATCATGCCGTCTATCTTGAGTGTTGTTTCTATCATTTAGCTTTCTCCCTCGCACATAAAGAAGAAAGGGGAGTTTTGAGCTCCCCTTTCTTTGAATCATTTTTTGTGACATTCACCGTGTAGGGCACAGTGAGCACAACTATTGCCGCAGGTCGACTTCCCCTGCTGTTTCTGTCTTATCAAATAGACAATGATCGCTGCTACAATCGCTATCAAAAAAAGCGATATAACTATGTTACCTATATTCGCAGCAAACCAAGCACCCATCTGTTTTTCCTTTTATCCTATTTTACCTTAACTGAAAGCGTAGTGGCTTCTTTGTAAGGCCTGACCAGCAGATAGATCATTGCGGCAAGAAGGAGAACCGCAACGATCAGACCGATCACGTTAAGATCACCTGTAAAGACAGAACCGATCTGATAAACCATCAGTGAAACGATATAAGCGAAAAGACACTGATAACCGATTGCAAACCATGTCCACTTGCCATTGTTCATCTCTCGCTTGATGGCACCAATAGCAGCGAAACACGGAGCGCAAAGAAGGTTGAAGAGCAGGAATGAGAAACCGGCCAAGCTGGAGAAAGCGGCAGCAATATTGACGATGGCTTTTACGCCGTCGCCGGCATAAAGGATACCCATCGTACCAACGATGTTTTCTTTGGCGACAAGGCCTGTGAACGCTGAAACAGCAGCCTGCCAGTTGCCCCAGCCAAGAGGTGCGAAGATCCAGGCAATGGCATTACCGATAGCAGCCAGGATGGAGGAACCTAACTCATCGTCACCGAGCATGCCGAAGGATCCGTCGACAAAACCAAATCTGGAAGTAAACCAGACAAAGATTGTGGAAAGCAGGATGATAGTTCCGGCTTTCTTAATGAAACTCCAGCCGCGTTCCCAAGTCGATTTAAGAACGTTGCCAAGAGTAGGCATATGATATGCAGGAAGCTCCATTACGAAGGGAGCAGGTTCACCGGCAAACATCTTGGTCTTCTTCAAGATGATACCGGAGACGATAATAGCAGCCATACCGATGAAGTAGGCAGAGGTCGAGACCCATGCGCTACCGCCAAAGAACGCTCCGGCGATCATACCGATGAACGGGAGCTTGGCGCTACAAGGAATGAATGTAGTGGTCATGATCGTCATTCGTCGATCACGTTCACTTTCGATAGTTCGGGATGCCATGATACCGGGAACACCGCAGCCGGTACCGACAAGCATAGGAATAAAGCTCTTGCCGGAAAGGCCCAGTCTGCGGAAAATCCTGTCGAGGACAAAGGCAATTCGGGCCATGTAACCACAAGCCTCAAGGATAGACAGGAGGAAGAAGAGGACGAGCATCTGAGGCACGAAACCAAGGACTGAGCCCACACCAGCAATGATACCATCAAGGATAAGGCTAGTGAGCCATTCAGATGCATTGAGTTTTTCTAAGAGACTGCCAACAAGGGCGGGAATACCAGGGACCCAGATGCCGAAATCGGCAGGATCCGGCGCAGTATAATCTAGCTCATCCATTGTCTTGACTGCGTCAGCCAGGTCCTCGCCGGTGAAAGTGACTTCTTCGACCACCAAGGTCTCTTCATCTTCTATCTCGATGGTTGCCGTGGCGTCAGCAGGGATCTCAGCCGCTTTGGCTTTGATCAGTTCTGCATCGAGCTCCTCCATGTCGATCTCTCCGCCGAGGAAAGCATCTATGGCATTGTAAGCATCAGTATATCGTTCATTTACCTCTTCGTATGGCTTAGTACCAATAGTGAACAGGTGATAGCCATCTCCAAAGAGGCCGTCATTAGCCCAATCGGTTGCCTTAGTACCGATCGAGACGGGCGATGAGCCCATAGCAATGAAATAGACCAGGAACATGATGACCATAAAGATCGGAAGGCCGAGCCACCTGTTGGTGACGATACGGTCGATCTTATCTGAGACAGTCATGCCTGCAGCGTTCTTTTTCTTGTAACAGCCCTTTAAGATCTGGGCGATATAAACATAGCGTTCGTTAGTAATGATGGACTCTGCATCATCGTCAAGTTCAGTTTCAGCAGCAGCGATATCCTTTTCGATGTGGTCCAAAGTATCCTGAGGGATATTGAGTTTTTCAAGGACCTTGGAATCTCGTTCAAAGATCTTGATAGCAAACCATCTCTGCTGTTCCAAAGGCATATCGTGGACCGTTGCCTCTTCGATATGAGCAATGGCATGCTCGACAGGACCAGAGAACTTGTGCATGGGAACGGTCTTGGTGCCCTTGGCCGCAGCGATTGCTGCTTCCGCCGCATCCATGACACTCTCGCCCTTAAGCGCGCTGATCTCTACGATCTTGCAGCCCAGCTGTCGGGAGAGTTCTTCGGTATTGATCTTATCGCCGTTCTTCCGGACGATATCCATCATGTTGACAGCGAGTACTACCGGAATACCGAGCTCGGTAAGCTGAGTGGTGAGATACAGGTTCCTTTCAAGATTGGTGCCGTCTACGATATTGAGGATCGCATCCGGTCTTTCGTTGATAAGATAATTTCGGGCTACGACTTCTTCCAATGTATACGGAGAGAGAGAATAGATGCCAGGAAGATCCATGATAACGACATCATCATGTTTCTTGAGCTTACCTTCTTTCTTTTCTACCGTGACGCCGGGCCAGTTGCCGACGAATTGATTGGAACCAGTCAAAGCGTTGAACAGGGTGGTCTTACCGCTGTTCGGGTTGCCCGCTAAGGCTATCTTGATTTGACTATCCATGACTTTTTTATTTCTCCCCTTGGTTAGTTATATCTAACCATAAATACAAAAAAATTATTCGACCTCAATCATTTCGGTATCAGCTTTACGCAAAGAAAGCTCATAACCGCGTACGGTGACTTCCATCGGATCGCCCAACGGAGCAACCTTACGTACATACACTTCAGTGCCTTTGGTGATGCCCATATCCATGATTCGGCGTTTTACTGGGCCTTCACCATGGAGCTTGACGACCTTAACTGTCTCGCCAATCTGTACATCTCGCAGTGTTTTCATTAATAACTCCTTAAAACCTGACCCTAATCACAGCAGTTATTAGACAAAGATCTTCTTTGCCATTTCTTCGCTGACTGCGACGCGGGTATCTTTAACTTTAACAATCACATTTCCGCTCAGAGTGGAAATGATTGTAGCTGAACTGCCGGCAACAAAACCCAAGTCGGCCAGATGCTGCCTGACTTCCGGAGAGCCGCCGACTCTCATGATTATGTTTTCTTCGCCTACATTGGCTAAAGTGATCGGCATCATAATCGTGCATTACTCCAAGTTAAACTGCTTTAACATTTACTAGAGTTTAATGCGACTAATTACGAATGTCAACAAGAGAATAAAAGTAATAGTATCTAACAGCAGAGCTTGAGATTAGGCATGACATCCAGATCCATAGAGGACTCATAGCCCGCAATGAATCTGAAGTAACCGGCAGATGCGACCATAGCGGCATTATCGGTACAGAGGCCCCTGGGAGGCATAACGACTCTGACAGGGGATTCTTTTACAATGGTTTCGCGAAGAGCACTGTTGGCAGCAACACCACCAGAAAGAATGATGGTCTTGGCATTATATTGTCTGGCAGCCATGATGGTCTTCTTGACCAAAGTGTCCACTACTGAATACTGGAACGATGCACAGATATCTGGAACGCTGGCAGGAAGCTCTTTCTCACACATTCTGTAAATATGAGTCTTCACCCCGCTGAAACTGAAATCGTACGGCTCAGACAACACTGCCTGAGGCAAATCGATTATAGGCTTGCCTTTTTGTGCTTCCCTGTCTATCGCAGGACCGCCAGGATATCCCAGATCGAGCAACCTAGCCACTTTATCAAAAGCTTCACCGACAGCATCATCACGAGTGCTTCCCAGCATCTTATACTTGCCATGTCCTGTCATCAGCATAAGATCGGTATGTCCTCCAGAAACTGTCAGACAAATAAGCGGGAAAACAGGGATCTCGCCACTTAGCCAATTGGCATAGATATGACCTTCCATGTGGTTGATCCCCACCAGCGGTAGGCCCGCAGAAAAAGCAACAGCCTTGGCAGCACTGACACCCACCAACAAGGATCCGGCAAGTCCCGGTCCATAGGATACTGCAACAGCAGCGATATCTTTCCAATCCGCGCCGGCATCAGACAATGACTGCTTGACCACCGGAGACACAGCCTCAAGGTGTGCGCGCGACGCCACCTCGGGGACCACTCCGCCGAATTTGGTGTGGATCGATATCTGCGATGCAACAACATTGGAAAGGATCATGGTCCCATCTTCCACTATCGATGCAGCAGTTTCGTCGCAGGAACTTTCTATACCCAGTATCTTCAACGTGTTCAAACCAATCTGTTATACGTAATAATCCTCGGAATATTATATATTATTATTGGACTTGAAATATGTCCGATACGGGAGAAGATCCGTCATGAAATCATTACGCGAGCTTTACAAGATAGGCGTCGGGCCCTCCAGCTCTCACACTATGGGTCCTCATCTGGCAGCCACAGTCTTCCAGAAGGAAAATCCGGATGCCGACAACTACCGCGTCATCCTGTATGGCTCTCTAGCACTAACTGGCCAGGGACATCTGACAGATAAAGCTGTAATGTCAGTCCTGGGAGAAAAGAAGACCGAAGTCATTTTCGACACAAAAAAGACCGATCTACTCCATCCTAATACACTGGTCTTTCAGGCCTTTAAAGACAATGCAAAGACTGCTGAGATGACCGTCTATTCCGTTGGCGGCGGAAGCATCAAGATCGACGGATGGCCATCTTTCGAACCACCCGAGGTCTATCCTCATAATACTTTTGCCGAGATCCGCCACTGGTGTGAAGAAAACCATAAACGTATCTCCGACTATGTTCTAGAATTCGAAGGCAAAGATATTATTGAATATCTCCTTTACTGCTGGAACACCATGAAGACCGCCATAGCCGACGGGCTTGAAGCCACAGGCACACTTCCCGGCAAGCTGGAAGTCCAGCGCAAAGCCAAATACCTTTACAGCCAACGTCATATCGACGAGAGTCCTCAAACTTCTGAGAACAGACTGGTTTGTGCTTACGGATTTGCTGTCGCAGAACAGAATGCCGCAGCCGGCACCATCGTCACCGCCCCCACCTGCGGTTCATGCGGTGTGATCCCGGCAGCCCTCAAATACATTCAGGACACTAAGCATTTTACTGACGAAGAGATCGTCCGCGGTCTGGCAGTAGGAGGCATCATCGGAAACCTTATCAAACACAATGCCTCTATCTCCGGCGCCGAGTGCGGCTGCCAGGCCGAGATCGGAACGGCATGTTCGATGTGCGCAGCGGCATTAGCCGAGATACACGGACTGTCTTTGAGCCAGATCGAATATGCCGCAGAGGTAGCCATGGAACATCATCTGGGCCTCACTTGCGATCCGATCTACGGTCTCGTTCAGATCCCCTGTATCGAGCGCAATGCTGTAGCAGCAATGCGCGCCCTGAACGCACTCAGCCTCGCTAACTTCCTCTCAGATACCCGACGCATTTCCTTCGATCTCATCGTCCGAACAATGTATGAGACCGGCAAGGACCTGGGGCACGGTTACCGCGAGACAGCCGAGGGCGGCCTAGCTAAATATTACCCAGCACAGTAAAAACTTCTGCCAAGGAGTGTTCGTTATGTTCAACAAAAAAGATATCAAACGAGATCAGATGATGCTCACCGGATCATTTGCCAAAAAAGGTTATGACTGGTGGTGGCATTCCTTTACCGCCGTCAATGACGCCACGGGCGAAGAGGTCCCGTTCTTCATCGAATACTTCATCTGCAATCCTAAACTGGCCCAGCCTGAACCAGTCTTTGGACAGTCTGATTACAGCAAACAGCACCACCTTAGACCCTCATATCTCATGGTAAAAGCTGGGTGCTGGGGGAAGAACAAGTGTCAGCTTCACCGTTTCTTTGCCTGGAAAGACGTAACTATCGAGAAAAAGGCTCCTTATAACATCCAGGCAGATGACTGCATGGCCAACGAAACTCAGATCAAAGGCAGCATCAAAATCACCGACGAAGATGCCAAGAAGCATCCGGAATATATGTGCGACGCCGGCGAGATTTCCTGGAACCTCTATGTAGACAAAAAGATCGCCTACAACGTAGGCTATGGCGCCAGCAGACTCTTCAGAGCCCTCAAGGCTTTCGAAATGTATTGGCACGCTGAAGGCATGAAATCCACCTTTTCCGGCTCGATCACATTGAACGGGCAGTCTTACACTGTCAGACCTGAGACTTCTTATGGTTATGCCGACAAGAATTGGGGCAAGAATTTTACCAGCCCCTGGGTCTGGCTCTCCTCGAACTGCATCAAAAGCCGTATTACCGGCAAAGAACTGAAGAATTCCGTCTTCGATATCGGTGGCGGCCGTCCCAAGGTCTTCTTCCTGGCCCTCAACCGCAAACTCCTCAGCGCCTTCTACTACGAAGGTCATGAATACGAATACAACTTCTCTAAGTTCTGGACCGGCTGCAAGACTCAGTTCCACGCTTCTGAGGCCGGCGATGACATCGTCTGGCATGTCCGTCAGGAAAACAAGAATACCGTCATGGTCACTGATATCCATTGCGCCCAGAAAGACATGCTCTGGGTCAATTACGAATCACCGGACGGCGCCAAACGCCATAACAGGCTATGGAACGGCGGCAATGGTGTAGGCAGGATCCAGCTCTTCAAGAAGAACGGCAAACAATTAGAACTCATCGACGATATGGACGTCACCCATGTCGGGTGTGAATACGGCGAATACGATAAGTACATTTAGTCTATGGAATTTGCGCTTGAGATAATCGGCACCATTGCCTTTGCGATATCCGGTGCCTTCGTTGCAATCAACAAGAAGATGGATATCCTGGGCGTTATCATCCTTGCGATGGCCACCGCTGTAGGCGGAGGTATCATTCGTGATCTGGTACTGGGGATCACACCCCCGGCCGCTTTCACACATCCTGTGTATGCGCTGGTCTCGATCGTTGTGGCGATCCTCGTCTTCATCCCAATCATCAGGCGCCAACTACAGCAGGAAACACCCGTTAACACATGGTCCTTACGCATCATGGATTCCCTTGGTCTCGGTGTCTTCACTGTCATCGGTATCGAAGCCGCCATCACGGCAGGTCAAGGCGACAACTACTTCCTGATGATCTTCGTGGGAGTCGTCACCGGCGTGGGCGGCGGCGTTTTACGCGATGTCATGGCAGGGGAAGTTCCCTATATCTTCGTGAGACACTTTTATGCTTCGTCCTCATTGATCGGAGCTATCTGTTTCGTATTGCTGATCAAAATCATGCCAATAGACATTGCCGACATCATCGGCGTATCAATCATATTCGTTCTTAGGCTCTTGGCCGCTAAGTTCCGCTGGAGCCTGCCCAGAGTGAGATAGCGCGATGATACGCCTAGTTCCAAATATCAATTATCCGTCTGGGTTTCCCCAGGTCTATTCGTTTGAAGAGACTGCCAATGTTCGGAAGCTTCACGGGATAATCCCTGGCTACCAACCGACACCTCTCGTGTCATTAGACGGACTTGCCGGAAAACTAGGCATAAAACACATCCTCGTTAAAGATGAATCCAAGAGATTTGGCCTGAACGCATTCAAAGGGCTTGGCGGAGTATTTGCTATGTTCAGAATCATCTGCCGAGAACTGGGGCTCGATCCCTACACTGCTACTCTCGATGATCTCAAAGGATATTCCGAAAAGATCTCCCGAATGGAGTTCATAACTACTACTGACGGCAATCACGGAAAGGGCATCTCCTGGGCTGCCAAAGTTTTCGGATGCAAGACGCACGTCTACATGCCGAAAGACTCCAGACCTGTCAGAGCGCAGGCAATCAGCGATGCCGGCTACGCCGATGTCCAGATCACAGATCTCTCTTATGATGACTGCGTACGTATGACCGCACAGATTTCCAAGGACATGGGTTACCACCTCATCCAAGATACATCCTGGGCTGGCTATGAAGAGATACCGACCTGGATCATGCAGGGCTATACAACACTGTTTTATGAAGCCGTAGATCAGATGCAGCGTTTGGGCATCAAAGCACCTTCCCATATCTTCCTGCAGGCAGGTGTCGGCGCCATGGCAGGAGCGATTGCAGCTGCAGCTCAATCGTCTTTTGAAAAGATTCCCATCATCACAATCGTTGAACCTGATGCGGCCGCTTGTTTCTTCGAATCATTCATGGCCGGAGACGACGAGACTCATCCCGCCACAGGCAATGCCCAGACCATCATGGCCGGACTCAATTGCGGAGAGGTCTGCAGTACGGCTTGGAGAATACTGACCACTCTTGCCCGTTTCAGCGTCTCCTGCTCGGATGACGTAACCATCGAAGGCATGAGGACACTGGCACATCCTCAGGAAAACGACCCTGTGATCGTATCTGGTGAATCGGGTGCCGTATGTGTCGGTCTTTTGAAGACCGTCCTCGAAGAGCCGCAGTATATCCATATCCGCCAGCAGTTGGAATTGGGGCCGGATTCGGTGATAATGCTCATCAATACCGAGGGTGATACTGATCCCGAGAACTACACTTCTATTGTCTCGGGAACATAACCCATAATTTGCCGTTTATTTGCCGTCTGTTTCTTATTTACACAGTATCATTCAAATAGTTAAAATTATTCGTTACGTGTTACGGAAGATTTTGTAACACGCCAGGAGAGAGAATTATGACAAAGAGAATGATTGGCACCGCTTCTTATGGTGTCCGTTGTCCGGTCATCCGAGAGGGTGATGACCTGGCTGAGATCGTCACGACCAGCATCCTTGAAGCCGCAGAATACGGCAAGCTAACATTCCATGACAGAGATATCGTAGCCGTCACCGAATCCATCGTCGCCCGTTCTCAGGGCAACTATGCGACTGTCGACGACATTGCGAAAGATGTCCGCAACAAGACTCACAAAGGCGCCGTCGGCGTCATCTTCCCCATCCTTTCTCGCAACCGATTCGCTATCTGTCTTCGCGGTATCGCCAAGGGTGCCGATAAGATCGTACTGATGTTCAGCTATCCTTCCGACGAAGTCGGCAACTCCATCGTAGATCTGGAAAAACTCTACGCTTCAGGCGTCAATCCTTACACCGACGTACTGACATTAGAAAAGTACCGCGAGATCTTCGGTGTCTATAAGCACCAGTTCACCGGTATCGACTATGTCGATTATTATGCTTCTCTTATCAAAGAGAGCGGCGCTGACTGCGAGATCATCTTCGCCTGCCAGCCTCAGACCATCCTCAAATACACCGATCAGGTCATCAACTGCGATATCCATACCCGCAAACACACCAAAGATGTCCTCAAGGCCGCCGGCGCTAAGATCGTCCTGGGTCTCGATGATATACTCACTTATTCCGTCAACGGCAGCGGTTACAACGAGAAATACGGTCTTCTCGGTTCCAACAAAGCCACTGAAGATAAGGTAAAACTCTTCCCCAAGAACTGCCAGGGCCTTGTCGAAGATATCCAGAACCGACTCCTGGCCAAGACCGGCAAGAAGATCGAAGTCATGGTCTACGGCGACGGTGCCTTCAAAGATCCCGTCGGCAAGATCTGGGAACTGGCCGATCCGGTCGTCTCCCCGGCCTATACCTCCGGTCTCCGCGGCACTCCCAACGAACTGAAGCTCAAGTATCTGGCTGATAACGATTACAAAGATCTCAAGGGCGAAGAGCTGAAAGAAGCCATCAAGTCCAGCATCAAAACCAAGGATAGCAACCTCGTCGGCAATATGGCCAGCGAAGGCACGACCCCGCGCCAGCTCACCGACCTCATCGGTTCTCTCTGTGATCTCACCAGCGGAAGCGGCGACAAGGGCACTCCAGTCGTCTTCATCCAGGGCTATTTCGACAACTACACCACCGAATAATCATCTCTTCGGTCGTATATCAAGACCTGCCGCAAACGGTTTGCAGCAGGTCTTTTTGTTTCCGTCCGTGCCTAGCCAAATTGACGCTGCAGGCACAGGGATGATAATATCAAAGCTAAGACCACATAATTGTATCCGTCGATTGAAACAATACTGCGTGGTCATCTGAGAGGTTTTATTAACTATATGTCGCCCGTGACCATTCAGGTGGTCCTTCTTATCATTTGTATCCTTTTCTCGGCATTCTTTTCTTCTTCTGAAACTGCGTTTACTTCTCTCGAACAATATCGTGTCGAGAATATGCTCGAGAACAAAGTCAAAGGCGCAAAACGCGTCGCCAAGATCAAAGAAAAACCCGAACGCTTCCTATCCACCATCCTGCTCGGAAACAATCTTGTAAACACTGCAGCGGCCGCTCTCGCGACCTCGCTTGCTACATATTGGTTCGGCAACAGCGGTGTCGCCATTGCTACCGGCGTCATGACTTTCCTGCTCCTCGTATTTGCCGAGACTGCACCCAAGACTATCGCAACAACTTATAAAGAAAAGGTCTCGATCGCTTTTGCGCCTCTTGTTTCCTTTTTCACTGTCATCCTTTCGCCTATCGTGTTCATCATCCGATGGATAGTCAAAGGCATCTGCAAACTATTCGGTGCTGACACCGATGCCCAGAACCTTGTACAGCCCGAAGATATCCAAGGCCTTATTTCTGTCGGTTCCCGTGATGGTACAGTAGAAGAGGATGAGGCAGAGATACTCAACAACGTCTTCGAATTCGGCGAGAGACCCGTGTCCGATGTGCTTGTACCTCGCTTAGACGTCATCGGAATCCCTTATGAATACACAATCAAAGATTTCCTTGCTGTCTATGCCAAATATCCTCTATCCCGCTTCCCGGTCTATCAGGACACTTTGGACGACATCAAAGGCATGATCAGCATCAAAGATGTGATGATGGCCATCGCCAAGGGCAAAGTCACCAAAGAATCACCCATATCAGCCGTCGTCAAACCGGCAACCTTCGTCCCCGAGAACAAGAATATTGGTGACCTCTTCAATGAGATCAGAAGCGGCAAGGCTGCCCGAATGGTCATCGTCGTCGATGAGTACGGTGCTATGGCCGGTGTCGCTACCATCAACGATCTAGTTGAAGAGATCCTAGGCCCGCTGGGAGAAGAACTACTCGTAGTTGAGAAGGATGTCGAACAGCTCAATAACAACACTTTCCTGTGTGATGCAGGTATGCGTATCGACGAAATCAACGAAGAACTCGACATAGAACTTCCCGAAGGGGATTACGATACCTTAGCAGGTTTCATCCTCGACCAATTGGGGCACTTCCCCAAGCAGGGTCAGATGATCCGCTACGGGAACATCAAGATGGTCATTTCAGTAATGAAGGGCCTCAAGATAGAAGAAGTCAGGATCATCAAGGATCAGGAACCCGCCAATGATAAGGATGCGGATCAAGTACAGCCGTAGCGAAGAGCTGAAATATATCGGCCACTTGGATATGATGCGCGCCTGGCATCGCATCCTGAGACGTGCCCGTGTTCCCCTTGCTTACAGCGAAGGTTTTAACCCTCATCCCAAGATGGTATTTGCTTCTCCACTAGCATTGGGGATACTCAGTACTGGAGAACTACTCGATGTCTATCTGACTTCTGACGCCCTTTCTGCAACAGCTTTCACCACCATGGTGAATCGTGAACTGCCTCAGGGGCTCAGCATCGTCCAGACCGCCATCGTTCCCAATGAGCTGCCGCCCATGCCGGCCATGGTCTATCAGGCCGATTACGTCATTAAAGCTGAAGCGACCGATGCCGCCGCCCTTGAAGATAAGATCAAAGAGATACTGGCTGCCGATCACATCGATTGGGAACAGACGAAAAAAGGCGTCGTAAAGGTATATGATATCCGGGAAAAGATCTATGGTCTGGCACTGCTTTCATCGTCTGATGGTATAGTAGAAATAAAGACGTCGCTTCAGTGCGACAATACCGGTTCCGGCAGACCCGAACAGATCGTAAGACTGCTGGGAATCGAAGAGGTCATCTCGATCACCAGGACCAGACTTGTGATGAGAGACCCTGTGAAGGAGGAAGAATAAATGATCGACATTTTGATCGTGACTGACATGCAGAACGACTTTATCGACGAAGCTTTGGGTACCAAAGAAGCTGTTGCAATATTACCCGCTGTAGTCGAAAAAGTTAAATCTTTTAATGGAAAAGTAATCTTCACTCGTGATACCCATCATGAAAACTATATGGATACCCAGGAAGGTCACAACCTTCCCGTTCCTCACTGCCTCGACGGTTCACACGGCTGGGAGATCCACGATTCACTGAAGAAATACGCCGGAGAGATCATCGATAAGCCCTCATTCGGAAGCCTTGAACTCGTTCGTCGTCTCATTGCGCTCAATGATGAGGAAGCGATCAGCTCCATCACAGTCATCGGTCTCTGCACTGATATCTGCGTCATCTCGAATGCCATGCTGGCTAAGAATGCTCTTCCCGAAGTCCCTGTCTATGTAGATGCCAAGTGCTGCGCAGGCGTCACACCGGAGAGCCACGAACGAGCCCTTGCCGCCATGAAGCCCTGTCAGATACACATTATCAACGAGTAGCATTTTTTCCTCGTTTTAGGCACGATTTCATCTCGTTTTTATTTGCATTGGGGGCCTTTTTTAGCGTAAAATTTCCGCGATGTTGATAATTACTAGATTAAACAGTCCTCTTAAAAATCAAAGGGTTATTATCTCTAGTCATAAACTGGTTTGAATGAATATTCAGCCAGTTTTTTTTTGATATTTTTAGATAGGAGAGAGTCACAATGAAAATGGTCTATGACATCGATACCACTCCTAAACAGATTGGTATCGGCAAAACGATCATCTGTGCCATCCAGCAGCTCCTGGCCATCATGGCAGCAACGCTCGTCGTTCCTGTCAGCGTCAGTACTAACGCTGGTCTCACCGGCGCAGATGCAATGGGCATCGCGCCCGCACTCTTCGGTGCTGGCTGCGGTACTTTAACCTATATCCTTTTCACTCGCAGAAAGAGCCCTGTATTTTTGGGTTCATCTTTCGCTTTCATCCCCTCGATGGTCGCGGCCTTTGCCGGTGCTACCACAGTAGCTGTCGGTTATATCGGCCTCATCCTCGGCGCCATCTTCGCCGGTCTGGTCTATGTTGTTCTTTCCATCATCGTCAAGAGATCCGGTACAGGCTGGATCGATAAGATCATGCCTGCAACCGTCATCGGTCCCACTGTTGCCACCATCGGTCTCCAGCTTTCAGGAGGCGCTGTCGGCAGCTTGACTACCGGTCCCAATATCTATATTGCAATCCTTTGCGGTCTGGTCGCATTATTCGTGGCCATGCTCTGTACGACATACGGCAAGAAGAATGCCAAACTTATCCCTTTTGTCATCGGTATCCTCGCTGGTTATGCCGTCGCACTCGTCTTCACTATCATCGGTTACATCGCCGATATCGACAGCATCAAGATGATCGACTTCTCTGTCATCACAGCTCTCTGGGACGGCGGAATCTCTAGTTCGACCTTTATCTCCGATACCGCAGGTCTGTTCGTCTTTGTCCGAGCCCTGGGCGGTTTTGCTGACTTCAACATTGGTTACATCGGCACTATCCTTATGGCATACGTTCCTGTCGGCTTCGTTGTCTTCGCTGAACATCTGGCTGATCATAAGAACCTGTCCTCCATCATCGAAAAGGATCTTCTTAAAGATCCCGGTCTCCACAACACCCTCCTTGGCGACGGTATCGGTTCCATGGTGGGCGCTTTCTTCGGCGGCTGTCCCAACACCACTTACGGCGAATCCATCGCCACTGTCGCTCTTACACGCAACGCTGCTGTTTGGACCATCGTTTTTGCCTCTGTCGGCGCTATCATCCTGTCTTTCTTCGCTCCTTTCGTAGCTTTCTTCAATTCCATCCCGACTTGTGTCATGGGTGGTATCTGTATAGCACTGTATGGCTTCATCGCAGTCTCCGGTCTCAAGATGATCCAAAAGGTCGATCTTGATTCCAACAGGAATATCTTCGTCATCTCCGTGATCCTGGTCTGTGGTATCGGCGGTCTGTCCATCTCCTTCGCGATCGGTGCCAATATCGCAATCACCATCACCAATGTTGCCTGCGCCTTAATCCTCGGCATCATCACCAACAAGGTCCTCTCGGGCTCAAAATCTTCTCCGGATGCAGATTTCCAATAAAGACGATCGAAGGTTAAGAAAATGGCTTACAGAGAAAATGTAACTATTTATGATCACCCGTTGATCCAGCACAAACTCTCGATTCTGAGAGATGTCGGGACCACCGATAAACAATTCCGAGAACTAATCGGTGAGATCACAATGCTGATGACCTTCGAGGCTACTCGCGATCTTCCTTTGGAGCCTGTAGATGTCACGACACCCATGGGTATCGCACATGCTCATCGCCTTCAGGGCGAGAACATGGCATTGGTTCCGATTCTGAGAGCCGGTATCGGTATGGTCGACGGCATCTTGGAGCTGATCCCTGCCGCGCGTGTCGGTCACATCGGTCTCTATCGTGACGAGCAGACCCTCGAACCACATGAATACTATTGCAAGCTTCCTGTCAATATCGATCACCGATTGATCATTGTTCTCGATCCGATGCTGGCTACCGGTGGTTCCGCTGTCGATGCAATCACCATGATCAAACAGCACGGCGGTAAAAGGATTAAGTTCATGTGTATCATCGCTGCCCCTGAAGGTATTGAAAAACTTTCAGCAGCACATCCCGATGTGGACATCTACTGCGCCCATGTCGATGAGAAGCTTAACGACATCGGCTATATCGTTCCTGGTCTGGGCGATGCCGGTGACAGAATCTTCGGTACTAAGTAATAACACTCTCCGAATGCTATTAAGCCGAGTCATTTTCGCAATGACTCGGCTTTTTCACATACCAACCAAAGTAGTTACTCGAATTCTTTTAGTTTTTCACCATCCCACAGAAGGGTTTCTGTGCCTCTCGCTGTGTCAATCGCTTCTTGTGTAAACGTGGAATTAGTCATTACTACTCCAACATGTTTTCTATAGTAAGTTTTCCCGGCTACGATTTCTTGAACCGCTTTGCGTCCAATGGGATTATCGCTGTATTTACATTGAATTGCATAAGTAACCTCTCCACGTTCTGCGAAAATGTCCACGCCTTTATCGTGAGATTTTTTTGTCACCATGACATTTTGATAACCGGCTTGTCTTAATAAATCCGCACAGTCTTGTTCGAACTTATATCCATATCGTTTGTTGTTGGAATTATGAGTATTAAAAATATTTCTTCTGGGATCTTCTCGTTTTTTCCAAAAAGAAAAGGGGGCCAAACACATGATAGCTATTATTGCCAACGCCACATACAGGATAATCATTGGCACTTCGAAGTTTTTAGATAGAAGAGCAATTGCAATAAACGCTAAACACCAAATACCAATGACTATCCTTATTGTTTTGATTACTGTTGTTTTCCTCATGTTGTACAGTCTCAATCATAGTGTTTTTTAATCGAAACAATCAGCAAAATCGCGCCAAGAATACATAATAGCCAAGGACAGTGTGTACAAAACCAGATTACAAAGCCCATGCCTGTTGCAGATGACCAATCATAATTTTTGTAGTCGCCAAAAACCCCAATCCAATTTGCAAACCACAGGATTAAACCTGAAACTATGACTACTAGCGATACCTTTAGTAGAAACGAGTTCTTTAGTGACTTTTTCTTTGCCATTTTTTATCCCCTTTTTAGTATAAAATAACTACATAATGACCTTTCTTTATCGGAGGCAATTATGAGTAAATCAAAAAACTCAATGCCCATTGCGGAATTAGTTATTACCATTGTACTGGTTGTTGTTGCCATTTTCTGCATTTTTTCTGATTTACTACAAAAGCTCCCGCCAATTGCTCGATATGCTATTTGGGCAACATTGATCATTCTCATTATTCTAATTATTAAATATTTATTTAGTGCCAAGGGGTTAAGAAAGGCGTTTAAAAACTTCTTGCATGGACGAGATGATTAATCAAAAGGCTTGTCAAAAACTATCAAAAGTTATCGAAATAACGCTTATCTCTTCTTGTAAAGGATCAGTTCCGGATCTGCTCCATCTTTCCCATAGGTGCTAATCAGAATGATGTCTTTATTGGCAAGGACTCCGAAACAGCGGTCGCTGCTGACTTCCAGCTGATTTCCGAGATAAGTAGTGCCGTCATCCAGGAACTTGACCCATTCACCACTGGGGAGCGGATACTCAAGATTAACAAAGCGTCCTACGAGCGCATTGAGCTTATCGACTTTAGGCAACCCCTCGATATGGAGAGCATTGATCTCATCGATGAGCTGTTTCTTAAAAGCCTCGAATTCTCCGTCGTCACCAAGTTCTTTCTGATTCTTCCAATAATTCAGAGTCGGCAACATCTGTTTCATATAGGAACGAGCCTGTTCTTCCGTAAAGTTGTCGCCGACCATATGGACTACGCAGACATCGATGAGGTTATCCATATCGCTGTAGGTATAAGTGCCATCGGCATAACACCACTGACAGTATTCTTCGTTGGGAAAACCGTCTTTGTCCTTGCCGATGATGGCATCTTCCAGAGGCATCCCGCAGCACTGGCACTGCAAGGTCCTGGGAGAACCTAAAAGTGTATTGATCGAGACATTGAATACCTTAGATAACAGCTTTAATGTCTCTGTATTGGGAACAGTCTCACCATTCTCCCAGCGGGACACAGCCTGTCTGGTCACGAAGACCTTTTCGGCCAAATCATCCTGAGACATTCCCTTTTTGGTCCTGAGTTCTTTCAATACATCTTGTGTGTTCATGTCTTTTATCTCCTCAGAAAACAGTCTAGTACAGAGATTCGTCCATTACACGCAACTAGCTGTTGCCCTCTTTCTTAACTTCATCCCAAAGGGCATTCATCTCATCAAAACTCATATCTGCGAGGTTTTTTCCAATCTCCTGGCTCTTGGACTCCATAGACGTAAATCTCTTGTAGAATTTGGAATTAGCTTTTCTGAGAGCTTCTTCCAGATCGATCTCACAATGTCTGGCATAGTTACAGATGGCAAAAAGAAGGTCACCGATCTCTTCTTCTTTTTCTTCCGGGGTCTTGGCTTCTTTTACTTCTATCAGTTCTTCGTTGACCTTATCGAGGACGCCATCGGCATCCTTCCAGTCGAATCCTACTCTGGCTGCCCGGTCCTGGATCGCCTGACTGTAAGCAAGCGCCGGCATGGATTTGGGAGCACCTTCCAGCATGCTTCCTTTGCCTTTACGCTCTTTCTTTTTCTGCTGTTCCCAGAGCTTTAAGACTTCGATCTCATCACTGGCTTTTTCGTCGCCGAATACATGTACGTGTCTTGAGATGAGTTTATTGTTGATACCTTTTATGACCGATGCGATATCGTATTCGCCGTCTTCCTTGCCGAGCTGGGCATGAAGGACGATCTGCATGAGAAGGTCTCCCAGTTCTGTATTTACTTCTTTCGGATCTTTTGAATCTAATGCTTCCATGACTTCATAAGTCTCTTCAAGAAGGTTCTGTTTCAAAGATTCATGAGTCTGTTTCTTATCCCAAGGACAACCATCCTCGCTTCGAAGCATTGCGATTATCCAAACTAAGCTTTCAAATCTAGTCAAATCTAAGTCTTCGGGTATCTTTATCATTTTCAAGCCCTTTCTTTCGATAACTCATAATTTTTTTGATATCTTTTAGCTTTATTATTAAGTTATCAAATTGACATAAATAAAAATCTAAATACATTAAATGGGTTATCAAAATATTATGATATTATTATTATTGATTTAAAGAAGGATTCATTTTTAATCTAAATTCATTTTTTTATAAAACAATAAAGACAGATGTTAGACAAAGTTTCGATATGTGTAATCGCCGGTAATGGCGGTAATGGAGCAGTCAGTTTCCGCAGAGAAAAATTCGTTCCTTTAGGTGGTCCTGATGGAGGCGATGGCGGAAAAGGCGGAGATGTGATCATTGAGGGTGATTCAAGTTTCAATAACCTGAATTACTTCTTGCACAGACGTTATTTCAAAGCTCAAAGCGGTTCACACGGCACTGGAGGCCGAAAAGTCGGAAAGACCGGTCAAGATCTGATATTGAAAGTTCCTTTGGGAACAGTAATAAAGTATCAGCTTCCAGAAGAGGAAGAAGAACATATCTACGATATCAAGACCCATAAACAGCAGGTGATCGTTGCCCACGGCGGCAATGGGGGTCTTGGAAATCCCCACTTCTCATCTTCGACTAATCAAAGTCCCAGACTTGCCCAGATGGGTGAAGAAGGCGAGGAAGTCTATGTAGATATGGAGATGAGGACCATCGCAGATGTGGGCATTATTGGTTATCCTAACGCCGGAAAATCATCATTGCTTACCGCCTCATCGGCTGCTCACCCCAAGATTGCGAACTATCCGTTTACCACGCTGGAACCGATGCTGGGAGTGGTGGATACCAATAATAAGAGTTTTATCATGGCCGAGATTCCTGGTCTCATCAAAGATGCACACGTAGGAAAAGGCCTTGGTTTTGAGTTCCTGAAACACATTGTGCGCACCCGTGTACTCATTCATCTTATCGATGGTAATTCAGAGGATCCTTTGAAGAGCATGATCGATGTTAATAACGAACTCTACATGTATGACAACACTCTTCTCCAGAAGCGTCAAATCATAGCAGTTAACAAAATCGACATCGAAGAAGTCCGCGAACGCATGCCAGAGATAGAAGCAGCTTTCAAAGAGGCTGGCTATGAACATGTAGCATTCATTTCTGCTCTCACTGGTGAAGGTGTGACAGAACTGATGAGTAAAGCTTTTTCCCTGGTCCAGGAGAGCTTGGAAGAAGAACCTAAAGACGAAGAAGAATTACCGGTCTTACATGTCGTTGAGAAGAATACCGAACCGATTATCGAAAAAGACGGCGATGTTTACGTAGTTAAATATCCGTTCCTTGAAAGAATGATCTATGGTTCCGATATCACTAACCCAGAAGTTAAACGACAGATCATTTCTGTCATGACCAGACCTCGAATGACCAAACAGTTGACCAGAGCCGGGGTCGTGCCTGGTGATAAGGTCCGCGTAGGAGATTTCGAATGGGAGTGGTAAAAGCAATCCTCGGCGGGACTTTTGACCCCATCCATAACGGCCATCTGAAGATCGCTGAATATGTCCAAAAAGAACTTAAAGTCGACGAGATAATTTTCGTGCCGGCAGGACAGCCGTATTTCAAGATTATGAAACCTGTCACCAAGGCAGAGACCAGACTGGAAATGGTCTCCCTTGCTATCGAAGGCAAGAAGGGAATGACCGTATCTGATATCGAGATCAACCGTCAGGGATTTACATATACCATCGATACTCTTCGCGAGCTGCGAAGCACCATGAATAAAGATGACGAACTCTATTTCATCCTGGGATGGGATAACCTGTTGAGCTTTGATAAATGGAAAGATGCAGAGGATATCCTAAAACTCTGCAAACTGGTTGCAATCCCCAGGACAGGTTATGCTCAGCCCACTAAAGAGAGCCTTGATAAAGTGATTCCCGGATTCAGCAAGAGAGTCATTCTTCTTGATCAGCCCGTCATTGACGTCAGTTCATCTGAGATTCGCTCCCGCATTATCAATAAAGAGCCCATCGATGATCTGGTTCCCACAAGCATTGCTTCCTTCATCAGAAGGCACAGGATGTACAGGATTTACACACGAAAATAGGCGCTTTGAGCGTTGCAATCGTATTATTCGTGTGTTAACATAAACCACACACAAGAAAATAAAGAGCCCGAAAGGACTCTATATTTTTTATTCTAGAGAAGAGGAAACAACATGAAAAAAGCACTTTTAGTCGTAATTTCCATGATCGCAGTCCTCGCCATGGTTGCTACCGGCTGTGGCAAGAAGGAAGAACTGGTCATGGCTACCAATGCAGCCTTCCCTCCTTATGAATTCTATGAGGGCGGCAAGATCGTTGGCATCGATGCAGAATTGGCTGCAAAGATTGCTGATGAACTCAACATGAAACTCACCATCGTCGACACCGAATTCGGCTCCATCGTTGCTGGTGTCCAGACTGGCAAATACGATATCGGTATGGCCGGTATGTCCATCACCGAAGCCCGATTGAAGGAAGTCAATTTCTCCACTGAATATGCCACCGCTAAGCAGGTCATCATCGTCAAAGACGGCAGCAAAGTCGTTGACTGCGACTGGCTCTATGACCATGTCGGCGATTTCAAAGTAGGCGTCCAGCAGGACACCACAGGCCACATCTATTGCACTGATGACTTCGGTGAAGATAATGTCTTGGCCTACAAGACTGGTAACGATGCTGTTCAGGCTCTTATCGCTAACAAAGTTGACTGCGTCATCATCGATAACGAACCCGCCAAGAAATATGTTGAGTCCAACGCTGGTCTCAAGATCCTTGACGCTGAATATGTCGAAGAATCCTATGCCATCGCTATCGCCAAGGGCAATACCGAACTTCTCGAGAAGATCAACAAAGCCCTCGACAAGTTCATCAACGACGGCACTGTCGATAAAATCGTCGCAAAGTATATTCACGACTAACTATTAGTCACCAAAACGTGATAGTATATGCGGGTAACACTTAATAGGTGTTACCCGTTTTTATTAGGTGCATTCAAATGATGCAATCGCTTATAGAGATATATAACAAATACGCGAGCCAGTTCTACAGAACGTTCATTGAGGATAATCGATGGAGGTTCTTTACAAAGGGTCTGGGAAACACGCTGATCATCACTGTGTTTGCCCTGTTGCTGGGCCTTACCATTGGTATTATCGTGGCGGCAATCAGATCGAGCCATGATAAAAATATCGCTTCCATGCGTCCCAGTCTCGGCAGGACGCTCTTAAAGGTTGCTAATACCATCGCAAATATCTATCTGACAGTCATCCGCGGAACGCCTGTCGTGGTCCAGCTCCTTATCATGTACTTCATCATCATGGCTTCAACCCGCAATGGTGTCGTCGTGGCCTGCATCACCTTTGGTATCAACTCCGGTGCGTATGTGGCCGAGATCATCCGCGGTGGTATCATGGCCATCGATAACGGGCAGTTTGAGGCAGGACGTTCCTTGGGTTTCAATTACGTCCAGACCATGCGGTACATCATCATTCCTCAGGTCATCAAAGCTGTTCTACCGGCTCTGGCGAACGAGTTTATCGCACTGCTTAAGGAAACGTCTGTTTCTGGTTATGTCGCCATTATGGATATCACCAAAGCCGGTGATATTGTTCGTGGCAACACATATATCGCATTCTTCCCGCTGATCAGCGTTGCTCTGATCTATCTGATCATTGTTATGTTCTTTACATGGCTGGTCGGAAAACTTGAAAAGAGGTTACGCAGAGATGCCCGCTGATAATGTATTGATTGAAGTTAAAGACCTGGAGAAACATTTTTCGCCGACGATCAAAGCACTTGATGGTATCTCCACCACCATCAAAAAGGGCGAAGTCGTCGTCGTCATTGGCCCCTCTGGTTCCGGTAAATCCACATTCCTGAGATGCCTGAACCTCTTGGAACTGCCTACCGGCGGCACGATCACGCTTGACGGTGTCGATATCACCGACCCTAAAGTCAATATCAATCTCCACCGACAAAAGATGGGCATGGTCTTCCAGCATTTCAATCTCTTCCCCAACATGACCGTATTGAAGAATATGACCCTTGCCCCAATGAAACTCTTGAAGAAGACTCCTGAAGAGGCAGAGCAGAAAGCCCAGCAGCTTCTTAAACGAGTTGGCTTGCAGGAAAGGGCAGATGCTTACCCCAGCCAGCTTTCAGGTGGTCAGAAACAGCGTATCGCCATCGTCCGAGCTCTCTGTATGGAGCCGGAAGTCATGCTCTTCGATGAACCTACTTCCGCCCTCGACCCTGAAATGGTCGGCGAAGTATTGGATGTAATGAAGTCCTTGGCCCGTGAAGGAATGACCATGGTGGTCGTGACTCATGAAATGGGTTTTGCTCGCGAAGTCGGCGACCGCGTCATCTTTATGGACGAAGGAAAGATCGTCGAAGAAAATACTCCCGCAGAGATCTTCGATCATCCGAAGAGCGAGAGACTCAAGAGCTTCCTAAGCAAAGTCCTCTAGAAAGCAAAAGACCGTTGTGAGAGCAACGGTCTTTCAGTTTATTTTGTATCGAATTATTAGATATCCAGGTTCTTGACCTGTGTGGCGTAAGTCTGGATGTAATTGCGTCGAGGTTCGACGTTGTCACCCATGAGCATACTGAAGATCTCATCGGCCTTCTGGGCATCTTCGATCTCGACCTGCAGCATGGTGCGGGTCTCGGGATTCATGGTGGTCTCCCAGAGCTGCTGAGCGCTCATTTCACCAAGACCCTTATATCGCTGGACATCATATTTCTTGTTAGATGCTCGGTATTTAGCAGCGATTTCATCCTTCTCGGCATCAGAATAGACCCAGTGTTCTTCCTTCGCGGACTTGATCTTGTATAGCGGAGGCTGGGCAATGAACAGATGACCTTCAGAGATGAGCTGAGGCATATGTCGGAAGAAGAAAGTCAGGAGAAGGGTCCTGATATGGGCACCGTCGACATCAGCATCGGTCATGAGGACCAGCTGATGGTAGCGGAGCTTGTTGACGTCGAAGTCTTCATCGATGCCGGCACCCAGAGCGGTGATAAGAGCCCTGATTTCCTCATGAGCGAACATCCTGTCGGGTGAAGCCTTTTCAACGTTCAGAATCTTACCACGGAGCGGGAGAATGGCCTGTGTACGTCGGTTGCGTCCCTGTTTTGCGGAACCGCCTGCGGAGTCACCCTCGACAAGGAACAGTTCGCACTGTGCGGGATCTTTTTCAGAACAGTCGGCAAGTTTGCCGGGCAATGTGCCGGTCTCGAGCGAACCCTTGCGGGTAACGAGTTCACGGGCGTGCCTGGCTGCATCTCGTGCTCTAGCGGAAAGTACACATTTTTCAAGGATTTTCTTGGCATCATCAGGGTGTTCTTCAAGGTAAAGTGCCAGTTCATCGTTGACCGACTGGTCAACGAAGGTCTTCATTTCGATGTTGCCGAGTTTGCCCTTGGTCTGACCTTCGAACTGAGGTTCGGAAAGCTTTACGGAAACGATGGCGGTAATACCTTCGCGGACATCGTCGCCAGAAAGATTGTTATCGCTGTCTTTGAGGATGCCATTGCGTCGGGCGTAATCGTTGAGACAGCGGGTGAGAGCGGTTCGGAAACCAGTCAGATGGGTACCGCCGTCCTGAGTGTTGACGCAGTTGGCAAAAGAGAAAGTATTATCTGTGAAATTCTCTGTGTACTGGAATGCGACTTCTACAGAGTATTTGTCGGTCTGACGCATCAAAGAAATGGGATGCGGGTGGATCGCGGTCCTGTTGCGGTTGAGTCGGCGAACGAAACCGGCGATACCGCCTTCGAAGAAGTAGGACATATAGGAGTCGACACGTTCATCGTTAAGTTCGATCTCGAGACCGCGGTTTAGATATGCGATCTCACGGATTCTCTCGGTAAGAGTATCCAGTTCAAAAACAGTCTCGGTGAAGATTTGATTATCTGGAAGGAACGTAACAGTAGTACCGGTACCCTCGCAGTCCCCGATGATCTGCAGGTCGCTGGTCACGTGACCACGGCTGTAAGTCTGTTTATAGATATGGCCGTTTCGTTTAACTTCAACTTCGGTGTGAGCAGAAAGGGCATTAACTACAGAGGCGCCGACGCCGTGGAGACCGCCGGAGACCTGATAGGCTTTGCCGCCGAACTTACCGCCGGCGTGAAGAACGGTCATGATGGTCTCAAGAGCGGATTTGTGAGTCGTCGGATGGATATCGACAGGGATACCTCGGCCGTTGTCTTCAACAGAGATAGATTCATCTTTGTGGATGGTGACGATGATTTTATCGCAGGAACCGCTCATAGCTTCGTCTACACTGTTGTAGACGATTTCATATACCAAATGATGGAGGCCGCGTCGGTCAGTGGAACCGATGTACATGCCCGGTCGTTTTCGGACAGCTTCCAGACCCTCTAAGACTTGGATATCAGATGCAGAATATCCTTCTGGCTGATTCACTTTCGAGGTTTCTTCATCCATAACGCTCAACTCCTCACGAATAAAAACGATTGCATTAAAGCTAAATAATCAACTATAGAATTATAACATAAAGACGTGCGTAAATTACACTTGAGCAGGCATATGGTCGACCAAAGAGGTCTACTTTGAAAGACCGGGGCAAACTTTCGATACGATATCGAACAATTCGCTATCGGTCACAAGAAGCTGTTCGACCTTGTTCACGGCATGGGATACGGTCGATGCATTACGATTGCCGACAGCCTGCCCTGCTGCAGCAAGAGACAGGCCTCGCTGTTTCAAAACATACATCGTGACCTGTCTGGCAAGAGCAGTCTTCTGGTCTCTGTCGGAACCAATTATCTTTTCGGGGGTTACCCCAAATGAAGAAGCAATATCTTTGATAAGGCTGTTAACATCGAAACAGCCGTCGTTGGAAGCAGCGCGGTTCATTCCGCGGAGAGCTTTTCTTACGATATCCAGGGTGATGGGTTCATTCAAAAGTGTTGCATAAGCAATCACCTTGTTGAGTCGGCCCTCAAGTTCGCGGATGCTGGTGCAGGGTGCTTCTGCGATGGCAGAAACCAGTTCATCGGAGAAGTCAAAGTCTTTTCCTCGGATGCGGGTCTTGATAATCGCGATACGAGTCTCCAGTTCGGGAGCCTGGATATCTGTTATAAGGCCCCATTCGAAACGGCTCTTGAGCCTGTCAGCAATGCGGTCCATATCAGCAGGTGTCCTATCTGAAGTAACTACAATCTGGTGTCCGGCTTCTCGGGAAGTATTGAAGATGCTGAAGAAGATGTCCTGAGTCGCTTCTTTGCCGGCTAAGTCATGGATGTCGTCCACCATAAGGACGTCTGCGGATGCATATTTTTCTTTGACCAGATCTGTGGTGCCGTTAGAGAAAGAACGGATGCACTCGGAAATCAAAGATGAGCAAGACGTGTATAGAGGTCGCAAATTATGCTCGACGGATCTCTGCCCGATGGCCTGCAGAAGGTGAGTCTTGCCAAGGCCGGGGGACGCACAGATGAAGAGCGGATTGAACTGATTGTTAGCATTGCCGTCAGCGATGCTTAGAGCAGCAGCATGAGCCAGCTGATTGGATGGACCGACCACGAAGTTTTCAAAAGAAAGTTCAGGGCGCAGATGATAAAGCGCACTGATGTTCTTTTCCTCTTGAGTGGCGGGACGGGACGGATCCCAGTCGACGGTGAAATCGATCGAGACTTGTCTGCCAATCTGTTTGAATAGGATCCTCTCCACCAATGGAAGATGGTTCTTTTTCAGACATGCTGCAGAAAAATCATCTTTCACGCCAACCACAAAAGTCTTGTCTGTGATCGACAGGCCCTTTGTGTCAGCAAACCATGTTTTATAGTTAGATTTGGTCACAGTAAGCTGGATAACACCTAAAACTGCTTTCCAAATACTCTCGGCAGGCTCCATAAGATTGTTAAATAACCTCTCTCTACCGTAAAAAAAGGAACTGAAAAATCAGTTCTTTTTGTTACACCAACATGATACCACGGTCCGTGAATAAACGATTCAACGATGATTTAAGGCGTGCTCCTTGTTAAATAAGGCTATATATAAATTTTTTACGCCATATTCTGCCAATTTTCTCGATTTTTCTTGAATTTTCTCAATTTTAAGATGATTTGACAAAACAAGAAAAAATGGGTTTTTAACACGCTTTGTTATGTAAAATATTTATGCCTTGTAACATAAAAATTTTACAAGGATTTCATTTACATAACGTGAGAAATTGTGGCTATAAAATGTCCTAGGTGATAGAATGACGACATGAAGATCGTTTTTATGGGAAGCCCTGAATTTGCTGTGCCTGTCCTGACCAGACTGGTCGAAGACGGACACGAGATCATTGCTGTCTATACCCAGCCCGATAAACCTGCGGGCCGTGGACAGACTATGCATGTATCCCCTGTCAAATCCTATGCTTTGTCAAGGGGTTATATGGTCAAACAGCCTTTGACACTTAAGGACAGCACTGTCCAGGATGAGCTCAAGGCCCTTGCTCCGGAAATCATCATTGTCGTGGCTTACGGTCTTTTCCTCCCGAACGCCGTATTGGAAACACCTGTCTATGGTTGCATCAACGTCCACCCGTCGCTTCTTCCCAGACACCGCGGAGCAGCACCGGTAGTGTCGACGCTTCTTTCAGGTGATACCTGGGGCGGCGTGTCGATCATGAAGATGGACGCCGGATGGGATACTGGCGACATCTTGGCAATGTCCAAGGTCCTGATTAGACCGGAAGATACTACGGACACTCTGATGTCTAAGCTGTCTATCATTTCGGCTTCTATGATGTCAGACATCCTGCCTCGATGGGTGGCAGGCAAGATTGCTCTTAGACCTCAGGATCAGGCAGAAGCTACTTACTTCAAGATGATGAAAAAAGAAGACGGTCTTATTGATTGGTCTTTAGACGCCATTACTATCAGAAACCGTGTCAGAGCGTTGCAGCCATGGCCTGGTACTTTCACCCATATCGATGGAAAACTACTGAAGATCCTCTCATGTTCTGTCATCGAAACAGAAACGTACGGGACACCAGGCACGGTGAACGTGTCTAAGCGGGATGTCGATGTGATTACGGGAAATGGCCTTTTGAGACTAGGAATGATCCAGCCTGAAGGAAAGAAAGCTATGCCGGCTTGTGATTACGCCAGAGGCAACGGTTTCCCGGTTGGCTGTATCTTAACTTAAGCGTTTAAGCAGTTCTGCTTCAGTCAGGGTCTCCTGAGTATTGTTCAGCATATCTTTGAACGTGTAATTACCGTTCTCGACTTCTGATTCACCGATTATGATGACATAATGTGAGCCAAACGTGTTGGCCTGACGCATCTGGGCTTTCATTGATCGTGGTGAATAAACTGTTGCGACAGGAATGCCGTTTTCTCTCAGGACAGATGTTATATGTCCAGCCATGTCCAGGGATGTCTCGCCACACCATACGACAAAGACATTCGGTTTATCCGATTTCGGGGGTTCGATACCGGCGCGTTTCAGGTTGAGGATGACTCGTTCAAGTCCTGTCGCAAATCCGACGCCCTCGGTTGGTTTGCCGCCTAATTCCTCGATGAGTTTATCATAGCGACCGCCACCGCCAATGGTGCTCTGGGCACCTTCGATGAGAGGCTGGATCTCAAATACTGTCTTGGTGTAATAATCGAGACCACGGACCAGCCTGTGATCGATGACATAATCGAGATTTAACTGATCCAGGCGTTTAGTGAGAGCAGCAAAGTGAGTGCTGCATTCCTCGCAGAGGTGTTCGATAGATTTAGGTGCATTATCGGCCAGGACTTTACAATTGGGCTTCTTACAGTCAAGGAGTCTCAGAACGTTTTTTTCAAAACGATTCTTGCAGTCTTCGCACATTTCACCCAAATGGTCGCGGTAATAATCTCTCAAAGTCTTCAGATATGCCGGGCGGCACTCAGGACAGCCGATATTGTTGATGAGGAGCGTCAGATCCTTGAGCCCCAGCTTCTTATAGAAACAACAGGACATATCGATGACTTCTGCATCTAACAGTGCGGATGATTCGCCAAGAGCCTCGAATCCGAACTGGTGGAACTGTCGCATTCGTCCGGCCTGGGGTCTTTCGTAACGGAAGATCGACATGATGTAATACAGTTTGACTGGCTGGGGAAGATTGGCCATGCCATGTTCGACATAGGCACGGCAGACAGGAGCGGTACCTTCGGGGCGCAGTGTTACAGAGCTGCCGCCAAGATCGTTGAACGTATACATCTCTTTTTCAACGATATCTGTACCTTCTCCAACGCCGCGGATGAACAGTCCGGAATCCTCAAATACAGGTGTATCCAGCCGTGAATAATGATAGAGTGCAGCCACCTCAGCGGCGGTGTCTTCTACATATTTCCAATAAGCCTGATCTTCAGGCAGCTTATCTTGAGTTCCTCTAGGTGCTTGATACATCTGTATGCTCCAGTCTTAAACTAATATGTCGCTAGCTCAAAAGAGCCACGACGAAGAAACCTATCATAACGACGATCAGGATGACCTTGATAACTGCTGTGCAGAGGGTCCCGATCATGGCCCCCAGTGCTGCTTTGAGTGCGTGCTTAACATCCTGTTCGTGAATGAATTCACCAATAAAACCACCGAGTGCCGGTCCGACCAGGATGCCCCAAGGCATGAAGAACAGCCCGGCAATGGTTCCCAATGCGACACCGATCTGGCCGGCTTTGGATACATCCATCTTTTTGGCGCCGAGCAGTTGAGCTACAAGGTCCAAGATCATGATGACTACGCAGATCGCCGCAAAGACGATTGTAGTCGTCAGAGATATCTTCTCAAAGCCTGTACCCCAGGAATATAGAACGAAACCGGCAAGGGCCAAAGGGATACCGGGCAATGCGGGTAGGAATACTCCGACAAGGCCCAGGACTAAAAGAAGACCGCTTCCGATAGGTATGATTATGTCAAGAGGTGCCATTATCTTTCCTTAGCTGAATATGCTGATGAGGCTTCCTAAACCGCCCAGGCCGGAAGAACCGCTATCAGAACCGCCGAGACCTTCGAGAAGATCAAACAGGTCGCCCAGATCGCCTTCTCCGGACCCGCCGTCAGAACCATTCAGCGCATCAAGGAGATTGCCCAGGTCGTTTTCATTGACGGACCCGCCGTCATAGTCACTTAAGCCTTCAAGGACGTCTCCGATATCGATCGAGCCGCTATCTGAGCCGGAAGAACCGCTATCATTGACGAGGCCACCCAGGATATCGAGGATGCTTCCGCCAGAAGACTCACCGCTGCCGCTGAGGCCGCCCAGGATATCAAGGATGCTGCTGCCGGATGAATCGCCATCACCAGTGAGACCGCTGAGAAGATCAGACAGGTCAATAGAACCGGTATTGTCGGGATCATTGTTGTCGCCTTCGCCACCGATATCACTGAGGTCTAAGCCTCCAAGAAGACCGCTGAGGTCAAACAGCCCGGATGCGTCGATGACGCTGGCCTTGGACGGAAGCACGAACTTTTCATCGTCGATATCTTTGAAAGACATCTTGCTGAAAGTGACATAAACGTCATCTGTTTCCATTCTGACCGGGAAGCCATAGTCTTCCCAGAGCCAGATGGTGGTGCTGTGGGAATTATAGTCAGAGCTCAAAGGAAGGGTGTCTTCATAGACAAAGACTGCACACTTCTTGCCGTCGATGGTCTGTTCGCCCAGGATCGTACACATGGAAAGATCCAGATCTTTGATGAGGACATAGGGTGCATAGTCGGAAAGATCGATAGAAACCTTTAAGGCTTTCTTAAGAAGCGATACGTAGATGTAATCATCTCCGGTCACGTAATCCATATAGATCGAGACGGGGAACTTCATCATATTGGTGTCGACCCTGGCATGAGTGGGTTCTGCATAGACCTTTGCTTTGATCTCAAAGTCCACAGCAGTATTTGTGGACACGCCGTTGACTTCGCAATAAATAGAATCAGGCAGCTTTGCGATGATCTTGGCCAGATCGGGAGTTGCCTCAGGATCAAGGTCGGTGTTTCCTTTGTTGCAGCTCAGGATGTCGCATGATGAGGAAAATGCGACGACCATGCAGAGTACAGCTGAGAGAAGAATGCTGAATAAACGCTGTTTTTTCATATCAGGGCCCCCTTTGTCATCTAAATATGATTGTAGCAAGAATTAGAAAATAATGCTTTACTTGAATAATCTGGAAAACTCTTGGACAAAGGAAGGCTGAGAGATGATAGAAGAAGCCGTCAAAAAGATACTTGCCGAAGTGCCTGAAGATGTACGGGTCGTGGCTGCTATCAAGACCCGAACCGCTGATGAGGTGCTGCGGGCAATCGAAGCCGGCATCAAGTATGTCGGAGAGAATTATGTAAAGGAAGCGCAGGACCTGCATCCCGCCATCGGCAACAAGGCCGCATGGCATATGATCGGGACGGCACAATCCAATAAAGCCAAAGTCATCGCACAGCTGTTCGATATGGTCGAGAGCGTGGATTCGTTCCGTTTTGCCAAGGCGCTGGATGCCCAGTGCGGAAAGATCGGCAAGAAGATGCCGGTACTCCTGGAGATCAACAGTGCCCGTGAAGAACAAAAGAGCGGGATCATGCCGGAAGACGCATTAGATGTAATCAAAAGCGTGTCGACACTGCCCAATCTGTCTGTCCAGGGACTCATGACTATGGGTCCGCTCCTGGAAGACCCTGAAAAGATCAGACCGTATTTCAAGATAACCAAAGAACTCTTTGAAGATATCAAGAAGCAAGCGGTGCCTAACGTAGAGATGAAATACCTTTCTATGGGCATGACGAGCACCTACCGTGTAGGTATCGAGGAAGGCGCTAATATCGTCAGGGTCGGAACGCTCCTGTTCGGAGAGCGTCATTATCATTAAAGAAGTGCCAGAAGGTCGTTGATGACAGAGCTGAGGCTGTCAAAGGACTTATAGGCTACATCGTGCTTATCGCACTCTTTAGCAAGGCTCTCGATCCCATAGATGTAATCACACATGCTGGCGGCCTTAAAATCAGACAGGCCGTTGCCGAAATATGCGACACGATAACCCTCTTTGAGGAAATGCTCGGCATAGGCTTCTTTGAAATGATCTCGCACCGCTTTTCCTGAAGGATCATGATAGACAGCCTTGATACCGGAGGGCAGGAACTCGCAGTCGGCAGCATGGTATTCGATCTCAGGGAAACCAATCATTTTTAGGATCGTCTCGATATAAAAGGTCATGCCGTTGGAGACGAACACGAAACGCACATCATGGTCCTTGCAGAACGTGAGGAGTTCCGAAAGTCCCGGTCGCAGGCGGACATTCATTCTTGAATAATCGGCAAGTTCTTTCTTAGATGCTTTCACATATGAGAATGCTCTGGTGTTGTAGTCGTTGACCGTGATCTTGCCGTGTTTGAAATCTTCGAACCACTGACGCCAAGGAACGTTGGTATACTCATCCAGGAGCTGAAAACTGAGATCTCCGATGGTGACAGTGCCGTCAAAATCGCACTGAATCATGAGAGGTTTATGAGACATGTTTGCTCTGCCAGACGTCATCGATTACGTCTTCAAGGGATTCTGCTATCTGAGTCTTCTGCAGCGAACCAGGAACGATCAAGTCGGTATAGAGGATGCCGTCGAGGTGATTGATCTCGTGTTCGAGAGCCTGTGCTTTGAGTCCTGTAGCATCGATCTTGACCGGGTTGCCGGCAGGGTCTACTGCTTTGACGATAACTTCACGGGAACGCTTAACTTTGCCTTGCATCTGAGGGACGCTGAGACAGCCTTCAGTAACAAATCTTTCACCGAAATGCTTGGCTACTTTGGGGTTGACCAGGACGAAGGGGTCTTCGTCGGGGACCCAGATGACAATTACACGTTTGGAAACACCGATCTGTGGAGCAGCAAGACCTACACCGCCGGCTGCCTCCAAGGTTTCCACCATGTCTTCGGCGAGTTTAACGATTGATGCGTCGATATGCTCAACTACCTCAGCTTTTTTGCGGAGGAGAGGATTGGGAGCTACTAAGATCTGTCTGATTGCCATAATAATAATCCTAACTAGTTAACTAAGTAATAACCATTATACAAGACTTTGCGGTATATCGGCATGACATAAGTCTCACAAGGCTGACAAAAAGAAAAAGCCCTGGCTTGTGGGGGCCAGGGCATAAGGGGAGAGAAATAAAAATGAAAGAAGGTTAGGCTTCGATTGAAGGGGCTACATCGATCTTGATCTGTTTCTTCTTCAGTTCTTCAGCCTTAGGAAGAGTGATCATCAGGACACCATCTTTGTAGGAAGACTGGATCTTGGAAGTATCGATGGTTTCAGGGAGCCTGAGTGCACGGTAGAAGGAGCCGACAGGTCGTTCATTGACCAGATAAGTGATTTCCTTGTCGTCAGCGGCAGGATCCTTGCGTTCTGCTCGGATGGTAAGGACGTTATCTTCAATGGAGACTTCGATATCCTTAGCATCGATACCGGGGAGAGAAGCTGCAACAGCGAAGGTATCGCCTTTCTTCATTACATCCAGAGGGATGTTCCAATCTTCGCAGCTGGAATAATCATTGGACTGCCACAATCGATTGGCAAGGTTCTCCATCATTCGCATTTCCTGTAAGGGATTCCAAAGTTTAGTAGTCATTTCAAAAAACCTCCTGTTTTGTTGTTATCTGTTTGTTTTAGCAATCTATTTTCTTGATTGCTAACAATAATATATACCTAAGTTATGACTCTGTCAATACTTTTTTCAAAAAATTTAGCAATATTTTTCAATGATTGCTAAAAACAGACATCAAAAAGGTGCTTTTAGGCGTGGAAAAGTCTAAGAAAAGGGTTGAATTAAGGTAACGGAGCAGTAGGGATACCGTGATCCTTGGCGAAACGTTCCACCGAGCCGTTGGGGGCGCAGTAAATCGTCAAAGCGTCACAACCATCAAAGGCGTCGGCCTCGATGTGCACTTCACGCCCCTTCTTGTTCTCAGGGATGATGATGCTTTTAAGGCTCTTGCAATCAGCAAAGGCTTGGTCGCTGATCCTGCAGATACTGTCGGGAAGCGTTATCGTGGTCAATGATGAGCATCCGCGGAAAGCGAAAGGACCTACCTCCATAAGACGATGGCCTAGATCGACTTTGTGTAATGCGTAGCATCTTTCGAACATAGATTCAGTTGCGAAGATCCAGTTTATAGAAGCTTCTTCAATATCTTTGCAGTCACAAAAAATGCCCTGCCCCAAGTGTTTTATGCTTTCAGGAAGCTTTATTTGCTTCAAGCCTGTTCCATAGAAGGCCAGATTCCAGATCACTTTTAGTCCGCTAGGCAGATCGAACCTCTTTAGGTTAGAGCACCCAGCAAAAGCATACTTGTCGATAGCTAAAAGGTTTTCCGGCAATGTGATTTCTGAAAGACTTGTACATCCTTGGAAGGCGTGTCGACCAATGACATCCATCTCCTTTGGTAGATTGATGTCCGTCAGAGAGGTGCAGTTGCAGAAAGCCTGATCATTGATCTTTCTGAGGCCATCAGGCAGGACTATGCGTCTGATTTTGTTACAGCCCTCGAAAGCGTGTTTACCGATACCACTGATATCGTCAGGGACAATGATTTCCTCAGCGTCTCTATCGATGTATTCTGTGATCCATTTTTCTACGATCAGTTCAGCCATAACGCTTACCTTTACTGTAATAATGGCTCGGTTTTGATTCCGTGTTCTTTAGCAAACATATCGACGGACATGGTTGGCGTGCAAATGATGGTCAGGTCTTTGCATCCTTCAAAAGCATCATCCGCTATCTCCATGAGCCATCCACCATCTCGGAATTCGGGAATAACCAGCTGTTTTAAATTCTTGCAGTCTTTAAAAGCCCATTGTCCTATATAGCGAACATAATCAGGCAAGACCAACGATGTCAGCGACGTGCAGTGCGACAATGCTAAGTCGCCTATTCTTGATACAAAAGGAGGTAGCTCAAGAGTTTCGAGAGATTCACAGAAGTCCAATAACCCTTCGGGCAGCTCTTTCAAGTTCCTATTTAGAGAGATGGACTGAAGCTTTTTGCACGCAGCGAATGCTCCGCCATCGATTTGGATGACGGTGTCGGGGATGCTGATTGACATAAGACCAGTGGAACCAAAAGCATCACTGCCGATATGTTCGATGTTATGAGGGATATTTATGTGTTGGATATTGTCGCAGTTGGCAAAAACATGATCTTCAATCTTTGATAACCCTGATGGGATAGAGATTTCACTCAGGGAGGAACAGCCTTGAAAAGCACATGGGCCTATCTCGTTTAAACCATCCGGAAGATTGATCTTTTTAAGAGATGTACATCCCGCAAAAGCATGAGTCTCGATGCGTCGTATGCTTTGGGGAAGCTGGACACGCTTGATGACAGTGTTCTTGCTAAATGCACACTCCCCAATTGCCTCGATCCCTTCGGGGATGATGATTTCTTCAACTTCCAAACTCGAACAGCCTGCGACTATTGTTGTTATCTTAAAGCTACTCATCTATTAACCATGACCTTGTGAAAACCTCTAACTATAATACCAACAGTGAGATGCCTGTTCTACACCGCTGACTTTTCCGTGCCAATGAGGGAAAAATGTGCCCAAGAATTGATGGCCAGCTGAAGATGAGTGGTTAACGGCACTTGTAAAGGCAGCCACGCATAATGTTTGAGCCTTATTACTTCCATTAGCAAAAACTCCTGCGTAAGTGTTGTTTGCAAGCATTATTAGTTTGGCTGTATCTATGCTGAGAGGAGTGGGGCTTACCATTACAGTACCTTCATAGCGAACTGCAGGGTAATAAAAAGCATGCGCACGATTCATTTGGGTCATCAGTGCTTGGTTAATAAAAGAGGTGCAGTGATAGGTTGTTCCATTTAGAATGATTGTGTCACCATCTACTGTTACACAAGGATTATTTTCAAGCTCATCGTCAATGTCATTTCTAATTATCGAAAAGGCGGACTGAACAATGTTTGTAAACTCATAAAATGCAGTAGTAAAAGCAGCAACTATGCCAGGCCATAGTGAATTAATATCATTCCAGTTTGCGGCAATCACAGCAGCTGCGCTTACCGCCGCAGCTGCTAAAAGAATATCTCCAACCGGTAAGAGGCCGTCAGCCGCGGCAGCAACAATCCCGGCGCCGACAGCTTCTAAGCAGTACGTAACCGAAGAAGGTAATGCTAACGCTGCCAATTCTGCAGATAAAACGGACAACGGACCGTTTCTTAAAGGTTCTTCTTTGAGCGTAAGTTTAGATGAGGGATCAACATACTGTTTATGAAATGCCAACAATACGGGATTTTCGGTTAAAGCATCCTCAAAAATAGCTTTGGCTTCGGGACTAAGATTGTAGTAACAATCTCTTGCGGTTTGAGTGTTTTCTGTAAAAGCCTGTGATTCTGGAAAAGCCTCTGAAGATGCAAATACAGAAACAGGATTTAATGTAGTGATTAATGCTATGACGAGAGAAACGGTAACAATTTTAGACAGAATTCTTTTCATGTTCCCCTCCATTATCCCTTGAAAGCATTATTACCTCGGGAGGAGAAGAAAACAATTTACAATCTATATTAAACAGTCAACTTTTAGATAAATAGCTATGTTTGTTGAATAAAACTATTTTGCTGTATTTGCCAGATATGCGTATTTCTCGCGCATCTTAGGCTTCTCGATCTTACCGGTGGGGTTACGCATGACTTCACCGAAGACAAAGATCCTAGGACGTTTGTATCTGGGCAGTCGGATGTCGCAGAAGGCCTTGATTTCGTCGTTGGAGAGCTCCATGCCGGGCTTCACCTTGATGATGGCGACAACGATCTCTCCCAACCTGTCGTCAGGAACGCCGATGACAGCAACGTCCAGAACTGCCGGATTGGTACGGATCATATCCTCGACTTCGACAGGATATACGTTCTCGCCGCCTACGATGATGAGGTCCTTGATACGGTCTACTAGATAAATGAATCCGTCCTCGTCCATCTTGGCAACGTCACCGGTGCGTAAGAAACCGTCCGGCATGATAGTCTCGGCGGTCTTCTTAGGGTTCTTGTAGTATTCGCGCATGACGCCGTTGCCTCGAAGAAGCAGCTCGCCCACTTCTCCCTGCTTGACGGGGTTCATGTCCTTGTCGACGATCTTGCATTCCCAACCGTAACCGGGGACGCCGATGGCGCCGACCTTGTGGATGTTCTCGACGCCTAAATGAACACAGCCGGGACCGGTGCACTCGCTTAGGCCGTAGTTGGTGTCGTAGAGCATCTCAGGGAAGTAGTCTTTCCAATGCATGATAAGGCTCTTGGGAACAGGCTGGGCACCGATGTGCATGAGTCTCCACTGTTTGAGGTCATAATCTTCCAGTTTTATATCGCCTTTATCCAAAGCAACGAGGATGTCCTGGGCCCAGGGGACTAGGAGCCAGGCTATGGTGCACTTCTCTTTGGACATGGTCTCCATGATGGTCTTAGGGCTGACTTCGTTCAAAAGAACAGCCTTGGAGGCAGTCATGAGGCTGCCGAACCAGTGCATCTTGGCGCCGCAGTGATAGAGCGGCGGGATGAGCATGAAGTTATCGTCGATGGTCTGCATGTGGTGCATCTGTTCAGCTTTAGCGGCATGATCCATGTTCTTATGAGGAAGGACGATGGGTTTAGGATCACCGGTGGTGCCGGAAGTGAAGTACAGACCGCAGACATCGTCGCTCTTGGGAACGTACAGTTCGTCGTCGGGATCGCCGGTGGCGATGAAATCTTTATAAAGGATCAGATCATCGGTGGCTTCTTCATCAACGACGATCATCTTTTCCATATAAGTAAGATGGTTTTTGACGCTCATTACGCGGTCGACGAAAGCCTGTCCCATGATGAGCATACGTGCTTCGGAGACCTGGGCACAATATAAAAAGTCCTTGGCAGTGAAACGGTAATTCAAAGGAACTGCCCAGGCGCCGGTCCTGATGATGCCGAAGTATGCTTCGAGCCAGGTGATGGAGTTGGTCATGAAATGGAGGACCTTGTCGTCCTTCTTGATGCCGGCTCGGATCAAAGCGGAAGCAAGTTTAGCAGAACCTCTCTCCAATTCCTTCCATGTCACTTCCTTGCGGATGCCGGCAGTGGGAGCAAGTTCAACCAACGCGACCTTATCAGGATAGTTGCGCGCGTTATTAATGAGCATATCTACAATAGTCATGGTTTTTCCTCAAAAACTATGGGTTTCAGTATTACAAACACTAACTATACCTATGAAAGAAAGCTCGGTCAAACGCGCCAAGCGAACCATCTATAAACAGTAGTTATTGACTTTGAGCGTAAGTGATTGTATTGTTTGATATTATGGCAAATAAAAATACAGATAATCAGGATTTGGCAAATCCTTCAAAAAAAGGGAGAGCGGGTCTCACCGAGAGCCTGGTTTCCATTATCTGCTATCTCGGCGCATTTATCGCCGGCACTCTCGTTCTTAAACTGAGCAAACAGAATGCATATATCCGTTTCAACGCAGCCCAGTCTACTATCTTTACGACTGCCGTCATAGTTTTGGCTCTGGGTCTCAATATCTTCCCTGTCATCGGTTCTCTGCTTTCTCTGATCGTCGCAATCGGTGGCGTGGGCCTTTGGGTGATCATGATCATTAAGGCTTACAAACACGAAGACTTCAGGATTCCCGTCATCTCATACTGGGCTGACAAGCTCGTTGAGAAACTGGACCAGCACGAACAGAAAAAACAGGAAGAAGCTGAAGCTGCAGAAGAAGACGATGAAGATGATGACACCATCGAGGGCGACTTCATCGAACCTGATATCGACGAATAACAAATCTGTGCAAGAAATAATTAAGGCGCTCACATCACTGTGAACGCCTTTTTAGTATTTGATCAAAGAGATTACTATAAGATCTCGACCTTGTACTTGGTAGTGCCTTTGGGAGTCGTGACGGACACGGTGGTGCCGCTCTTCTTACCAAGCACTGCTTTACCAATGGGGGATTCGCAGGACATCTTGCCTGCTGCAAAATCAGCCTCGCTGGCACCGACGATGGTGACCTGGAGAGTGTGAACTTTATCTTCACTTACAAGTTTGACCTTGGTTCCCAGACCGACGATGGTCTTGCTCTTAGTCTCGGTGATAACAGCATTCTTCAAAACGGCTTCAATCTCTTCGATACGACCATCATTGAAGCTCAGCTGTTCACGGGCGGCATGATAGGCGCCATTCTCTTTGAGATCGCCGTCAGCTCGGGCCTTTTCGATTTCGTTGACTATCTCAGGACGCTTGTCTTTGAGCTCCTGCAACTCGGCAACAAGGGCATCATAGCCTTCTTGTGTCAGTTTATTCACACTTACTTTTTTTGCGACCATAATAAAAACACCTCATATCTATTGGACACAATAGATGATTATATCAATAACGTTTATTTACTGCTAGAAAGAACGCTTAATGACCTTCATGATGGTCTCGGCGTGCCAGTCAAAAGGAAGGTTCGTTGCAGCCAGCTTATCAAGGACGCCGTGTTTTTTAGCGTAGCGGAAACAGGCATCGATGGTCTTGTTGCCCATCATGCCGAAGACCCTGGCGGCAAGGCCAGAAATCTTGAGCTCTCTTTTGAGCAGAGCTTTCACCTCTTCTTTGTAAGGCAGCAGAGCTTCTTTGTCTAAAGAGTGCTCCTGGAAAGCGTTGAGGATGGTCTCGGCTGCAAGATCGGCACATAAGAGACCGTAATAGATACCGCCACCAGTGATAGGTTTGACCTGTCCGGCTACATCGCCGACAGCAAGCGCTCGGTCAGCAACGATGTCCCAGGTCGGTTTAACGGTAATGCCGCGAATCTGAATATCGTCGATATCTTTTACGATGCCGTTGTCATTCAGGTATTTCTGGAAGGCGGCAAAGTATTCTTTAGGCTTTTTATTGGTCATGAGACCACAGAGTGCCCTCTCATGATCGATAGGCAAAGCCCAGGCAAAAGAGTTGGCTGAGAACTGTCGGTTAACGAACATCTTCAGGTGATCGAGAGTGTTCTCATGGCCGATGCCTTGGATGCCGTAAGTCCAGCGGCTGCTCTTCTTGAGTCCGCATTTTTCCATGAGATCCCCGCCGAAGCCGGTAGCAAGCACTACGAGTTTTCCTTGGAATGTCTCATCGGTGCCCATGCAGGATACTTCGACGAAGTCTGCTTTTTTCACGATGTCGGTAACATGATAGTTATCAAGATACTCGGCGCCGACGAGTTTTGCTTCGTTGGCATACCAGGCATCAAAATCTTTTCGCTTGACGTTATATGCCTGCGGCATCTCACGGTAAGTAGAAACAGATTGTCCCGAAGGAGACAAGATTTCTACACCGTTAAATTCCTCTCTGGTCAGAAGAGACGGGATATGGAAATCGTTGACGCAGGTAGCACTGATAAGACCTGTGCAGCAGACGTGTTTTTCAAAGTTGGGACGCTTTTCGAGCACAAGCACAGAAAGACCACCGACAGCCAGGTCGATGGCGACTCGTGATCCTACAGGTCCGCCGCCAACCACGATCACATCATACATCGAAGTAACTCCGAGCGGCGTCTATGTATGTCCATTACAAAAATGATTATAGCACGTTCGAAAAATATTTTAATATCTGACATGAAGACAGAGAACGGCCGTTGTTTTATCAGTGATCTTGTATCTGTCGTCGATACGGTGACCGATTACCCAGACGATATCGTCCCCATCGCATAAAAGGAACGTTTGCTCTCTGTCATTCTTGGATAAATGACGGTTCATGAGGAAACGTGCGACTTTGATCTCGGAATTGTTGCCAAACGGGAGGAATGAATCTCCGGGCAGTCTAGTTCGGATATATGGATTTGAGAGTAGAGATGCGTCGATAAAGGCATAATCGTTGTCTTCTTTGAACTCGATGTCTCTGATATCACACAACTGGGCATCGATGATGCCGCCGGGATAAATGGTCCTGCCGTCAGATGTGAGCGGAGTCGAAGAGAAGACGCTGAAAGACTCGTTTTCAGCCCGTTGAGATAGCCGAAGGGCCTTATATTCGACGCCCCATTCGAGGCCGTTTGGAAGATCGATCTTTCTACCGCTGCCGCCCTTCTCTAATGCCACCATGTCGTCCAGGTGCTTTTTCTCGATATCCTGGTGGTTTCCCAAAACGCAATCGATGGCTTTTGTGAGCAACATTTTCTTTTCATAATCCTGCAGAACACCGAATCTGTCACGGTCGATCAGGACGCCGTTGTCGGTCTCTTCCAACATGAGATCTAGCTTTTTCGAGCGTTCTTCGATGTAGGACTGCTGTTCTGCGGTAGTTTCCGCAAGTCTCAGGAGGGACTCTTTGATACTGGGGTTATAGGATTCGAGCAGAGGGATGAGCTCCTTGCGGATACGGTTTCGCGTATACTCTACATCGTTGTTAGTAGAATCCAGTCTGACTGGAAGAGAACATTCCTGACAGTAGGCGTTGATTTCCGATTTTGAGACCTTTAATAGAGGCCTGACTACAACGACATGCCCCAAGGATGTCGGGACGTTGCTTTTCGTTTTGAGGCCTGTCAGTCCTGCAGTGCCGCATCCTCTGATGATGTGCATCAGGATCGTTTCGATATTGTCGTCAGCATTGTGCCCGGTGGCGACCACGGCATTGTGTCGGTCAGCAACTTCTTTCAGGAAATCATAGCGTACGATACGAGCAGCATCCTCCATGGATGAGATACCGTGTTCTTTCTTGTATGCTGGTACATCGATTTGTGCTGTTTCGCATGGCACGTCCAGTGCTTTACATAATTCTATAACGGCTCTGGCGTCATCAGATGATTCCTGCCCTCGAATCATGTGGTCGAGATGAGCCGCAGTGAGTTCTAATGATAATTCCTGTCTAAGTTGGGCCAGGCTGTGTAAGAGGCATACTGAATCGGATCCGCCCGATACCGCGACGACGATGTTCCTGATGTCCAGAGCGATAAGAAGAGATCTTATTCTTTTGTGGATGGAATCGTTCATAATCACATCGTATGGGTGGAGTTGGAAGAAATATCGGGGCGAGAGGATTCGAACCTCCGGCCTCAGCGACCCGAACGCTGCGCGCTGGCCAACTGCGCTACGCCCCGTAATTCGTTCATTATATGCCACACTCTCCAAAACTAGCAATCTTCTCAACGATGAAAGTCTAAGGTTGATCTCATGTGGCAAGACATTTGTTACACTCAGAAGAGAAGTACTCTTTCACCATAGCATCCGGACTTAAGAAGTTAAGTACACGTTTTGCTGTCTTGCTGTATCTCCTTTCATGTTTTGCCACCTTGTCGATCAGTTCTTTCTCGCTTCGGAATACTGTTTCGTTGTATAGGATCCTTCCGTCTTCTCTGTGGCTTCTCTCCACTTTCCCGTTCTGCCATGGAGAGTAAGGTCTGGTGTGTCTCAGTTGTATTCCCAACTCTATTGCTACAGCTTCGAACATGCTGATGCTGTCTGTTTCGTCCTCATGATGTATGAACTCTTTCCCGTTATCAACTTGGATCGTATTAATTGAGAATCCAAACTTCTTTTCCAGTTCTCTTAAAAACGTTGCCGTCTCGTAAGAACTCTTCTCCCGGACTATCTTAAGGCATCTTTTCCTACTGTACTCATCTATTGCTGTTATCTGATAGTACTTACAGTGATAGGTAGCAAATCGGATGCATTCTAATGGTACATACTTGATGTCTATCTGGACTTTATCACCCGGGAACTTACCATCCAGCCCTTCATATCTCGTATAGCTCTTCCTGTAGCTCTTTGCCTTCTTATAGTTATACTTTCTGATTTGACGGCACATGCTTTCAAAGCATCTTTTGTACCCTTTGCATCTGCATCTCACATATACCTCTGCAAGCCCATATTTTCCGTTTCTCTTGAGCATCTGTCTTATCAGCTTCAGTTCCGGTCCTGTATGAGCGTTGGGACTGCTGCGAGGTCTTCTTGATCTTAGTGCCAGGCTCCTTACTGTTCCGTCATACTTCTCCAGCTGTCTGTATACAAACTGTCTATATGTCTGATACTGCTTCGCTGCCTTAGTTACACCATGCTTCAATGCGTACTCGCAAAGCCTCTGGCGATAACGCATCTCTTCGGTTATAATCTTTTCAAGAGAGTCTCTCCTTTCATTATAGTTTGTGACTTGAACTATGGTATCACGAGACTCTCTTCTTTTTTCCTATTTCTGTAACATATGTTTTATCACCTAACAATGATCTGAACAAACAATCACTCACAGGGATCATCAAGCACGGCCGATTGCATCTATATCATTGTAATGATATGATTTTTCTATATCATCAGGATGATACAGGAGCAAGGTATGACTAATAAGATACTGTTCCACGGCAGTGATCAGGTCATCGAAAACCCAAGACTGGAACTTGGCAACATACATAATGACTACGGACAGGGTTTCTACTGCACGGAGTTCGAGAATCTGGCCGGAGAATGGGCTTGCAAGAACGGCCGGGACGGATTCATCAACAGATACAGACTGAACAAAGAAGGGCTGAAGATACTGGACCTGTTAGACGGCAGCCACACCGTCCTCAACTGGATCGCATTGCTCCTCAAAAACAGAGTGTTCCGGCTCAGCACACAGATCGCAATCGATGCCAGACAGTATCTAATCGACAACTTTGCACCTGATACTTCCGCTTTTGATCTTGTGATCGGCTACCGCGCCGATGATTCATATTTTCAGTATGCGGAATCCTTCGTCGAGAACGGTCTGTCGGTACGGGGGCTGAACAAAGCACTGCATCTCGGGAGACTTGGGATGCAGACAGTCCTGATCTCAGGAAAAGCATTTGAGCAGATCTCTTTTGAATCTGCCCTGCCCGCCGATAACAGAAAATATTATCCAAAGTATCTTGAGAGAGATTCGAAAGCCAGAAATGACTATTCCAAAGATATTGCCCATGACAGGACATACCGCGAAGACCTGTTCATCATGGACATTTTGCGAGAGGAGATGACGAACGATGATCCGCGCATACAGCGATACCTATCTTTATGATGCCAGATACAGACTATCGCAATTCTTCGACTATCTGATAAACGACTGCGGGCTGTCGGCAGACTGGGCCATAGACATCTTTATGATCTCAGGCTATGCGGAAAGGTTCGAAAAAGGAGACCCCAGGATCATCTCCGGGATGTCCGGCATAGAACTGGCCAGGGCAGTCATCCGAAAGGCTTATCAAGACAGCAGTCTGATAAGAACGAAACCGGTCATAAAAGACGGAGCGTCGCCGGAATACTGGGCAGGATGGGTATTAGCCGAATATCAATGGTACAGCGCCGAACGATTCAAAGACATCATAAGCAGAATAAAACTATCCGAGATCATAAAGATGTATCCGGTCTATCACGAGATGGACACAGATCATTTCATTGAAGAACTGCAAAAGAGAACATCCCAGACTAAGAAGACCATCAATCTAAAAAAGATGAGAGAGTGCCGAGGGCTGTCCCAGTCAGAATTAGCGAAACTCTCCGGCGTGAATTTACGGTCCATACAGATGTATGAACAGGGAAACAATGACATCGACAAAGCACAGGGCAGCACGCTTTACAGATTGTCTCATGTCATCGGATGCCGCATGGAAGACCTGCTTGAATCCCCCATGAAAGGATGATCGGTCGTTCGTGCCTATCGCATCCCTAATAATAATCACTAATATATAAATCAACGTATAGCCAAATTGAAACAATCTAAATGAACTAATATACAAATAGATAACAACAATGAACAATGAACCTCGAAAACATCACTATATACCTCAGTTTATACTTAGGAACTTTTGTATAAATGACACAAATCAATTGTATTATCGGGACGTCACTTCAAAAGCTTTAACTGTTACAAATACAAATAATATCTTTATGGTTAAGGATTTATACCGAAATGAAATGAATGATTCAAATGATCCAGTTCAAATCGAAAAAGACTTAAGTACGTTCGAAGCAGAAATAGCAAGATTGGTAAACGTTTTTCTAACAAAAAAAGTTTTCGATATCTCCTTTAGCGATGTAGCCAGACTTGAAGTGTTTCTGGCGCTACAATCTTTTAGATCAAAGTACAGTAGTGATTTCTTTTCGAAGAAAATGGATCAAGAAAACATTGATTTCTATTCAAAGTATCAGCCTGATTTGGACATGGGGGCTCTGTGGAAGAGAAATCTTGGTCATGCCGTTAAATGCCGTTCTTTAGAGGAAATTCTTGATAATGCTGATATTGATGAAACGTTTAAAGTATTCCTAACTAGAGACATATTTGGGCTTATGGGAAGATATTTTGTGGTAGCTGAATCCCGTGAACAATTTGTGATCAGTGATTGTTATCCGACAGTTATGTACGGAGAAACGGATAGACTGTCTCAAATCGATCTTTGTTACTTCTTCCCGATTAGTTCACAAAGGATAATTGTACTCGTATCCAACGGAACGACCGCAGCTCCCAAGGGAATCAGGCATTTTACTAGAGAGTTTCTGTATTTCCCAGATTATGATTGCGAAAATAGACTCTTTCATTATCAACTTAAGAGAATCAACCCAGAACAAACGAGATGGATAAACAATATGATAAAGAAAAATGCAAAGATTGGAATCGCAGCAAACAAAAAGCAATTGCTGCTTTAACAACCTAGGTTCTTTTTTGATAAAATTAAGCAAATATTTGTTTGAATAAACTTTGCATTTGTTAAATAAGACAAATTGCAATCGTACAAAATTAACATTAACATCAATCGGAGGAACAGTTTTGGATACTTCCCTCTTTTTAGATAGTCCCAAAACTTATGCAAAGTACGACAGTCTGGGCATGCGCACTCATCTGGATAACATCGTCTCCATGGCAAAAGATGCCTGGGAAAATAACAAAAAGTTTGACTTACCGGAAAAGTATAAGAATGCCGACAGTATCGTCGTCATGGGCATGGGCGGTTCCGCCATCAGCGGCAATTTGATCGAAGGTCTCGTCCGGGACAAGTGCAAACGCCCCATCAGCGTTTTCAGGCAGTATAACCTGCCAGCTTTTGTAAACGAAAATACACTAGTCATCTTCTCAAGTTATAGCGGTAATACTGAAGAGACTGTTTCAGCCCTCTATCAGGGTCTCAAGAGTCCCTGCATGAAACTGGTGTTCACCTCCGGCGGCAAACTTCTGGAGATTGCCAAAGAGAATAAGATTCCATTTATTGAGAACAAATATAAATCCCCTCCCAGGGCAGCTGTACCTCACAGTATGTTTGCATTGCTTAGGGTCCTTAGCAATCTCGGTTATATCGAATGTACTGATGAAGAGGTCAAGGGTATACTTGAAGAATCTGAAAAATACAGGAAGACAGTCGAGGCAACGGTCCCGACAAGGGACAATCCCGCCAAACAACTGGCCATCAAACTCAAGGACCGTGCCATCATGGTCTACGGCGCAGAACACATGTTCTACCCTGCCATGCGGCTCAAGAGCCAGATAAATGAGAACTCCAAGAACTGGGCGTTCTGTGCTGAGATTCCTGAAGTCGACCACATCGATGTACAGGAATATCCTCATCCAGAAGCATTCAAAAAGATATTGAGCGTCATCATGCTCAAATCAGATCTAAATAATCCAAGGATCCAGAAGAGATTCGACATAACCGAAACGATCCTCGGCAATGAAAAGATCGATACCCATGTCATCGATTTCAACGGCGGATCAAAACTGATGCAGTTAATGAGATCCATGATCTTCGGGGATTATCTGAGTTTTTATATCGCTGAAACGAATCATGAGGAACCCATCCTCAATGAGATCATCAATTACGTAAAGAGCGAGATGGGCGATTATTAATCTGCCAGTTTCTTGAGGTAGATACCGTAGTTAGAAGAAGACTGTTCTTGTGCACGCTTGAGAAGAGTCTCTTTATTGATCCAGCCTTTTTCATAGGCGATGGCTTCCGGCACTCCGAAGAGTTTTCCGGTGTCTCTTTCCAATTTCTGGACAAATGAACTTGCTTCCAGCATAGAATTAGCCGTACCGGCATCGAACCATGAACAACTCTCATCCAGGATATTCACGGACAGCTGTCCGGCTTCCAAATAGAGCTTGTTGATATCGGTGATCTCCAGTTCTCCCCGTTTGGAAGGAGTCAGAGATTCGGCATAACTGCAGACTTTACTATCGTAGAAATAAAGGCCTGTCACACAGAGATTGGACTTGGGATGCTGAGGTTTTTCTTCCAAAGAAACTGCTTTTCCGGATGCATCGATCTCAACGATACCGAAGCGTTTCGGATCTCTCACAGGATAGCCCAAAATGGTGGCACCACTCTTTTTCTTTTGAGCCTTTTCGAGTTTGGATACTAAGGTCTCACCATAAAAAATGTTATCGCCAAGAATAAGACAGCAGGAATCCCCTGCAATAAAGTCTTTACCGATAATGAATGCTTCAGCAATACCGCGCGGGTTTTCCTGCACAGCATAAGACAGGTCGATACCAAATGCAGAACCATCGCCCAAAAGCATCTTGTATTGCTCCTGATCAAGTTTGGAAGTGACGAGCAAGATGTCACGGATCCCAGCCTGCATCAGAGTCGATAGAGGATAGTAGAGTAGCGGTTTATCATAGACCGGTAAGAGGAGTTTAGATGTTACGAGAGTGGACGGGTAAAGACGGGTGCCCTTGCCGGCTGCCAGGATGATACCTTTCATTTAGGAGATGCCTTCTTCCCTGCAGTGCTGCTGCCAGCGCCATGAATCACGGCACATATCTACGATCGTCTTTTCGGCATGCCAGCCGAGGACGTTATTGGCTTTAGTCGGATCTGCGACACAGAAAGGAACATCACCTTCACGCCTGCCTATGATCTCATAAGGGATCTTGAGCCCGTTGGCTTTCTCGAATGCATGGACCATCTCAAGTACACTGGTCCCGCTGCCGGTACCGAGATTGAAGATACTGCATCCGGTGTGACCGGCTGCATATTTAAGCGCAGCAAGATGGCCCTTAGCCAAATCGACCACATGTATATAATCACGAATGCAGGTGCCATCAGGGGTATCGTAATCATTACCGAAGATCTTCAATTCAGGAAGGATACCAGCTGCGACCTGAGAAATGAAAGGCATGAGATTATTGGGGATTCCGTTGGGTCTTTCGCCAATTACACCGGTCTCATGTGCACCAACAGGATTGAAATAACGGAGGAGGATAGGAGTAAATTCAGCATCAGCCTTGGCAACATCGGAAAGAATATCTTCAATAATGTCCTTAGTCCTGCCATAGGGATTAGTACACTTACCAGTCTCATCGTCTTCCACAAATTTGTGGTTGCCCGAGGATGCTCCATACACTGTTGCGGAAGAACTGAAGATGAACTTTCTGCAGCAGCACTCCTTCATGACTTCTAGGAGAGTCAACGTTGCATCAAGATTGTTACGATAATACTTAAGAGGTTCTTTGACAGATTCAGAAACAGATTTAAAACCAGCGAAATGGATAACAGCATCGAAATGATATGATGCAAAGACCTTTTTCAGGTCATTCTTATCAGCAACGTTGATTTCATAGAAATCAGGTTTCTTACCTGTGATCTTCCCTATCCTATCGATGACATCTTTGGAACTGTTGGATAGATCATCGGCAATAACGGCATCATATCCTGCATTTATCAGTTCCACTGCAGTATGTGATCCGATATACCCTGTTCCGCCCGTCAAAAGGATCGTTTTCATTACATTTTCTCTAAAACGATGATGCCTTATTTTAACATTATGCCTTTAAAAGTTTCTTTCTGAGTACTGACTGGATAGGTTTTTCGAACAATTCATGACCGACGATACTGATCAACAGGCACAACACGAGACAAATGATTATCGTAATGATATTGTTCGTATTGCCGATCTGGCCGTTGATCTTCGAGACAGCCGGCCATACAAAGTATTGAGCCAGGAAGAAGGCGTACGATATTTTCACCATGTAATTGAACAGTTTGACTTTGCCAAGCGATCCGGCTTCAAAAGATGACAATGAGATAACGATCAAAGAGAACATCGGCAGAGCAATGAGATTGTAGAGCATGTAATCACCTACTCCCTTGCCCAGTCTGACTCCCAATGTAACACCAACAATCAGAATGACGAATTCAAGGATCACAACGAACGGGTTTCCCCATAGTTTGGACAAAAAGCACTTATCGTCTTCCTTAAGCGAACAGAGTATCAAACCAATTATGAATTCCAAGCATCGGAAAAACGGATTTGAATAGATATTGCTTATCTTGAATCCGCGAACTACGAAAGGAGAGTACAACAGGATAAAGACACATAAACAAAGGATGATGATCTTATCCCGTTTTTTGAGCTGCTTCATAACCTCCTGCATGAAGGGATAAAGGAGATAACAAATCAAGATGCATGATACAAACCACGTTCCGCCGTTATGGGAAATGCTAAACAGAGAATTGAATACCGACTGTATCCCCAATGTTTCAACCGGGAAAAGAAGAAGGTTCTGAGACCATGCCTCCTTACCGAGTAACAAGATATAAAAGATAGCAGTAACGAAATAGAGAGGTAATACCACTATCAACCGTTTGAGATAGTAGGTTTTGATATTGTCGATTGAAACCAACGAAGTATTCTTATGAGTATGAAACAGCACGTACCCAGACAGGATAAAAAAGCCTGTCATATAGATTGCACCCATATTGATGTAATCGTTGAGAAAACCATAGTCGCACTTGGTAACATGGACGTGAGAATGGAAAAGAAAAACGGTCAGGACCGCAATCAACCTAAAGATATCTAATCCAACGAGCCTGCTTATCGTCTGTTTTGCGTTCTTCATGATTGGCACTAATTATAGAAAAAAGCATTAAACGGAACAAAAAGAAGTATCTTTTTATTAGCGAAGAGAAAAACATTATAATAGGTAGCGTAACAAGTACGTATGAGGCATATCTGAAATAAAACAGTTTTATGATTAGACTGAAAACATCGATTTTAAGATTGCTCAAGTTCATCAATCCGGTATTGATGACGGCACCATTCGGATATGTTTGGTATGCGTTCTACCGAGATACTCTTTACTATGAACCTTTCTACCGCCGTGGAAACTATGCGCTCCTTCTGCTATTTCTCATTATTTATGCTTACCTGGCACATATCTATGAGGGATATTCCGTATCAACATCCAAGAAGAATGACATCGTACTGAGCCAGACACTGTCCATCTTCATCACGGACTGTCTCATGTATGTACTTACATATATGCTTGCCCGCCATCTTCCCAACCCCCTGCCGCTTTTGGGTACCTTTGCCGCACAGATAGTGATCTCGTTCATTTGGACATGGCTCGTAAGCGGCTGGTACTTTGCCGCATTCCCCAAAAAGAAAACGACTGTCATCTTCGATGACCGCCCTGAACTGGATCTGCTCATCCGTAAATACGGGCTTGATGCCGTCTATGATGTCATCCGCAAGATCAACGTAAAAGATGTGATACCGAACCTTAAAGTGCTAGATGACAGTGATGTGATATTCTTTAGCGGCGTCCACAGCCATGACAGAAATACGATCTTAAAGTACACGCTCAACAAGAAGACCGAAAACTTCATCATCCCCAGGATCGGGGATGTTCTCATGCATGGTGCGCAGAAAGTACATATGCTGCATCTTCCGATGCTGATGGTAAACAGATACAATCCTAATATCGAATATGCTTTCGTGAAAAGATTATTCGATCTGGTCGTATCTTTGATCTGTCTCGTGATCTTCAGCCCTCTCATGATCATCACTGCAATCGTCATCAGATTATCTGACGGCGGGCCGGCATTTTATAAGCAGGTAAGGCTTACCAAGAATGGTAAGACATTCAAGATGTACAAGTTCAGGAGTATGCGTATCGATGCTGAAAAAGACGGTGTCGCAAGGCTTTCGACCGGTGATTCTGATACACGCATCACTCCTGTCGGAAGGATCATCCGACGTTTCAGGATCGATGAATTCCCCCAGCTGTTCAATGTCATTACAGGGGATATGAGCCTGATCGGTCCGCGGCCGGAAAGACCTGAGATCGCCGATGAGTATATGAAGAAACTGCCGGAATACAATCTGAGGCTTCAGACCAAGGCCGGCATGACCGGATATGCCCAGATCTACGGAAAATACAATTCGACTCCCTACGATAAACTCCAGCTGGATCTTTTCTATACCATCAACCCCAGTTTCATCGAGGATCTCAGGATCATCTTCTCGACCATAAAGATATTATTCATCAAGGAATCGACCGACGGAATCGAGGAAGGAAAGACCAATGCAGCCGGATAACGCTGAAAAGAGTGAACTTATCAGCGTCATCATGCCGGCATATAACGCAACCAAGACCATCCGCCAATCGATCGACTCCGTCCTCAACCAAACCTATAGAAATATTGAACTCCTTGTCGCCGACGATGTTTCATCCGATGATACTTTTGATTTAGTCCAGGAGATCGCCAAACAGGATGACCGTATCATCTGTTATAGGAACGAGAAAAACCTGGGGGCATCACTCAACAGGCATAACTGCATACAAAAAGCCAAAGGCAATCTTATTGCATTCCTTGACTGTGACGACATATGGGAACCGGACAAACTTGAGAAACAGATCAAACTGATGAAAGATGCCGATATCGTATATACCGGTTCTGCCTTCATAGACAGCGACGGCAACCGCTTTGACTGGACGATGCAGGTCCCTGAGACCGTCACTTACAAAGAACTCTTAAGACAAAACATCATATCGAATTCGTCAGCACTTACTAAGAAAGACCTTTTTATTGAGAGCGAGACAGTCAAAGATGGTATCCATGAGGATTTCGCCTGCTGGCTCGGCATGCTCAAAAACGGCGCCAAAGCCATCGGGATCAATGAACCATTGCTGATATACAGGTTGTCACCTAAGTCTAAATCCGGTAATAAGTTCAAATCTGCGATAATGAACTATAAGACCTACAGAACTGTTGGGATCAATCCGTTCTCTGCGTTGTTTTATGAATCTGCCTATCTCCTAAACGGCATAAAGAAGTATAAGCACCTCGTGAAATAGATATGAATGAATCGATACTGAAGAAACTTAAGATGGTAAAACTGTCCGATATTGGACAGCTCCTTGTCTTTTTTATTGCCATCATTCCCGGGCTTATCTATAAGCTGTTCAGACCGCATCTCTGGCTCGTTTGTGAGAAGAAGAATGAAGCAAGGGACAATGGTTATTGGTTCTTCAAATTCCTGAGAGAAAAAGAACCTTCCATCGATGCAGTCTATGCAATAGATAAAAAGGCTGATGATTACAAGAAGGTAAAATATCTCGGCAGCACCGTACAGTTCGGCAGTTTCAAACACTGGATCTATTACATCGCTGCTGAAGCCAATATCAGCAGTCATAAGGATGGAAACCCCAATGCCGCCGTCTGCCATTTGTTTGAGAACATCCTCAATCTCTTCAAATCAAACAGAGTATTCCTTCAGCACGGAATTGCTGAGAAAGATTTGCCGTTCGTTCATTATGGAAATGCCAGATTCAAGATGTTCTGCTGCGGAGCAAAACCTGAATATGACTTCATTAAATCGACATTCGGTTACCCGGAAGGTGCCGTCAAATACACCGGGCTCTGCAGATTTGATAGCTACATCACCGACGAAAAAGATGAGTCATTGATATTCATCGCACCCACATGGCGTATGCAACTGAACCGTAACGCAACCGAGGAAGAATTCCTGAGATCAGATTATTACACTAAATGGAACGGACTTCTCTCAAATGACCTGGAAGAATTACTGAAGAAAAATGGCGCACGCGCAGTATTCTGCGTTCACAGGAACATGACCAGGTTCCAGCATCTCTTTAAATCAGAGTATCCAGATATCGAAGTGATCAACTGGGATAACATCGACATCAACAAGATGTTAAGGACTGCAGGCTTGCTCATTACCGACTACTCCAGCATTGCGGTAGATTTCTCATTCCAGTTCAAACCAGTGATCTATTATCAGTTCGATCTGGAAGACTTCAGGAAGAATCACCTTCCCAAAGCCTACTTTGATTATGAAACAGACGGATTTGGACCGGTCTGCAAGACCAAAGAAGAAGTATTATCGAGCATTAGCTTCTATATGACTGACAGAACGATGTCAGGAAAGTATAATGAACGTATCTCAAGGTTCTATGAACTGCATGACAAGTCAAACTGTCAGAGAACTTTCGAAGCGATCCAAGAGACCGTAATTAAGAAAAGGAGCGGGAAATAATCATGAAAGGAATAATTCTTGCAGGCGGCTCCGGAACAAGGCTGTATCCTTTGACTATGATCACATCGAAACAGTTACTGCCTGTTTACGACAAACCGATGATCTATTACCCCCTATCCACTTTGATGCTGGCCGGTATCAAGGATATCCTGCTCATCTCCACTCCCACTGATCTTCCCAATTACGAAAAGCTCTTAGGCGACGGTTCAAATTACGGCATAAAACTCTCATATAAGGAACAGCCGTCTCCCGACGGGCTTGCCCAGGCTTTCATTATTGGTGAGGAATTCATCGGTGATAAGCCTTGTGCGATGATACTTGGCGACAATATCTTTTACGGCAAATCGTTCAGCACACACCTTAACGAAGCAGTTAATAATGCTCTTAATGGCAACGCGACAGTATTTGGATATTACGTCGATGATCCGCAGCGATTCGGCATCATGGAATTCGATGATGATCTGAACATCCTCTCTGTCGAAGAAAAGCCTCAAAATCCAAAATCAAATTACTGTATAACAGGTTTATATTTCTACCCTACTGGTGTCGCAAAAAAAGCCAAGACAGTCAAACCTTCAGCAAGAGGTGAACTAGAGATCACGACACTTAACGACATGTATTTGAAAGAATCCAAACTGAAATGTCAGATCTTAGGGCGTGGCTTTGCCTGGCTCGATACAGGTACTGTCGATTCCTTGCTTGATGCATCCGACTTCGTAAGGATCATCGAAAAAAGACAGGGAATGAAGATATCTGCACCCGAAGAGATCGCATACCGTAAAGGCTGGATCAACAAAGAAGAACTATTGCACGCTGCAGATAAATACGGGAAGAATTCACAATATGGTGCTCACCTTCATAATGTAGCAGAAGGCAAATTCCGTTTTTAGATTAGCTTTAAACTGGAGTCATACTAATGAAAAGAGTTTTGATTACCGGCGGTGCCGGATTTATAGGATCGAATTTTGTTTACTACATGCTTGATAATCATCCAGATTATGAACTTATATGCGTGGACAGTTTTACTTATGCCGCCAACCCCCACACTCTTTCAAAAGCTCTGACCCATAATAACTTTAAACTTTTCAAAGAAGATATCAGGAATCGAACCGGAATCTTTGAGATCTTTGAACAGACCAAACCACAAGTTGTTGTAAACTTTGCAGCCGAATCACATGTCGACAGATCCATTGAAAACCCTGGAATCTTCCTTGAAACAAACATCATTGGTACACAGGTCATGATGGATGCCTGCCGTAAATATGGCATCGAGCGATTCCATCAGATTGGCACTGATGAAGTGTATGGGGACCTGCCTTTGGACAGACCTGACCTCTTCTTTCATGAAGACACGCCTATCAAGACCAGCAGTCCATATAGCACTTCTAAAGCATCTGCCGATCTTTTAACGATGGCATATTACAGGACATACGGACTTCCTGTTACGATAAGCCGCTGTTCAAATAACTACGGGCCTTATCAGTTTCCGGAAAAACTCATACCTCTCATGATCGATCATGCACAAAAAAATATGCCACTGCCGGTCTATGGAAATGGTCTCAATGTCCGAGATTGGCTCTATGTCGAAGACCATTGCAGAGCGATCGACTTGATCCTTGAGAAAGGCAAAGTTGGCGAAATCTATAATGTCGGCGGGCATAACGAGAAAGCCAATATTGAGATCGTCAAGATCATTCTAAAGGAACTGGGCAAACCTGAATCGCTGATAACCTATGTCGCAGACCGCAAAGGGCATGATCTCAGATATGCCATCGATGCATCAAAAATAGAACATGAATTAGGCTGGATTCCCCAGACCATGTTCAATGACGGAATTATCAAGACCATTGAATGGTATAAGAATAACAGCAAGTGGATGGCCGAAATAACGTCAGGGGATTATCTCAATTTTGAGATAAATACTTAATAATGCTTTTCACTAGTCTTGAATTCGTTTGCGCATTTCTACCGGTTGTCTATGGCCTCTATTATGTAATGCCCAAAAGAATCAAGAATTATTGGTTATTATTGGCCAGTCTGCTTTTCTATGCATGGGGCGAACCTAAATTCGTATTCGTGATGATTATTTCAATCTGCGTAAACTATTTCTTAGCATTGCAGATTGAAAAAAGAAAGAAAAAGGAAAAGAAAGCCAGACAAACCCTTCTCATAGTATGTTTGATCTTTAATCTGGGAATATTACTTGCATTCAAATATACAAACTTCATAACATCATCTATCAACTCTTTATTCCCAAATAGTCCTGTTTTACCCAACACTCAAATCGCGCTACCCATTGGGATCTCTTTCTTTACATTCCAAACACTAAGTTATGTTATCGATGTCTACAGAAAAACTGTCCCGGCTCAAAGAAAACTAAGCGATCTGGCTCTATACATCTCACTATTTCCACAATTAGTTGCCGGTCCTATCGTCAGATATTCAACGATAATTGATCAGTTATCAAACAGACCTGTTAATTTAGAAAAAGTTTCTACTGGTCTATTACGGTTCATGATTGGATTTAACAAAAAGATGCTCCTAGCTAATGTACTTGGGGAACTAGCAGACCATGCTTTTGCTGCAAACGGTGCTGGAAGTATCTCAATGGCTTGGCTAGGTGCACTCTGTTATGCACTACAGATACTGTTTGATTTTAGTGGATACTCAGATATGGCAATAGGACTTGGTTCAATGCTTGGTTTCACATTCCCAGAAAACTTCAATATGCCATATATATCTAAAACGATCACTGAGTTTTGGCGACGATGGCATATATCATTGGGGGCGTGGTTCAGAGACTACGTTTATTTTCCCTTAGGAGGATCTCGCGTCAAAAAGTCAAAACTGGTTAGAAACCTTTTTGTCGTTTGGTTGTTAACAGGGCTTTGGCATGGAGCCAATTGGACATTCATCCTCTGGGGATTACTGTATGGAATAATCATCATAATTGAAAAAACAAATAAACTACCCGAAAAACTCGAATCGTCTGGCAATATCAAAAAAGGTATATACCAGATATTTACACTGTTATTTGTTTTATTTGGATGGGTTCTATTTAGATCAGACACTATTTCGAGTGCGTTTAATTATCTGAAAACAATGCTAGGAATAAATGGCACTCAACTAATAGGTAATGATTTCGTTTTTTACGGCAGAGACTATATCGTCTATATTATCGCTGGAATAATCCTATGTACTCCACTACTTTCAAATATCACAACGAAACTAAATAATAGTGGTAAGTTCAAACCAATTGTATTCGAAGTGGTGTCATATACCACTCAAATAGTGCTATTCATAATAAGTCTCAGTATGCTATTCATGAATGTTAATAATCCGTTTATCTATTTTAATTTTTAGGTATTTAGTACAATGAACAAAGACAGAATAGTGAAGATCTCAATAATAAGTACATTCAGTGCTGTCGTACTGACGATTAGTGTCCTTCTTGTATCTTTGTCTATAAGACCAGTGGGTAGTTTTCTCAAACACGAATGCTCTTTTTCAGAGATGAGGGAATCTATTGGCTCATCACTCAAATCAAATACAGGAATCATCAAAACCACCATGGTTGACATAAATGGATTATTTGCAAGAATAACTGGACGAATAACATACAATGAAACCACTAAGCTAAATAATGGAATGCTCGATGGTAACTATACTGTCTATCAAGATAATAAATACATTCCAACACTTGCAACAAATCTAACCAATCTCTCAAAACTACTAGAGATGAATGACATATCCTTCATATATGTGCAGGAACCATCTAAAATGGATCTCTCTGGTTCTTTATTGCCTGCTGGACTTGAGAATTATCCAAATGAAAATGTCAATGAACTGATTACAACATTGAGCAACAACCGGGTCAATGTTTTAGATCTCAGAAACTATATTACTGATACTCCAGAGCATGTCTCTAGCTATTTCTATAATACAGATCACCACTGGAACCCAGCTGGTGCTTTTATTGCCTTTCAACAATTAATGGCTTACTTATCAACAAACATTGATTCATCCGTTGATACATCACTAACAGGTATCAGCCTTTGGCAGAAGCACTCTCTTGATAATTGGTTTCTTGGAAGTCGCGGAAAAAGAGTGGGACGGTATTATGCTGGAACAGATCCTTTAATATGGTATACCCCACTCTTTGAGACAAACATGTCATGTGCAGTTATTAATCATAAAGCTTTATATACAGGATCATTCGAAGATGCTGTTATTCGTAATAAATATATCGATCAAAAGAACTACTATAAAGATGTTGCTTATTGCGTATATATAGGCGGAGATTACCCTCTTGTTAAGCACCGAAACCCCAATGCACCAAATCATCTTAAAGTACTCATAATCAAAGATAGCTTTATGCTGCCACTTCAATCTTTCTTATCAACTGAATTCACAGAAGTTGACGTCATAGACCCACGTCACTATAAGGATTCAACAATCGTTGAATACTGTAAATGGACCAAACCAGATATAGTCATATTTGCAATCAATCCTGGATATATATCTTCAAAAGACTACTACAATGTCGGAGATACAACCCCTAGAAACTTTAGTAACGATTACAAAGTCCAAGAACTAGTGTCATTTGACTCAATCTCTCTCAAAGCAACGGATAACAATCACTATTGTAAAAGACTTTTGGATAATTTAAACCAAAATCAAACATATTCAATCGAATTGTCAGGAATACAATTATTAGAGGGAAATACTGAAGGAGTAAGTATCATCGTATTTGACTGGGCAACAAATAGAATTATTCGACATGAGATAGTTGATCTTGAATATTCCAAACACTGTAATGAAATTAAATGGACATTTAAAGTACCCAAAGAAGAAGGCGAACATGATTATTCGCTTCTAATATATGCAGGCATACATGGGAATACTGCTCATAATAGTGTTGAGTATAAAGATATAGAAATTAGTATTCTAGAATAACCGTAATAATCGCTTGAAAACAAGCTTCATGACACAAATCGGATGTCTTATCGCAGATAAAGTCCTTTGTGAAAAACTCATTGTGTGCCACGTTGATAATATTGCTGCCTTTTCCAACTCATCAGCACGAAATTTTGTGAGTTTAACAGGATCTTTTGAAAACGGATAAATATCTTCTGAATAAAGCAGTTCCATATCCCGTTTCAATATTGGATCCATATTAGCATAATCACTGACACCACCCTTACGATGTCTAATAACAGCTAGATTGGCAAAACCAATCCGTTCACCCTTACGTAACGTCTGCATAAGGAAAGGATAGTCTTCAAGTAAAACATACTTCTCATCGAAGAATCCCAATTCAGCAATGGAAGCTCTTGTTCTAGCAAGATTACATCCTGGAATTATCTTTTTATACTCTAGCTTTTCGTATATCTTTTCGATAGAACCACACTCGAGTAGTTTTGTATCTATTGCATTTGGCCATGTTCCAATGTATTCGGTCATAGACACATCATAGAGGTCACATCTAGCTCCCATGACCTTGGCATTACATCGAGTGAAAGCAACAGTCCATTGAGAGAGAGAGGTGCTTGAACAAAAGGTATCATCACTGGATAGAGGAAAAATATACTCTCCCTTCACTAGTCTTAATGCATTGTTATAGTTTCTAACGGTTCCTTCATGTTCATCCAAACTGACAACAATCAAATCATCAATGTTTCCTTTGTTGTTTTCAAGAACATAGTTTCTCCAATAATCACAATCAAATGAATCCGTGCCGTCATCAGAGATGATGTACTGAATATGCGGATAATCCTGAGACAAAAGGGAATCAACAGTTTCCTTGAGAAACTGACTATTATATGCGAGAGTGATAATACTAACTAATGGTTTTTCATTTGTTTCCATAGTCAAACATACTTTAACAATGAATTGTTTACGCCGTTATTTTAACCTAAAAAGCCAAACATATATAATTAGGTATAATCCAATGGAAAGAAGGCATAGATGGAGATAAAAAAGAAGAGTTTTCCTCTTCATGAAGATCCTCGAGGCAAATTGATTGCAATCGAATCAATCGGAGATGTTCCTTTTGAGATAAAAAGGATTTATTACATCTATGAAACCGCACCTGAGACCAGACGCGGATTTCACTGCCATAAAGCCCTTGAACAATACATGATCTGTACATCCGGATCCTGCAAGATTCTTTTAGATGACGGGAAAGAAAAGCAGATTGTTGAATTAAATGATCCGTCCGAAGGGCTATATGTCGGACCTTCTATGTGGCGGGAAATGTATGACTTTTCTCCCGGTGCAGTGCTAATGGTGTTGGCATCTGAACATTACAATAAAGATGACTACATCCATGATTATGACCAGTTTTTGAAATATGTGGGAGAGAAACGAAAATGAAAGTCCCATTTGCAGACTTCACACCCATGCATGATGAAATTAAAGCAGGAGTAACAGCTGCTTTTGGATTTGTCTTCAGCAAGAATTCATTCATCTGCGGAGATGAATGTAATAACTTTGAAAAAGAATTTGCAAAATACTGTGGTGCAAATTACTGTATCGGATGCGGCAATGGTCTTGATGCACTGCATATGATTCTCAAAGGACTTGGAATCGGTCAGGGAGATGAAGTCATCGTACCGGCTCAGACTTTCATTGCTACAGCATTAGCAGTCACATATGCAGGAGCCAAACCTGTATGTGTTGATATTGAACCGGATTATTTTGCTATCGACCCAACTAAACTGGAAGATGCAATTACCCCCAGAACCAAAGCAATCCTTATGGTACATCTATATGGTCAGGTCGGACGATGGCAGGAAGTTGCAGACATAGCAAAAAGACACAATCTATTTCTCATTGAAGATGCTGCACAGGCACATGGTGCGACATATAAAGGTGTCAAGACCGGCAACTTGAGCATAGCGGCTGGATTCAGTTTCTATCCTGGCAAGAATCTGGGGGCACTGGGAGATGCCGGCGCTGTATGCACATCATCAAAAAATCTTGAAGAATATGTTCGTGCATACAGGAACTACGGAGCTAAAGTGAAATACCACCATGAGTATATGGGGGTAAACTCTAGACTTGATGAAGTACAAGCCACAGTATTAGGTATAAAACTTAAGTATTTGGATAAGTGGGGAGCTGATCGCTGCAGGATCGCCAACAGATATTTATCTGAAATAAAGAATCCACAGATTAAACTGCCAGCGGTTAACCCTAATGGGACTCATGTTTGGCATATCTTTGCAGCAATGGTTGATGATAGAGAACGATTTGAAAGATATCTTGATGAATATCAAATCGGTCATGTCATCCATTATCCCTTCCCTACTCATCTGCATGAAGCATACAAATCATTAGGATACAAAAAAGGCGATTTCCCTGTTGCAGAAATGAATGCTAATCATGAGATTAGTCTTCCGATATACTATGGAATGACAAACGAACAAATCGATTATGTCATTACATGCTTGAATATGTTTAAATAAAAGCTTTAAAACATACTTGTATATATATGAATGCATTGACTCATTTCATATTATCAATGTTTAAAAAGCATTTATATAATGTGGAGTTTATTAATGGATGTGTCAAGGTTTAAAATTCGTCCGCTTCATCCAAATGATGCAGAGCGCATGGCAGAATGGATGAGAGATGAGGAAACAACGAAGTTTCTTAATATTGGAAGAAGCGACTATTCAACTGATGACGCTCTCCAATTCATAAAGACAGCAGAAAACGAAACGGTTAACATTCATCGTGCAGTCACAGACAACGGATTATACGTTGGAACAATTAGTCTCAAAAACATAAACCACAAAACACTTTCTGCAGAATATGCTATTGCAATGCATCCAGAAGGAAGAGGCACAGGTGCTGCCACTGAGGCAACGAAACAACTTCTTCGCGTGGCCATTGATCAGCTCGGACTCCGGCGTATTTACTTATATGTCAGATCGAATAATTTAAGGGCAATCAGATTCTATGAGAAGAATGGTTTCATCCTTGAAAGTGAATCATTAGACGAAAAAAATGATTACTCAACTTTACAATACGTATATCAAACAAAAAACATATCAGCAGAAAAAACCGATAATTGCGCACAGAAACGTAATCTAGTCTTTTTCTTCTCCAAAAAACTACAAATCAGCGGCGGACTGATTTTCCTTCTTGTTATGGCTAAACAAATGGCACTTAAGAACTCCTACCATGTGTGCTATGTAAATTACAGAAATGGTGATATAGATGATCTTATAGCTGATTCTAAAGTGAGTTTTATCAATCTTGATGATACTAATTATTCACTACCCGATAATTCAGATTACTTTGTTCCACTAAACTATCTGTTTTTCTTCTTAGAAAAAGCAAAAAAACTGAAAAACAGTAAAGTACTCTTGTATAATTGGCACCCGCATCTTTGCACATATCTCAAAAACCAGTTTTTCTATCGAAAAAATGACTTGAGTGAATTGCTAAGTTTTTTTTCTTTAAAAGATGGTTTAAGCTTCATGGATAAAGCATGTTTCATGGAAACATACAAACAAAACAGTCTAATAAATGAAATCAGATATATCCCAGTATTTACGTCATCGTGCAAAAAAGATTATGCATCCCCGCTACCAGTATCTTCGGACCGATACAGAATCGGTTGGCTTGGACGATTGGACAGAGACAAGATCTATTCATTAATTAACCTCGCAGATAATATCTTTTATTCAAATTTAGACAAACCGGTAGATTTGCATATCATTGGAGATGGAAACTCAAAAAGTCTTCTAAAACTTGAGCAATATGCCCCTAAGATAAGATTTATCTTTACTTCATACTTAACAGGGGAGGATAGAGACAAGTATATCCGTGATAATATCGATTTAATGGTCGCAATGGGGCTTTCCTCAATTGATACATCAAACCTTAGTATTCCTACAATCATTCCAATAACGTCTAACAAAGCATTCAATGATAATTGTTTTGTTTTTTTATTTGATACAAATGGGTATTCACTTGGGTGGGATAAAGATGACCTAACGGACTTGGGTTGTACTACATACTCAATACGACAGGCGATAAATCTTGTTTATAAGAATAGTGGCAAGGATGAACTTGGATATAAGTGCCATGAATTTGCTTCGAAATCATTTGATATTGAAAAAAGCACTTACCTTCTACAATGCGCATTAGATCATTGTTCTTTATCCATAGATGATTGTTTATCAAATAAGCAAATCAAATCGCACCTTAAAGCTTATAGGCGTTATTGTTTATTCCATGGCAAAAAGAATAGGAATTATGACTCATTCATTCTATTCAATCAAAAGCTTAATAGAATGCAAAATGGCGGCATAATAAAAAAGACTGCTGTTTTAATATCAACATATCTCGGTCCTTGTAAGAATTTGTTTATATCTTTTTCCAAAAATGCAAAATCTTTTGTCCTGCGCGCGGATTCGTATTTGAAAAAGAAAATTCAAAACCCAATTATCAAGCATCGTAGCATTAAACAATATCGAGAGATTCAGTCTCAATACCAGTCCAAAATAGAAGGAATAAAGGCTATATACAAAAAAACAGGAAAAATCAAAGTGCTCTTCCCCATAATATTCAAAAGTGTTTTTCCAAGCGAGCCGATTTTCCAAAAAATGCTAAATAATGATTTATTTGATCCTTACATTCTTATCACTCCAGACATGGAACGATCATTAGAATTCAGCTCCCAAACATACAATGATTCTTATGATTACTTCTCTAAAAAGTATCCAAACAATGTTTTGCATGGTTTTGACACTGAAAGACACATTGGAATAAAGCTTAGGAATGAATACCAAGTTGTTTGTTATAACAATCCCTATGCCCATATGGCACATGAATATCACAATATTTCTAACTTTCTTAAATACGATGTACTTAACATTTATGCCAATTATGGATTCCCAGCAGTAAAGTATTGGCGAAACGTCATGCAAACAGATTTTTACAATTCACTCTGGAAAGTGTGTATTGAGAGCCCTTTAAACTATAAAGAACTTTGCAAGCACGAACCTATTAAAGGAATGAATGGGATAATAACAGGATATCTCAAAATGGATAGGATGTCTGAGATTCCAGAAGATCATCACGAACGAAAACGAATCATTATCAGTCCTCATCATACAGTTTTGGGGTGGAAAGCACTTAATATTTCTAATTTTCTAACATACTTTGACTTCTTTACTGAATTACCGAAGATTTATCCACAGATTGATTTTATTTTTCGACCACATCCATTGCTCTTCCAAAATCTAAAAGCAAGTGGTTTGTGGACTGAAACACAAATTGATGACTATATCAGTTCACTCACCAAATCGCAAAACATGAAATATGATCAGTCTGCTGACTATTTCGGGACATTCATCAATAGTGATGGCATTATTCACGACTGTGGTTCTTTCACTGGTGAGTACTTATTCACCGAAAAACCATGTTGTTACATGCTTAAATCAAAAAAAGAAATACATAGAGTTATGAATCCAATGGGGGAACAGTGCCTGAAGCAATACTACCATGCATTCTCTCGTAATGATATTTGCAAGTTCATCGATGAGGTTATTCTAAAAGGAAATGATCCACTAAAAGAAAGTCGTGAAAACTTTGCAAAAACACAATTGAAAGTGAATTACCCGCATGGTGCTGATATGATTATCAAATTACTAGAAGATACGATTTGCACATAATACATTAGGGGGCAAGAATGAATATTGCACTTATTATCGCTGGTGGCAGCGGTCATCGTATGCAACAAGAAATACCCAAGCAGTTCATCAATGTAATGGACAAGCCGGTTATAATCTATACGCTTCAGGCTTTTCAGAATCATCCCAATATCGACGAAATTGGCGTTGTTTGTATCGATGGTTGGCATGATGTTCTTAGAGCATATGTACGTCAATACAACATTACAAAACTAACATGGATTGTATCAGGCGGAGCAAATGGCCAGAGTTCAATAAGAAATGGGGTATTTGAAGCAGAAAAAAGATATAGTCCTGATGACATTCTCCTAATTCACGATGCAATTCGTCCACTGGTTTCACAAGAAATTATTTCTGACTGCATTATTCAGTGTCAGCAACACGGAACCGCCATTTCAGTACTACCTTGCAATACCGCAGTTCTACACTATGATGACACAAATTCCTCACGCACCGTGGTTCCACGAAATGAACTAGCTTTAACACAAACACCGCAGGCCGTTCCAATCGGTAAACTAGCCAACCTACACAGAGAGGCATTAAAACGTGGAATCACAGATTCAGTGGCTACATGCACATTATTAGTTGAAATGGGTGAAATGGTTCATTTTTCTATAGGATCGGAAACAAATATCAAACTGACTACACCTGGAGATTTACAAATCTTCAAGGCTTTGCTTTCACTTAATGAAAAGAGGTAATTCTTAAATGCTGTTAAAAAAGCTCCGTGAAGATGTATGCTTTGCGAATAAGAGATTACTAGAATCAGGACTAGTAATACTAACGTGGGGAAATGTCTCAGCAATCGATAGAGAGACTAGATTAATAGCAATCAAACCATCTGGTGTTCCCTATTCTGAGATGACACCCACCGATATCGTTGTGACAGATCTTTCTGGAAAGATTATTGACGGTGATAAGAAACCTTCTTCTGATTTGCTCACACATTTGGAGTTATATAACAAATTTACAAATATTGGTAGTGTTGTACACACTCATTCAAAATGGGCAACCATTTGGGCGCAGATGGGTTGTTCCATTCCGGCATTGGGAACTACTCATGCCGATGACTTCTTTGGTGAGATACCATGCACTAGAGATTTAACCAACGAAGAAATCAATAATGATTATGAGAAAAACACAGGTAAGGTAATAGTTGAAACGATTAACAGAATAGATATCGAAAAGGCATTCGCTGTTCTTGTAAAAAGTCATGGACCATTCGTATGGGAAAAAACTCCTGAAAAAGCTGTAGACAAAGCCATGGTGCTTGAATATGTTGCTATGATGGCGTGGCACACCTATATGGCAAAAGGCAACTTTGATTCAATGGATAATTGTTTAATGACGAAACATTTTGAAAGAAAACATGGCAAAAACTCTTATTACGGACAGAAGAATTAGAAAATGCCTATAACTAGAATAATAACCATGAATGATTATATAGATGACATTAAAACTGTTGTCTCATCGTCAATTCCATGGAATGACCTTACTGGTAAATCAGTTTTGATTACAGGCGCATCTGGCATGATAGGCTCATGCATCGTTGATATCCTGTCGTATCTCAACATAAATCATTCACTTGGTTGCAATATTTACGCATTGAGTCGTACAAAAAAGAACTTAGAAAATCGATTTCCAACGGTTGTTTACAATGAATGGTTTCATCCTATTATTCAGGACATAACCACACCTCTTTCACTGCAAAACTCCAAGATCGATTTCATCATCAACAATGCTAGCAATACCCATCCAGTAGACTACGCCAATGATCCGATTGGTACTATTACAACGAACATCATCGGTTTGAAGAATCTATTAGACCATGCAGTTAAGAATCCCATAACTAGAATTGTAGAAGTATCAACAATCGAAATATACGGTAAATGTATTAAAGTTGAAGACATCTTCACAGAAGACTACTGTGGTCTAATAGATTGCAATACTCTTCGTGCTGGTTATCCTGAAAGTAAGCGGATGTGTGAAGCACTTTGTCATGCGTATAATGAGAAATATGGTATTCCGTTTGTAATTGCTAGACCATGCAGAGTATATGGACCAACTATGTTGACCAATGACAGCAAAGCATCTGCTCAATTCATTAAAAATGTTCTTGCAGATCAAGACATTGTACTGAAAAGTCCAGGAAATCAACTATTTTCGTACGCATATATGCTCGATATTGCAACAGGAATCTTGACAGTGTTATTAAAGGGTAACAACGGCGAAGCATACAATATCGCAGATCCAAACGGGAGTATCACATTAAAAGAGTTTGCAACACTCGTAGCAAAGGTTAAGAACAAGAAAGTAATTTTTGATATACCAAATGAAATCGAACAAAAGGGGTTTTCCGGAGCTGTCAGAGCGATTCAATCAACCGACAAAATTGAGGCACTAGGATGGAGTCCTTTAGTTCATCCAAAAGATGGAATCGAGAGAACAATTCGAATCCTAGAAAAGCTATACTCATAAAATACAGATAGAAAACAAATGATCGAGAGAATAAAGAAAAACAGATTTCTGTTTGAGGAACTGGTCAAAAGAGACTTTAACAAGAAGTACAAACGAACAGTTCTAGGTATCATTTGGAGTGTTCTTTCACCATTAATGATGCTCCTTATAATGAAACTGGTCTTCACAAACTTCTTCGGCCGGTCAATTGAGCACTACACCATATACCTGTTCTGCGGTAACATCATTTTCAGTTTCTTCAGTGAGTCAACTACTCAAGGTATGCAGGCATTGGTCGCCAACGCCAGTATTTTCACAAAGGTAAATGTTCCCAAATACATCTTCGTTCTTTCAAGAAACGTCCAGACGCTGATCAACTTTGCGATAACACTTGTTCTTTTAGTCGTATTCTGTCTGATCGACAGTGTATTTCCAACGTGGAAATGGATATTTCTTGTTTATCCAGTATGTTTACTCGTCTTATTCAATATAGGTGTGGGCATGATTCTGTCCGCACTCCATGTCTTCTTTAAAGACATGGAATACCTCTGGAAGATTTTCACACAGCTACTTATGTACCTGTCTGCAATCTTCTATCAGATCACAAGCTACAGCGAAACAGTTCAGTACCTATTTCTGGCAAATCCTGTTTACTTATTTATCAGATACTTCCGAAAGATCATCCTTGATGGTGTTATCCCTACCCCGGAATTCCATATGCTGATGGCTTTCGATACCGTATTTGTATTATTAATCGGCTTCTGGATGTATAAACGATACAACCACGAATTCCTGTACAGACTGTAGAATAGGTATGATATGGCAATACTTGAAGTAAATGACGTTTCAATAAGATATAAGACCGGAGATTTCAAAGACATCGGTCTCAAAGACTATGTGCTGAAAAGACTCAAAGGCCAATATCACATCAAAGAGTTCTGGGCCGATCGACACATCACCTTTACTCTCGATAAAGGCGAAATGCTGGGCATAATCGGTGCCAATGGTGCCGGTAAATCAACTCTTCTCAAAGTTGTAACAGGCATCATGGAACCAACAGAAGGAAGGTGTATCCGACGCGGAAGCATCGCTGCGCTCCTTGAATTGGCCAGCGGTTTTGATGGTGATCTGACCGTTAAAGAAAACGCATATCTCAGAGGCGCAATGCTTGGTTATACCCGACAGTTCATGAACGAAATGTATCCAGATATCCTTGCTTTCTCTGAATTGCAGGAATTCGAAAACAGACCATTCAGACAGCTATCGTCCGGTATGAAGTCCCGATTAGCTTTTTCGGTAGCTTCAATGGTCAATCCCGACATTCTAATTCTCGATGAAGTCTTATCTGTTGGAGATGGTGCATTCCGCAAGAAAAGCGAAGCTAAGATGCATGAAATAATTAATAGCGGTGCAGCCACTATCCTTGTGTCTCATTCCCTAGAGCAGATACGCTCTCTCTGCACAAAAGTACTTTGGATCGATAAGGGACAACAAATCGACTTCACAGATGACGTCAAAGGCATCTGTGACAAGTATCAGGCTTTTCTAAACGGAGACAAGTCTTACGTAAACAGCAGGATTACTGTTCAATAGTCGCTGGAGCAGGATCCAATAAGTCTGGTCCTTCCATATTTGTCTGCCTACAGAGTTTATCCAATAAACCGCATGACAACCAAAAAAGCGGTGCCAAGATTGGAATCGAGAAACTAAAGAATACATGGATGGAATAGCCCACGATTCCCACGACAAATATCACAATGAGGGGATTCTTTTTTATTCTCTTGATCGACCTGACACAAAGGCTGATCATGAAACCCAGATAACATGCTAATGAAATCAAACCAGTATTCACACCCATCTGCAGATAGTCGTTATGGGCGTAGTCGAAGATAGTAGATCGTCCGGAAATTTTTACCCATTCATCATAGTACTTCAAAAAGCCAAGCTGGAAAGAATCAGGTCCGATACCGAATATCGGTTTTTCCATGATCATCTCAACGGACTTCTTCCAGGCAAAACCTCTGCCCCACCCTGCCATGTCATCGAGCTGTCCATGTGTCACATGCGACATAGAGACCAATGTTGCATTAGTTCCGCTGTAGGTATACAGGAATATGAATGCAGCAACAAATGCCACGCCGACAATACTGACCGTTGCGATTCTATAAGTCTTAGGCGTGATCCTGATTTTCTGTAATGAAAGATGCATTTTCTGAAGGAAAGCAGTGAATCCATTCTGTGCTTTAGCAGAGAAATCAGTATCTTTGATGAAGTAATAAGCCCAAACGATCAAAGAAATGATGATCAAGGCAAAGCAAAGAAGGATCTTCTTTCCGCCAAAAGACCAAGTGACTTTCACTGCTTCATTTACATATTTGACTTTCATAGCAAAGTGCCAAATCATCACCAGGGCCGAAATTGAGACCATTTCCATGATTCGTCTAATCTTCTTCGAATCACTAAACAAAATGACCAGAGCGACCGCTATAGCGGCAATGAGACCCAGTTTACCGCTGTCCACGTCCGTGAAAAGCTGGACGAAAAGCAGCAATGAATATCCAGGAATGATAAGGTAATACCTGTACTTGCCTTCAAAGAGAACGTAAGATGCAAGGAACATAGGCAAAACAAGGGACACAAAACCGGAAGCGATATCGATATTACCCATGGTTGAAACGAACTGTGAATCAAAGAAAGTGTACTGTCCCCAGTAAAGTCCAAAGGGATCCTTGCCGAAATACTGAACGATAGCAATGAGAGAAAACAGAATCGATGAGACAGCCAGACAATAGATGTAATACTTCTTCCACTTACCAAACTGGCTAACCAGTATGAATATGAGACCATATATCAATATCGATACGAAACCTTCATATCTTTCCAACCCAACCCATACCTTATGGTATTCAGATACAAATGCGGCAATCAAAGAGAATAAGATATACCCTGCTACGAACATCTGAGGGATGGTAAAAGTCTTTAGAAAGCCTTCTTTGCTGATAGAAAAACCTTTAGTCTTCTTTCCAAGAAGATCAGTCAGTCCAATCAACAGCAATGCGCCGACGAAGAGACACATTACTACCACATTGAAGAGCCATTTGATGTGGTTCATATCGAAATACAGTTTCTTGGTAATGAAACAAACGAACACTGTGAACATCAGACATACAAAACCGACACCTACCCACTCGGCTAATGATGTCTTCTTGTAATCTAAAAGAAAAGTTCCATCCTGTAAGAGAGGAACATTGATAGTCTGTTTGTTTGCCTTTACAGGCTTAGCGTTCTTTGCCTGATTGTTTTTCTTACTCATAGTGCTGTTATTCTTTCATGCTGTATTCGATATGATTTCATACATAATTTATCATATATGCTTATTTTTATCTCTCATAATCTCAGAGAAATTTTTACACACAAATATGTATTTATGTATAATTCATGCTTGTTGATTTTTTAATAAGGCAGAAACTCTATGGCTAATTATCGTAATGACATCAGAAATATCGCGATCATCGCACACGTAGATCACGGCAAGACCACCATGGTCGATGCTCTCTTGAAGCAGACCAAAGTCTTCCGCGAGAACCAGGATATGGGAACCCTTATCATGGATTCCGGTGACCTCGAACGCGAAAAAGGCATCACGATCATGGCCAAGAACACTGCCGTCAACTACAAAGGGGTCAAGATAAATATCATCGACACCCCGGGACATGCCGATTTCTCAGGCGAAGTCGAACGAGTCATCAGCATGGCAGACGGCTGTCTCCTCATCGTCGATTCCGTTGAAGGCCCTATGCCCCAGACCCGATTCGTTCTCCAGAAAGCACTTGAAGGTGGGCTTAAACCTATAGTTGTCATTAACAAGATTGACCGTAAGGATGCCCGAGTAGATGAGGTAATTAAACTGACACAGGATCTCTTCCTTGAACTGGCCACCACTGATGATCAGCTGGACTTCCCTATCCTTTATGCTTCCGGCCGACAGGGATGGGTGACCAAGAACCTCAATGAAGAAGGCGTCAATGTAATGCCACTTTTGGATACCGTACTCGAAGTGATCCCTCCTCCCGTTATCGAGGAAGGACCGTTCCAGATGCTGGTCTCAACGCTTGATTACGATTCACATAAAGGTAAATTCTCCATCGGCAGGATTTGGCGTGGTTCCATTAAAGACCGCGACAAAGTCGCCTGTATGTATGCCGATGGTAAGACTCAAAACTTTGAAGTAGCCCAGCTCTTCACATACTATGGTCTGCAGAGAATCGAAACAGAAGAAGCATCAGCCGGCGACATCATCGCCCTCACCGGTGTTTCCACTGTTAATATCGGTGATACTCTCACCGACCCTGATCATCCCGAAGCACTGCACCGAATCGCTATCGGCGAACCCACCGTCGAAATGACTCTGGGCGTGAATACCTCCCCGTTCGCGGGACGCGAAGGTAAATATACCACCACCCGACAGATCCGTGAGCGACTCATGAAAGAACTGGAAGTTAACCTTTCCCTTCGAGTCATCGATACAGGCAATACTGATTCGTTCTTGATCAAAGGCCGAGGTGAACTCCACCTTTCCGTTCTCATCGAGACCATGCGACGTGAAGGATACGAATTCGAGATCTCAAAGCCGGAAGCCATCGTCAAAGAGATCGATGGCGTTCTCATGGAACCTTACGAAGAACTCACCATCGATACCCGTGCCAACCACGTCGGCGTCATCACCGAAATGCTGGCATCCCGACAAGCTGAAATGAAAGATATGGTCAATGACGGACAGGACAACGTCCGATTGGTATATAAAATCCCTACAAAAGGTCTCATCGGTTTCCGAAATCCGTTCATGACAGCCACTCGTGGTGAAGGCGTAATGAACACCATGTTCATCGGTTATGAACCTAAAAAAGCCGATATCTCATCGACCCGTTCCGGCGTCCTCGTCGCATCCGAGACCGGAGAAGTACTTTCCTATGGTCTCACCAATGCACAGGAACGAGGTGTTACTTTCATTGAGCCTGGTACACAGGTCTACGAAGGTATGATCATCGGTCAGACCAACAGACCTCAGGATATTGCTATCAATGTATGTAAGGAAAAGAAGAAGACCAACGTCCGTTCATCCACCGCAGACATTGCCATCAAACTCGTTCCTCCGGTCATCATGTCACTGGAACAATGCATCGATTTCATCAACAAGGACGAACTGGTTGAAGTCACTCCTCAGCACATCCGTCTGCGCAAGAAGATTCTGACTGAGACCATGCGAATCCGAGCAAAGTACCGGGAAGCACACGCTGACGAATAATCAGAGGATCCCCAGCACTCCATCTGAATACAGATCTTTGATATTGACCTGTACGGCTGAGTTTATGCATGGCTTGCAGGACTTGAAATAGACCCTGACATATCCGCCAGAATAACCGGAATATAATCCATTCTTCTCTTTTTGCTCGACAAGGACATCCACTTTTTGCCCGATCAGCCTACTTTTGACTACTTGGGCACGTGCATCTGCAAATTCACGGAGTATTGCACTTCTCTCCTTGGAGACTGCAGACGGTACCCTGTCCTTAAAACCAAAAGCCTTTGTTCCCTTCCTGGGAGAGAAGATAAATGCGTGGACTTTCAGAAAGCCGGCATCATCAACCAAAGAAAGCGTATCGGCAAAATCGTCATCTGTTTCTCCGGGGAAACCCACGATGATATCTGTCGTGATGGTGACATCAGGCAGCATCGAACGGATGAGTCCAATCTTCTCGAGATATTCATCCCTTGTGTAATGACGGTTCATCTGCTCGAGGATATGGTCAGATCCTGACTGAGCAGAGATATGGAAATGCCTGCAGAGATTCTCGTTATCTTGATACAGTTTCAACAGTTTTTCGTTTATCTCGAATGGCTGCAAAGAAGAGATTCTAAGCCTTGGGACCTTACACTCGGACAATATCCTTTCTAGTAAAGCCTGCAAATTAACACCCTTAGAATGATAAAGACCGACTTCAGTACCAGTTATCACTATTTCCTTATACCCGGAAACAATCCTTTTGTTGATCAAAGCGATGACATCATCCGGCGGTACAGATACTGATTTACCGCGAACATAAGGAACGATGCAGTAAGTACAGAAATGAGGACACCCCGACTGGATTGCCACCATGCTCCTGGTCCTGACACCGGAATCCGGCATAGATGAACTAGGATGTACGACTCCCATTTCCACAAGTTTCTGGACCAGATCCTTTTTCTCTTCGTTATCGAAAGCATAGTCAGCTCCGCATTTAATGAGCAAATTTTTATCGGAACATCCAACCGCGACGATAACGGCATTTTGAAAAGTCTTTCTCGCCTGCCTGATCTTCTGACGGCTCTTGGCATCAGCAATAGAAGTAACCGAACAGGTATTAAGGATATACAGATCGACATCATCAGCTGATGATGTTGCATATCCCAGATCTGCAAGACCCGCTCTCCAGTCCTCGCATTCGGCCTGGTTGAGCTTACATCCCAAATGTTCGATACATGCTTTCATGGTAAAAACGACATACCTAAATGCTACACTTATAATTGATAGCATTTATGCGTGAATAGTATACTAAATACTGATAGGTATTCAATTTGCCGGGAGGTGCACATCATGGCTTTCTGTTCTAAATGCGGAACCCCAATCGATGACGACCAGGAGTATTGTGAATCCTGTGATCCCAACAAAACCAAGAAACCTTCTTACAACGATGACAAACCATCCGTAAATCCTTTTACTTTCTTGAAAGAACATATTTGGCAGATCATTGCTTGCATACTGCTGATTGCACTGATTGTGGTCGGCATCCTATATTTCACTAAACCGACTGAATCATCTTCAGATCCTTCCACCGATAATGAAAAGATTGCAGAACTTGAAGGCAAGGTATCAGCACTAACCGACCAGCTGAAGGCTGAACACGATTACAGTTATAAACTCTCTCAGGATATCGCTGATGCCAAGAGCGAATATGCCACTCTCAACACTGAATATGCGGCTCTCACATCTGAACTGAAAAAATATGAAGACACAGACGCCAACTACTGGGAAATGTACGGCAACTATGCTGTCATCAAGGCACGCGCTGATTCACTTGAACGGGAACTGAATACCAAGGCTACTTATATTGCAGAACTTGAAGCCAGTTATAAGAGCATCTCGACTGAACTGGAAAACTTCAAAGAAGCTTCCGTCACCTATCTTGAGAAAGAGCTCAAACAGATGCGTTCTCCCAAACCATTCAGTTCTATGGAAGAACTCAAACATTGGCTCTACTATGATGATACTGACTACACATATTCCAAAGACACTCCTCTCAACCGCGGTTTCGTCCTTCATATGCGACTGCTCCGTGAAGGTTACTTCGTCTCATTCAGAGTCGAAAATGTCACCGGCACCAATCAGACCACAGGACGTAATTACGTATATATCGAGAATGACGGGATCTACTACATCAATGCCGACAACGATGCGATCGTACCGTACTGGGATAACCAGCATCTGACCGATTATATCAATGAACCGGATAAATGGATCTACTATACGCTAGAGTAATATACCGATAAATGGCTGAGCCTGTTTCACGAAATAACACCCGCCCTGCTCACACTGCAGCCAAAATCGCCGCAGCGATGATGCTACTTACAGTCGTCTCGAAGATCTTCGGATATGTCCGCGAGATTGTACTTGCCGATGTTTACGGCACTTCATATATCGTCGATGCTTACATCATGGCGCAGTATATCCCGACCATCATCCTAACCGGTATCTTCACAGCCCTTAGCACATCTTATATGCCGACCTATTCCCAGGTCATGTTCGACAGCGGACGAAAACCCGGTGAAAAGTACACCAATCAGATCCTCACTCTGCTCCTCATCTTCTCTGGGATAGCATTGGTACTGGGGCTGCTGTTCTCGAATCAGCTCGTCAGTATCTTCGCCCATTCTTTTCCTGAGCAAACAGCAGAACTGACTAGTTCTTTCCTGAAGGTCGCATTCGGATACACCTTCTTCACGGCAGGTTTCGGTATCCTCGACTCTTATCTCAAATACCACAACCACTTCCTGCCACAGATCATCTACGGATACCTCTTCAGCCTCTGCTCTATCGCATTCATCTTCATAAGCAAATACACGAACGTCAGTTTCCTGATCTATGGTATCCTCGTCGCCTATGCCATACAGTTCATTGCAGGTGCGATCACTGCATCTAAAGCCGGTCTGAAACTTAGGCCGACGATGGAATTGGATCAGACGATAAAGAAGACTGTCGTCCTGGCTATACCGGTCTTCATCGGATCGTCACTAGCCAGCATCAATACATTCATCGACAAGTCTTTGGCTTCAGGGCTGGTGGAAGGAAGCGTGTCCGCCCTGAACTACGGATGGGAACTTGTTACATCGATATCCATACTGACCACAATGATCATCTCTACCATCATGTATCCCAGGATGACCAAGGCCAGTGCAGAACAGAACTGGGAGTACTTTAATACGTCCACCAAGATCGCCATGACCATCATCCTGATGATAGCCATCCCCTGCACTTTCGGCATCCTCGTATACCCCAATGAGATCGTAAAACTGTTCTTCGAAAGAGGTGCATTCGATGCATCATCGACTGCCCTTACGGCACCTGCATTCTTCTTTTACGGCATAGGTTTAGTATTCACTGCACTCAACACCATGCTCATCCAAGTCTTTTACTCCGTAAAGAACACCGTCTTACCTGTCGTCTGTTCAGCTATCGGCATCGCTGTGAATATCGCTCTCAACTTCATACTGATCGGGACCATGCAGCATAAAGGTCTTGCTCTTGCCACATCAATCGCTGCTGTCGTAAATGTGATAGCACTTTCCATCGTGCTGAATGCAAAATATAAAGACATCCACATCTTCTGTGGGCTCAGGAAACTAGGTAAGATTGTTATCGCAGCAGTAATCTCGACTGCGATATCTTACGGCATATTCTATGCAGTGGGCTTAGTAGCCAACGAGATAATTGCACTCTTGGCCGCCATACTAGCAGATGTGGCACTATATTACGTAGCATTGAAACTCCTCAAAGTTGAAGAACTGGATATCTTCAAACTCATCTTACCGGGGAACCGACAAGCCGATGAAAAAGAATAGTTTTTACGTAAAAGTGATCAAGCGGCTTTTCGATATCATCATCGCACTGATGACGCTGGTGATATTGTCTCCGCTTTTTCTGATCCTCATCATCACAGGGCTCATCGCACTTCCCGGCAATCCGTTCTTTACACAGGATAGACCTGGTAAAGATGAAAAGATCTTTAAACTGATCAAGTTCAGGACCATGTCCAACAAGAAAGATGCTGACGGCAATCTCCTGCCCGACGATCAGAGGATGAGCGGATATGGCAGGTTCCTGCGTGCAACGAGTCTCGATGAACTGCCGGAATTCTTAAACATCCTCAAAGGCGATATGTCCCTAGTCGGCCCAAGGCCGCTCCTCGTGCAGTATATCCCCCGCTACAATGCTTTCCAGCACCGCCGTCATGAAGTGCTGCCGGGACTTACCGGCTACGCACAGGTCAATGGCCGCAATGCCTTATCTTGGAATGAAAAATTCACGCTCGATGTTTGGTATGTAGACAACGTGTCTTTTATAATTGACCTTAAGATAGTATTCAGGACGTTCACTACGGTCTTTTCCCATAAGGGTGTCCATTCTGAAACATCAGTATCGATGGAAGAATTCATGGGCAACGGCCCGGAAAAAGAAGAGAATTAGCATATGCATGAAGTAGTAATAATCGGAGCCGGCGGCCACGGACATGTGGTCAAAGACATCGTCGAAGCATGCGGCGATAAAGTGTTGGGATTCCTCGACGACGAACCGAAAGATGATGTACTCGGTAATGTCAGCGATTATGCCAATTATCAGGACTATTACTTTGTCATTGCAATCGGCAACCCTCAGAAGAGAGAAGAGCTGTCTAAGCTTCCTTTGAAATGGTATACCGCAATACATCCGACAGCCGTCATCTCTAAATCATCCGCTATCGGACAGGGAACTGTCATCATGCCCAATGCAGTGATCAATGCCAGAGCCAAAGTCGGATCTCACTGCATCATCAATACCGGAGCCATCGTCGAGCACGACAATATCATTTCTGATTTCGCACATATCTCAGTCGGGGCCAAACTCGGTGGGACCGTCAATATCGGAGAACGCACTTGGATCGGCATCGGCACCACCATCAGCAATAATCTTTCCGTCTGCAGAGACTGCATGATCGGAGCAGGTTCCCTGATCATCAAAGA
>DBXC01000007.1:104209-139914 GCA_002309415.1 Dehalococcoidia bacterium UBA1222
GCCATGAAGATCCTTTATGTGACCACCGTCGGAATGACCATGGGGTTCTTCACGTCACTCATCGAAGAACTCAAGGAACAAGGTCATGACGTTGATATCGCCACGAATACTCAGGAATTCCCAATTCCTCCTGCTTACAACCATCTAGCAAAGAATATATACGAAGTATCTTTCTCCCGAGCAGGTCTGAATACTCAAAACATCAAGACGATAAAACAACTAAGGAAGATCGTTGAAGACGGCGATTATGACATCGTTCACTGCCATACTCCCAATGCCGCCATCAGCACCCGTTTCGCTTGCCGAAAACTGCGCAAAAAAGGGCTCAAAGTCATCTATACCGCACATGGGTTCCATTTCTATGAAGGAGCCCCATTAAAGAACTGGCTCTTCTATCCGTTCGAAAAGATCTGCGCCAAATGGACCGATCTACTTATAACCATCAATAAAGATGATCATGCTTTCGCTCTGAAGAAATTCAAGAAGACCAAGGTGGTTTACATACCTGGCGTGGGCATCGATACTCATTTCTTCGGAGAAACAGCCGTCAACAAGGATTATAAGAGAGCCGAACTGGGACTACCCAAAGACTGTCTTGCAATCCTGTCCGTCGGCGAACTGAATATAAACAAGAATCATTCTGCAGTCATCCGAGCACTGGCCGAAATGAAAGATCCTTCTATCCACTATCTGGTTGCAGGTGAAGGTCCTCTCAAGCAGGAACTTTCATCGTTAGCCGAACACCTGGGAATCAAAGATAACGTCCATATCCTGGGATACAGGAATGACTGCAATGAACTATATAAGATGGCTGATGTCTTTGCACTGCCCTCTTTCAGAGAGGGATTAAATGTCTCGACCCAGGAAGCCCTTGCCAGCGGAACGCCTGTCATCTGTTCCGATATCCGCGGCAACCGCGACATGGTCAGAAACGGACAGAACGGATATCTGTTCGATCCGCATGATCCAGCATCGATCATCGAAGCCATCAATAAAGTCAGGACTAACACTGTTTCAAGTGAAGAATGTAAGATCTCTGCCATGCCGTATGACAGAGGATCGATCAATAAAGAAATGATCAGGCTCTATAAAGCCTGTCTGTAGATATCGTTCAGTTTATTCCGATAAGAATCGATATCATTCATCTCACCGAATCTTGCCCTTGCCGCATCAGATAATCCCTTCAAAAGAGCTTCATCGGTGCATAGTTCAACGATATGCTGAGCTAATTCCCCATCATCATCGCTGATGTACCCAAATCTAATTCCGGTCGGGAACACGGTGGCATCAGTGCGCATGCCTTCGGCAGGAGTCAGTATGAGCGGCAGGCCGAAGGCCATGGCTTCCATGGCGGCAAGAGGGACGACTTCACATTCCGATGTCATAAGGAATAACTTTGAACCGGAGATTACAGGCATAGGATTATCCATAAAACCCAGTAATCTGACATTCTCACCAAGTGAATGCTCATCGATATAACGCTGACAATCTTCCCGGAGTTCCCCATCACCAACAAATACAGCCGTTATATCATTCTTGATTGCGACAGCTTTTTCTATAATACGCAGTGCTCTCAAAGGATCCTTCACGGCATTGAGCCTGCCAAGTACGATAATATCAGCATTCCCCTTGAAAACGTTCTCTTTGGCTCTTGAGATTAATTCATCTCTGTTCAGCACGTTGTTTAGGACGACACTCTTTTGTCTGATCCGCTTATCATTCGAAAAGACAAAACCCGATAAAGCTCCTTCATAGACCCAGATGATCTTTTTGGCTTTGAGTCCGGCATAGAAGAATGCCAGGGACTTTTTCCCGACTTTCCTCATCTGATAGTCGTTGCCGTGGATCTGTGAAACGACCGGGATGCCACCTGCTCTCACAGCATAAAGACTGGCATGAGCATCATGGGCATGGATGACATCAGGTCTATACTCACTAACAGCCCGTTTCACTTCTGCCAATGAGAATTCCTTCATCGGCAGGAACGGAACACCGCGCTTCTCAAGAGAGTCACGTATAAGTCCGTCAACACTGCAATAGATCATCTCATAATCAGAATGGCCTTTGAACATCGAGATGATGTTGCACACCACATTCTCAGCACCAGAGAACCTGTCTGTTTTGAGCAGATGGAGAACCTTCAATCCGTTTCTCTCCTGATATGATTCATTTAGATGACGTTATATTATAATAGTTTAAACAATCTGGAAACTTACATAAAAATGACACAGCCGCTTGTAACTATACTTACACCGACTTACAACAGATCTGAACTTCTTAAAAGATGCTATGCAAGCCTGCGTGCACAGACTTGCCAGGACTTCGAATGGCTGATCATCGATGACGGTAGCACTGACGATACCCGCAACATCATAAAACCGATTCTTTCAGAAACAGCTTTCCACATCGAATATCACGGAAAAACAAACGGCGGCAAGCATACCGCTTTGAATTATTCACACGGGTTCATCCATGGACGCTATACCATCATCCTTGATGATGACGATACACTTACAAATGATGCTATCGAAACAATAAAAAAGTTCTGGGAGAAATATGCCAAGGAGAAGAAGGTCTGGTGTCTGAGTTTTCAGAAGATCAAGGACAGAATGCCGATCCAATCTTTCGGAAATACCGAGACCGTCTCAAATCATATCGATTTCCGCATCATTGCCGGCCGTCCCTTCGACTGCGCAGAAGTCATGCGATCGGATGTCTTCAAGAGCTATTCATTCCCTGTCTTCGCCAATGAGAGATTCATAGGGGAAGACTGTATGTGGACGGCTCTGGCTAAAAACTACGATACAGTCTATATCGATAAAGGCATCTACATATGTTACTACCTGCCTGACGGGCTCACAATGAGCGGACGCAAGTTCAGACTTGCCAGTCCACAAGGCGGGATGTTCCGCAGCAATATCTATCTGGATCATCGTTTCCCGCTAAAGATCAGGATAAAACATGCCGTGCTCTATGACGTATTCGCCTATGCATCAAAAGACATCCACGGCTCAATGAAGAAATGCAACGGAAAACTACTCTGCCGACTTATGCTTCCAGCAGGATTCATCATCTATAAAAAGTGGAATATGTAAAAACTACTTGGCTGCTTTCGCGACATTATAGATACGCTGACCAACAGTAATCAAGCTCAGTGCCGCGATAATCCCGAATGCGATCAGGAAATACCCAGTGAAAAGACTCAAAACCATGAGTACGATACGCTCAGCTCTGGTACAGATACCAACGTTGCATTCGATACCGACGCCTTCAGCCCTGGCCCTGACATAACTGACAGTAAAACTCATGACCAATGCGAAAAGGATAACTGCCGATGCAATGATATCTTCATGCATGAAGCAGTACACAGCAATACCGGCGAACATCAGCCCTTCCGTGATCCTGTCTAAGACACTGTCCAATACACCGCCGAAGACCGTGATGTTATTGGTATAGCGGGCAACAGCACCGTCCAACGAATCAAAGAGAGCTCCGACCAAAGTCACGACACCGGCCCAGATTAGATGTTCAGTGAAAAGCAGATAAAGAGCACCGGCCGGGAATATTAGACCTGCCCATGTGAGCATATTGGGAGTGATATGGAGTTTGGCTAAGACTGAGGCAACAGGACGCGTAACGTGGTTGCCCAGTTTATGTCTCCAGTCGTCTTTACGTGCGACTTTCTCCTGCGGTTTCTTTTCTTTATTATCTGTATCACTCATAGCAGTGCCTTACTATTCTTCCTTCAGTTTGCCGCATTCATCGTAATAAGCGAGCAGCCTTTTTGCAACTTCCGGCCAATCGTATTTCTTAGCTGATTCAATGCCGTTTCTTCCCATCTCGTGTCTCAGCCCCTCATCCTCAACCAGCCTTTTTAATGCAGCTTCGAGCTCATCGACGCTTCTTGGGGTAACCATGAGACCTTCCTTACCATCGGTGACGACGGTGGAATAGCCTTCGTTCGCTGATGCGACGATGGGAGTGCCGACAGCCATGGCTTCAAGAAGCACCATTCCGAAACTCTCTTCGCCCGTTGCCGGAGAACAGAATATATCGGCAGTCTTATACCATCTGGGGAGATCTTTAAAAGGAACTTCCCCGATGAAGACCACATCCTGCAGATTCTCCTGCCTGACATATGTCTCATAGGCCTTGCGGAGGGCCTTACCCGACCCGACTACGATCAGACGGATATCATCTTTTTCTTTCTTCAGTTTATTATAAGCTCTCAGGAGATAATGCAGACCCTTCCGTTTCTCCATACGACCGACGAATACGATATTGATCTTTCCGTCGCGGTATTCATCGAAGGGCTTTACATCCGGGTTGAATCTCTCAAGGGACACTCCGTTGGGAATGATGGTAAATTCCCCCGGAACATATTTCGATGCGTAACGCTTAGCAGCAGAGGAGACCGCGATATGGCCGGAGAGTTTTTTGTTACGGTTCCTCAGCATCCTTCCGCTGAAGGGCCATCCCCAGCGGTATCCGGGTTTGCCGTTGCAGGCATGGAAAGTACCGATATTCAGTGTATCGGAGTATTTCAGCATGGCACTGCAGAGCATAGGCATGAACGGCTCGTGCAGATGTATCACATCAAACTGTTCATCGGATAGTACTTTCTTGATCTTTGGGGCAAGATTAATGGATGGACTGATACGTACCACGGTCCCGCCAAAGGGGATCGCCCAGACATCACCCATGTCGAAAAACCCTTCAGGGCATTTATAAGTCTTGTCAGAGATTGGGGAAAGAATACGGACTTCGTGGCCTAACTTTCTGTATTCGTTGGCCAAAGCGATCACATGGTTAACGACTCCGCCCGGAGATGCCATATCATAGGGCGCTACTAAAGCTATCTTCATAATATGTACAAATGCGGGTCCGAAGACTCACACCTAAAATCAATAAAATAATCTTACGTGTATTATGAGATAACAGACACGAACGTGTCAAAGTTTCAAATAAAAACTTTTGATGGATGGTAAAGACCTTCGGCTGTACGCTCGGCAACAGCAAAGAATCCTGAATCTTTATAAACGGCAATTTTGTTTGCATCGGTATCGAATGCTATCGACTTACCGTTGATCAGATCGGTTGATATTTGCTCATCGACGGTGACATGCACCCATTCTTCCATGATATGGTCGATTTCAAAGTGCGGAATGTCTTTTCCCTCACCCAGCATCTTTTCAATATCTTCCAGAGTAACGGCATTATGAACGGAGAACGGTCCGTACTTCTCACGTGTAAGTCTTACGATATACCCGCCACATCCAAGTTTTTTACCAAGATCATGGGCAATAGACCTGATATAAGTCCCTCTGGCACAGGTCACAGAGATCGTTACGATGTCATCAGCAAAAGAGTGCAGAGAACAGTCATAGACAGTTACAGGACGGGCTTCCAGCTCTACTGAATCGCCGTTTCGGGCGTTTTTATATGCTACCTGTCCATTCTTCTTGATTGCACTAAAAGCGGGTGGAATCTGCATTATATCGCCAACAAACTCTTTCAGTGCATCAGTGACCATTTCCTCAGTCACAAACTTGGGATCACTTACAGCAGTTATCTCACCCTCGGCATCATAGGTATCTGATTCATAACCAAGACGGATATCAGCACTATAAGTCTTAGGTTGTTCCAGCATATATTCGGAAACTCGTGTCGCCTGTCCTACAAAAATAGGAAGGACACCATCAGCCAACGGGTCCAGTGTTCCGCCGTGACCAATCCTTTTCTCATGCAGAAGGCGTCTCAGTCTGCTGACCACATCAAAGCTGGTCATTCCTGAAGTTTTATTGATATTGAGGATTCCGCGCATCGTCAGATCGGAGTTTTAAGACTTGGATTTTTCGCTGTCTTCTTTGGCGACCTTGTCCATGAGTTCAAGGATCTTGGCGCCATGCTCGATGGAATCATCCCATACAAAGATGAGCTCCGGGGTATAGCGGAGATTTACTTTTCTGGCCAGTTCTCCACGAAGGAACTTATTGCAGGAACGCAATGCTCCCAGCACCTCATCTTTCTCAGCCTTGCCGCCGAAAGATGAGACGTAGACCTTGCAGGTCTTCAGATCACTGGATGTATCCACAGAAGTGATCGAGATGAATTCATTGATACGCGGGTCTTTGACATCATTACGAAGGTAATCGGTCAGTTCCCTCATAATCAGGCTGTTAACTTTGGGTATTCGGTAAGACATTCTTTATTAGACCTTCTCAAGATGGAATGCTTCGATCACATCACCGGGAGCAAAATCACCAAAACCATCGACACCGATACCGCATTCAAGACCGGTATTGACTTCGGTAACATTATCCTTAAATCTGCGTAATGATGAGATCGTGCTGGTGGTCAAAACCTTCTCACCGCGCTTTACACGTACCTGATTGCTTCTCTTGATCTTGCCGGACATCACCTGACAACCGGCGACCTGGTTCTTTTTGTTGCCGGGGAATACAGCCTTGACGACTGCAGCACCATCGACCTGTTCGACCAGCTCGGGTTCACGAAGACCTTTCATGGCCTTTTCGACATCGTCGATCATGTCATAGATAACAGAGTAAGTCTTGATATCGACACCGCTGGAAGATGCCACACGGGCAGCGTTGGGTTCGATACCGGTATTGAAGGCCAGGATGAGACCCTGGCTGGCAACTGCAAGGTTGATATCGCTCTCGGTAACGTTACCGGTAGCGGCGTGTACGATATTGACCTTCACTTCTTCAGTAGTAAGACGTTCAAGGGATTCCTTGATAGGCTCGACAGAACCCTGTACATCGGCCTTGAAAATAATAGGCAGTTCTTTGACCTTACCGGATGAAATCTGATCATATAAGGTGGCAAGGCTGACAGTGAAGGAGGCATCCTTATTAGTCGATTCAGCAATGTGTTCTTCGACCATCTCGCGGGCAGCCTTATCACTGGAAACGACAGTAACAGTATCACCAACATTAGGCATGCCAGAAAGACCTAAGACAGCAACCGGCATAGCAGGAGTAGCCTTTCTGATCTGCTTTCCCATGTCATTGTACATAGCCTTAACTTTACCGTAGACGGAACCAGCAACAACAATATCGCCGAGCTTTAACGTACCATCATGGATGAGAATAGTCGACATAGCGCCCTTGGTCTTATCCATAGTGGCTTCAATGACGACGCCCTTTGCCGGAAGTGTTGGATCGCATTTAAGATCTTCCATTTCAGCGACCAAAAGGATATTCTCCAAAAGCTCAGTGATACCGACATGAGTCTTACCAGAGACATTGCAGGCAATGGAGTCACCGCCCCACTCTTCTACGACAAGACCATGGTCAGCGAGCTGTTTCTTAACGTTATCGGGATTGGCACCGGCTTTATCGATCTTGTTGATGGCAACAACGATAGGAACCTGTGCCGCCTTAGCGTGAGCAATAGATTCAATCGTCTGGGGCATGACGCCGTCATCGGCAGCCACGACCAAAACTGTGATATCAGTAACCTGAGCACCACGGGCACGCATAGCAGTAAAGGCTTCATGACCCGGAGTATCGAGGAATGTGATCTTCTGACCATTGATTTCGACCTGATAAGCACCTATGTGCTGAGTGATACCGCCAGCTTCGCCTTCGGTAACACGGGATGAACGGATAGCATCAAGGATACTGGTCTTACCATGGTCCACATGCCCCATGATGGTTACGACAGGAGGTCGGGACTTAAGATTGCCCTGAGGGCCTTCATGCTGTCGTTTTTTGATCTCGGAGATAACGCTTGCTTTCGATTCTGCAATCGACTGCTGAGTGACAGTAAATCCATAAGCTTCCGCTACTTTAACAGCTGCATCATATTCAATGACCTGATTGATATTGGCCATGATGCCCTGCTTCATGAGGGTCTTTATGATATCGACAGCTGAGGCATCAAGCATTTCTGCCAGCTGTCTGACACTAATAGTCTTCGGAAGTTCTAATATATTCTCTTTTTGTTTGTTTTCACTCATTACGCCATACCTCCAATCACTTCGACAGCTTTAGCAACTAAGACAGCTTTGTCATGAGATGTGATAGAGCATCTCAGACCATGTTCCAATGCATTATTACTCTCTAAAGCTCTCCAACATTCCTTGCTAGTACAAACATATGTACCGCGCCCGGGCATCTTTCCCGTAATATCAAGTGCAACTTCCCCATCTTTCGATTTGACCACACGGATCAACTGATCCTTCGTCTTGTGGCCCCGGCAGACGACACAGCAGCGCTCAACGACTTTCTTATTAGAAGTCATCATCATCCTGATCTAAGTAGTTCATGCCGCCACGGCGCTGTCTCTTTAATCTGATACCATCTTCGGCATTCTCTTTGCCGCTCTTCTTCTTTTTCTTCTTCTTGCCGGAATCGTCTTTACTGGACTCATCCATAGGCATGAGAATATCTTCAGCAAACCTGATACCCTGAGGCTGAGCAGTCTTGGCAGGAGCAGCCTTAACGGGTTCAGAGATGACAGTTTCTTCTTTATCTTTCTTGGTTTCTTTCTTTTCAGGCTTTTCAGGAATCTCAACAACGACAGGAGCTTCTTCAACTGGCTCTACAGAAGCGGCATTCTGTGCCTGATCAGCTTCCTCATCAGAAACACTCTTGATATCGATCTTCCATCCAGTAAGTTTAACAGCCAGTCGGACGTTCTGACCTTCCTTGCCAATTGCAAGAGAAAGCATCTTGTCAGGGATGACCGCGATGGCGGACTGTTTCTTCTCATCGATCTTGACGGTAGCGACCTGAGCAGGAGACAGTGCCTGGGCAATGAATAATGCCGGCTCAGGACTCCAATTGACTACATCGATCTTCTCGTTGCCAAGTTCAGTAACGATATTCTGTATACGGATACCACGAAGACCAACACAACATCCAACAGCGTCTACACCGTCCTGTTTGGCATATACAGCGACCTTGCTGCGATAACCTGCTTCACGGGCAATGGACTTGATCTCAACAGTACCGTTAGTTATTTCAGGAACTTCGAGTTCCAACAGTTTTCTCAAAAGGTTAGGATGGCTGCGGGAGATGATGAGAACAGAACCTTTAGGTGACTGGGCAACCTCGACAAGATATGCTCGGATACGCTGACCGACTCGATATCTTTCGCCCGGAACCTGTTCTTCAACAGGAAGGATACCCTCTGCCCTACCGAGATCGATGGTGATCTGCTTAGAATCGACTCTTCTGACTGTGCCGGATACGATCTCACCAGCCTTACCAGAGTATTCATCAAAGATAGCACTGTGCTCGGCTTCATGCAGTCGCTGCAGAAGGACCTGTTTAGCAGTCTGAGCAGCGATACGACCGGCATTCTGAGGAACAGTCTTGACCATGATCATATCATCAAGTTCGCATTCCTTATCGATCTTACGTGCATCTTTCAGTGAGATCTCACAGCGGTCATCAATGACTTCATCGACCACTTTCATTTCAGCCATAACTTCAGGAGCACCGGTATCTCTGTTGATCTTAACAGTGATTACCTGATTAGGTGCGAAATTGTTCTTCCTGAAAGCACTTGCAAGAGCTGATTCAACAGCAGCAAGGATCACTTCTTCAGAAAGATTCTTTTCTGCAGAAAGCTGTTTGATTGCCAGAATAAAATCGTTTTTCATCAATCTCTCCAATACCAAAGAAAGTGGGGTTTGGCCCACTTTCTTATAAGCATAATCAAGTTATGGACGTAGTATAACATAAGATCTGCTTAAGCACAAAAAAAAAGAGAGCCTCACGAGAGGCTCTCTTTTAGTTACACAACTAAAGTGCAGTTACTATGCTACGCGTCGAGTTCGAACGATAAGAACGATGACTGCGATGCAGAGGATTGCACCGATTGCGATGATGACCCAGATGTAGATAGGAGTGGAAGCTTTTTCAGCGCCACCGTTATCAATGGTGTAGGTAGGAACAGTTACAGTAAGGGTATCAGGTTCGCAAACGAGTGAGTAATCTTTCTCGGTAACGGTGACCTGAGGAGGTACGCTGATGGTGTAGGTAGGAACAGTGATGACAGGAGCAGCGCCGCCGCCTTCACCAACCTGGTAAGGTGAATTCTCAACGGTGGAGAAGACGATGGTGGACCATTCACCGATTGCATCTTCAGTGACTGCTCGGACACGGACTGCATAAGCAGTGTTGTAGTCGAGAACAGGTGAGTATGAATATCTGTAGTAGCCAGCACCGATCTGCTGATCATAACCTTCAACTGCATTGGCTTTAGGAATGAAGATGGTAGAAGCCTTGTCTAAGGCAGCATTGGGATCACCGTTGCCATCATAGACAGCGATCTGAAGTTCATGATCGTAAGCAGCATACATGTCATCGTTGGAAGGAAGGAGATCCATCCAGACGATCTGTGCACTGTCGGCCTGTTCATAGGTGTAACCGGTGGAAGGAGTGATGTAGAGAGGACCGGCGAGAGGAGTACCAACTTTGTTGTTGGGGTTGGCATAAGCGAAGGAGAAGACAGGATGGATGGTGGTGGTGGTGGAGTAACCTTCGATAGCCCAAACATTGTAGTACCAAACTTCAGAAGCACCAGCGCCGATAGTGATTTCGGTCAAGGTGGTAACAGTTGCGAGCTCAATGGCTCCGGCATCGAAACCGGCGAAGTCATTTGCGAAATCGAAATCAGTTACGGAAGCGAGGACCATCTTGCTCCATACGTTGTCAGCAAGGATGACATATGCATAGGCATTGTCCATTGCATCCCAGGAGAATTTGATGGTGTAGTTACCGGCAGAGATCTTGTTGACGTCAGCCTTGAGACCAGTGCCATGATCGTTCATGGTATCGATGTACTTGTAGACACCATCAACGTTCTGAGCCCAGAGGACGTTATCGGTACCGCTCTTGGTCAACCAAATCTGGTGAACAGGAGCAGTGAAGCCGCCGTCTTCAGTGAGGTATTCAGTGATATCGGAGAAGATACCATCAGTACCGCGGAGTCGGAGAACGGTGTTGGATTCAACAACGTAAACCATACCGGTACCTTCGGAATCGAGACCGGAACCATAAGCATCGGCAACGATATCGGTGCCAAGGACCTGAGGACCATAGGCAACCCATTTCTTGCCATTGTAGTAGTAAACCTGGTTGATGTCATCGCCAGTCTTGCTATCAGTCATAGCGAAGTCGGCAACAACATAAGGAACGCCAGCGAATGCGATGGATGCAGAACCATCTTCAGCGTCGGTGTTACCCTTCTTGACGGTGGAAGGAGTCCAAGTCTTGCCATCGGTGGAGGAAAGTGCAGTGACTTCAGCTTTGCCACCAGAAATCTTGACGGCAACGGCATACCATTTGCCATCGACCATGATAAGGTCAGTAACAGTGCCGACCTTGTCATTCTTGATGTAGGTCCACTTCTGGCCACCATTTTCGGTAACACAGATGTAACCATTGTCAGCTACGACTAAGCTGGACTTGCTGATAGGATACCATGCGGTAACACCAACAGGAGTGCCAGGGTAGCCATTGCCATAAGAATAGCGCATCTCATTAAATGAGAGACCATTGTTTTCAGAAGTGTAGATGGGGCTGTATTTAGGAGTAGCATCACCACGAGCACCAACTTCAGCGATGTAAAGAGTGCCATCGGCAGCAACTTCGAGATCAAGTTCGCCGAGGTCGGAAGTGGTTTCGATAGTGCACTTTACACGTTCCCAGTAACCGCTGATGTTTCTCCAGAGGATACCAGGAGTAAGAACATAGATGTCACCGGCAACATCAAGGATTCGTCCAAGAGGTTCGCCGATCATAGAGATCTGGATGAAGGTGTCACAGAAGTCAGTAGTGAGAGAGACACCACAGTCAGTGCCGCCAGCGGTACCGGCTAATGCACGGCCATTAGCAGCATAGTTGGAAAGCAGGAGGACATAAGCCCAATCAAAACCGATAGGATTGATAGTGGCTTCTTTATAGATACCGTCTTCAGTGTGAAGAACAACGGCGCCGGGTTCATCATCCATCCAGGCACCGCCGACTACAACGATATTGTCTTCGGAAGTACCGACACCAGTAACGTTGGTAACAGCAATAAGGCGAGTATCATCAATGAATTCATATGCAGAAGCGGTCTCGGTGACACGGAATACGGGGTTGAGAGCACCTGCAGTGTTGTGGATAGATGCATATGCAACACCAGCGGTGGCATAGTCATCAGGGAGCCAGATGGAACCGCCGTCGATATCGGTGAGTTCAGTGGTGGTGACGACGACATCTTTAGAACCGGTCTGGTTCCAGCGATACTGATTGTATCGTTTGGTGAGGATAACTTCATCGCCGATCAGTACGAGAGCGATGACGCCCTGCTTGGAAACATAGGTAGAAGCGTCTGCCTTGACGACAAGGACAGAAGTGGTTTCTGCAGTTACATCAATGCCATGATTCTCGAAGACCTGGGTCTTATCCCATCGGCCAGTACCATTGACAGTTTCGAGGATATAGACATCATATTCAGTACCGGCTAAGAGAACTTCTTTGCCGTTGCTGTAGATGTAATCGATGGTCTTGATAGGAGTGTCATCTGCAACAGCAGCCTGCTGAGCAGTATCGACGTAGAGGTCACGAACGACGACCCAAGTCTTGCCGCCATCGGTGGTTACATAAATGTTCTTACCATCGGTGAAGTAGACGCTGTCAGCAAGAGCGTTGGATGCGACGATGTCAGCGCAACCGAATTCGGAATAGTTTTCATAGATAGCATCTTCGAAACCGGTCTTGCATTTGGTCCAAGTTCGGCCTTCGTTGACGGTCTTGAAGACGGCCAAAGTGCTTCGGGTTTCAGTATAAGTTGCGGGGGTTACGGAAGCGCCAGGGGCACCTTCGAAGACCTCTGCGATTGCATAGATGGCGGATTCATCAAGATTGTAGACCATCTTGATGATCTTATTGAACTGAACACTGCCATCGCTGTAGTTGGGATATTTTTCAATATCGCCGCTGACTACATAGGTGTAGGTAGCAGGTAAATCGATACCATACCAGGCCTGTTCGCAAGGTTCAGACTGGATATTGTTAAGAGGTCCAGTGCTGAGTGCGGAAGCAGGAGCGCCAACTACAAACAAGCTTGCAGCAATTGCAAGTGTGAGCAGTACACTCATTACCTTATTTAATTTTTTCATTTTTATATATATCTCCTAAAAGTATGCACTCCCTACCCTCTGGGTAGTTCATGCGGTAAAAGCAAAAGTTAAAACCCTATTGTGCCCGCGTTTAGTTTGGACCGCTCTTTCCACGTACAGACGCACCACCTCCCTTTTAGATGTAGTTACGCCTATAATAAATGCATCGTCAAGGTTTGTCAACACCCACTGTCAAAATTTTTTCACGATTTGTGATAACTGAACAAAGAGACGATAATACTGTTAATCTAAGATAAGGATTCTTCTATATATGGAAAGAGACAACAGCATATCATTCTTGCGTGTATTAGCAATGCTGATGATCATCCTGTGTCATCTGTCTATCTATTTCGATCTCTGGATCGCCCAGATATTCAACGCCGGTGTTTACGTATTTCTCCTGATATCCGGATATCTATACAGTAATAAGGCCATCGCACCTGCATCAAAATGGTTCTTTCATAGATGGATTAAGATCTGCGTTCCGGTCCTGATCTTTGTCGTACTTGTTGTCATCTATGAAGCAGCCATCATGAATGACTTCCCATCAGGTAAAGATCTAATTCTCTTTGGACTCAACCTGCAAGGACTGCATTGGATCATCCCCTACATCCCCGGTGTCGATGAGGCTGGCGCACTCGGCGGACTGACACACCTGTGGTTCATCACCGTAATCATGATCTGTTACCTGATGCTCATAGCCATCAAAAGGATCGAGAATAAGACCAGTATAAACAATAAGATAGTCATCCCGGTAATCCTACTCGTCTTTATACTCCTAGGTTTACTAAGAGTAAACGTCCTGCCTCTGGCATGTTTCTATATCGGCTACGTATCAGGCAAGAATAGTTCAATCATCTCAAAGAAGAACTACCTGTTCCTTACCACTGGAATGATCATAGCTTTGGCTGCCAGATTTGTAATCAGACGGTTCGCGGATGATACGGCGTTATATGACGTAGTTACAGTCCATTTATCCCACCTGGTTCTGGCCCTTTGGATCTTCCATGCTGTCAGACTAATAACAGTACATATCAAACTGGTCAGCAACATCGCACAGAGCAAGTTCGTCTTCTGGTGTGACCAGGCTTCCTTATTTATATATATAACTCACGACTACTTTCTATCAGAACAGTTCGGACTTAAAGATCTTGTCTACAGGACTCCCGCACAAGTATTGCTGTTCTTTGCATTGAGCATCATTACCGCTATCGGACTAAAGTTCCTATGTGAACTGAACTCCAAGAAAACCCCTGCCCTTATAAAAAAATAGGGATGGCCATTTCTGACCATCCCTATCATTATTCAGTCTAACTGTCTAAAGACTATTGAAGTTCAACAGTAGCGCCGACTTCTTCAAGCTTAGCCTTGGCAGCAGTAGCATCTTCCTTGCTGACGCCTTCTTTGACGACTTTAGGAGCGCCTTCAACGAGATCCTTGGATTCTTTGAGGCCGAGACCGGTAAGTTCACGGACGATTCGGATGACGTTGATCTTGTTGTCACCAGCAGCCTTGAGGACGACGTTGAATTCGGTCTTTTCTTCTTCTGCAGGAGCAGCAGCACCAGCAGCGGCACCACCGGCAACCATTACAGGAGCAGCAGCGCTGACGCCGAATGCTTCTTCGATTGCTTTGACAAGGTCATTGAGTTCAATGACTGACATTTCTTTGATTGCTTCGATAAATTCTTCAGTAGTAAATTTAGCCATTTTATTATTCCTTATTAATTATTTATTATGCCTGGGCTTCTAACTGTTCTCGGCGTGCATTCAATGCGATAGCCAAAGAACGGACTGGGCTCTGTAATAAGTATGCGATCAAGAAGTGTGCCTGTTCCTTTGAAGGAAGTTTGGCATAGACCTTGACGTCTTCGGGGGTCAACCACTGATCAGGAAGGAAACCGCCGATAATCTCCATCTGAATACCAGATGATGTGATGTAATCGGACATGACCTTCATAGGGGCGACCAGATCCTCGTGGCCGATAGCGATAGCGATAGGACCATCGAGTTTTTCAGCGATATCATCATGACCCAATGCAGCCATTGCGCGGCGTACAAAAGTGTTCTTAACGACTTTATACTCGATGTTGTTCTCTCGGAGCTTATGTCGTAATGAAACCAGGTCAGGAGTCTTGATGCCCTGATAGCTTGTTACTACAGCAGATTCGAAACCAGTCAATGAGCTCTGGATCTCGTCGATCTTCTGTGCTTTAACATTCTTTCTCATTAAGTATTCACCTCCTCATAAAAAAAGTCCTTGCGGGGAATGGCGCAAGGACTTCTATAGAAACCAATCACATTTGAGAGATAATGTAATTTGTTCGTTTTATCCTCGGTAGGCCATCCATTAAGTCGTTCCCGACACCCACTGTCTTAAGATAACGGATATTCTGTTGTTAAAAGGGTAACCTAGTCTACCTTGAGATCACATGCAAGTCGGGTGTCGACTGCGATGCCGGGACCCATGGTAGTCTTGACAAATACGCTCTTGACGTACTGACCTTTGGCACCAGCCGGTTTGGCATGGACAACGGCTTCCATCAGAGCAGCCATATTGGTATAGAGCTTGTCGACATCGAAAGAAGCTTTGCCGATGACGACATGGATGATGGCCTGTCGGTCGAGTTTGTATTCGACACGACCTTTGCGGGCATCATCGATAGCTCGGGCGAGATCATTAGGTGCGACTACAGTGCCTGCTTTGGGATTAGGCATAAGACCTTTTCTACCAAGGACCTTACCCAGTTTACCAACTTTGCCCATCATATCAGGGGTAGCGATGGCAACATCAAAATCAAGCCAACCTTCGGAGATCTTAGCAATGATCTCGTCAGATCCAGCGTAGTCAGCGCCAGCTGCCAGAGCAGCTTTCTCGGCATCGCCTGCTGCGAATACCAAGATCTTAACTTCCTTGCCCAAGCCGGCAGGGAGCAGTGCGACACCGCGGACCTGTTGGTTTGCCTGACGGGGATCAAGTCCCATTCGTAAGTGCATTTCAACGGTCTCATCGAATTTCGCACAAGCTGCCTTCTTAGCCAGCTCAAGTGCTTCTTTAGGTTCGTAGAGTTTACCCTTTTCTACGAGCTTAAGTGCTTCAATGTGTTTCTTACCGTATTTAGCCATTTTAGTCTTCTACCTTTACACCCATGCTGCGTGCGGTACCAGCAACAGCTCGTTCCGCAGCTTCGATATCGTTGGCATTGGCATCTTTTGCTTTCTGCTCAGCGATGTTGCGCAGCATCTCTTTAGTTAAAACCAGAGGTTCATCATGACCCGGCTTGCCATTGGCCTTCTCAACGCCTAAAGCTTTCTTGATGAGGTCAGTGGTGGGAGGAGTCTTGCAGATGAACGTGAAAGATCGGTCAGCGTAGACAGTGATTTCAACAGGAACGATGGAACCGACCTGATTAGCGGTCTTCTCATTGTATTCCTTGCAGAAACCCATGATGTTGACGCCGTGCTGACCTAACGCAGGACCAATCGGAGGGGCAGGATTTGCCTGTCCGGCTGGAATCTGCAGTTTGATTATAGCCGCAACTTTCTTCGCCACTTTAATTAATTCTCCTGTAAAACTAGAGATCTATATACTAGATCTTTTCTACCTGCATAAAATCCAATTCAACGGGGGTCTCACGACCGAAGAGAGAGAGCATGACTCGTACCCTGCCCTTCTCTGAGTCGATGTCGCTGACACTGCCGATGAATTCCGCGAACGGACCATCGGTAATGCGGACACTTTCACCCTCTTTGAATCCGACTTCGATACGGGGTTCCTCGGCATTCATCTGACGGAAGATTTCTTCATACTCTTCCTCAGATAAGGGAATCGGTCCGTCATCGCCGGAGACGAATCCAGTAACTCCCGAGGTATTGCGGACGATGGCCCAGGATGCGTCATTCATTCTCATCTTGACCAAGATATAACTTGGCAGGATCTTGCTGACGACCTCGACTTTCTTGCCGCCCTGTATCTTTGTTTTTGTTTCTTCCGGAATGATGTATTCCTCGATGTCGCCATCCTGATCAAGGGATGAGCGTCGAAGATCGAGAGATTCAATCACTCTCTTCTCGTATCCAGAGTAGGTATGAACGACATACCATTTGAATTCGTTATCGGTCATATCTTCCTCTAGCCAAGTAATACAGTGTTAACGAACCATGCAAAGACGTAATCGAGACCGCCTAAGACGAGACCCATTACGACAGAGACCAGCAACACCAAACCGGTGAGGTACATGGCCTCCTTTTTGGTAGGCCATGTAACCTTTTTAAGCTCTGCTATTACTCTACTTGGAAGCGATGGTCGCTTTTTATTTTCTTCCGGTTTTGCCATTAAATTAATTCCTTACTTGTGAACCTACTTTGATTCACGATGCAGAGTCTGCTTGCCACATCGGGGACAGAACTTCTTCAGTTCAAGTCTCTGAGTGTCGTTCCTACGGTTCTTTTCAGAGCTGTAGTTGCGTTCCTGGCATTCAGTACAAGCGAGACTGATGATTATTCTTGTTTCTGTTTTCTTAGACATAACTATTCAAGAATGTTAGTGAAGGCACCAGCACCAACAGTCCTGCCTCCCTCTCGAATAGCGAATCGGAGACCCTTTTCAAGAGCTACAGGGTAGATGAGTCGGATCTTCATTCGGGTATTGTCGCCAGGCATGACCATTTCAACACCGGGTTCGAGCTCGATGGTACCAGTGACATCAGTTGTTCGGATGTAGAACTGAGGTTTGTAACCATTGAGGAACGGAGTGTGTCGGCCGCCTTCTTCTTTCTTAAGAACGTAGACTTCAGCTTCGGCATAGGTGTGAGGTTTGATGGAACCAGGGGCAGCCAGAACCTGACCACGTTCGATGTCGGATCGTTCAACACCGCGGAGGAGCATACCGATGGCATCACCGGGTTCAGCGATGTCGAGAGTCTTGTGGAACATTTCGATACCGGTAACAACGACCTTCTTGGTTTCGTGATGGAGACCAACGATGTCGACTTCGTCACCGATCTTGACGGTACCTCGTTCAACACGACCGGTAGGACAAGTGCCTCGGCCTTTGATGCTGAAGACGTCTTCGATAGGCATAAGGAAAGGAAGATCTTTGGGTCGATCAGGGATGGGAACGTAGGAATCTACGGCATCCATGAGCTTAAGGATCTTGCCACACCATTCGCAATCTTCTTTGCCGCAGCCGCATTCAAGGGCTTTGAGGGCGGAGATTCGGACGATGGGTACTTCATCACCAGGGAAGTTGTATTTGTTGAGGAGTTCACGGATTTCCATCTCGACGAGTTCGAGAAGTTCAGGGTCATCCATGACATCAACTTTGTTGAGTGCAACTACGATAGCAGGTACCTGCACCTGTCGAGCAAGAAGAACGTGTTCGACGGTCTGAGGCATAGCACCATCAGGAGCACTAACAACGAGGATTGCGCCGTCCATCTGGGCAGCACCGGTGATCATGTTCTTGACGAAGTCAGCATGTCCCGGGCAGTCGATGTGGGCATAGTGTCGAGTTGCAGTTTCATACTCGACGTGGGAAATAGCAATCGTCATACCTCGTGCTTTTTCTTCCGGAGCGTTATCGATGGTATCGAAAGCTCGGAATTCAGCACCGCCTCGCTTTGCCAAAACGCAGGTAATGGCAGCTGTGAGGGTGGTCTTACCATGGTCTACGTGACCAATGGTACCGACGTTGCAATGGGGCTTAGATCTCTCAAATTTCTGCTTGGCCATATTACTCCTTTTTTTTAGAAAGCCCACGAACAGAGTCGAACTGTTGACCTCATTCTTACCAAGAACGCGCTCTACCAACTGAGCTACGTGGGCAAAATTACCGAATAATTCTATTAGAACGCAACATAAAAGTCAACATGAGCGTAAACTCACGCTATCTTTTTCGGTCGTTCTAATAACGGCCAAGCAATATGAAGTCCTGAAAAGGACTGTTTTGTACGATACAAGATGATATACAAAGGACTTTCTTTTGTCAAAGGACGCAGGACCGTTAAACAAATCCTATCGAAATGGTTATAATTAAACCGACAGAACGTCACCTACCCCACAAATCTTTCAGGAGGATATATATGGCAGAAAAGAAAACCAAGAAGACCACTGAAAAGCCGGTCGAAGAGGTAAAGGAAGAGAAGACAGTCAAGAAGGCTGCACCTAAGAAGACCGCCGCTAAGAAAGCAGCCCCCAAAAAGACTGCTGCAAAGAAGACCGTAAAAGCCGAAACCAAAAAAGCTGAAGCCAAAGAAGAAGTAAAAGCTAAAGCAAAATCCGCCAAGAAAGAAAACAAAGCTAAAGAAGAAAAGGCCGGAATCGCCACTTCTTTCGCCGCCATCTTCGAGACCTTCGGTCAGGCCCTGACCCAGATCTTCAATGATCCTGAACTCAAGAACAAGGCCAAGGATCTGGGAAGCGTTGCTGCTGCATCCGCATCTGAATTCGCCGGACGCTTCAAGGATGAAGAAGTCAAAGCCAAATTCAAGGATGTCGGCAAGGCCGCCGAACAGTTCGGCCAGAACATCTCATCAGCTATCAAAAAGGAGGGTGCCGCCAAAGAAAAGGCAGCTAAGCCTAAGAACGAAGCCGCTGAGACCATCGACGAATTAGAAGCAGAATTGGCTGAACTCAAGAAAAAGATCGCCAAGCTTAAGAAACAGGTCGAGAAAGAAGAACCTAAAGAAGCCGAATAATTCCTCACTCTATCCCCTGATATGCATGACCGCATCTTTACAAGGTGCGGTCATTTTTTTATATACTACTAAAATCATTTGAATTTAAAAGTTTTATGAGCTTTACTCTAATGTAGAAAGAATAATTGAGGGTTATCTTATGCTAGAAGTCGTTGATATCAAGAAGTCCTACAAAGTAGGCAAGATCGAACAGAAGGCTCTGGACGGAGTCAGCCTGACGCTGCGTGAAAATGAATTCGTGGCGATTCTGGGACACTCAGGATCCGGTAAGACTACATTATTAAATATTATAGGCGGTCTCGATACCTATGATTCCGGCGACCTCATCATCAACGGCCGCTCCACTAAAGGATACAATGACCGAGACTGGGACACTTACCGAAACCATACCATCGGTTTCGTCTTCCAGAGTTATAACCTCATCCCTCATCAGTCCGTTCTGTCCAACGTCGAACTGGCCCTGACCCTCAAAGGCCTCAACCGCAAAGAACGACGAGAAAAAGCCCGACAAGCCCTCATCCGGGTCGGTCTCGAAGACCATATCCATAAGAAACCCAACCAGCTTTCCGGTGGCCAAATGCAACGAGTTGCAATCGCAAGAGCACTAGTTAACGACCCAGATGTACTTCTGGCCGACGAGCCTACCGGTGCCCTCGATTCCGAGACCAGCGTCCAAATCATGGACCTTCTCAAAGAGATCGCTGCCAATAAACTCGTAGTCATGGTAACTCATAACCCTGACCTGGCCGAAGAATACGCCAACCGAATCATCCGTATCGCCGATGGCAAGATTATCAGCGATACCAATCCATGCAATGAACATGATGCCGCCGCTGCCAAGAAACGCGAAAAAAGACCCGGAATGTCCTTCTGGACAGCACTTACTCTCAGCTTCAATAACCTCCGCACCAAGAAGGGGCGAACTTTCCTTACAAGTGGTGCCGGAAGTATCGGTATCATCGGTATCGCTCTCATCACATCGATCTCCACCGGCGTCAATGCCTATATCGAAGGAATCGAACGCGACACTTTGGCATCATATCCTATTGTCATCGAAAAACAGTCTGTCGACCTGAGCTCCATCATCGGGAACCTTGCCACCGTTGCATCCGACGAAAGACCAGAACACGACAAGGACGCTGTTTATTCACTCAATATCATGACTGACCTTATCGACAGCATGACGACCCAGATAACGTCCAACAACCTGAAGGAATTCAAAGCCTATCTAGAAGAACACAAGAATGAGATCGATCAATATATCAACGGCATCCAGTACACCTTCTCTGCTCCTTTGCTGATTTATTCCGCAGACACTTCTGACGGCATCATCCAGGTCAATCCTAGTTCCGTCCTGAATTCACTCCGCGGCAGGCAGAGTTCCATGTTCAGTTCATCGGCGCTCTTCAGCAGCGATGTTTGGCAGGAAATGATCGAAAATCCTGATCTCTATGAAGCACAATATGACATCATCGCCGGTTCCTGGGCAGATAACTATGATGAAGTAGTCCTCTTCGTCACCGAAGATAACGAAGTGACCGATTATATGCTCTATTCCATCGGCCTCATGGATCAGGACGAGATCGAAGAGATCTTCAGGAAAGCCATGGCAGGCGAACCTGCTGAAGCACCTGAACAGAAAGTCTTCACCTATGATGACATCCTCAACACCACATTCAAACTCGTCCTCAACCCGGACATCTATCAATATAATTACTACACAAAGAAGTGGGAAGACCAGAGCGATAACGCTGCCTATATGGTCTCCAAGATCAACGATGGTCTGACCATCAAGATCGCCGGAATCGCACGTCCCAAGAAAGACACCTTGACCTCCACCAGCGGCGGCTCCATCGGATATCAGGCATCACTTACCCGTTACGTCTCTGAAAAGGTATTCGAGAGCAACATAGTTAAAGCACAACTCGCTGATCCCGATACCGATGTCTTCACCGGACTTCCCTTCGAAGCCGACGAATCGATGACTATCACCATCGACATGATCAGAGCATATATGATGACCCGCCCCGCCGAAGAACAGGCCCAGTTCGAAGCCATGGTACAGACCATGAGCGAAGAAGCTATCATCAAGATGTTCTCTGATATGCTACCGGCCCGCGAGAGCACCTCGACCTACGAGAAAAACATCTCTAAACTCGGCGTCATCGATCTCGACGATCCCGCATCCATCTCCATCTATCCCAAGGACATCGATGCTAAAGATCAGCTGACAGCCTTCATAAATGACTATAACAAGTATCAGACCGACAGAGGTAATGAAGAATACACGATCCAGTACACCGACATCACCGCCCTCCTCCTCAAGTCAGTGACTACCATCATCAACGTCATCAGCTACGTCCTGATTGCCTTCGTCGCTATCTCACTCATCGTTTCATCCATCATGATCGGCGTCATCACCAATATCTCAGTCCTTGAGCGAATCAAGGAAATCGGTATTCTCCGCGCCATGGGTGCCTCCAAACGCGATGTGTCCCGCGTCTTCAATGCCGAGACTCTCATCATCGGTCTCCTTGCAGGTCTCTTGGGTGTCGGCATCACATATGTCCTCATCGTACCCATCAACATCGCGATCGGCATCCTCACCAATACAGGAGCATCAGCCATGCTCGACTGGCGAGTCGCTGTCGCTCTAGTTGTGATCAGCGTCCTGCTGACACTCATCTCCGGTCTCATCCCGGCATCCTCCGCCGCCAAGAAAGATCCGGTCATCGCACTCAGAACCGAATAATCCACGTAACAAAACTACTAAGAGAGCTGCCCATTTTTGAGCAGCTCTTCTTGTATTTAGGGCTCTGTGATGTGCTAATATTAAATCGTAAGTAATCAAAAAGGAGGCTATCACTATGGCTTTCATGGATAAAATCAAACAGGGCGCTAAGACCATTGGTAATAAGACCAGTGACGCCATCGAGATAACCAAGCTCAACAACACCATCAATACTGAAAAGTACAACGCCAAAGAAGAATTCAAGAAGATTGGTGAGTACTACTACAACCTCTTCGTAGAGGATCCTGCCAAGGTCGATGAATCAGTCCTCGAGTTCTGCGAAGCAGCTCAGGCCCATTTCATCAAGGCCGAAGAAGCTCAAAAAACCATCGATAACATCAAGGAAGAGAGCGCTGCCAAGAAAGAAGCTGCCAAGGCTGAAAAAGAAGCCGAAAAGGCTGCAGAAGAAAAGGAAGAAGACGGTTGTTGCTGCTGCGGCGATAAAGAAGCCGATAAAGACGTCAGCGAATAATCCCTATCCCCTTTAACTAAAATAAAAAAAAGACCTTCCATTGCTGGAAGGTCTTTTCATTTTCAGTAACTCTGACTAGTCTTCACAAGGAGCAAAGACGGCATCGATGTGATTCTGTTCGAACTTCTTGGTGAAGAGAGAAACGAGAGGAGTGACTACAACAGACAGACCCATAGCAATGATACCGAGCATGGCTGCCTGGTTGATAGCGGCAGAGAAGCCCTGGGTGACTGTGTAGAATACGATCATAGCAAGGATGAATACGGGGCCGATGACCATGCCGGTCCAGGCACCGACCTTGGTGATCTTCTTGGAGTACAGACCCCAGAGGTAAGGACCTAAGAAGGCACCAGCAACGACGCCCCATGAGAAGGACATCAGGTTGACGATGAAGGAGATATTCTGTGTAGCGAAGAAGAAGGAGACCAAGACGAAGACAACACAGAGACCGCGCATAAGCAGCATCTCTTTCTTTTTATCCAAGCTGGGTTTGATGACAGAGGTCATGTCAACTGCAACAGCAGAGGATGAAGTGATGACCAGAGATGACAGAGTCGACATGGATGCTGAGAGCAGTAATACCAGCATGATGGCCAAAACGATGTTGAGACCGATGGAACCGGAGAACACCTTGGTCAAGATGTAAGGTACGACAGCGTCATAGCCGCCTGCAACTGCCGGCATGCCGTCAGCAGCAGCTTCGATGAACAGATGACTCATAGAACCGATGAAGTATGCACCGCAGCCGATCACGACAGCAAAAGCGGTAGCAATGATTGCGCCGATCTTGATGGAAGACTTGTCCTTGATGGCATAGTATTTGTGTACCATCTGAGGAAGACCCCAAGTACCGAAACTGGTAAGAAGGATGTTGGTCAAAAGGAATCCGCCGAACTGGCCGCCCCAGATATCGGTCAGGCTTTCAGATACATTTGAAAGACCGGAGATCATGCCGGAGATACCACCTACCTCAGGCTGGGCAAGGAGGATGATGACGATCAGTGCAACACCGATCAACATGATCATGCCCTGGATAAAGTTATTGATAGCAGACGCGATGTAACCGCCGAGTACCAGGTAGATAGAAGTAATGATAGCTACGATGAGCATACAAGTGACTTCACTGGCACCGGAGAAAACTGCAGAGAACAGAGTACCGAGACCTTTATAGACGCCGGCAGCGTAAGGGACCAGGAAGATGAAAATAACCGCTGCCGTATATATTTTCATGGGGGTTGATGCGAATCGTTTTGCAAAGAAATCAGGCATGGTCTTTGCATCCAGTGTACGAGTCATGACCCTGGTCTTAGCGCCAAGGACTACCCATGCCAAAAGTGAACCGATAACGGCATTGCCCATACCGATCCAAAGGGAACCGAGACCGACTCTCCAACCGTGGGTACCGGCATAGCCGATGAAGACCACTGCAGAGAAGTATGCTGTGCCATAGGAGAAAGCCGACAGCCACGGACCGATCTTTCGCCCGCCAAGAAGGAAGTTATCCATCGTACGAGCTTTTTTCTGTGTCATGATGCCCACAAGCACCATGCCAACTGCAAACAGAATAATGGTTATTAATGAAATAATTTCTGATTGAGTCATTATTGTTACCTCCTTTTTCTTCTTATTTCTCGCCCCAAAATTCTTATTGTCATATATACAAAAAAAGAGAGTTGCTGTTTGGGCAACCCTCTTTTGATTTTGCTGTTAAGCCTAGTTATCTTTTGGCTTAAATACTAAAGTGGGTATGCCCGAATTTTTAAGTACGTAGTCGGCAACACTGCCGTAGACTGCTTTACCAATGCCGCTGCGACCATGGGTCACGATTGCGATCATGTAAGCGTCATTTGCGATGGAATACTCGATTATGGCAGGTCCGGCCTTACCGTTAACGATAACACCTTCTGCCTCGATACCATCCCTCTTCAATTCTTCGACATGCCCGTCGAGATATCGCTGGACGTCATCTTTAATGGCGTTCATCTGTTCGAGCGACAAAGCGATATCAGCACCAGTAGGAGATACCATCATGCCAGCTTCCAAAGAAGCAGTGGACAGGACCTGGGTGGTACCGCCGATGACCTGGAGCAGAGTGAGCTTAGCGCCCAATGCCTTGGCCTGATCCTTAACAAAAGGAAGGATCTGTTCTGCCAAGGTAGAACCATCTAAACAAACGATGATGTTCTTTGCCATCGATCTATTCCTCCTTTTGTCTCATTTCTCAACTAGTTATACTCATATTGAGCATAAAAAGCAAGATTGTTGGGTATTATATAGCAAACAATTTTTATTTGTCTAGAGCGAAATCAGTTCATCATACATCTTGATCATCTTATCAGCTATGACATCCCATGAATAATCTTCGATGGATCTGATCAAGGACTGTTTATTGAACCTTCTGTTCCCCAGCTTCTTATACATCTTGTCGATGCCCTTAGCCAGCTCAGAAGAATTACCCTCGACGATCACGCCGTTATAGCCGTCCTGTACGATATCAGGAGCAACGCCCGTAGCAGTCGACACGACCGGAGTGCCACAGGCCAAAGCTTCCATCACCGATAATGAACAGCTGTCGTAATAAGCGGGGTTCAGAAGCATATCCGATGCACTGTAGTATTTCTGCATATCGTAATAAGGAACATCCTCGATGAACTGGACACGGGTCTCGACCTTGAGTTCCCTAGCCAGTTTTCTGAGGTTCATGATCCTGGCGGACTGATTCTCGCCACAGACGAAGACAAGTCTGGCATTGCTCTTGGTGAGCGCCAATGCCCTGACCGCCAAATCGACGCCTTTGATGGGTTCGAGCCTTCCTACACAAAGGATTATACGGTCGTATTTATCAAATCCCACTTCACGTTTTGCCGTCTTACGCATAGTAGCAAAGAATAGATCAAGATCGACACCGCAGGGAATGATTCGATATTTATCAGATTCATAGTTGTAATACTTCTTCATAACACCCAGCTCGGTCTCATTGGGGATGACGATGCAGGAAGCATTCTCCATGAGAGAGATCTCCGTCTTGATACGTGAAATGTGATCCTGATAGTCATTCAGGAGTGCCTTCTTCACGGCACCAAGAGAGTGGAACATCACGACGTGAGGAATATGAAAACGGCGGGATACGATGTCCCCTATCAGCGCCGAGACCCACAAATGGGAATGTATGACATCATAATAAATGTCATTATCCACCATGAAACTCGAGATCTCATTAGAAACGTCAGTTGAATAAGAAGGAATATCGTTGGTCTGAATGCCCATCGGCAGGGAATGCAGATGGATTATATGGACATTGCGGTATGGTGTGAAGTCTTCGTATCCCCACATCGCATGAGTGAAAATGTCTACGATGAAACCCTGTTCACCCAGCCTCTTGGCTGTCTCTAATATGTATACACTCATGCCACCCACACCATGGTTTGAGGAAGTAGCCAATGGATATGAATGGATGCAAAGCATCGCAATCCTTTTCATAGCAAGCAGTATATAAACGCGCCGAGACGATCTCTCAGTCCGACACGCCCGTCTTCATCGTATACTTCTCACATCCTTCCATGGGGCGTCGATATAGGTTTGAATAGTTTAGTTTAAACTGAAGATGCCATTTCAAGCAAATCAGCGTCATTTTTCAGGCATAAAAAAACACTTTCTTTTGGAAAGTGTCTCATTATCGTTAGGTTTGGGCAGAAAAGGATTCGAACCTTTGTAGCACTGAGTGCGACAGATTTACAGTCTGTTCCGATTAACCGCTCCGGCATCTGCCCATATTAAGTTATTAAACGTAAGCCCGAGATAGGACTCGAACCTACAACCTACTGATTACAAGTCAGTTGCGCTACCATTGCGCCACTCGGGCAAGGCTCACATTGAACTATACGGTAGAGTATTATACGTTTCCAAGCACTCTCTGTCAAACAGAGAACGCACATTGTCTATCTCAACAAAACCCAAAAGACGCTCACCGTCCAGAATGGGGAGCAGCATGCGCTGATTCTTCTCCATGATGTCATAGACCGTCTGCGGCGGATACTCGATACCGGCATAAACAGAATCGATAGGATCCATGATGGAACTCACTTCAGCAAATGAATGGGAATTGGCATACAGAGCCTTTCTATTCAGAGTACCAATGACTTCACTGCCGATAAGGACGATAACGACATTATCCTTAGGACCGCGTCTGACTTTTCTAGCCACATGAGAAATGCTTTCATCGGCGTAACACGGAATGTAATCGCTATTGAGGATACCGGCAAGCGGATAGATCGCATAGGATTCATTTCGCTTAAGATTAACGAGCGCCTCTCTGGATGAGACCACAAACGTCCAACATATCGCAAAACTCAGAACGCCCAGCTGGAAGTTGTGGACCATCAAAGCAACTATGCCTAACAGCATGAATACTGCTCCGAAAGAATAACCGGAATAGCAGGTATAGCGGATGGCAGTGGCTTCGCTCTTGGTCCTCTGCCAGATAAGAGCTCTGATGATCATGCCGCCGTCAGTGGGGAAACCAGGGAGAAGATTGAAGATTGCGATACCGGCATTGACGTATCCGAGCCAGTAGAACATATCACTGATCCACATCGACTGCTCGAAATTGAACGCAAAGGACAGAAGGAAACAAGCAAGGCTAAGATGGAAAGTCAGCCAAGGACCAATAAAAGCTAAAATGAGTTCTTTCCTGGGAGACGGGAAACCACCATGGAAAGAAATGACTCCGCCTCCTGCCGTCATCCTGACCTGTTTGATACCGATGCCACAAAGCTTAGCTGTCAAACAATGAGCATAATCATGGAGAAGTAAAGACAGGAAAAGCGCCAGTGCTGTCATGACGCCAAGTCCAAGATTGATTGGGAAACTGAAATCAGGATAGAGCAATCCGTAATAGTTGGATGATGAATCAAAGACCACGAACACCATTATAAAGATCAAGATGAGATTGATCTTTATTGGCACCCCATACATCTGTCCGATACCGTAGAGCCTGTTCATGTCCCGCCCTATTAATAGAGATCTCTGCAACGGATAGTCCGATGGTGTATAGAATTGTATATGGAAACGCACACGCCTAACAACTAATACTAGTACAGTATTACTTTTGAGCGGAAAAATGGGATAAGTGACGTGGTATGATAAAAGTATGAGCACGGAAGCATCTGAACAGGAAAACCAGGATTACAAGATCGAACTGACCCCTGAATTCAAGCAGGCTTTCCAGCTCATGGAATACAGCAATGTATCTCTTTTCATCACAGGTAAGGCCGGCACCGGTAAATCCACTCTCCTGCGCTTCTTCCGAAACAACACCCATAAACGCATGGTCGTATTGGCACCGACCGGTGTTGCAGCTCTCAACGTCACAGGACAAACGATCCATTCCTTCTTCGGTTTCAAACCCGGCATAACCCCTGATGCCGTAGCCGAACTGCATCCAGGCAACCGTAAGAAGATCGTCAAAAACCTGGATATGATCATCATCGACGAGATATCAATGGTACGTGCCGACCTCCTCGATTGTGTGAACAAGTTCCTTCGTCTCCATGGCCCTAAACCGGGACAGCCTTTCGGCGGAATCCAGATGGTATTCATCGGCGATCTCTATCAGCTTCCGCCAGTCGTGACACGTGAAGATGAAGAAACCCTCCTGGACATCTACGATACACCCTACTTCTTCTCATCTCAGGTTCTTCAAACTATGCCGATCTGGAAGATCGAGCTCTCAAAGATCTTCCGACAGAAAGATAACGAATTTGTCTCGATCCTGAACAGCATTCGAGACAATACCATCACATCGAAAGAACTCCAGCGCATCAATTCCCGCCACGTACAGGACTTTGAGCTTCCTGACGACGATTACTATATCTGTCTAACCACCACGAACCGTGTTGCAAACGAGATCAACGAGCAGCATCTCGCTAAACTGCCAGGCACCGCACAGATGTTCGAAGGCGTTATCGAAGGCAGTTTCTCCAAGGACTATTTGCCGACCAACGCTGAACTCTACCTCAAAGAAGGTTCACAGATCATGATGACCGCCAATGATGCTGGCTCAAAGCGCTGGGTCAACGGTACTCTCGGAAAGCTCCTCAAGATCAATCAGAAGCCTGACGGCACGACTCTTCTCGTCGAGTTCCAGGATAAGACCTTAGCTGAGATTCAGCCCTACAAATGGGAGATCTTCCGCTATACCATCGAGGATTCGATTCTCATGACAGAGACTGTTGGCAGTTTCACTCAGTTCCCAGTCATGTTGGCATGGGCCGTCACAATTCATAAGAGTCAAGGTAAGACCTTTGAAAAAGTCATGATCGATATGGGATACGGAGCCTTTGCACACGGGCAGACCTATGTGGCACTTTCACGCTGCAGGTCATTAGACGGCATCGTCCTCCGACGACGTATCGAAAAACGCGACATCATGACCGACCCTACCATAAAACGTTTCCTCGGAAAGATCAGACCGGCCGATGATATCCTGCCGGCTGAAGAAGCAGCAGAGCACTTCTTCGATCAGATGACCGGAGACAGACCGCTAGCCAGATATACCTTTGAAGAAGAGGATTAGTCAGATTCCTCGTCAGTGGTGAGTACGCTCAGGAAGGCTTCTTTGGGTACTTCGACCCGTCCGATGGTCTTCATCTTCTTCTTACCTTCCTTCTGTTTCTCAAGAAGCTTTCGTTTTCGTGTGATGTCACCGCCGTAGCACTTGGCCAGAACATCCTTGCGGCGGGCTGCGATATCAGCACGTGCCAGGATCCTTCCGCCGACACAGGCCTGGATGGGGATCACAAATAAGTGTCTGGGGATGACACCACGAAGTTTATGTACCAAAGCACGTCCAACAGACTGTGCCTGTTCAGGAGGCACGATACGACTGAAGGCATCGACCATCTCGCCGTTTACAAGGATATCGACACGAACGAGTCTAGTCTCACGGTAGCCTTCAAGTTCATAATCCAATGAAGCATAGCCGCGGGTACGACTCTTAAGCTTATCGTAGAAATCAGTGATGATGGCACGGAGCGGCATATCGTAATCGAGCTGTACTCTCTGTGCCGATTTGTCTTCGCCCATGGCGACACCGAGATATTCTGTATGCTTGTGGATACCGCCACAGTCTCTTTCCATCTCCATCACAGTACCGATATAGGCAGCCGGAGTGATGATATGGACATTGACCCAAGGTTCCTGCATGGACGTGATCTCACTGGGGTCAGGGAACTCTGATGGATTAGTTACTGTGATAGTCTCGCCGGTATTCTTCGTAATGAGATAACTCACACCGGGAGCAGTAATGACGAGAGCCAACCCGAATTCTCGTTCGAGTCGCTCGTAAACGATATCCATATGCAGAAGACCTAGGAAACCGCAGCGGAAACCATGTCCCATCAAAGGAGAATTCTCCATCTCGAAGGTCAAGGCTGCATCGTTGAGTTTCAGTTTCTCCATGGCATCGCGCAGATCCTGATAATCTGAAACGGATGTGGGGAAGATACCAGCAAAGACCATAGGCTTCGCCGGCTGATAAGCACCTAATGCCTCGGATGCCGGATCGGAGATCTTTGTAATAGTGTCTCCCACCGGGCAATCGCCAACCTGTTTTAAGCCGGTGGCAATATAACCCACTTCACCGCACATGAGCCCGTCTACGGGGCACTCACGCGGTGAGAAATACCCTACATCCAATACTTCGATCTCAGTACCCTGAGCCATGAGCTTGATCTTATCGCCGCGCATAATGTTACCATCAACGACACGGACATAAGCGACTACGCCCTTGTAGCGGTCGTAATGGGAATCAAAAATGAGAGCCCTTGCCGGCTTATCAGGATTGCCTGAAGGCGGCGGAACTTTTTCAATAACTGCTTCGATGAGATCACGGACACCAGCACCGGTCTTACCGGAAACACGGTAAGTCTCTTCCTCGGTATAACCAAGTACACCAGAGACCTCTCCCATGACACGGTCGACTTCAGCCGTAACCATGTCGATCTTGTTCAAGGCCGGCAGGATCTCGAGGTCGTTCTCCATGGCAAGATAGACATTGGCTAATGTCTGAGCCTGAATGCCCTGGGTAGCATCAATGAGAAGGATAGCGCCTTCACAGGCAACCAGAGTACGTGAAACCTCATAAGAAAAATCTACGTGTCCCGGAGTGTCCACGAGATTAAGCATGTATTCCTCGCCGTTATTGGCGATATACTTCAAACGGATGGCTTTAGCCTTGATGGTGATGCCGCGTTCTCTCTCCAGCTCCATACTGTCGAGGACCTGCTCGCTCATCTCCTCCTGACGCAAGGCACCAGTCATCTCGATCATACGGTCAGCCAAAGTCGACTTACCATGATCGATATGCGCAATGATACAAAAATTACGAATATGATTCTGATCCATAGCTAAACAAAACGCATGAAGACCTGATTACCAAGGAGCCGTGCTCGCTTCGTCAGTCTGATCCCTTTTTCAGTCCTCTCAACAAGGCCATCTCTCAGGAGATCATTCATTTCATGCTCAAATCTATCTTCGAATTTTACCCTAAATATGCGTGATATGTCATCAAAAGAGACGCCTTCTGCCGTGCGTAACGCCAGCATGACGGTCTCGCCCAATATCTTGTCATCATCCAGATCCTCCGTGAAATCAACGGCATTTTCCGGATCATCGATATAAGCATTCAGTTCATCAACATTGGCATAACGCTTCCGCCCGGCACAGGAATGGGCAGCTACACCGAATCCATAGTAATCATGTCTCTTCCAATATTTCAGATTGTGCCTGCATTCGTATCCGGGAACAGCCCAATTGGAGATCTCATACTGCACCATAGGAAGTCCGGCAGCATCTATCGCTTCATAGTCATCAGCCGCCAGATCTTCACTTAGGGGTGAACGTTTACCTAAAACGATGCTGCGAGCCAGAGGCGTATCTTCCTCAAGGGTGAGGGCATACATCGAAAGGTGCGTGATATCCAAGTCCTTCACTTCAGAAAGCACTTTTGTCCAGCCGCCCGGTTTCCTTTCAGGAAGGCCATAGATAAGATCGATATTGATGTTATCAAACCTGGCAGAGCGGGCATCCTTTATCGCACTGATTGCTTCATTACGGTCATGGATCCTTCCGAGATACTTAAGATCATCGTCATCGAGGCTTTGCACGCCAATGCTAAGACGATTGAATCCCATGCTTTTAAGGTCTTTCATTTTCTCTTTATCGATCGTCCCGGGATTGACTTCAGTCGTGATCTCACATCCGTCGGCAACAGAATAGTAGTCATATATAGCATTCATCAGCATATAGTACTGATAAGAAGAAAGGAGACTGGGAGTGCCTCCTCCAAAGAAAACTGTGTCGATGTGACGATTGTCGACCTCACGTCTACGGATCTCGCGTATAACCGCACTGGTATACTCCCCTATCCTGCTGTCATCTTCAAATGATACGAAAGAACAGTATCCGCATTTCCTGCGGCAGAACGGGATATGGATATAGATACCGGCGTGGGTCTTATCAGGTTCGTAAGTCATATGGTTATTTTATAAAAAGAAATGTGCAAAACCAATATCGCTATCAGTTCTGCACATTCTGTGTTCGTTTATTATTGCTTCGATTAGAGGATCGGGAGATATCGGTTGATCTCAAACTCAGTGATCTGAGTCCTGTACTCGTTCCACTCGCGCTTCTTGTTCTCGATGAAAGCGTTGAAGATGTGATCACCAAGAGCTTCCTTGACGAGAGCACTCTTTTCGGTGAGAGCCAAAGCTTCAGCCAGAGTACCAGGCAGAGTGCCGATGCCGCGAGCATCTCGTTCTTCCTGAGTCATCTCGAAGACGTTGTCCTCGATAGGTGCAGGAAGAGTAAGTTTCTCTTCGATACCCTTGAGACCGGCGGCCAGGAGGACTGCAAATGCGAGATACGGGTTGCAGGCAGGATCCGGGCTACGGAGCTCGATTCGAGTGGCCTTTTCACGGCCCAGTCGGTATTGAGGGATTCTGACGAGATCAGAGCGGTTTCGTCGGGCCCAAGACAGATAGACAGGAGCTTCATAACCGGGGACAAGACGCTTGTAGGAGTTGACCCACTGGTTGGTGATCGCGGTGAATTCCGGAGCATACTTCAGGATACCGGCGGTATACTGTCGAGCAACTTCGGAAAGGCTGTATTCCATCTTGGCATCGAAGAAGGCATTTACATCGCCCTTGAAGAGCGACTGATGACAGTGCATACCGCTGCCGTTCTGCTTGAGGATCGGTTTAGGCATGAATGAAGCATAGACGTTGTTATCTAATGCGACCTTCTTGATGATGTACTTGAAAGTCATGACCTGGTCGGCCATCTTGAGGGCCTCGCAGTAACGCATATCGATCTCCTGCTGGGAAGGAGCATTCTCATGATGGGAGAATTCAACGACGATGCCCATTTTCTCGAGGTTCTGAACGCTCTGGCGTCGGAGGGCATTGGTCTTATCCAGCGGAGTCAGATCGAAATAGCCGCCAAGGTCGATGGGCTCGACTGAGCGGTTGTTGCCGAAATAGAAGAACTCAAGTTCAGGACCGACGCAGAAGGTGTAGCCCATATCGGCAGCCTTCTTGAGGACGACCTTGAGAGCATGTCGGGGATCACCCTGATAGTCTTCGCCTTCAGGGGTCTTGATATCGCAGATCATACGGGCGACTTTGCCGAACTCGTCATCGTTCCAAGGAAGGATCCTAAAGGTATCAGGATCAGGGACCATGACCATATCGCTCTCGTCGATTCGGGCAAAACCTTCGATGGATGAACCGTCAAAACCCATACCATCGGTAAGAGCCATCTCGAGTTCATTGGGAGAGATAGCGATGCTCTTGAGCTGACCGAGAACATCGGTACACCAGAGCTCGATAAATTTAACGTCGTTATCCTTTACTGTCTTGAGTAAGGATTCGATCTTGCTTTTGTCCTGTGTAAAAACGCCCATTTTTCGCGCCTCATTTCAATATAAGTGATTTGATATTATACGTTTAAGTGTCATTCCCTGTCGAATATCTTAAGGAAAATATTCCATATCTCTTTCATGACCCGCTTGGTATTGGCCTGCCAGTCATCGCCTGATCCGGCATCAGAGACACCGCGGATGACATATCGCTTGAGGTTCTTGCCATCAGTAGATGCCATGAACTGGTAGTCTTCCATATCAATGATCTGTGGCAGCTTATTCAAACCGAGATAGAGAGAAGTATCCGGGAAATCGATGACAAAACGAGAGACCGTGAGAGAATTAGCTTTCTGCACGTCTCCAAAGAGATCATCATCGGTCTTATAGCACAGTGGGACATCAGGGGATTCGCCCATCGCATAACCCAAAGGACGGAGATCGACCTCATTGTAGCAATTCTCAATCTTGTAGATACCGCCCTCTTTACCTCCGGATGTACCGGCAAGGTAGATTCTTTCCAGTCTGGTACCGTACTCTTTGAGCAACTGGGGGATAGTAAGAGATGTGGCAGTGGAACCGAAGCCTGACCTGCATATCACTGCGGCAAAAGTCTCGAAATCCAAGAACATCACTTTGCCGGCCTTGGTCTCCATGGAACCTTTGATTATAGAGCCGATGACTCCGCGCTCCTCTTCGACAAATTCTTTGATCGCATCGTATTCGCCCTGGGACGGCACACACACAATGTCGGTAATGTAATTAAGTGAATTCATCAGTTTTTCCTCACTATCGTCAGTCTTAGCTTAAGCGCCTGGAAGATACGTAATAAGGTATCGAGATTGGGAATAGTCTCGAAAGACTCCATACGGGTGATGGATGATTTGGCCAGACCGCACATGTCGGCGAGTTTCCGCTGTGTTATCCCCAGTTCCTTTCTGCGGTCGACAATGATCGATACGATAGACGCGATCGATTCCGTCTCCTGAAGATAACTTTGGGTCTCGAGATCCAGTTCAGTATCTTTATCCATAGGAAAAGTATAGCAGAAATGCGCCCATTAAGACGCATAAAAAAAGCACCCCATCAAAGAGGTGCTTTAGATCATATTAGTGGTGGGCGATCTTGGATTCGAACCAAGGACCCCAGTCTTATCAGGACTGTGCTCTAGCCTACTGAGCTAATCGCCCAAAGAGCCCTTATATATGAAAAAGCCTTAACCACTGGATAGCGAAAGGAAGAAATAGGTTTTTAATAAAGTATCTGGAAACCAGATATTCGACCTAGGAGTGGTAGATCAAATCTACAATCTCCCTAGAAAGGAGGTGATCCATCCGCAGCTTCCGCTACGGATACCTTGTTACGACTTCGTCCCAATCATCAATCCCACCCTTGGCGACTGCCTCCTTGCGGTTAGCCCATCGACTTCAGGTGTTACCGACTTTCATGACGTGACGGGCGGTGTGTACAAGGCCCGAGAACGTATTCAACGCGACATGCTGATTCGCGTTTACTAGCAACTCCGACTTCATACAGGCGGGTTTCAGCCTGTAATCTGTACTGAGGGTAGCTTTGGGGATTAGCTCCACCTCGCGGTGTCGCGACCTATTGTGCTACCCATTGTAGCGTGTGTGTAGCCCTAGATATAAAGGCCATGCTGACTTGACGTCATCCCCACCTTCC
>DBXC01000008.1:0-40712 GCA_002309415.1 Dehalococcoidia bacterium UBA1222
CTGATTAAAAGTCAGGTGCTCTACCTGATGAGCTAGCGACCCAAACAATGAGTTAGTCTATCAAACTTTCATACGTTTGTAAAATAGAGAAACACGAATGAAGGCTATTTTTCGTATGACATCGCCTTCTCAAGATACTCGAAAGCTGCATCGATGGGAACGGCGAAGTTCAGATCTTCGTATCCGCCGAGACCAAAAGTCGGGATACCGATCACATCTCCGTTCTGATTAAGAAGCGCGCCGCCACTGTTGCCAGGGTTCAGAACAGTGTCGATCTGAATCCATGGCAGATCATCATAATCACGCAGAGCAGAGACCACTCCGACGGTCAAAGTCGGATCACCATCAAGTCTGAAGGATGCAGGATAACCAAGTGCGAGCGCTGCATCACCCACATGGACATTTTCAATACTGCCAAACGATGCAGGAACAAGACCTTCGACCGGATCATTAAACTTGAGGATCGCCACATCACGGTCCTTGTTACCAGTAACAAAACTAGCGCGATGCTGAGTTCCATCATCAAGATGGACAGTGAAGACTTGCCCATTCTCAGCAACATGATAGTTAGTGATGACATACCCTGCAGTGTTAGCTATGATTCCACTGCCGGCATAGGTCCAGCCGTCTTTCTTCCTGATTACGATATTGACGATGGACTGGCGAGCTTTATTGTAGGCAGCCAGATAAGGACTGGCACTGTCGACGATCGCCCGATTGATATCTGCGATCTGTTTCTGTAATTCAGTGCTCTGAGCTGTGGTTTGATCGAGTTCACCTTTCAGAGAATCTATCTGACCAGAAGTATCGGAAAGAGATGAATCTATATCACCGATACTCTTGTCGAGCATAGCGATATCGGAGTTAATATCACGGACACTGCCTGAAAGAGAGGACAAATCACCCGTAAGCTCATAGATCTCGTTCTCTTTGACCAAGAGCTCTGCGTTCAGCATTCGGATATTATCCTGATTATTCTCAATGGTTTCATTTGCGGCTTTGAGCTGTTCAGAAAGATCATTAAAATCCCCTTTCAGATCAAAGAAAAAGAAGGTCAAGAATCCGAGACCCAAGACCAGACAGACCGACAGGGCCATCATGACCTTAGTGACAGGAGTCAACTCAGATAAAAAACACTTCTTATGCGAGGAAGGATTCTCTTCAGTCTCATCGCATTCCGGACTGATGTCAGTTTCCTCATTGATATCGCTGTCACAATTCATACAATCCATAACTTTTGTCCACTATTTTGATAGCTAAATTGTATTTGAAAGCAGGCACAAATTCAACCAATCAGGTTAGAGTTTAAGGCTGGGGAATACTCAATGATCGATCATTTAAGAAGTGAGATGATCCAGTTTCTTCAGATCGATCATGTAGTACTTCTTACGCCCATTTTTCTTGTTGATCAAAATACCTTTAGAACCAATAAGCGCAAGCCTCGACCCAAGCGTCACATAGTTCGTTTTATATATTGACAACAACTCTTGTGTAGAAATGCCCTGCTCACTGAATAAAGATGCCTGAACAAGGACATAGCTCAGAGACTCACATTCCTTATGACCATTTAGGACCGAGACAATGGCAGAATGATAATGCTTAAGATCGGACAGCTTTCTGTTTAAAGAATCCTTAAGATCGACCATAGCCTGTTCAATCATCCCCAGCATCATGATCAAAAACGGAGTCAAATCAGCGCAGTTCCTTTCATCGTTACAAGTCGTAAAAGCTTCGTAATATTTCTTCAGGTTTTCCTTGATGGTCTCCGAGATGCGGAAAGAAACGATCTTTTCCAAGTTTTCAGATATCCAGTAGCTGAGGATAAAACGTCCAAGTCTGCCGTTACCGTCATAAAACGGATGGATATACTCGAGCATATAGTGAAAAAGACATATTCGGTACAAGGGAAGATAAGCTTCATCATTTAGATATCTGAGTGCTTTTTCCATATATTGAATGATTTCCGACTCAGGGTATTTTCCCTTATGAACGGGTTTGCCGGTAGCAGAGCGGACCTCCGTCAGATCCTTTCTGAAATACTGACCGTCAGGAGCATTTTTCTTATCTTCGCTGACAACTTCTTCAAGCACGATCTCATCATAGATATCACGAATATCCTGACATGTCTGCAGACGGACCTTCTCATTACTGAGGAGTTTTAGGTATTTATTCACAAGTCCTAGATACACACTCTTCTTCCCTGTCTTTTCAGACTGCTCCTGAAGGATCTCAAGGACATCCCCTACTTCTTTTCTGCTGCTGTTGACGCCCTCGATATCATTGGTGATGACGATCTCATCTATCAAACACTTTTTGGAGTATTGATCCAAGGCTTTTTGCGGAAGCTGTGAGCTGATAGCTTTTATTTCCTTATCAAGTGTCAGCACTTGGTAAGTCAGTTTGATAACATCATCACACTGAACAAAAAAACACAGCTTCCCTGCCACATCAAAATCCAGATGGATCGCAGTATCTGAACTGAAACGCTCCCTGAACGTATATTCATGGGTTTCGCGATCCTCATAGTAAATTTTTCTTAAATCCTTATATGCCAAGACACACCTACAGGAAAATTTATTTATATATCGTCGAGTTTATCACACTATATTTAAAGTAACAAGGCTAAACCTTTAAATATGATGCATAAAAAAGCTGATATATTTAAAGCACCATGCGTGATACTTTAAATGTTTTCGCATTTTTGGACGAAAAACGAGATTAATTCATCGATGAAGGCTGAAAGTGCTCTTTGTGACGACGGAGCAGCCGATAGAATGTACCGCGCGATACTCCCATCTTATACGAAGCATCCTTCCATGTGATCTCATGACCGACATACTGATCAAGAATCTCGTGAGTATCGACCGGAAGTTGTTTTCTGGGACGACCGAATTTCACGCCCTTCTCCATGGCAATGCGGATACCTTCCATCTGACGCTCTCTGATGTTTACCCTTTCGTTCTCTGCCACGAATGAAAGGACCTGGAGGACAATGTCAGCGATGAACTTACCTACAAGATTCGCGCCCTCGATCCTGGTATCCAGAAGAGGCATATCGAGGACCTGGATATCCGCCCCAATGACCTTTGTGATACGTCTCCATTCTTCGAGGATCATTTGATAATTTCTCCCCAGTCTGTCTATGGATTTGATGATGAGGAGATCGTCGGGCTTTAGATTCTTTACGAGTTTCTGATAGTTGGTGCGGTTAAAATCCTTGCCGGATTCTTTATCGATATAGATCTGTTTATCAGACAAACCCAGTTTCTTTATATCTTCATACTGGCGGTCGATCTTCTGTTGCTTCGTCGAGATCCTGATATATGCGTAAATCACAATGCGTCACCTCTAATTAAATCTACACAGTTATTAGAGATGTGCGTTATTGATTTCAGTCAAAGATAAGTATGGGGGTTTAGATACCTAAATCTATGGTTTTAACGACGAAAGGGAGTGTTTTCTTTGTTTTTCTGAGTTATTCGTAAAATCAAAGATTTTGTCTTATAAATGTGGTATAAAATAAGAAAAATGACGGGTATCAAAACGTATAGTCAATACATTTTGTTTCACATAGAATCTTGACTCTTTTTAAATGGCTTAAACACATTATTGGTACGAAAAAGTGGCAGACCGTGCCAATTATTGGTCCGAAAAAGTGGCAAACTATACCAATAATCAAGCTAAAGAAACGTCAAGTGAAATCATGATAACAAATGCTAACACGAAATCACGCGAAGATTATTTCAGTTTTTTATAAAAAGCTTTAAGTCATATCCCACTATTAGTGATAATTCGTTACTTGACAATGACTTTCAGCTTGCGTATCATGTAAGCAGACATGTTAATGTTTAGCTTTGGAGGATATGATGACATACAAAAGCTTTGGGGATTTTCTTCATGCAAAGAGAATTCAAATGAAACTAAGCTACCGCGAATTAGCAGAATCTATCGATGTCACAGCACCCTATTTAAGCGATATTGAGAAAGGTCGACGAAATGCGCCGGTAATGGAAAAACTCCAAAAAATCTCTAAACTGTTTGGGCTCTCGGAAAAAGAGGAGGCTCTTATGTTTGATTTGGCTGGGAAAAAGAAAAATGATTTGCCTCCCGATTTGCCCAACTACATTATCGGTAATGAAGAAGTTGTTGCCGCCCTTCGAACCGCACGTGATCTTGGCGCCAATGAAGAGGACTGGCAAAGATTTGTGGATGAGTTGAAAAAACGTAAAGGATAGCGATGTATCAACCGAGTTTCAGGAAAAAGAAAAACCTTGCTCCAGTACTGAGCCTGAACGAAATAAATGAAATAGCAGAGTGTTTTGTGCTCGATTTTTGTCCTGACGCAGCAACGAACCCTCAACCACTAAATATTGATCTTTTTCTTGAAGCCTATCTTGGTCTTTCAATCGATTATCATTACTTAAGCAACTGTGGATTATATTTAGGAATGACGGTATTCAAAGATACAGATCGAGTAGTGATTTACCTTCCTGAAAATGATAAGGCAGATTACATTTCAATACCATCCAAGACAGTCATTATCGATTCCTCGCTAACCGAAACCAATCAGATTAATCGATATAGATATACAGGCGGTCATGAGGCAGGACATTGGATTTTTCACAAAGATCATTACGATTACATCTCAACAAAAAGAAATATTGAAGATGCTGATACACACTTCATACAATGTAAAGAATTGAGAAAGGCCGATATGTCGACAGACACTAAAACCTGGAGCGACCAAAAATGGATGGAATGGCAGGCCGATAAATACTCATCGTGTTGGTTCATGCCTGAAAGTGCAGTCAAAATAGTATTCAACAAAAAACTCTCTTGGAAAAATGAGGAACCAGAATTACTCCGAATTATCGCAAACACCTTCCAAGTATCAGAGTTGGCTGCATGTTATAGATTGCTAGATTTAGGATATATCACGCCCCATACAGGAAAAGTGCTGTTATCAATGATAGGATAATTTTTTTTTGCGGTCTAGTTAGCTAGTATGCATACTGAATAATTAGGAGAACAATACATGCCAATATATAACAACAAAGGCTTTATAGATCTAATCAGACCACTACCAGAGTATGTCGAAAGAGATGTCTTCGATATTCCTTTTATCGAACCAGTTTCGATTAATCTTTCAGCAATGAATAATGGTATTTGGTTAACCAACATGAAAAACATCTCATTTAAAGACAAGTTAGCTGATAAAAAAATAGTTCATTCCTTCTGCTTCGATAACGTTTTGCGAAGAGAATATAAAAACCCCCTAAAGTATTTACAAAAAGTCTCCAAATATCTTGCAGTAAGTTCATTTGACTTTAGCATGGATATTAAGATGGATTTCAAACAGGTTCTAGCCGCTGTTTACGACAACCGCTGGTCAGGGGCATTTATGCAAACTAACGGGAAAATGGTCATACCAACAGTGGGATGGCTAGCCAGTGACAGTTACAATCTTTGTTTTGCAGGGCTAAAAGATGGAGGTGTTTTTATAATCTCAACATTAGGCGCGAATAATCCTGAATCAAAGGCAATCTTCATTCATGGTTATATCGAAATGCGCACCAGATTTCCTGATACAAAATTGATTTGCGTCGGAGATCCGATAGCAGGCATGGATAGCGACGTTTGCCATGTTTTGTACGAAGAATCATTCGGAACATGGAATCGCTATCAGAATTATTGGCAACCAAAACTGATAAACTGGGATGGTAGTATCCCGGAAAGGAATGAAATCAATGTCATCTAGAGGCGCTGTAATTAAAAATGGTCATGTAACAACCGACGAGTACGATGCTGTCAGAACAGTTTATGATGCAAAAGTTCTTGTAGGAAACGGCGGAAAGCATAGTCTTCCCGATTATTCTCATAGCCCAAACCGCATTTACATCAAGGAAAACTCTGATGGATCTTTTAAGGAACTACGAGCATATGATTGCAATGGAAATCCAATTATTGAAATTGCAAATCACATTGAACCCCAGATAACAGGTAACAGAAAAGAGAATGTGCTTCACTACCATACATTCGACGATAATATGAATAGAAATCTTGAAGGGCGCATTTCATCTTCAGAGCATACTGATATTTATGAAAGATATAAACAATATCTGGAGGAATATGGACTATGATAAATGGAAGTATTGAACAGTTTTTAGATACTGGCTGGTTTTCAGAAAGCACATTGTATCTGAATGGACACATTTACTGGTGTGAAGCACAGTCTAATTTCAAAACACACATACACCGCTTCTTTGTCAATAAATGGCAAGTAATTAACGAAGAGAACAAGTACTTTCACTCCATCTGTGATCAAGATGGACCAGTTGATTGGGAATGTGTTTATGAGGACTCAGGACAAGATTTTGACTTGATCAAAAAACACTTCCTGGAAGCTAAGATCTTTGATGGCAAATCATTTTGGGAAGTCGAACATGAACTTGCCTGGCTAGATGAATCCACTCCTATCACTAAGGACTCTAGTATCTCATTCGATTAAGCCAGATCAGACGGAAATGCTACGACTTCATCGATAGAAGCCGCATCGCAGAAGATCATGACGAGGCGGTCCATTCCCAGTGCTATTCCGCCGGTCGGTCTCATATTCCCAACAGCATCCAAAAATCTCTCCGGTACTGGGAGGTCACGTTCTTCTGTCTCTTTGATAATCTCGATGTCTTTCAGGAAACGAGATCTCTGTTCAGAAGGATCGATGAGCTCACTGTAAGCATTGGCAAGTTCGAGACCGGCAATGAAACATTCAGCCCGTTCTGCGACCTTTTCATTAGACGGATTGATGCGGGCCAAAGAAGCAGCCTGTCTCGGATAATCAAAAAGGACACAAGGTCGGTCTTTACTGATGTTGGGGATGACTTTTAGGGTAATGTCATCATCAAATCTTTCTTCATCAAATGCTTCAACAGGGTCCCATCCGGCATGTATTTTCATGACGTCCTGTATCGTCATTTTAGGCCAAGGAGACGATATATCAATGCGATTCCCCTGATAATTCAAAACATCCCCTATTTTCAGGCCTTTAGCAATAAACGCAACGAGCTCTGCCGTCTCATCCATAATGGTCAGATAATCCGATCCGACAGCATACCACTCGATCATAGAAAACTCTGGATTATGTAATCTTCCCCGCTCGCCCCTTCGGAAACAATGAGAGATCTGGAAGATCTTTTCATAACCCGCTGCCAAAAGGCGTTTCATATGAAGTTCCGGAGAAGCGGCCAAAAACCAGCCGTTGGATTCTTCCGGCTGGATAAATCTTTCGGGAGCAACAGTGGGAACACGGATGGGAGTATCGACTTCGAGATAGCCCCGCTCTTTAAAGAATCGGCGAGTCAAATCAAAAATGAGCGCCCGTCGCTCAAGATTGCTCTTTATACGACACAGGCGCTCAGTTTCTTCAGACATGATAAGAAAGATTGATTATTTCTTGTTTACACGTTCAACATAAGTTGAAGTACGGGTATCGACCTTGAGTACATCGCCTTCCTTTACGAAAGGAGGAACTTCGATAACGGCACCGGTCGAAAGAGTGGCAGGTTTGGTCTGCTGGGTAACGGTAGCACCTTTGACAGCAACACCAGTCTCGATGACTTCGAGTTCCATGAAGTTGGGAAGGTTGATGTCAAGAACGGTCTCGCCCATCATCTGCATGTTGACGGTCATACCTTCAGTAAGCCACTTGGATCGGTCGCCCATCAGATCGGATGAGATAGTGAACTGTTCGAAGGTCTGAGAATCCATGAATACATAGTCCTCGCCTTCCTTATATAAGTACTGCATATCTCGTCCGGTGATGGAGATCTCGTCGACCTGGTCGCCGGAATGATAAGTGACATCGAGGGTCATGTTGGTGTTGAGGTTCTTCAGCTTCAAACGATAGATGGCTCGTCCCTTGCCCGGTTTCATGAATTCACAGTTATCGACGTTGTAAGGGATGCCTTCTCGCATGATCTTTGTATTCTTATGTACTTCTTCGATATTCATGTGTCGTTTTCCTTAATTAATAAAATCTACGATTTTGAATATTATCATCATGTATATTGAATTGGCAAACACAGAATATGCCTGACATGTCCTGATAAACGAATAATTCAATCTGCTATAATGTTCTTGAGCTGTTTGACCATTCAAATCTGCTCAGTTACACTTTTGAATATAGAACATTCCCTCGGAGGGATGAATTGAAATTACTTATTATTGGTTGTGGTCAATGCGGTGGCAGACTCGCAGATGAGTTTGCATTCATGAACCGCCGAGCCAAGACTCAGGGCGGATTCGAAGTACTGACCAACACCCTGGCCGTAAATACAGATGTTGCAGACCTCAGCGGTCTTAGAAATATCAAACCTGATAATGGACACAGGATCCTCATCGGTACCAGGCGTACCGGCGGACATGGTGTTGGCAAGCTGAATGAATTAGGCGCCGATCTTGCACGTGCCGATGGCGATAAGGTCATAGAAGCGATCAAGATGACTCCGCACCTGGCGGAAACAGACGCGTTCTTGCTCATCGCAGGCGCTGCCGGCGGTACTGGTTCCGGCTCTATCTCAGTCCTAACTCAGCTCATCAAGGAACGCTTCCTCGATAAACCTGTCTACAATATGATCGTCCTGCCCTTCAGATACGAAGAGACGACCGAAGACCGCTCGATATTCAATGTCGGCACCTGTCTCAAATCATCCTACATGGCTGCCGATGCCGTGTTCCTGGTAGACAATCAGCGCTATCTCAAGAAGACCGACTCTATCGCACAGAACCTGGCCCGTATCAACAGGCTCGTGGTAAAACCGTTCTTCAATATGCTTTGCGCAGGTGAAGAGACCAACCCCAAATATATCGGTTCCAAGGTCCTCGACGGCGGCGATATCATCCAGACCCTTTCCGGCTGGACCGTCATCGGTTACGGCGCCAGCAAAGTGAACGGCAAGACCGGTCACTTCCTGACCAAGAGCGACGATGAACAGAAGGGTCTGCGTGCCATGGATGAGGCCATCAACAACCTTTCAGTCAAAGCTGATCCGACTGAGGCCCGCAAGGCTCTCTATCTCCTCACCGGTTCCGGCAAAGACATGAGCATGGACCTCATCAATAATCTCTCATCGACACTCAAATCCATGGCAACTGAAGCCGTCATCCGCAGCGGCGACTACCCCAGAGGCACCAACGGCGTCCTCGAAGTGACTGTCGTCCTTTCCGAACTTACCAATTCACGCAAGGTCATCGATTACTTCAGCAAGACCATCGACTACATCAATCGTGCCCGTCATCGACAGGCTTCGGCCAATCTTGAGAATTATGCGACCGGCACCGAATCATTCGGTGATATCCCGTCTTTCCTCTAGTATCGATAGAAACATTTGGATAAACGAACGGCTGTCACTGAGACAGCCGTTATTGTTTTACTTATTATGGATGCGTGAATCAATACTCAGCTACATCCCCATCGATCACATGATCATCATCATCACCAGACATGCCGGAAGATGCCGACATGAACATCGCTTCCAGTCGCTCGCGGCGCTTTCGTAAGATGTCACTATTATTGACTGAAGAATTGTCCTGAGAGTTGTCGACAGGAGCAGGAGCCGTTTCAACAACAGGCTCAACCACTTCAGGCTCTCTGAACGGTTCAACAGTTTCCTTAACAGGTTCTTCGGCCGGAGCTTCCTGTTTGACAGGAGCAGCAGCGACAGAAGGAATGAACGGCTCAGACTGAGGTTCATAGACAGGTTCGACAGGAGCCGGCTGTTCGACTCTTCGTGTGATATGACTGCCACGTGACATAGTGAGACGGGACTGGGAAGAAGTCTGAGGAGCAGCAGCGGCTCTTTCGGAGACACTATCAGCATAATTCATGACTTCTTTGGCAACCTTAATAGTGTTATCGGCAAGAGCACGGGTATCATTGAGATTCCTCTGGAGCTCTTCGATCTTAGCATCAACGATCTGTTTCCAGCCTACAATGGATTCATTGATGGTAGCAACCAACTGTTCGATGGTAGCAAGGTTATCAACAGCTGTCTGATAGGCCAGATCTGCCTGCTGCTTAGCCTGCATACCGATCTCTTCAGCACGTCGTGCCGTCTCCTGAGATTTATTAGCAGCTTCTTCAGTCCTGTTCAATGCGTCATTCGTAGCATTGACGGCATCGCCGGAATACTGGCGAATCTTATCGATAGCCATCTTGGTAGTATCCTGAACGGTCTTCACAGAATCAGCAGCTACACGCATAGCCTCAGTGCTGGAGGCTTCGGCGCGAGAAAGAGCACTCTGGGTAAGATTGATGGTATCTTCAGTAGCTTTATTGGAACTCTGTTCAGCACTCTGCGCCTTAGTGATAGCGGTCTGGAACGTATTGGTATACTGTTCAGACATACGTCGCATATTCTCGAGGAACTGATCGACGTTGGTCATCGCAGACTGAGACATCTTCATGGAGTCATCGGCTATGCTTCTGATCTCCTGACAGGTAGCAGCCACCTTTTCTGTGGTATCTGCAGCAAGGTTCTGAGCTTTGACAGAGATCTCTCTGGTCTCAGCAGTACAGGCATCCATCTTATTGACGGAGTCATGAGTGAGAGTTTCGGACTCTTTTACGATTCGGGTGATCTCGTCACATTTTCTGTTGACTTCATCGACAGTGTTTCGGGAATTGGCTAAAGACTGTTCTGCTTTAGCCTGTGCATCACTGGCAGAAGTCTCGATCTTCTTGACGACGATACGGAAATCATCTGCGATAGATGCAAGCTTATCGGTAGTATCCTGAGCAGACCTTTCAGTCTGAGAGACCAAGGCAGCATAGTTTCGTTCGTAGTTATCTCTCTGGGTATCGAGTCTTTTAACGGCATCTTCGGCAGACTGGGCAGCAGCATCGATCTTCTCACGATCAGCTTCTGCCTTCAGATTGACCTGCTGAAGAGTCTCTTCAAGGTTCTTGATAACTTCCGTAGTCTTGATCGAGTTGTTCTCAACGGTCTTTCTGGCAGTACGGCCAAGCTCTTTAGCTTTATCGAGAGCCTCACGGACATTCTTCTCGGTCAGATCGGCAGAAGTCTTGAGAGACTTGCTGACATTACCTATGGCATCAGAAGCTTCCTTGATCGATGCATTACCAAGATCGATCTCGTCCAGCGCCTGCTGATTATCTTTATTTACCTGATCTAATTCACTCATGATAACCTCCCAAAAGAGATCCTTTTGTAATTTTATCAATAGGCTTTACAGCTAGGCAACAGAGTCTTCCTGCTGTAGCTCTCTGAGCCGCTCCTCCAGGACCTTGAGATTTCTTACATCATCCATGTTATATCTCAGGAGCACATCCAGTGCGTCCTCGTCATCATTATTTACATACTGCCACCACAGCTTCACAGCCATGTATCCGTTACAACCTTCGATATCGCGTCCGATGCCCAACTCCTTCTCGATACGCTTTAATCCTCCGTACAGTCCTCGCTTCTTGCAAGAATACATCAGATCATGATGCTTACGGCCTTTTAGCAGATCTATACCGACAGTCCTCTTGATGAAAGGAAGATCGAAACGCGCTCCGTTGAACGTGAAGATCTCATCGACGTCGCAGAATACTTCATCCAGAGCAACATCTGTAATCATGTTGCCGTACAATTGGATCTTCTTTTCCTCTTCACCGTCGCAGACGAGGATCCCGATGACCGTTATGTATGAGTCATCCCAGGAAAGACCAGTAGTTTCTATATCGAGGTAAGCTTTCTTCATTACGAAGACATTTTATCATGCCCCAGTCTCCTGCGTTAGGTATTTTGCGTAAAAGCGGTATATTGTATGTAATACAAGGTTCCGTTATAATACTGCTTATGTTAACGTCACTGGATAATAAGGATCATACGGTACAGCCTCGTCGAGCACGCATCAATCATACGATCATGCTCGGTCTCGGAATAGCACTCGTAGTGGTATTCTTCGCCTCCTTCTTCCTGGGACGCTATCCCATCACAGCAAAAGAAGTATTTGGAATCTTCTATTCTCATACCTTCCTGAATGATATCTGGCCAATCGATGCTTTCTGGACATCTACTCAGAATGCCATCACTATGAACGTAAGACTCCCCAGAATCATCCTAGCTGTGCTCATCGGATGCTGTCTGTCCACAGCCGGCGCATCATATCAAGGCATCTTCAGAAACCCCATGGCATCCCCTGATATCCTGGGCGCAACCAACGGTGCCGCATTCGGCGCGGCTCTGGCGATACTCAAGGGCGGCAACAAACTTGCGATTACACTCTCGGCATTCCTGTTCTCACTTCTGACAGTCATCATCGTAAACCTGGTAGCATCTAAAGCCAAGGGATCCAAAATTTTGGGACTGGTACTTTCAGGTATCATGGTCAGTTCACTGTTCTCAGCATTCACTTCTTATATCAAACTAGTGGCGGACCCCATGGACGTCCTGCCGGCCATCACTTATTGGCTCATGGGCAGTCTTTCCGGCGCGATGATCCGCGATATCGGCATCGCACTCATCCCCATGATCATCGGCATCGTCCCCATTTTCATCCTGCGCTGGAGGATCAATATCCTCTCCATGGGAGATGAAGAAGCACGTACCATGGGCATCAATGCTCCCCGTGTCAGGATCATCCTGATCCTCGCATCCACCCTCATCACGGCTGCCAGCGTCTCTGTCAGCGGTGTGATCGGCTGGGTCGGTCTCGTAGTACCGCATCTGGCACGCAGGATGGTGGGAAACAACTACAAATATCTCGTACCTACCAGCATGATCTTCGGCGCACTCTTTATGCTGATCGTAGATAATGTCTCGAGGAACCTATGGACCACTGAGATCCCCATTGGTATCCTTACCGCCTTCATCGGCGCTCCGTTCTTCCTGTATCTAATCCTGAGAAGAGGAGATTACGACTGATGAGCATTTCGGTTCAGAATCTCAAGTTCAGATACGGAGTACGCCCAATCCTCGATGACATCTCATTCGAGATAACCAAGAACGAACTGGTAGCACTGCTCGGCCCCAACGGCGTCGGCAAGAGCACGCTCTTCAAATGTGTCCTGGGACTCCTCAAGAAATATGAAGGCACCATCAAACTCAATGAATTCGATGCCAAGACCATCAAGGAGAAGGAACTGGCACAACTCATCGCCTATATCCCCCAGTCCCACAGCCCGGTCTATAATTTCAGCGTATTCGATATGGTCCTGATGGGTACCACCAGTCAGGTATCCAGCTTATCATCACCCGGCCCAAAGCAGAGAGAACTGGTCATGACCAGTCTCGAAAGAATGGGCATCACCCATCTTTTCAACCGCAGTTATAACTTCATCAGCGGTGGGGAGAGACAGTTAGTGCTCATCTCCCGCGCTTTGGCCCAGCAGGCCAAGATACTAGTTATGGACGAGCCCACCGCTAATCTGGATTACGGAAACCAGATGAGAGTGCTCGATCAAATCAAGTCATTGTCAAAGGAAGGATATACGATCATTCTGTCGACTCATAATCCTGATCAGTCCTATCTGTTTGCAGACAGGATTCTGGCACTTCACGGCGGCAAACTGATCGCAGACGGCACACCAAAGGACATCATCACGACAGAACTGATAAGAACACTTTATAACGTCGATATCACTGTCGAGAGCTTACATGATGACAACATCAGGTTCTGTGTCCCCAACAGTCTCATATAATAACGGTCCGTTTAAAACTTTTTTATTGAAAGACTTGCAAATAACGTAATATTATTTATAATATATTGATAACAGCTAAACAGCTCAGAAAAGAGGAGAGAAATGAAACAAAAGATTCTCAGCTTGATTGCAGTCACATGTCTGCTCATCTCCGTCCTTTGCGGATGTACCCAGGGCGGAAAGACCTCCACGACCACAACCCCAGATAAACCGACCGGAACTTACGTTTTCACAGATTCAGTCAATCGAAATGTCGAGATACCCTACGACGTCAAGAAGATCATTCCTTCCGGCCCCGTAGCTCAGATGATGCTCATCGCCATCGCACCTGAAAGAATCGCAGCTCTGGCAACCAGACTAGATGATGCTCAGAAAGGCTATCTCCCCGACTATCTCTTCGATCTTCCTTATGTCGGTCAGCTCTATGGCACCGCAGACCTCAATAAAGAGACTCTGGCAGCCTATAATCCCGACTTGATCATCGATCTTGGCGAACCTAAGAAGACCATCATCGAAGACATGGATAGCCTCACCACTCAGACCGGCGTTCCCGCCATCCACATCACTGCGTCAATCAATAGAAGCGGCGAAGCATACAGAACCCTTGGCAAGGTCCTTGGTTGCGAAGAGCGCGCCAATGAGATCGCTGCATACTGCGATAGGATTTCAGGCAGTCTACTCGACATCACCCGCGCAGCCGCCAACAACAAGGTAAGCATTGCATATATCAGCGGGAACGGCTCCAACAGTGCCAACGTCATCGCCAAGAGCTCATATCACGCTGAAGTTATCGATCTCATGTTCGACAATGCCGCCGTCGTCGACAATCCTTCCGGCAAGGGTACCGGCAATACCGTAGATCTTGAACAGCTCCTGCTCTGGGATCCTGAAGCACTCATCATCGGTGACTATGCCACATATGACCTCATCAAATCCGGAAAAGCAGATGCTCCATGGTATGAACTTTCAGCCGTCAAGAACGGTAAGTACTATGGCATCCCGACCATCCCCTATAACTGGTTCGGTGTTCCTCCTTCTGTGAACAGATATATCGGTATCGTCTGGATGGCCAACAAGTTCTATCCGGAATACAGTTCTTTTGATCTTAAAGCTGAGACTGTTAAATACTATAAACTGTTCTACAACATCAACCTTACTGATGCACAGTACAACGATCTGATGTCACGATCATAATCTGAAGGCTAAACTTATCAATGAGGCGGGCCATGTGCCCGCCTCTTGCGTTTCCTTGACGGTAATGTACCAAAACTGTATGATAATAAAGTCGCTTTTGGGCGGTTAGCTCAGTTGGTTAGAGCGCAGCGTTGACATCGCTGAGGTCAGAGGTTCGACCCCTCTACCGCCCACCATTTAATTCCCACATTCAATTCATCAATGACGTATCAAGTCATTAAACTTGTCTTCATGTAATGCTATAGTATCAATAGATATATTTCAGGAAAGGAGCCATCATGGAAGAGACTAAGACACCCTATTCTGTCCAGCTTTTTGCATATGGACTTCTTCCCGTAGGATTAGTTTCTATTACATTGAAACTCTTCAATTTGGTGGATTGGAGCTGGTGGTGGGTCCTAGCACCATTCTGGGTTCCAGTAGCACTTATCGTCCTATTCATAATCGTACTGGTCGTTACAGGCAGGATAAAGATCATAAACAAAAGCGAATAAGAGCCTGTTCCGCGAAACAGTCTATACAAAAAAAAAGCCCGGATCACAGAGATTCGGGCTTTTGTCTATTCAAAAGATTTGAGATTAAAGCTTTCGGAGAGCATCCAGGAGCATATCGTTGTCTTCAGGAGTTCCGACACTGAATCGGATGCAGCCCTCGAGCCACTTACCACCGAAGCATCGGGTAAGGATGCAGTATTCTTCAAGTTCTTTCTGAAGCTGAGGAGCGGGTTTTCCGTTGAGGATCCTGCAGAGGATGTAGTTAGACTTGGAAGGATAGACCTTCAGCCAGCTGATCTTAGCCAATTCTACCAGCAGTCGATCTCGCTCATCACAGACAGCTTTGACGTTAGCGAGCAGAGTATCGAGATTGGCCATGGAAGCCTTGACGGCAGCCAATGCGGGAACATTGATGTTATACGGATCGCGGATGGCATGCAGTCGGTCTGCGATTTCCTTGGGGAAGATACCGAAACCGACACGAAGACCGGCAAGACCAGCAAATTTACTGTAGGATCGGAGAACCATAAGATTCTCGTATTTCTTCATCAAAGGAAGAGCGGTCACACCTGTAAATTCATAATATGCTTCATCTGAGACTGTGGGGATACCAAGCTTCAGTACTTCTTCGATGATCTCGAGAGGAGTGACATTGCCGGTGGGATTATTAGGTTCGGCGATGAAGAGCAGCTTAGTATTAGGAGTGATAGCCTTCTTCAGTGCTTCGACATCGATCTCGAAGTTCTCATCTCTGGGAACGTTGACGATATTGATACCATTAACTTCACCAAAGAATTTATACATAGCAAAAGACGGAACCAGATTGATCATCTCGCCATCTCTGTCGACGAACAGTTTGATGATATAGTCGATAAGCTGAGATGAACCAGCGCCGCAGACTATCTGATCAGGATCGCAGCCACAGTATTTTGCAGAGATTGCACGGATCTCAGCCTGAGTGGCATCAGGATAGATGCTCAAGGTATCGATCTTGCTAATAGCATCCATGGCATCCTTCACGGATCCATAAGGATTTTCATTGGCATCGAGTTTGGCGACGTGTTTTCCGCCGAAAGAATCGATGCTCTTACAGGCTGAATAGCCCTGTCGATCCAAGAATTCAGGTCGAACCCAGTCAATCAATGGTTTTGTCATCTTTTACTTACACCTCAAATGAATTAGATAGAATTTTACTCTTTATGAATATCAATCGTAAAATCGAACAGAAAGCTAAAAGAGCTAAATCTCGGAGACATCGCCGGCAACTATCTCAACGATATGTCCGTCTTCGAGTTCGAGAATAAGATATCCCTCATCGGTCAGGCCGTTCACAGTGCCTTCATAAGTCTCGTTACTGGTAACAACGACCTTTCTGCCGATAGTACTGACATTATCTTTCCAAAGCGAGATCACTTTATCCGGATCGTCCTCGAGATAATCTTCGAAGATGTCGAGAATATCGCCTATCACGAGATTGAGATCAAGTTCGCAGGCAATGAAGTCATTGATGCATGTAGCGGTATCCAGATTTGGTGCCACATTAACATTAAGTCCGATACCGACGATGACGAGATCGTCAGCTTTACGCATGCAGACACCGCTGATCTTCTTACCATCCAAAAGCACATCATTAGGCCACTTGATTTCAGGCATCACGGATGTATATTTGTTGACCACATCGAATACAGTCAAAGCTGAAATGGGAATCAATGCTTTCTGCTGATCACCGCTGCATTTAACGGCTAAAGACATATAGACAGAACCCTTGGGTGATGCCCAGAAATGATCGACGCGGCCGTGTCCGTTGGTCTGGGATGCAGCTAAGATGACATCACCGTGACTAAGGTCTTCGATGGTCCTAGCATAATCCATTGTTGAGTCTACAGAATCGAGGATGAAGAAGCGGCTCCAGATAGAGTCTTCTTTGAGTTGGTTCTTGATACGTTGCTCGTATATGTCGTCCATGTTATGTATTGTACTATAACTGCACATGAATAAGCGAAAATGCTATCATTAGGCTATCTTTCAACAGGTTAAGGGCGCAGGATATGGAAAGAACGATTGAAGAGATCAACGAAAAGATCAAAGCTGGTAAAGCTGTCGTAGTCACAGCCGAAGAGATCATCGGTATCGCCAAAGAAAAAGGTCTCAAAGAGGCCGCCAAAACTGTCGATGTCGTTACGACCGGAACATTCGGAACCATGTGCTCTTCAAGCGTCTATTTCAACCTCGGCCACGCCTCACCCAGAATCAAACTCGGAGGCGGTAAAGCCACTCTTAACGGTGTTCCGGCTTACTGCGGTTTTGCGGCAGTCGATCTCATGATCGGTGCAAATGCCCTGCCCGATGATGATCCGCGCAACAGGATCCATCCCGGCGAATTCCGCTATGGCGGAGGCCATGTCATCGAAGACCTGGTCGCGGGTAAGACTCTGCATCTCTCCGCTCAGGCCTACGGTACTGACTGTTATCCCAGAAAGAGCATCGAGACTGACCTCACCATCAATGATCTCAACGAAGTCGTCCTCTTCAATATGCGAAATGCCTATCAGAACTATAACGTCGCCACTAACTCCACCGACAAGACGATCTATACCTATCTCGGTATGCTGAAACCACATTACGGCAATGCCTGTTATTCCAGTGCCGGACAACTTTCACCGCTCCTCAACGATCCGTATTACAAGACTATCGGTATCGGCACCCGTATCTTCCTGGGCGGCGGTATCGGCTATGTCGCATGGAACGGAACACAGCACAATCCCTGTGTTCCCAGAAACGAAAAAGGCGTTCCTACTGGTGGTGCCGGAACACTTGCTGTGATCGGTGATCTCAAACAGATGTCTCCGAATTATCTCAGAGGCGTGAGCGCATTGGGATACGGCACATCACTTGCCGTCGGTATCGGCGTACCCATTCCCATCCTCAACGAAGAGATCCTTGAATACACCACCGTCACAGATGCCGATATCAGTGCAGCGGTCGTCGATTACGGAACCAACTATCCGGCCAACAAAGCAGCACCTCCTGTCACAAATGTGACCTATGCTGAACTTAGAAGCGGTGAGATCACTATCGAAGGCAAAAAGGTCAAGACTTCACCCATGTCCAGTTACGTCAAAGCCAAAGAAGTCGCTGAGACATTGAAATCATGGATAGCTGAAGGAAAATTCGAACTGACAACTCCGAGTGCTCCTCTGCCAGGCGCCGAGTCCGGCATCCAAATGAAATCATTAAAGGAGCGCAGATAGAATGAACAGCCATCGAATTGTCCTGCATTTCAATAACGATGCCACCAATCAGCCTGTCATCTACACGCTCTGCCAGAAATACAATCTTGTCTGCAGCATCATCAAGGCTTCCATCGAACCCAATCAGGAAGGCTATGTAGCACTGGAGATATCCGGCGAAGATAAGAACTACGATCAGGCAATGGAATATCTCAAAGAGATGAAGATCCGAGTCGAGGACTTCAGGAAACGAATCATCCGAAACGAAGACAAATGCACTGATTGCGGAGCCTGTGTAGGATTCTGCCCCACCGGTGCACTTTCAATGAATGCCGAAACACGCAAGATCAGCTTTGATGATTCAAAATGCGTCGCCTGCAGTCTTTGCACCAGAGCATGTCCCTTCAAGGCCATGCAGACCAATTTTTAGTTAACCAATGTATACCGAAAGGACATACCGATCCTGGGCCGAGAATGACGGCATACTTACGTACGTCGTAAAAGAGGATGAATCAGATCTCTTCATCACATCTGAAAAAGACCTGCACAAAGAGATATCAAAGCATCTTCATCAGGCCAGATCTTTGCTCTCATCTTTTATCAAAGAACATCCTGAATTCCAATCCTCGCTAACACCGCTCGAATTAGACTGCAACGATGACTTTATCGGGTTGATGTTGGAAACTGCCAGATTAGCCAATGTAGGGCCTATGGCAGCTGTTGCCGGTGCAGTCAATGAGTACATAGGTAACCATATCGCAGCTGATCTCATCATTGAAAACGGCGGAGACATCTTCATCCGCGGCAAAGGAGAAAAGACCATCGGGCTATTTGCGGGAAACGATTCTCCCTTCACTCATAAGATAGGACTCAAAGTCCGAGTAAAGGAAAAACTTGGAATCTGCACTTCATCAGGAACAGTGGGGCATTCATTAAGCTTCGGAAAAGCCGATGCTGTGACCATCATATCAAAATCATGCGCGTTGGCTGACGGTGCCGCAACAGCTATCTGCAACATGGTGAAGACGGATGCAGACATAGAAAAAGCCCTTGAAAGAGCGATGTCGATCAAGGGCATAGAAGCATGTCTCATTGCCATCAACGATAAAATCGGCGTTTTAGGTGACGTCGAGATCGTCGATCTGTAATCCTATTCGGCCGGAGTGCTGTCCTTAACGAAAGCAATAAATTCACGAAGTATTCTGGAATTCACTGATTCATCAAGATAGACACAGTAAAAATCTCTCACTAGTTCGAGATCAGAAATCTTGACAGTCTTGATATTGCCGCAGGCTCTGGAATCAGCCAGAGCATAGCTAGAAACGAAAGCACTGCCGGAACCGGAAGCAACAGCCGTGATAAGGGATCTGGCGCTGCCGAGGGTGATACGGTTATTCAACAAAGCAGGATCAAAACCAGCCTGTTTGATCATCCTCTCAAGGCTCTGTCGGGTGCCAGAAGAGACGTCACGAGTGATCATCGGTTCATTCTCGAGCATCGAGAAATTGATGCTGTTCATCTTGGCAAATGGATGATCAGGATGGACGATAAGCTTGATTCGGTCGCTGCCGACTTTGAAGAACTTCAGGTCCTTGTTCTTAGGAGGGATCGAACCACAGAAACCGATCTCATATGTACCGCTGGCAACACCATCGAGAACATTCTGGGAATCCAAGACCTCGACAGTAGATGACACTGCGGGGTGATCTTTTATAAATTTTCCTAATAATGCAGGAACGATATACTCACCGGGAGTAGAAGACGAAGCGATAGATAGTTCGCCGACCAGTTCTTCCCTGAGTACCTCAAGGTCACGTAATAGCTTCTGATATTCGACGTCTGCGATCTCAGCGTATTTGAGAACTCGTTTACCGGCGTCAGTAAGACTGACCCTACGGGAAGAACGGTTGAGCAATCGTACGTTCAGAGTCTGTTCGATCTTCTGAATCTGGAAGGAGATAGCAGGCTGAGTCATGCCCGATTCTTTGGCAACGGCGGAAAAACTACCCAGTCTGACTAAAGCTAAAAGAGTCTGCATATAATCTAGGTTCATGGCAGTGATCCTATCCAAAAAATTTATTTATAATTTAATTTTATAACAAATCTTTTGCAAGTTTCAATACTTTTTATAGTTACAAGTAAATAATTTTATAGATATTTTTTGATTCTATACGTGTGATGATAGATTTTATCGGCCTCTTTTTTGTTTTATAATTTGAATGCGCTTTTATTTTTGACTGATGGAGAGAGAAGTATGACTAGTGAAGAAGACCTTTTATGTATCAACACTATGAGATTCCTGGCCACCGACGCCATCGATCAAGCAAAATCCGGACATCCCGGAGCACCTCTCGGCGCATCACCCATCGCATACACCGTATGGAAGTATTTCCTCAAACATAATCCCAATAATCCCAAGTGGTTCAACCGCGACCGCTTCGTATTGTCATGCGGTCATGCTTCCATGCTTCTTTATTCCCTCCTGCACCTGACCGGTTACGATGTCTCATTAGACGATATCAAGAATTTCCGTCAGTGGGGATCCAAGACACCGGGACATCCTGAATACGGCATCACTCCGGGCGTTGAAACAACCACAGGTCCTCTCGGACAGGGTTTTGCCACAGCAGTGGGCATGGCCATTGCTGAGAAACATCTGGCGGCCCGATTCAATCTCAACGGATACGATATCATCGATCACTATACATTTGTTCTCTGCTCCGACGGCGACCTAATGGAAGGCATCTCGTCCGAAGCCGCTTCCCTTGCCGGTCACCTCGGACTGGGACATCTCATTTATCTCTATGATTCCAATGACATTTCCATCGAAGGTTCAACCAATATCACCTTCACCGAAGATATCAAAAAGAGATTCGAATCCTGTAACTTCCAGGTCATCGGTCCTATCGACGGCAATGACGTTGAAGCAATCAAGGACGCAATCAAACTGGCTCAAAGCGATAACGATCATCCCAGCATCATCATCTGCAAGACCGCCATCGGTTTCGGCTCACCGAATAAACAAGGAAAAGCCTCCTCTCATGGCGAGCCTCTGGGATTAGAAGAGACCGTCCTGACCAAAAAAGCTCTGGGATGGCCCACAACTGACCGCTTCTTCGTACCTGAAGAAGCAGCCAAAGCCATGGATGCCAAAGTAATCGGCGCAAAAGGCGAAGCAGCCTGGGAAATGCTCCTCAGGATCTACCGTGCTGAGTTCAAGGAAAAAGGTGCCGAACTGGATGCCCTGATCAATGGTGAGCTCGACCAGTCATATAAAGAAGCTTTGGCCGCTATTCCCAATACTGACTGTGCAACCCGTGAAGCATCAGGGACCGCAATCAACGCAGTTGCTCCGATCATCAAGGAACTCATGGGCGGATCTGCTGATCTTGGACCCTCATGCAAAACAGCCATCAAGAATGAAAAAGACTTCTCGAAAGAGACTCCTATAGGCAGAAACATTCACTTCGGTATCCGTGAGCATGCTATGGGCGCCATCGCCAACGGTATGGCACTGCACGGAGGCATCATCCCGTTCGTATCCACCTTCATGATGTTCTATGACTACATGCGTTCTTCTGTCAGGCTCTCCGCACTGATGGGCCAGCGCGTAGTATACGTATACACCCACGATTCCATCGGACTGGGCGAAGATGGTCCTACCCATCAGCCCATCGAACAGCTGGTCGGTATGAGATCTGTTCCCAATCTGACCGTGATCCGACCCTGCGACGCTGCAGAGACCGTATCAGCCTGGAATTATGCCATCAACCGCACCGATGGTCCTACAGCTCTGGTACTCAGCCGCCAAAAACTCCCTGCCCTCCCGCATGACGCTGGCATCGAACTGGTAAACAAGGGTGCCTATATCGCTAAAGACTGCGACGGAAAGCCTGATATGCTCATCCTCGCAACCGGATCAGAGGTCAAACTCGCACTCGATGCTCAGGATAAACTGTCCGCAGACGGCATCAAGGCACGCGTCATCTCAATGCCTTCCTGGGAACTCTTCGAAAAACAGGATGCAGCATACAAGGAGAGCATCCTGCCGAAGGACATCAAAAAACGAATCTCCATCGAAGCCGGTTCCACCATCGGATGGGCCAAGTATGTCGGAGATGAAGGAGTATCGATCGGTGTCGATCACTTCGGAGCGTCTGCCCCGGCAGCTGAACTCTTCAAGCAGTTCGGAATAACTTCCGACGCCATCATCGAAGCAGCCAAGAAAATGAAATAGGAAATACCAGCCGAGCCATGCCGCTCGGCTTTTTTCATCTTATAGAAAAAGGAGTACATCAACCGAATGAAAAATCTCAAAAAGCTGACTATCCTGCACTCGAACGATCTTCACGGTGACTTCCTGGCTGAAAACGTCGACTCCAAACTGGTCGGCGGTGTCTCCATGCTGTCCGGCTATATCAATAAGGTCCGAGACGAAGAAGAGAATGTGATCTACTGTATCGCCGGTGACATGTTCCGTGGTTCTCTCATCGACAGCGAGACCCGCGGCGTCGATACCATCAACATCATGAACATGCTCGCTCCTGATGTCGTAACACTCGGCAATCACGAAGTCGACTATGGTCTTTCTCACCTTCTCTTCCTCGAGAAATATGCCGACTTCCCAATCATCAACGCCAACATGTACATCAAGAATTCCAAGAGCCACAAGAGAATCTTTGCTCCTTATAAGATCCTCAGAGTCGGCGGAATGAATGTACTCTTCATCGGTATCCTGACCGAAGATGTTCTGGCCAGCACCAAGAATGAAGGTCTCATCGGCACTCTCGTCAACATCGAAGATGCTGCCAACGAAGTATCCAAGATCAACGATGGCTTCAAGAGCATGGACATCGATTTCACAGTCCTTCTGACTCACATCGGTTTCGAACAGGATAAGAAACTGGCCGCGGCTCTGGATCCTGCCTGTGGTGTAGATATCATCATCGGCGGTCACAGCCATACTCTCATCCATGAACCTGCTGTCGTAAACGGCATCCCTGTCGTCCAGGCCGCCATCGGTACTGACCAGATTGGTCGATTCGACATCATGGTCGATACTGACAATAACTGCATCGATTCCTATAAATGGGAGCTCATCCCCATCAACGAGCATACCTGCCCCGTCGATGAAGAAATGAAAGAGATCATCTATGCTCTCCGTGACAAGACCGATGCCAAATACGGTGAAGTCATCACTTCATTCCCGAGAGTCTATACTCACCCCAGACGAAACATGGAGACCGAACTCGGCGATATCTTTGCAGAAGGCATGCGCGAACAACTGGGTGTCGACCTGGTATTCCTTGCTTCCGGCAGTATCCGAAAGCCGACATTAGGCAAGTATGTGACCCTCAAGGATTACATGGAGATTTTCCCCTTCACCGATCCTATGTATGAATTCAAGATGACCGGTGCTCAGCTCAAGACCGCCATCAAGTTCATGCTGCGCGATGAAGCCTTCCTCGATGGAGACCATACTGAGTTCTATCAGCTCTCCCGCGGTTTCTACTGTGAATATGAGATGGCAACTCATTCAATCAAAGAAATCAAGATGAACGGCAAGGATGTTGCTGATGACGATATGTTCACTGTCTCTATGCAGCGCTATCACTTCGTCAGCATCAAAGACTTCCTCGGCGTTCCCATGGAAGATATCGAAAAGAACGGCAAGCCTCGTGTCATCGCCGTCAAATCACCCAATGTCCTCGAAGAATACTTCCGTGCTCACGCTGTCGTCATTTGGGACGAAGAGAAACGACTCAACATCAAATAAAACTGTCTTAAACTAGAAAGAGGATGCGGAGATGTCCGCATCCTCTTTTTTTATCTATAAGTATTCGCTCTACTATGCGTTCCAGGAGGTCATTGCGGTCTCAGTCAAAGTCTTGAAAGCAGCAGCTTTATCTGCCTGTGCAAAGACTGCAGAACCGACACATATCTCTTCCGCACCGGCATCGGCAACTTCTTTGACGTTTGCCAGTTTAACACCGCCGTCGATACCGATGATGATATCGTGTCCCTGAGCCTTGAATTCACGCATCTTATCTAGAACTTCAGGAACGAAAGGACGTCCGTAATAACCGGGATAGACCGACATGAAAAGGATGTAGTCCATCTCAGCAAGAATCTCAGGAGTTAGGACTGAGAGCGGAGTATCAGGATTGATAGCAAGACCAGCTTCGCATCCTAATGACTTGATTTTCTTGAGTAGTTTGGGCGCATCATCAACTGCTTCGACATGGATGATGATCCTGCGGCAACCGGCTTTGGCAAGTGCGCGGAAATGCTTTTCAGGGTGTACCGTCATAAGATGTGCTTCCCAACCGCAAGAAGGAGCCGTCTTCACGGCATCTTTTACTTTTACAGACTCACTGGGAACGAAGATCTTATCCATGATATCGTACTGCATCCAGCCGCAGAACGACTCAGCTTCCTTGACCATCTTCTGCATAGCATCAAGGTCATCACTCAGGATTGCGGGAACGATTCTTCTCATATCATTGACCCTTTCTCAAGGAAGTTGCACCAATATGATACCACCGAAAGAAGTGAGATTGACAGAAAAAAAGAGTGTCTAATAGAATAGCTACGTTTGAGGATACATGCACGATGAGTAAGGTCAAGAAGAAAAAAGAATTCCCGTTCAAGACACTTTTTGTGGTGATTGCCATCATACTCATACTCAGCTGGATCCTTATCCCCAGCCTGATGGCTGCATTCGATATTTTCTAATTCGATTTCTTCCAGGTATCGGCAGCATCGATGAGCTGTCTTGCGACTTCCAGAGCACTATCCTTAGTTCCCTGTCCACCAACCATCAATGCCAGCTCCTGCATTCGTTCGTCGTCATCAAGTCTGACCATATGACTAGTCAGTCTCTCATCAGCAAATGCTTTGCTGACACTGTAATGAGCATCGGCATAACAGGCTATCTGAGCCAAGTGGGTAACACAGATCACCTGATGATGACGCGAGAGTTCCCACAGTTTCTTTCCTAAGACGTCTCCTGTCCTGCCGCCGACACCGATATCGATCTCATCAAATATCAAAATGGGGACCTTATCGGATGAAGCCAAAGCTGACTTGATAGCCAGTGTGAATCTGGAGACTTCACCAGTGGATGCGATCTCAGCCAAGGGCTTCATAGGTTCTCCGGGGATAGTCGAGACTAGGAATTCGACATTATCGATGCCGTTCTCACCGTTATCGGTTGAGCGTTTAATATCGACGCTGAATACAGTATTCGGCATATCGAGATCTTTGAGTTCCTTCATGACGGCCTTATTCATCTTTTCAGCCGTCTTCTTACGCTTATCGGAAAGGACCTCTGCACAGTCAAGGTATTCTTTCTCTGCACGCTTGAGGTCTTCCTCAAGATTGGTCAGATCATACTCAACATTCTCTAAGGCAGACAGTTTTCCTTCTGCCTCTTCAAGATATGCGAGAGCATCCTTGATCTCAGGACCATATTTCTTTTTGATGTTCTTGATGATCGCAAGGCGTTCCTCGATATCATTCAGTTCACGAGGATCGAATTCTAATGAATCTCCGTAATCGCTGATCTTATATGCGATGGATGTGACATCTTCCGTAATAGATTCCAGCTGATCGGCAAGGCTCTCAAGAGAACTGTCGAAGGAAGATATCTTGCGTAGTGCTTTAGCGGCTCTTCCCAGTGTCGATTCCGCACTGGCGCCTTCGCTCTCAGTGAGATACTCGCCTATCTCATATACATATCCCTTGATCTTCTCGGCATTGGCCAGGATGTCTTTGCGCTCACGTAAAGACGTTTCCTCGTCTTCGTCCAAGTTGGCAGATTTAATCTCATCAACCTGGAAAGCCAAAAGATCGCGGTTATTCTCAGCAGAACGAGCAAGAGCCTTTAGCTCTTCTATCTTCGTCCTGATCTCATTCATTGCATGATACTTCTCAGCTACAGTCTGCTTATCAGAAGCAAGATTGCCGTAGTCATCCAGATATCCCATATGATTACGCTTGTCATAGAGTGAAAGGTGCTGACTCTGACCATGGATATCAACGAGGAGCTCGCGCAGATCTTTGAGCGCGCCACGCTGAGTGATATCACCGTTGATACGGCTGACGGAATGACCATGTCGTTTGATGTCACATGAGAGGAGTAACGTATCTTCCTCAGCATTGAGCCCCTTGTCTTCGAGTAAAGCCCTGATATCGTCTTTGACTTCGCTCTCATCCAGATCGATGAATGCTTCGATCTTACAGGAGTCGTCGTTGTAACGGATCTCATTGTCCGTGATACGACCGTCGAGGAGAGCTTCGAATGCAGACAGGACCATAGACTTACCGGCACCTGTCTCACCGGTAATCACATTGAGCCCCTTCTCTAACTGCCAGTTGAGGCTGTTGATGAGGCCATATGATCTGACATTAAACTCTGAGAGCATACTGCCAATAATTTTAGATATTTATTAAATGCGGTGCAATCGATGCAAATTGAAAATAGGTTTATTCGTTGTTATGATTATTTGCATGTCTGAAGGCAAGGTAAAACAAAGCACATTTCATAGATATCTGATGGCAGGAAGGGCCGCCTTCCCACATACCATCCCCGTAATGGCCGGCTACATATTTGCGGGCATCTCTTTCGGCCTGCTCATGAACCATGCCCAAATGCCAGCATGGCTGACCATCGTGATGTGTATAACCATGATCTCTGGTTCATCCCAGTTCCTTGCCGTCGATCTATTGCAGTCTGCCTTCAATCCGCTTTCAACAGTCGTCATCAATCTGATGGTCAACTCCCGCTACTCTTTCTGCGGTCTGACACTTCTCGACCGCTACAAAGGTACCGGAAAGAAAAAGCCTTATTTGATTTGGAACATCACCGACGAGACCTTCGTCATCAACCTGACTTCCAACCCGCCCGAAGGTATTCAACTCACCGATTACATGTTCATGGTCGCATTCATGGATCATATGTACTGGATCATCGGAGGCTCCATCGGCGCTCTAATCGGTGAATTGATAAAATTCAACATGGACGGCATCGGCTTCGCCATGACCGGTATGTTCACCTGTATCTTCCTTGATCAGTGGGTAATCAATAAGAATCATAAACCAGCTGTCATCGGCGTGATTGTAGCAATCATTAGCCTTTTGATCTTCGGCGCTCAGAGCTTCATGCTCCCAGCTATGCTCGTCATACTTGCGATACTCCTCATCGCAGATAAATACGTAAACGTCAAAGTCGGAGAGGAGGAGCAAAAATGACACAGAGTCAGATCTATATCACCGCGCTCCTGATCTTCCTGGCTGTGATCATCCCCAGGGCACTCCCCTTCGTTCTGTTCCCGGAAGGTAAAGAGCCTCCTAAGTTCATCAAGAAACTGAGCACGACACTGCCCTATGCAGTCATCGGTTCACTCGTAGTTTACTGTTTCAAAGATGTTTCAGTGACGAACTATCCACACGGCATACCTGAGCTGATTGCACTGGCGTGCCTCGTCGGCGTTCACATATGGAGAAAGAACACTCTCATATCGATGGCGACCGGCACCATCGTCTATATGCTGCTCGTTCAGTTGGTCTTCGTAGCCTAATTGACTACATAACCCTGAGATGAATAGGCAAATGCGCCGCCCTTGAGTTCCATAACGTAGGTATATCCGTTCTTAGCAAGGAACGTCGAGACGATATAACTATCACGGCCGGCTGCGCAATAGATCAGGATCGGAGCATTGTAGTTCTTGGGGAACTGATTAAGTGAGCCTTCGATCTGGGTATAAGGGATATAAAGATCAGTACCGGGAAGCTGCATAGTCGGAACAGTATCGACACAAACGACTAAAACATCCTGAGACAAAACTGAATTACACTGTTTAGGAGTGATCTCATAATAAGCGACTTTCTGAGCGTCATCCACGAAGACCGGATCACCGGGATATTCAACATGACCTACCGCACCTCCGCAGCTGCAGATGAATACGGCCAAAACCGCCAAAAGAACACCACAAATCTTTTTCATGATATACACCCCGTTTAAACTTATTCAGTAGCCTGCAGGATCTTGATCCCTATCAGACTTCCAATAAAGACAGCCAGCCCGAAGACCCAGCCGTTCAAACCAAATGATATAACACCCGAGAAGAAAGCACCAATATTACAGCCACCGGCAAGACCTACACCATATCCCATGATGACGGCACCCAGAAACACCCTGAATCCTGCTTTAAATGTCCTGGGATATTTGATCTTAAAATCACCGGAAAGGAGTGCTACGATAGCAGCTCCAAGTATGATAGCAAGGTTCAAAATGAGACCCCAGGTGATCTCAGTCGCGGATGCGGAGATCTTGCAGGCGCCTGGAATAGCCGCGACATCTGGGAAAGTGATACCGATAGCATTGCAAATCACTTCTGACCATCGGTTATATTCACCGGACACACCAATGGGACGCTCGACCATCTTATAGGCCAGGATGCTCAATACGCCTAGCGCCACACCACCAGCAGTGGCAGGCCAATGTCCTAAGAGATCCTTCCATGTAAACTTCTTCTTTTCTGTATTCTCTCCAGTCTTCATAGCCTGCTGAGCCTTACTTGAAGCTTCAACTATGCGGATAACATAGTAGATGAACGCCAGCACCAAAAGCGTAAGGACGATCGTCAGAGGCCATCCGATATTAGCCGGAAGCCATACTTGCTTGGCGTTGACGATGAAGTTGTCATACCAGAACTCACCCTGCAATTCGTATACTGAAACACCAACCAAAATACCAATCGTCAGGATGATGACCGAAAGAGAGCCTTCTCCTATTCTGCTAAGGCTACCAATCACACATCCGCCGGCGAGTATAGAACCTATACCGAAGAGCAGTCCGCCAAATACAAGCGTCCAACTCAAAGGATAGACATGGGCATTATATGGGATAATGCCCACCTCTGGCTCAGGGACCTGCAGGAACATCATCAATGCAAAGCCCACCGATGCGATCATGAGACCGGTGATGACACCGCGTAAGAGACGCCCATCCTTCATGAGGATGAGATTACTGACAGCCGATACGAAACAGAATCTGCTGCGTTCTAAGGCTATACCGATCAAAAGCCCCAAGATCATGAAGAGAGCCAATCTCGGCATGTTGCCCTGCAGATAAACGAATGCAACTATACCCAGTGCAATCAAAATGATTGCGGCAATGATCCTAGGCTGTTTAAGGTACTTCAACATATCTTTAATTCTAACACTGAGCACCTAGAATGCCTATTTATCCACTGAACCAAGTAAGAAATATTTCTCAGAGAAGCAGCTCCAAGTTTTCTATTTAGAATGGATACTTTATTTATGTTTTAGGTTTGAAATAAATGATCATTACCAAATGGTTATGTTAGGGCTCGTAGAGTAGATTCAGAGTGTCATCTCAGTACTTCCATGAAACTAAGATGATTCTAAGCGATTATTCTTCGAAAACAAACAACATTTCGATAGGTACGTTGAGTACTTTGGAAATATTGTGAGCAAGTTTCAATGACGGGTTATACTTTCCCTGTTCTAGAAAGATGATTGTTTCTCTCCTGACACCAACCAGGTATGCAAGCTGCTCCTGTGTCATTCCGTGCTTGGCCCTATATTCTTTTATTCTCGTTTTCATTGGCTGTCCCCATTATCTAAGGTGCATTGCGGTCTATTGAACAGAGAAACAAAGAAGACGACAAAAATCAATAGCGTACTAACGATGAATACTATGGCAGAAACTAACAACATAACTTGATTGAATATCAACCAAGTTTCAAGAACCGGATAGATAACATGCGCATAAAGAGCATTGACCAAGAAGACAAACAGAGCAATAAAGCTGATAATCGCACAATTACGAAGAAGTGATTTTCTTTTATCAGTTATAGTTACATCAATCTTGTCATAGTAGAGATATGAAATTGCATAAACTAAACCAATACAAGCAAGAATGAAAGCAAGATATGATTCCAATGCAGGTCTCAGCATTATCGGTGAAACCGTCACATACACAAATACCGTCGTAATCAAAACAAAGATAAAGAGAATAAAACTATTGATCAAGGATTTATTCATATTTTCTCTATCTCTTTCATCCACTGGCGGAATCTTATGAAATCTAATCAATGACCAAACATCACGAAAAATGGTTAGAAACAAACTAAAAACAAGAGCGGCCACAGCATAATAGTTTTTAGCAACAACCATAACTGCAACCATAAAAACTATCGCTAAAATAAAAAACAGATACAGTGCCTTTCCTTTCATTTTATTTACCCCCAAATGTTATAAATATATAACGTTAGAAATTTATAACATAGAACAAATAGGATGTCAACACCGAGTATTAAATACATTTCAAAACACTCAAATATGGCATCGTTTACATTGGTCTCAAATTGAACGCACCAACCTACTTTGATATACTAACCAAGTGGTATGTCTATTCGTAAATAGCCACAGCAAACAGAGGTTATTCAATGAAAGCAGTTATATTTGTTGGTGGGTTCGGAACTAGACTCCGACCTTTAACTTGTAATACACCTAAAGCAATGGTACCCGTCTTCGACGAGCCTTTCATCCATGTAGTTCTGGATAGGCTGAAGGCTCATGGCATCACTGATGTCATTCTGGCGATAAGCCACCTGTCCAACCAAATCGAAGAACACTTCGGTGACGGATGTGAACACGGCATGCACATCACATATGTCCATGAGGATGAGAACAATCCCCTGGGCACTGCCGGCGCACTGAAGAACGCTGCAAAATACATCGACGGCACTTTCCTTGCCATGAACGGCGATATCGTTTCCGACCTCAACATCACCCGAATGCTAAATTATCACAAGTCATACAAAGCAAAAATGACTATTGCCCTCCACAAAGTGGACAACCCCTCCCAGTACGGCTTAGTCAAGATCTCATACGACAACAAAGTGGAATCTTTCATTGAGAAACCTAAGAGTGACGAAGTCACTGCCGATACCATCAATGCCGGTATCTACATCATGGAACCTGAGATCCTCGACCTGATCCCCGAGGGAGTCAACTGCTCACTCGAACACGAAACATTCCCGAAGATTCTGGACGAAGGTCTTCCGTTCTATGCCTACGTCGATGATTCCTACTGGCTAGACATCGGTACTCCCGAAAAGTACTTCAAACTTCTCACATCCTATATGACCGGTGAACTGAGAAATGATGTCTTCAGAAAGGTATCCGACGTAGTGCTCAGAGCCGGCTTCACCTCTGCCGCCACCTCAATGTGCCGCGGACCTGTCTATATGGGTAGGAATGCAGTAATCAGGGATGGTGCCGTTGTCATAGGTCCTGTCGTACTCGGTGAAAACGCTGTCATCGAAGAAGGTGCACGTCTTGAGAACGTCATCCTCTGGGATAACGCCCATATCGGTAAGAACGTGAAACTGAATGTCGTCGTCGGTGCAAACAACATTACTTTCGAAGAAGGCACCGAAGTCAGCGGTACTGTCATCGGAGACAACGTCGTGATCCGCAAAGGTTGTCCTAAAGTCGTCGACTGTGACATTCAGCCTGATACCATAGTAGACAATCTGGATAAACTGACTCAGGGCTAGCAGAACTACGCATATTTAAAGGGGACAGGTGTGGACTGCCCCCTTTTTACATACTTAAGAGACTAAGGAAAAAGCTATGTTAGAACGACTTGAACAGATCAACCAAAGATTCATCAATATCGAAAAAGAACTTGCCGACGAGAAGACAATCTCCGACGTCAAACGACTGCAGGAACTGGGTCAGGAGAGAAGCAATCTCGAAGAGATCGTGACTCTTTACCGAAAGTATCGCGACACCCAGCGTCAGATCGAAGAAGCAGAAGAGATGCTCAAAACGGAAACTGACGATGAGATGCGTAGCATGATCAAGCAGGAACTGGCCGATCTGGAAAAGTCTTTAGATCCCCAGATGACCGCCATGAAGATCGCCCTGCTCCCGACAGATCCCAACGATAACCGTAACGTTATTATCGAAATCCGCGCCGGTACTGGCGGCGATGAAGCCGGTCTCTTTGCAGCCGATCTATTCAGAATGTATTCCAACTATGCCAAGAACCGACGCTGGCAGGTCGAAATCGTCAACAGCAACGAATCCAGCATCGGCAGTATCAAAGAAATCGTTTTCGAAGTCACCGGTAAAGGCGCATTCAGCAGATTCAAGTATGAACGAGGCGTACATCGCGTACAGCGAGTCCCTGTCACCGAGACTAGCGGACGTATCCACACCTCCACTGCTACTGTCGCAGTCCTGCCTGAAGCCGATGAAGTCGAAGTCGACATCGATCAGAACGACCTGCGTATCGATATCTTCCATTCCGGCGGCGCCGGCGGCCAGAACGTTAATAAAGTCGCTACAGCCGTCCGAATCACCCATAATCCCACCGGTCTCGTAGTAGTCTGTCAGGACGAACGATCACAGCTCAAGAACAAGCAGAAGGCCATGGCAGTACTCCGAGCCCGTCTGTATGAAATGGAACTCTCCAAGAAAGAAAATGCCGAAGCATCCGAACGACGTTCCCAGGTCGGCACTGGTGAGAGAGCCGAAAAAATCAGGACCTACAACTATCCTCAGGACCGCGTGACCGATCACAGGACCGGCATCACTGTCCACAACCTTCCCAAAATCATGGAAGGCTATATCGATGAACTCATCGATTCTGTCGCAGCCAGCGAACAGGCCCGCATGCTCGAAGAAAGCGCTCTATGATTCTGAAAGAAGCCCTGAGAAAAACTGAAGATGCCTTGAAAGAAAAAGGTATCGATGATGCACGTCTCGAGGCTGAACTCATCATCCGCGGAGCCCTCGGTATCGACAAGGTCGAATTCATAGTCTCCGAAGGCCGAGAACTATCCGCAACGGAATCCAGAGAAATAAAAAACAGGCTCGAAAGACGTCTCGCGGGAGAACCCGCCGCATATATTCTGGGTACTAAAGAATTCTTCGGACGAGTGTTTGAAGTCAATGAAAACGTCCTCATCCCCAGACCCGAGACCGAGATCATGATCGAAGACGTCCTCGAGGAATTCAAAGGGAAAAGGGTAAAACTCCTCGATATCGGTACCGGCAGCGGTGCTATCGCTGTGACGTTGTCTCTCGAAGCTCCATCTTGTGAGATCACTGCATTGGATATCTCTGAAAAAGCTCTTAATGTAGCAAAGATGAATGCCGAAAAACTGGGAGCAAGTGTCAAATTCCTGCAGAGTGATCTGACCAAGAACGTCACAGAAAAGTTTGACGGTGTCATGGCAAATCTTCCATACGTACCGACCAAAGACGTACCTGACACACACGAGCCTGTCTTAGCACTGGACGGCGGGGAAGACGGACTCGACACCGTGAGGAGACTACTTCCCGAACTGCCGCATATCCTGAATGGAAATGCCGTCATCTGGCTGGAAATCGCCATCGATCAGTATCCGGTTGCAGAAAAGGCCTGCAGAGAGATCTTCCCCGATGCAAAGATCTCGAGCATAAAAGACCTTGCCGGCATCGACAGATTCGTAAAGATAGTGACTAAATAGGACATCCCCTTGCCAATGTTGAAATTAAAAATAACTGATGATATAATTCACTGCAATATCACATTAGCGAGCTAAAGTGATAAAGTAGAAAACTAATGAGTCTAATATGAAAAACGGATTATTTGAAGAAAAGAATTTGAGGGACGATGAAAGAGCTGTACTGGCTCTTAGAAGCATATATGAAAAATATGGCTATGCTCCCTATCGGATGAGCAAGTTCGAGGAATACGAACTCTACATCCGCAACAAGGACTTCCTCGTCAGCGACCGTGTCATAACTTTCAATGACACCAACGGCAAACTGCTGGCCCTGAAACCTGATGTCACCCTGTCAATCATCAAGGCTGGGGATGATATCCCCGGTTTCAAACAGAAAGTCTATTACAACGAAAACGTCTACCGAGTCTCTGACAGTACACGCCGCTTCAAAGAGATCATGCAGACCGGTCTCGAATGCATCGGCGACCTGGGACTGTATGACATTTACGAAGTAATCAGCATAGCGGCTCAGAGTCTGAACGTCATGTCAGACTCATTCATAATCGAGATCTCCAACCTCGAAGTGCTCACCAAAATCATCCGCGATTACTGTGATGATGAAAGTTTCTTCGAGAAAGCAATTTCATTCATCGTTGAGAAGAACTCACACGATCTGAAAAGGCTCTGCGAAGAGTACAAAGTCAGCGCAAAGGGCTGTGAGATTCTATGTGAACTGATTACCACCTACGGCAACAGGAACAAAGTACTGGAGACACTGGGGAAATACTGTTCAGAAGCAACTCTCAAAGAAATGAAAGAGCTTTCCGCAATGCTGGACAATTCCCCCTTCAGTGACAAGATCCGCTTCGATTTCTCAGTAGGCAGCAACACCAACTATTACAACGGTTTCATGTTCAAAGGCTTTATCGATGGCGTGAACGATCGTATCCTGGCCGGCGGTCAGTATGACAAGATGATGACCAAGCTGGGAAGGACCTCAAAAGCAATCGGTTTCGCCATCTACCTGGACTTGTTGGAACAAGTGACCTACACGAAGAACGAATATGATATCGATGTTCTGCTGATATATGACGACTCGACCGACTGCACCACTCTTATCAAGAAAGTCGACCAGCTCGTCTCGGCAAACAAGACCGTCAGTACGCAAAAGATGATTCCTGCCAATCTGCGTTATAAAGAACTGATCGATCTCAGGGAGGTTAAATAAGAATGTTGAATATTGCCCTTCCGAAAGGCCGATTAGGCGACAACGTATACTCCATGCTGAGAGCATCAGGACTTGAATGCCCCGATGTCGAAGACAACAACAGAAAACTTATCTTCGAATCCTCTGACGGCACGGTCCGCTTCTTCTGGGTCAAACCTTCCGACGTCTCCATCTATGTTGAAAGAGGCGCCGCTGATATCGGTGTCGTCGGCAAAGACATCCTCGTCGAATATGAACCCAACGTCTACGAGATCCTTGACCTGAACATCGGCAAATGCCGCATGGTCGTAGCCGGTCCTAAAGAATTCTACGATGACGGAGCAAGGATCCTCAGAGTCGCAACCAAGTATTCGAATATCGCATCCAACTACTACACTTCCACCGGCCGCGATATCGATATCATCAAGCTCAACGGCTCCATCGAGATCGCTCCTATTCTGGGACTGTCCGACGTAATCGTCGATATAGTTGAAACAGGAACGACTCTAAGAGAAAATAATCTGGAAATCAAGAATGTCATCATGCCGATCAGTGCAAGACTGATTGCCAATAAGACTTCTTTTAAGTTCAAAGATAACGAAATCAACAGCATTATGAATAAGATCAAAGGACAGATAAAAAATGATTAAGATCTACAAGTATGGTGAAGTACCCAATAAAGAGATTTTCTTCCGCGACAATATCGCATCCAACGTCGAGGGTATCGTTGCAGATATCATCGCTAACGTTATCAACAACGGCGATAAAGCTCTCTTCGAGTATTGTCTGAAATTCGACAAGGTCGAACTGAAATCACTCGAGACCAGCAAGGAAGAAATCGATGAAGCCGTTGCTTCCATGGAACCTGAATTCATCAAGGTCCTCGAAGAAGCCGCCGATAATATCCGTATCTTCCACGAGAAACAGCTCCGAACCAACTTCGTCATCAACGAAAAGAACGGCGTCGTCATGGGACAGAAAGTCACTCCAATCGAGAAGATCGGTATGTATGTCCCTGGCGGTACGGCTGCCTATCCTTCAACTGTACTGATGGACAGCATCCCTGCCAAGATTGCTGGTTGCAACGAACTCATCATGGTCACCCCACCCAACAAAGAAGGTAAAGTCAATCCCGCCATTCTGGCTGCCGCTAAAGTAGCCGGCGTCGACAGGATCTTCAAGGTCGGCGGTGCTCAGGCCGTCGCAGCACTGGCTTATGGTACCGAGAGCATCCCCAAGGTAGACAAGATCGTCGGTCCCGGTAATGCTTTCGTAGCAGAAGCTAAGAAACAGGTCTTCGGTAAGGTCTCCATCGATATGATTGCAGGCCCCAGCGAGATCCTGGTCGTTGCAGATTCCAAGAGCAACCCTGTATTCGTGGCTGCTGATATGCTGTCCCAGGCTGAACATGACAAGATGGCAACTGCCGTCCTCGTCACCGACAGCTATGAATTCGCTCAGAAGGTCAGCGATGAACTTGAACGTCAGCTTCCTCTCCTTCCCAGAGAGCCCATCGCACGACCGTCTATCGATAACAACGGTAAGATCATCGTAGCCGAGAACGACCTGATGCTGGCTATCGATATCGCCAACGAGATTGCTCCTGAACACCTTGAACTTTGTGTCGACAATCCCTTCGACTATCTCGACAAGGTCAAACATGCCGGTTCCATCTTCATGGGCAGATATTGTCCTGAGGCACTGGGAGACTATTTCGCCGGTCCCAACCACACTCTTCCCACTAGCGGTACCGCCCGATTCTCCTCCCCGTTATCCGTCGATGACTACGTCAAGAAGACTCAGTTCACCTATTACTCAAGGGAAGCACTGAAAGAGGTTTATGATAAGATCGCGCTCTTCGCGACAAAAGAAGGACTTAATGCACACGCCAAGAGTATGACCGTGCGCTTTGAATAAAAATGAAAAAGTTTTTTTCTGATAAATATGACGAGCTCGTGCCCTACGTACCTGGGGAACAGCCGCAGGACAAAAGCTACGTCAAACTGAATACGAATGAATCGCCTTTTCCGCCATCGGCTTCGGTGACGGAAGCGGTGCGTTTGGAGAGCCAGAAAGTCCAGCTATATTCTGACCCTGAAAGCCTTGAATTACGCAAACAGTTCGCATCTGTCTTCGGAGTAGACAAGGATGAAGTCATCATGGTCAATGGTTCTGACGAAGTCCTGAACTTTGCTTTCATGGCATTCGCAGACGAAAAGAACCCGCTGGCATTCCCGGATATAACCTATGGTTTTTATCCGGTCTTCGCCAAACTGAACCGCATCCCCTACACCGAGATTCCGGTCAAGGCTGATTTGTCTATAGACATCAACGACTATATCGGCATAAACAAGACAGTCGTCATCGCCAACCCCAACGCACCGACTGGTATCTGTCTTGGTCTCGACTCCATTGAGAAGATCGTGGCATCTAATCCTGATAATGTCGTGATTGTAGATGAAGCTTATGTAGATTTCGGCGGAAAGAGCGCGATCGGTCTCATCAGAAAATACAATAATTTACTGGTCACTGGGACATTCTCTAAATCCCGTTCCATGGCCGGTGCTAGACTAGGGTTCGGCATCGCAAACAAAGAGCTGATTGCCAATCTCAATACGATCCGATACTCCACGAACCCGTATAACGTTAATCGTATGACATCGGCAGCCGGCATCGCTACGCTCCGTGACAACGATTATTACATGGATAACTGCAAGACCATCATGGCAAACCGTGCATGGACTACGGATGCTCTCAGGGCCCTTGGTTTCGAAGTTCTGGATTCCAAAGCCAACTTCGTATTCGCAAGGACAGATAAGTTATATGGAGAACAGTTATACTTAAAACTCAAGGAAAACGGAGTCCTGATCCGTCATTTCAAACTCGACAGGATCAAGGACTATAACCGCATCACGATCGGTACACTCGATCAGATGAAAACATTGATAGAAAAAACAAAACTGATTTTGGAAGGTGAATAATATGAGAAGTGCAGAAATCGAACGAAAGACCAATGAGACCTATATCAAGCTCAAGCTTGACCTCGAAGGGACTGGGGTAGCAGAGATTGCCACCGGCTGCGGTTTCTTGGATCACATGCTGAACCTCTTCTCATGCCACGGCAAGATCGACCTCAGTGTCGCCTGTGTCGGTGATACCGAAGTCGATTTCCATCACACCACCGAAGATGTCGCCATCTGTCTCGGACAGGCTTATAAAAAGGCCTTGGGAGAAAAGAAAGGCATCGTCAGATATGGTGATGCTACCATCCCCATGGATGAAGCCCTGATCATGACTGCTGTAGACGTTTCCGGACGCGGCGGCTGCTACTGCTCACTCGACATCCCGACTGCCAAAGTCGGTGATTTCGATACTGAATTATGCGAAGAATTCTGGCAGGCATTTGCACGTGAATCCGGCATCACCATCCACATCCGACAGCTGGCCGGCAAGAACGCACACCACATCATCGAAGGCGTCTTCAAATCTGCTGCACGCAGCATCCGAAGAGCAGTCTTCGTACACCCGAATTCATCCGGTAATATCCCGTCTACAAAAGGATCGCTTTAGTGATAGCAATAATCGATTATGGTGTCGGCAATCTCTTCTCCCTATGCTCATCCTTCAAGAGCATAGGGTACGATGCCGTCATATCTGACGATGCCGATACCATACTCAATGCCGATAAGATCATCCTGCCGGGAGTCGGCGCATTCGAAGATGCAGCCAAGAAACTGCATCAGACCGGAATGGATAAGACCGTAAAGAAAGCCGCTTCCCTCGGTAAACCGGTCATGGGTATCTGTCTCGGAATGCAGCTCCTATTCGACAAGAGTTTTGAATACGGAGAACATGACGGACTGCACATGATACCCGGCAACGTGATCCCGCTCAAGGGCTACATCAAGGACGGTCTCATGATCCCGCATATCGGCTGGAACGCGCTTCATTTCCGTAAAGATGATCCGCTGTTCAAATACATCAAAGAAGGCGATTACGTGTACTTCGTCCATTCCTACTATGCTGCAGACTGTGACGAACACACTGTGGCTGACACAGATTACGGCGGGACCGTGACAGCCATCGTCAGAAAAGACAATGTAGTCGGCTGTCAGTTCCACCCTGAGAAGAGCGGCGAAGTCGGACTGAATATCTTAAGAGCATTTTGCGAGAAATAACGAATGATAATCTTTCCTGCAATAGACATATATGAGAACAAAGTCGTCAGATTGTACAAAGGTAATTATGACGAGATGACGACTTACAGCGATGACCCCGTGAACGTCGCCAAGGCTTTCAAAGACATGGGCGCGACACATCTGCACGTCGTAGATCTGGAAGGTGCCAAGAAAGGTACGACCTCCAGCATCGATACGATCTCGAAGATCGTTGATGAGACCGGTCTCTTCATCGAGATCGGTGGCGGTATCAGGACCATGGACTCCGTAAAGAATTACAAAGACGCCGGAGTCTCACGCGTGATCATCGGTACTGCAGCCGTAAAAGACGAACCTTTCCTGCTCTCAGCTCTTGACAGATACGGAGAATTGATTTCAGTCGGGGCCGACATCAAAGACGGAAAGATCGCTATCAAAGGCTGGCTCGAAGTCGCACCCATTTCGCTCGACGACTTCATGTCTAAGATGCAGTCATTCGGTATCAGGAACGTCATCTGTACTGATATATCCAAAGACGGCACACTGCAGGGAACCAACAACTCACTTTATAAGGACCTTTCAGAACGATACACACTGGATATCACTGCTTCAGGCGGTGTATCGAGTATCGAAGATATTAGAATACTGCGCAGCTTCGATCTGTATGGAGCCATCATCGGAAAAGCCTACTATTCCGGAGCCGTCTCCATCGAGGAAGCGATCGAGGTGGCGAAATGATAACTAAAAGGATCATACCCTGTCTCGACGTCAGGAACGGAAGAGTAGTAAAAGGCGTCAACTTCGAAGGTGTCGCCGATGTCTCATCCCCTGTGGATCTGGGCAAATACTATTCCGATAACGGCGCCGATGAACTGGTCTTCTATGACATTACAGCATCTTTCGAAGAGCGAAAGCTCTTCACCGACATACTGCGAGAGGTCGCCAGCCAAATCTTTATCCCTCTGACTGTCGGCGGCGGCATCAACACTGTCGAGGATTTCGACCGCGTACTGAAATGCGGTGCTGACAAGGTCAGCGTCAATTCGGGCGCTATCAAAAATCCCAGTCTCATCGGAGAAGCCTCCAAGATCTACGGAGATCAGTGCGTCGTGTTGTCGGTAGATATCAAAAGAGTGGATAATACATTCCACGTATTTGCAAAAGGCGGCCGCGTCGATACCGGCATGGACGC
>DBXC01000008.1:40761-72670 GCA_002309415.1 Dehalococcoidia bacterium UBA1222
GACGGCGTCAAAAAGGGATTTGATATCGAATTGTTAAAACTTGTACGTAAGGCGGTAAATGTTCCGGTCATCGCTTCTGGCGGTGCCGGATGCATCAAGGATTTTGTCGATCTATTCGAGGAGATCCCGGATATGGATGCAGGCCTTGCCGCTTCGATATTCCACTTCGGAGAAGTCTCCATACCGGATCTTAAACAAGAACTTAAGAAACACGGTATACCCGTGAGACTCAACGGATAATAAATTAAAAACTAATCGATCAGGAGATATAAAAATGAAAAAAACAGTATTTCAGGGCGCAGCAACAGCAGTCATCACCCCTATGAACCCCGATGGCAGCGTAGATTTTGATTCATTCGGTAAAGTAATTGACTGGCAGATCGCAGAAGGCATCGATGCCATCGTAGTTGCCGGTACCACTGGTGAAGGTTCTACCCTTTCAAATGAAGAACACGAAGCAGCTATCGACTACTGTGTAGGACGTGTAGCAGGCCGAGTCCCGGTCATCGCCGGCACCGGTTCCAATGACACTGCTTATGCCATCCAGCTTTCACGCTATGCCTGCAAAGCAGGTGCCGATGCATTGCTGCTCGTAACTCCTTACTACAACAAGGCTACTCAGAATGGTCTTTTTGAATCATTCACCGCTATTGCTGATGCAGTAGATAAACCCTGCATCCTTTATAACGTCCCCAGCCGCACTGGCTGCAACCTTCTTCCTCCCACCGTTGCAAGATTAGCCGAACACCCCAATATCGTCGGCATCAAAGAAGCTAGTGGCAACATCGCTCAGATCTGTACTTTGGCTTCCCTCGTCGAAGGCAAGATGGACATCTATTCTGGTAACGACGATCAGATCGTCCCCATTCTCTCCATCGGCGGCAAAGGCGTTATCTCAGTACTCTCCAACGTCATTCCTAGAGAGACTTCTGAGCTCTGTAAGAAATACTTCAGCGGCGACGTAAAAGGCGCAGCAGCCATGCAGCTCAAATACATGGCTCTCGTAAATGCCCTGTTCTGCGAAGTCAATCCTATTCCCGTCAAAGCTGCCATGGCCGCCATGGGCTTCTGCAAAGGTAGCATCCGACTGCCCTTGACTGAGATGGAACCTCAGAACAAAGAAAAACTGCTGAAGATCATGAAAGACCTCGGTATCAAAGTCGTGGAGAACTAACCGAAGATGAAAGTATTAGTCAGCGGTCTTTACGGCTTCATGGGACGCGAAGTCGTCAAACTCGCCGAGAACGGCTACTGCGGTGCAGAAGTCGTTGCCGGTGTAGATAATAACATTACAGGGAAACTGGATATTCCCTGTGCAGAATCTTTCGCGACAGCGGATAAGAACGTCGACTGCATCGTCGATTTCTCACATCATTCTCTGACGAACGATCTCCTGGCTTTTGCAGTTGCAAACAAGATCCCGGCCGTCATCGCCACGACCGGACAGACCGACGAAGAAAAGGAAGCTATCAAGAAAGCTGCTGAAAACATCCCTATCTTCTTCGCAGCCAACTATTCACTGGGTATCGCTCTTCTGATCAAACTCGCCAAAGAGGCAGCGGCAGTCATGAAAGATGCTGAGATTGAGATCATCGAAAAGCATCATGACCGCAAGGTCGATGCTCCCAGCGGCACTGCTCTGGCCATCGCAGAAGGTATCAGATCGGTCAGACCTGAACTCACGAATAAACTGGGAAGAGCCGGCATGAGCAAACGAACTCCCAATGAGATCGGCATCCATGCCATCCGAATGGGTAACATCGCAGGCGAACACGAAGTGCTCATCGGCACTCAGAACCAGACGATCACATTGAAGCATGAGACACATAACCGTGCACTCTTTGCTGAAGGTGCTCTGAACGCCGCCCAGTTCCTCATCGGACAGAAGAGCGGCTTGTATACCATGACTGACTTGCTCAAGTAAGAAAGGCTTTTGATATGAAAATCGCAATACTCGGATACGGCAATCTCGGTAAGGGCGCTGAAGTCAGCGTCACCAATGCTCCGGATATGGAACTCGTTGGTATCTTCACCCAGCGCGATCCTGCATCCATCACGACCATCACCGGTGCGCCTGTGTATAAAGCTATCGATCTTATCAACTACCGCGACAAGATCGATGTCCTGCTGCTTTGCGGAGGCAGTGCTACTGACCTTCCCCATGTCACCCCGCAGCACGCAGGCAGCTTCAATGTGGTCGATACCTTCGATAACCACAACCATATCAACGAACATTTCAACATCGTGAACAGCGCAGCTCTGGCTGGGGGACATCTTGCCCTCATCAGCACCGGCTGGGATCCCGGCATGTTCTCGATCTCCCGTCTCTATTCCGCATCCATCCTCCCCAGCGGTAAGGTCTACACTTTCTGGGGCAAAGGCGTCAGCCAGGGACATTCCGATGCGATCAGACGCGTACCAGGCGTAAAAGATGCCCGACAGTACACCATTCCCATCGAGAGTGCCATGGAAGCAGTCAGGAAAGGCGAGAACCCGTCATTCACCGCCCGACAGAAGCACCTGCGACAGTGTTTCGTAGTCGCCGAAGAAGGTGCCGACAAGAATGCAATAGCCGAGCAGATCAAATCTATGCCCGATTACTTCGAACCTTACGATACCACCGTTGAGTTCGTCACCGAGGAAGAACTCCTCAAGAACCACTCCGAACTTCCTCACGGCGGTGCCGTCATCCACTCCGGTACCACCGGCGCAAATGGTGAACACAAGGAAACAATCGAATACAAACTCACACTGGACTCCAATCCTGAGTTCACTGCAAGCATCATGACTGCTTACGCCAGAGCCGTCTTCAGGATGTATCAGAGAGGCTCCCGCGGCTGCATCAGCGTCTTCGACGTGGCACCCGCCGATCTTTCCCTGATGTCGCCTGAAGAGATGCGCAAGAATCTTTTATAGGAAAAAACTATGGATCTAGATAAAGCTCTCATCTGTGAAAACATCGCTGTCGATGCCGACGGAAAACTCCTTTTCGCAGGACAGGATACGACAGAACTGGCCAGGATTTACGATACTCCCGTCTATCTCATGGACGAGGACTATATACGAAAACAGTGCCGAGCATTCAAAAAGGCTCTCGAAGATTCTTTCGGAGAGAACTGCATGGTGCTTTACGCATCCAAGGCTGCCAGTTTCATCAAGATCTACGAAATCATTGCTGAAGAGGGACTTGGAACTGATGTCGTCTCCTGCGGTGAGATCTGCACTGCCAAGAAAGCCGGATTCCCCATGGAGAAGTCATTCTTCCACTCCAACAACAAGACCGACCGCGACATCGCTTACGCCATGGATAACGGCGTCGGCTATTTCGTGACCGATAATGAAGAAGAACTCTTCGCCATCGAGAAAGAAGCTGCCAAACGCGGCGTAAAACAAAAGATCCTCCTGAGAATCACTCCGGGTATCGATCCGCACACTTTTAAGGCTGTCAGGACCGGCTGTGTCGATTCAAAATTCGGTTCCGCCATTGAAACCGGACAGGCCGAAGAGATAACTAAGAAAGCAATCGAATGCGAACACATCGAACTCATGGGCTTCCACTGCCATATCGGTTCACAGATCGAAGAGACTGATATCTATATCAGGACAGCAGAGATCATGCTGGACTTCATTGCCGATTTCCATCGCAAGACCGGCTTTGAAACCAAGATTCTCGATCTTGGTGGCGGTTTCTTCGCACGATACACTGCTGCTCAACCCGTCAGGACCCCCTGGGACTACCTGCCGAAACTGGGAGAATTCATCAATGCCAACGTCGAAAGACTGGGCATCGCTAAGCCGATGATCTGCATCGAACCCGGACGCAGCATCGTAGCCGAAGCAGGCATGACTCTTTATACTGTTGGCACGATCAAGAAGATCCCCGGTTACAAGAACTATGTATCAGTCGACGGCGGTATGCCTGATAACATCCGCTTCGCTCTATACGGATCACCCTACACCGTCCTGCCGGCAAACAAAATGAACGATACTTCTGAACCCATGACGGCCGACGTAGTGGGAAGATGCTGCGAGAGCGGCGATATCATCCAGCCCAACGTCGAACTCCCGTCATCGATGAAACGCGGCGACATCCTCGCCTGTCTCACCACGGGTGCATATCACTACTCGATGGCAAACAACTATAACCGAATCCCCAGACCGCCTGTCATCATGCTGCATGCCGGACGTGCATATGTAGCAGTCAGACGGGAAACTGAAAAGGATATCTGCGCACTGGATATCTAGATATAACGAGGCAACATTATGGTCAAGATTGATGAATTGAAATTTGATGAGAACGGACTGATCCCAGCCATCGTTGTGGATAACGAGAGCAAAAAAGTCCTGACATTGGCGTACATGAACAAGGAAAGTCTGAAGATATCCATGGAGAAGGGGCTGACATGCTTCTACAGCCGCTCACGTCAAGAATTATGGCTGAAAGGCGAGACGAGCGGTAATTACCAACATATCGTATCAATCGCCGCAGATTGCGATTCTGATGCGTTAAAGATCGTCGTCGAAAAAGATGGTCCGGCATGTCATACAGGGGCAGTTTCCTGCTTCAATGACATCGTCTACAAAAACGATGAACTGAACGAGTTCGACCTTCAGGGCCTTTATGACCTACTGGTCGACCGCAAAGAAAAGAAACCCGAGGGTTCTTATACCTCCTATCTCTTCGACAAGGGACTCGATAAGATCCTCAAGAAAGTCGGCGAAGAGTGCACTGAAGTCATCGTCGCCGGAAAAGCAGAAGACAAAAAGGAGACCGTTTATGAACTGGCCGACCTTGCATACCATGCACTGGTCCTCATGGTCCAGATGGGCATCCCATTGTCTGACGTACAGAAAGAATTAGCCTCCCGACACGTCATCGACCATAAGGTCAAACAGGAAAAGATGACCGACTAATTCTCGCGGTACAGTTCCGCGACTCATTTAAACGAAAAAGGGTGGCATGCCGATTATGACATGCCACCCTAATTGTTTCAGCAGAAAAGATATTACTCTTCAGAGCTGGCTTCAGTCTTCTTGTTAGCAATAAGCTGCTGAGCAGTGAACGGAGGAACTTCCTCATAGTGATCGAACTTCATGGAGAAGGTACCCTGGCCCTGAGTGATGGACTTGAGATCGATAGCATACTTCTGGATCTCACCCATGGGGACCTCGGCCTCGATGTAGTTCATGTCACCGGAAGGATTCATACCGTGGACACGAGCACGCTTGGTGTTAAGGTCAGAGAGGATATCACCGGTGAAGTCGTTGGGGATCTCGATGTTGACGAGCATGATCGGTTCAAGGATGATCGGATGAGCTTCGGAAAGACCTTTCTTAAGAGCCTGGGAAGCAGCGATCTTGAAACAGATTTCTGAAGAGTCAACAGGATGATAGCTGCCGTCGAAGACAGCAACGCCTACATCGACGATAGGACAGCCGGCAAGTACGCCCTCTTTGAATCCGTCGAATACACCCTTTTCAACAGCAGGGATGTAGTTCTTGGGGATGGCACCGCCGACAACTTTGTTCTCGAAGGTGTTCTCGGAACCTCTGGGAAGAGGATTGATCTCAAGGAGAACGTGACCGTACTGACCATGACCACCAGTCTGTTTCTTATGCTTGTATTCAGCTTTGACAGGAACGGTAATGGTTTCTCGGTATGCAACTTTAGGAAGCTGAAGGTCGACACCGACGCCGAACTTTCGAGCGATCTTTTCAGCAGCTACGTCGAGCTGAGTGTCACCCATACCGGAAAGGACGATTTCACCGGTCTCGGCATCACGAGCCTGAGTGAGGGTGGGATCTTCTTCGCAAAGTCGAGTGATAGCCTGGCCCATCTTATCAAGGTCAGCCTTGGTCTTAGGATAGACGGCGACACTGTAGACAGGAGGCGGGAAGACGATGGTCTCGAGCTTAACAGGATTGTCCTGAGAAGCCAGAGTATCGTTGGTAGTAGTAACGTTGAGTTTAGCAACAGCACCGATATCACCGCAGACGACCTTAGCTTCAGGTTCCTGGGTCTTGCCATGGATAGAATAGAGCTGGCCGACACGTTCGGTGGTGTTCTGGGTAACATTGAAGACCTGACCGTTGGAAGCGATCTCGCCGGAATAGACTCGGAAGTAAGTCAGTTTACCGACATAAGGATCAGCGGTGGTCTTGAAGACGAGAGCTGCGAAATTACCATTGGATTCAGGAGAACCTTCGGCGTATTTGATGGGTCGCATGGTGGGATCAGGCAGGTATTCAGTGATGGCGTCAAGGAGCAATTCTCCGCCTACACCATTCAATGCTGAACCAACCATGATGGGATGAAGTTTACCTTCGCCGACAGACTTCTTGAGACATGCAAGGAGTTCTTCATCGGAGATGTCCTCACCACCCAGGAACTTTTCCATCAAATCGTCATCGCTCTCAGCGATGTTTTCGATTGCCATATTTCGATATTTGGTAGCTTCTTCGCGGAGTTCCTCAGGGAACGGGATCTCTGCAAAAGGAGTAGCAGAATAGGCCTTCATCTTGAGGAGGTCGATGATACCGGAGAATGTAGTGAATGCACCGATAGGCATCTGAATAGGAACGCAGGAGGGACCGTATTTGCTCTGGATCTGAGCGACGACCTTGCCGTAATCAGCGTTCTCGCGGTCCATCTTGTTGATGAAGAGGATTCGGGAGAGACCGGCAGCCTCGCAGTATTTCCAAGCCTGGTTAGTGCCAACTTTGAGACCAGATCGTCCAGAAATGACCAGGATAGCGCTTTCTGAGACGCGGATAGCTGATTTCAGTTCACCGACGAAATCATTGTATCCAGGAGGATCGAGCAGATTGATCTTGTTGCCCTTCCATTCACACGGGAGCAAGCTCAGTCCGAGGCTGATCTTTCGCTTGACCTCTTCTGGTTCAAAGTCAGAAACCGTCGTACCGGCTTCCACCTTACCGATACGGTTGATTGCCCCTGCGGCAAAAAGTACGGTCTCTGACAAAGAAGTCTTACCAGCACCGGCATGGGATAATAGGACCACATTTCGGATCTGCTTAGTAGAATATTCCTTCATTGTTGAGTACCCTTTCTTTTCTTATATTTCCGTTTCCGGATCCAACGGCGTCTGAATGGATTAACGCCGTGTTTATATCAATTCCACTATCCATGGAGTGATATACGTTTCGATCAGCGCAGCCAGGGGGATCGCCAGCAATGCGGCCAAAAAGACCTTGAGCTGGAACTTCATTTCAGGCCAGGCTGCCTTAAGTCCATTTGTAAAAATATTTACATCAAAAGTGATTCCCAGACTGAGTGCAGCTGCACTGCAGGTAAGTATTGCAGCCAACTCGAGAATGCCATGAGGAAGAGTAGCTGCCAGGAATAACCCCATGCTGCCAGTCACATCGACCACCATTGCGCCCATAGCAGTGATGACAGCACCATTGACCAGTGGAATAAGAGGTTCAAAGAACAAGAGAGGTGCTGTGACCAATGCAATGAGACATACCCTGAAGTTATTGGTCAGAATAAACCAGAACGTGCCTAAGGATGAGTATTGCTCAGATTCGATGTTGCCTGCCATATTCTGCATGAATGCATCAAAAATACGACTGGGAATGAAAAAGCCAGCGACCAATCCAATGACGAATATCGCCAGGATGATGATCACTGCATATCTGAGTTTGAAAATGAATGTTTTAGCGGAAGTCTGTTCGACTTCGACGAGGGGTGTCGGAGGTTCTGTCATCATGCTACCTCCGGGGAATTGCCGCACAATACCTCCACCAGATCCTTTCTGATCGGATCCGTTTCGGTCCTATTTGCGCTTCTTACAGCGCTCTTTTCACGGTCAACTTCCATATATGCACCCCACCTGGAACATAATCAGAAGGAACCGCTTACGCGATTTATCTGAAAATGAACCAGAGAACAGTCAAAACTGCGAGCAATACGACGGTGATGATACCGATCTTGATCATGTCCTTGGGGAGACCGGCAAATCGCTCGACCAGTTCATCGCTAACGACAGGGTCGTTAGATGCAACGACCGCAGTATTTTCAGCTGCAGGAGCGGTATGCACTGTCTTATTGCTATATTTGTTCTTGTTCTTAGCCATTATCTAATTACCTTCCCTAGATAGATCGGGGATGAGCTCTATCATATGTTTTCCTCAGATGAGACGAACTCAAATGAGTATAGATTTGTGTCGTAGAAATATTAGCATGTCCCAACAGTTCCTGAACGGAACGGAGATCTGCACCGCCGTTCAGCATGTGAGTAGCAAAACTGTGTCGCAGAGTATGAGGAGTGACATGTCCTTCAAGATCGGCTTCCTTGGCGTACTGCTTAAGGATCTGCCAGAAACCCTGACGAGTGAGACGGGCACCGCGCTGATTGACGAACAGGGCCTGCTCCTCGTTCTCTCTGAGGAAGACGTTACGTGCTCCCTCGATGTATGTCTGGACGTCAAAAGCACACTGGGGATAGATCGGTACGATCCTTTCCTTGCCGCCTTTACCGAAGGCACAGACTGTGCAGTTCTGGGTATCGACGTCGCCGACATTGAGGTTGATGAGTTCGGATACACGCATGCCGCTGGCATAAAGTAAGCTCAGCATAGCCTTATCACGGACTGCTTCGTTGGTATTGTACTTATCGGGCTGGGCAAGTAATCTCTTGACCTGCTCGAGAGTAAGCGTATCAGGAAGGGCTTTTCCGACTTTAGGAGAATCAATGTCCTCCATGGGATTGACCTTGATGATGTCGTCCTTCTTCAGGAAAGCGAAAAAAGAACGACAGGCGGCATTCTTCCGTGCCAGTGTCGTGACAGCGTAATTTCTCTCTTTAAGAAAGAGCAGGTAATCAAGTACGTCTTCACGTGTAAAGTTGCTCCAGACGAGTTTGTCGCCTCGAGCAGCTAATCGTATCTCAGCAAAATCATCAAGTTGTTGAAGGTCGTTCTTATAGGCAGCCGATGTATTTCCGGAGAATCCCTTTTCAACCTTGAGATAATTTAAAAATTCTTCAACATTGGCCTTCATTAAAATCCCCTTGCTTGTCAGGACAGACAAACATGGAAATTCTATCATACATAACGCTCTGAGACAATCTCATTTTTCGTTTTTATGTAAAGAATTTCAGTAAAAAATCGAAGTTGTATTATGCTAGAATCACATCATGGTAACAACGAACTCAGAACTGGTCAGAGCTAAAGTCAAGAGCATGCCCTCCGACCCCGGTGTATATCTCATGAAAGACTCGGCGGGTAAGATCATCTATGTCGGCAAAGCCACCAGTCTGACTAAGAGGGTCCACTCCTACTTCGTAGGCAACAACCACACGCCTAAGACACAGGAACTGGTCAAGCACATCTGTGATATCGACTACTTCGTGACCAATTCAGAAGCCGAAGCACTAGTACTGGAACTCAATCTCATCAAACGTTACCGCCCCTACTACAACATCGACCTCAAAGACGATAAAGGCTTTCCATATATCAGGATCCCCGTCAAAGACGAATGGCCGACCGTAGAAGTGGTCAGACATATCAGCGACGACGGAGCCAGATATTTCGGCCCATTCTCTTCAGCAAGATCGATCAGGATGACTCTCGAGAACGTCAAGGCGGTCTTCCCATTCAGGAACTGTACCGGAGCCGTAAATACAAAACGCACCCGACCCTGTCTGGAATACGATATCCACCACTGTTCAGCTCCTTGTATGGGTTATATCTCTCATGATGCCTATCATAAGACGATCAAAGACATCATCGCCTTCCTGGAAGGACGCGATAAGACTGTCAGTCAGTCTCTCTATAAAGAGATGAACGAATATTCCGAAGCAATGGAATATGAGAAAGCCGCAGTGATACGTGACCGGATCCTAGCACTGGATAAGATCATCAGCTGGCAGAAGATGTCGGTCAAGATTCAAGGCAACATCGATGCCATCGCCATCGCTAAAGACGATGATCAGTGCTGCTGTCAGGTCTTCATGATCCGCAATTCCGGCATCATCGGACGTGAACAGTACATCCTGAAAGGCACATCGGACGAGACTGATTCCGATATCATCACATCCTTCGTAGAACAGTATTATTCAGTTGCCACCAGCATCCCTCCCGAGATCGTCACTGAATTTCCCGTAAACGATCCGGATATCATCAAGGAATATCTGTCTCAGAAGAGAAATGCTTCCGTTAAACTGACTGTTCCCCAAAGAGGACCGCGCAAAGAACTCATCGGCATCGTCAAAGAGAACGCAGAACGCGGTCTGGTACAGATGCGCATCAAGAACACCCATTTACCTTCCCAGGCGATACCCGCTCTCAAGGAACTCCAGGAGATTCTCGGACTCAAAGACATCCCTCACCGCATCGAGGGATACGACATCTCGAATACCCAGGGCCATCAGAGCGTGGCCAGTATGGTGGTATTCGAAGAGGGAAAACCGGCCAATCAGAAGTATCGAAAATTCAAGATAAAAAACGTGGATGGTCCCAACGACTTTGCTTCACTGCAGGAAGTCCTGACACGCAGATTGAAGCGACTGGGAGACCCTGATTTCAAGACTCCTGACCTGATCCTCATCGACGGTGGCAAAGGACAATTGAATGCAGTCATGGAAGCCGTCGGCAAACTGGGCAACATCACGATACCCTTCATCAGCCTTGCCAAGCAGCATGAAGAGATATTCGTTCCCGGCAAAGTCGAAAGCATCCAGCTGCCTGAATCATCCTTAGCAAGGCAGCTTCTTCAGAGAGTACGCGACGAATCCCACCGCTATGCCATCGGATTCCACAGGAGCCTCCGCAACAAGAATACTTTCGATTCCCTGCTGGACGTCATTCCCGGCATTGGCAAGAAACGCAAAGCACAGCTCCTCAAGGAATACGGATCCATCGAGGGCATAAAGAATGCATCATTAGATGATCTTACTAAATCTGTGGGAACGGTGCTGGCTCTTAAGATAAAACAGTATCTTTAGAAGAACTTTTTGATTACTTCTGTGACGCCGCAGTCTTTGACGTCTTTCGTGACAAACTTAGCGACTTCCTTTACAGCATCATAGGCATTGCCCATGGCGACCGGCATGCCCACTTCTTTGAGCATGCTGATATCGTTGTAGCCGTCACCGACAGCAACCACCTCATCGATAGAGATACCGAGATGATCGGCAAGTGCGTGGACAGCATTGCCTTTAGAAGTGCCACTGCTGAGGATATTATAGAACCTAACTTCAGGGAAAGATGGCGAGGTTGCTAATGAGAAATGACATCTATCCTCAAATCTAGCGCGGAACTGTTCCACTTTAGCCTCTTCCTCAGGAGTATGGGACAGAAGCTCTGATTTAAGGATACCTTCCGTCTCGACGATGTCCTCGAACTTCACCATAGTCGGGAAAGAACTGAAGAATTCGGTATGGATCGGATCAGACCAGTTGGGACGCTCAGCATAGAAATGAGTCCTTGAGAACATCTCAAGATAGATACCATTCTCGTGAGAGAATGAGATAAACTCCTTCAGGATATCCTTAGCCAAAAGGTTCTGGTAGATGACTTCGTCTTTGGCAGCGTCATAGACGAGAGCACCGTCACAATAGATACTGGGGCATTTTATCCCTAGCATCGAGATAAGCTCTCGGCAGGCCATGGTGATACGGCCGGACGCAAAAGCAAAATAGACTCCCCTTCCGATTAGATCCTTGATGGAATCGATATCGGACTGGCCAATCTTACCCTCTCGGTTGAAGAGGGTCCCGTCAAGATCTGTTACCAAGAGTTTATACATGGCTAGACTTTAAACTTAAAAAGACTGTTCTGTCGTTCCTTGAATCTGGCTCTGGCAGCGTTGATGGTATTCACGGCCTCGTCGAGCCCTGCCCAACCCTCGATACCGGTCTTCTTGTGTTCCAATTCCTTATAGACCTTGAAGAAATGTTCGATCTCTTTGAGCATGTGAGGAGGGACATCATCAAGGGTATGGATATGGTTCCAAAGAGGGTCACCGGGAGGGACGCAGAGGATCTTGGCATCAGGACCGTGTTCATCGGTCATCTTGAAGACGCCGACAGGTCTTGCTTCGATGAGACAGCCTGGGAATGTGGGTTCCCAGACCATGACCATAGCATCCAAGGGATCGTCATCTTCGCCCCATGTATCCAGGATATAACCATAGTCATTGGGATAATGCATAGATGAGAAGAGCATTCGGTCGAAACGGATGCAGTGATGCTCGTGATCATATTCATACTTGTTGCGGGATCCCTTAGGGATCTCGATCATAACTTTTAAGTTTTCAATTTCCATGAACGGGTGTTACCTCTAGATTATTCGTTTTCGTCAGTGTCGGGAGCTTTGTCCTCGATGATGTAATTAGGATGTTCGATAGCATCCAATTCGGGATCAAAATCTCCGTTCTTCTTGTATTTGATGAACTGATAGATAAGTCCGCTGAAACAAACGACGGCTACGATGATACCGATGACCTGTGACTGTACGAGACCGCCAAACACTTCCTGATTCTCCCGGATGAAACCGACAGCGATCCTGAACAAGGAATAGCAGCCGAAGTACATCAGGAACTGAGAACCGATGAATCGGATCTTCTTCTTTAACAAGATCAAAGCGATAGCCAGGATCAGGAGGAAGATCATTTCATAAAGCTGGACCGGATGGAAAGGTACGTTGAGCGATTCAGCGTAGCTATTGGGATGAGTATAAGTCACGGCCCAGGCAAGGTCGCAGGCCACACCATGACAACATCCATTGATGAGACAGCCCAGTCGTCCGACGATCTGTGCAAGTGCGATACCGGGAGCCATGACATCGAAAAGGTAAAGAGCCTTGAAATTAGAGAACTTGCTGTATACGAAGAGACCAAGAGCAGCACCGAGGATGCCGCCATAGATAGCAAGTCCGGCACCGCCGATGATCTGATCCATATGATTGCTGTAGTATCCCCATTCGTCGATGACGTGTACGAGACGGGCTCCAATGATACCGCAAAGAGTACCGATGATGACGCCAGTCAGGATCTGGTCCTGAGATACCTTAGCACCTTTTTTCGCCTGCAGATATGTCCAGTAAGCGACTGTTACGATTGCAAGCGCAACGCAGATACCATACCAGCGGATCTCTAAACTGCCAATAGAAAGCAGGACAGGATTCATCGAAATCGTCATCGGATAACTCCAAAAAACTTTTTTTCTATTCTAGACTATCGATTCTTATTAGCCAAAAAGGACTTGATATCTTCTACCCTATCGGTATGTTCCCAGGGAAGATCGACGTCGGTCCTGCCGAAGTGGCCGCAGGTCGCGGTCTTTCGGTAGATAGGTCTAGCCAGACCCAAGGTATTGATGATGGCCTTGGGGCGCAGATCGAAAATTGTGGTGACCATCTCGACCAAGTCCTCATTGGAGTACTTGCTGGTACCCATAGAGTCCACCATGACAGATACAGGTTCAGCACAGCCGATGGCATAAGCGATCTGGACGGTACAGCGGGATGCGATACCAGATGCAACGATGTTCTTAGCAACATATCGAGCCATATAAGCAGATGATCGGTCTACTTTTGTGGGATCCTTGCCGGAGAAAGCGCCGCCGCCATGAGGACAGCTGCCGCCGTAGGTATCGACGATGATCTTGCGACCAGTCAGGCCGGCGTCAGCGATAGGACCGCCGATGAAGAAATCACCGGAAGGATTGATCAAGTACTCGATATCACCTCGGTTATATTCAGCAGGAATAACTGGATCGATGATCTGGTCTTTGACAGTCCAAAAGATCTCGCTGTGAGAGACGCTCTTATCGTGCTGAGTAGAAAGGACGACCTTCTTTACACATACAGGTCTGTTGTTTTCATAAAGGACAGTGACCTGAGCCTTAGCATCAGGCTTGAGCCAAGGAATGACGCCCTTCTTCCTGAGTTCAGTCTGACGGGACATCAGTTTATGTGCCAGGTAGATAGGAAGCGGCATCAGTTCAGGAGTTTCGTCAGTAGCATAACCGAACATAAGACCCTGATCGCCGGCGCCGATATTGCCGTCATCATGGGAAACAGCTGCATTGATATTGGCAGACTGCTTGGAAAGGGAAAGTTCAACACGGCAGTTGTCAGGATCGATACCGTCCTCACTTGAGGTATAGCCGATCTCTCGAATGACGTCTCGTGCGATCTTCTCACAGTCGACAGATTCAGCATCTTTGGCTGTGATCTCACCGGCGATGATGACCAGATTCTTGGCCAGCATAGTCTCGCAGGCTACATGGGCATTGGGATCTTTGGAAAGATAAGCATCCAAAATGGCATCAGAGATCTGATCTGCCATCTTATCAGGATGACCTTCTGAAACTGATTCAGAACTAAAAAGGTAATGCATTACGCCTCTCTCTATAAAAAACAAAAACCGCACTGTATTTCAACACAATGCGGCCAGAAAGCGCGTTCTTATATTTTTCTTTTCGCATTGCGACCTATCGTTCCCCGGATCGCTCCGGGATGGCTTTGGCACCTTCAGAAAAAAGGTTGCCGGACGGATCACAGGGCCATCACCCTCACCGTCACTCTCGATAGCAGTCGATTCATTTTTTAATGGTCTATGGGGAATTCTAGAGAAAGTATAACGTCATGTCAACCTCTAGAATTGCATAGGAACTGGATTTCATTTATAATTATTTTTCGTCTGTGGTGGGTATAGCCGAGAGGCCTAAGGCGCCAGGTTGTGGCCCTGGAGATCGAGAGTTCAAATCTCTCTACCCACCCCACTCGACAACTTAATACGTGCGCCTGTAGCTCAGCGGACAGAGCACTGGTCTTCGGAACCAGGTGTCGTGGGTTCGAACCCCACTAGGCGCGAATTGGAAACGACAGAGCCCGAGATTTGATCTTCGGGCTCTTTGTTTTATCACTTATTTGAAGGTCTTTATGACCGCGTCCTGAATCTCAAACAGTTCCCTTATCGCTTTGTCAGCATTGACAATGATCTGATCGAGAAGGGCCTTTGAGTACGTGGCACCTTCGGCCGTGCCCTGGAGTTCAACGAACTCTCCCTTGCCTGTCATCACGATATTGAAATCGCAATCGGTAGAACTGTCTTCTTCATAGCAAAGATCAGTCAGGACTTGGCCATCTTTGATACCGACAGAGATAGCGGCAAGTTTATCTTTAATGGGAATAGCATTGAGCATTCCCATGCTGACCATCTTATGAAGAGCCTGGTAGACTGCGACATAGGCACCGGTTATGGAAGCGGTCCTTGTTCCGCCGTCAGCCTGCAGTACATCACAATCGACGTAAAGAGTCCTCTCGCCGAGTTGTTCCATATCCACTACTGCACGTAGTGATCTGCCGATGAGACGCTGGATCTCGTGGCTCCTACCGGAAATCTTGCCGTTCACGGAATCCCTGGGAGTCCTGGTAAGTGTGGCACGTGGGAGCATAGCGTATTCGCCGGTCACCCAGCCCCTGCCGCTTCCTTTAAGAAATGCAGGAACTTTCTCTTCAACAGAAACAGCACAGCAGACTTTGGTCATACCGCATTCGATAACTACAGAGCCTTCTGCATAAGCCTGAAAATCCGGAGTGATCCTGACCGGTCTTATCTCATCATATGCTCGTCCGTCTATTCGTTTAAGCATAGTAATAAACTCCTTTAATCAGTACTGGATGCCAATGAATTGGCCAGAGCATCTTTTGAAACGCTCTTCTTGCGGGTAAACAAATAATACATTAATTGCAGAAGCAGCGTCACGACCCATGAGAGCGGATATGAATAATAAATGACTTCGATAGTATGATACTGGGGCATCTGGAAAACTGTAGCAATCCATATAAGTCGAAGGCCGCAGACGCCGGCAAGTGAGATGAACATGCTTCCAAAAGATCTGCCGATACCGCGGAGCCCGCCTACGATGACATCCATGATGCCGCAGGTGAAGTAGGTCGTACAGATGATCCAAAGCCTTTTCATGCCGGCTTCGATTACATCAGGATCAGTATTGAATAAGCCTAAGAAGAACTTGCCGTTCATGAGCACGATGACGCTCACTAAGATGCCCACAACAGCGGCACAGATACTTCCGTAAATTACCGACTTATCGATACGTTTCAGATTACCGACAGCATAGTTCTGACTGGCAAAGGTAAGTGTAGCGGCATAGAAAGACTCCATCGCATTGAAGACGAAAAATTCGACGTTCATAGAGATCGAATTGCCGGCCACGATAATCGACGAATCGAAAGAATTGATAGAAGACTGAATGATCACATTGGAAATAGAGAACAACGCAGCCTGGAATCCGGCCGGAAGCCCTATCTGGAAAATAGCAAGGACTTTCTTCTTATGTAGTTTTATCTTCCGTATATCTAGATGCAGAGCGTTTCGCTCACGGATAAGACAGATGATCACCATTATCGCTGAGAGGTACTGGGAGACAACCGTTGCAATGGCCACACCCTTTACACCAAGACCGAAGACAAGGACTAAAAGGAGATTCAGACCAACATTGATAACGCCTGAAATGACCAGGAAATACAACGGTCTACGGGAATCGCCGATGGAGCGCAGGATCGAACTGCCGAAGTTATAAAGCATCATACCTATCATGCCGTACATGATGATCGTGAAATAGTCCTGTGCACCATCCAGGATGTCTGCCGGTGTATTCATCAAGATCAGGACCTGTCGGGCAAAAATCAGTCCGACAAGCGTGATGATCATGCCGCAGATGATGCTAAGGGCAATCGAGGTATGCACTGTATCGCTGAGATCATCCGTTGCTTTCATACTGAAATAACGAGCAGCCACAGCAGTAGCTCCCACCGAAAGGCCGATAAAGATGTTCGTGAGCAGGAATATAAGAGAAGTATTGGCACCTACAGCGGCAACGGCTTCATGACCGACGAAACGGCCAACAACAGCCAGATCGGCTGCGTTAAAGAGAAGCTGCAGGATGCCAGAGAGAAGCACTGGAATAGCAAAGCGGATCATCTTGGGTAAGATCGATCCGCTGGTGGTATCCATCTCATATTTACTTGTTACTGAGTTATCTGCCATATCAAATTCTATCTAAATAATCACAAAGCCAAGTCAAAACAAATCGAGAAGCCATCTTGCGGTTCTCATCACGGGTCCCCTTTAAGATCTCACGACGTGTCAGATTATCTCCGCGGAAAGATAGACCAAAATAGAAAAGCCCCTCTTCCTTGCCCTCCGCACCGCCGGGACCGGCGATACCTGTGACAGACAATGCGATATCGGCACCCAGTACCTTTCTCGCCCCGTCAGCCATCTGTTCGGCAACAGTGGCGCTCACGGCCCCATATGTATCGAGATCTTCGTTCCTGACGCCCAGGACCCCGTGTTTAACAGAATTTACATAGGAAGTAACGGAACCGTTGTAACAGGATGACGCACCCGGTCTGTCCGTAAAGAGTTTTGAGAGCATTCCTCCCGTGGCAGATTCGGCAAAAGCCAGTTTGAGTCCCTTCTCCATGAGAAGTCCGTATGCTTTGTCTACAAGGCTTGCTAATTCGTCATCGATCATAGGACCTTTACCCCTATCCCCAATCGTGTTATCATCCGAAATCAAGAATGATTGAAACGGATCATATAATTGTATCGTATCAGCGTCAAAATCACACCTAATTCAAAGAGGAACGCCATCGTCTCCGAGACTGACGGAGTATGGTCGATCAAGGTCGCCTGCCAACCTATCGAAGGCAAGGCCAATATCGAACTGATCAAATACCTCAGCAAGGTCCTGGATACAGCCAAGAGCAATATCGTTATAGATAAGGGGCAAACTTCTAAAACAAAAATAATCCTCATCGAAGGACTCGATGAGGATTACATTGTCGAAAGACTGCGAAACGAAATAGCTAAATAACTAGGCTACTTCGACAGGATCGCAATTCAAGCAGTGATAGCCGCCGTTGATGTTCTCGAGGACTGCACCGCAGGTTGAGCAAGTAGGAAGGGTCCTACAATGGACATATCCGCACTGCAGACAATGATCGAAGAAACCAGTTTCGTCGACGTCTATAAATAAGTTGCCGCCACATTTGGGGCAAGAGTTATTGTTCCAATTTGCCATATCTAAAATAATTCCTCCTGTGTAGAGACACACAAGTTGGGAATGATATCATGCGGCAAAATAAAAATCAATACTTTTCTTAGGCACAAAAACAGAATTTACGGAAAATAACGGAAAAGATGCCACTTACTGATTAATCATGATCATGATCATGTTCATGATCGTGGTCATGACCACAGCCGCAGCCGTCTTCGGAAGTGTCATAGATCACGTCATAAGGACATGTGATCGCGCCAGTCGGACAAGCAGCTTCACAGTTTCCGCACCAAGTGCAATTGTCACCTACGAAGGTAACGACATTATCAACAACTTTGAGACCATCGCGAAGACAGGCATCGACACAGGCCTCACAGCCAATACATTTTTCTGTATCAATTTCGGGAATGTTCATAGTACTTTTCTCACCTGATAACAATTTTAAGAATTAGTCATCAAAAATTATGTGACTTTCGTCATGCACTGTAATCGATCAGTTCCTGCAGTGCATCGGGATCTGTGATATTGATCCTGCTGTGATCGACCACGATATATCCGTCATCTTCCAATGCCCTCAGAGCTCGACTCACGACTTCTCTGGCAGTGCCTGCCATTGCCGCAATATCTTTCTGAGTGATACGGAGATGAGGCGTATAAACATCAGACATATACATCATTAGGATCTTTGCGACCCGGCCCATAACGCTTCTGAATGACAGATCTTCCACCAAGGTCACCAGATACCTTATGTGTTCAGCAAACAGTCTCAAAATCGCCTCATAAATCTTGCTGTTCTGGTTCATGAGTTCATAGATGTCTTTCTTGGAGATATACGCCAAGATGAGCGGACTCATGGCTTCAACAGAGTATATCTGGGGATTGGATTCGATGATCATAGTCATATTAAAGGCATCGCCAGAACGGAGAAGAGATATGATTTGTTCCTTTCCGTCCGGAGAAACTTTAAAACTCTTGGCGATACCAGTGACCACAAAATAAAGGTTCTGATCTTTTTCGCCTTCATGCAAAACAACATCTCCCTTTGCATAACTCTGCTCACGGAAACATGCAAAAAGCTTTTTTATGCTGTCATCGTCCAAAGCCGCAAAGAAATGCGTCTTCAACAATGATTCTGTCGCAATATTTGAGAGAAACACCCCATTCCCCCCTTCTCTTTTATTTGGTCTTATTCAGTTCTTTAGCCAGTAATTCAGATAGGGCAACGAATGTGCGGACAGGAGTGCCGGTACCGCCGTAAACGTTGAAACCATCGGTCTTATTGACCATCTCGACACCTGCGATATCAAGATGGATCCACGGATTCTTATCGATGAATTCATAGATGAAATAAGCAGCAGTGATGGAACCGGCATCGCGGCCACCGCCGATATTCATGACATCAGCGACCTTGCTCTTATTGAGTTCGCGGTATTCCTCGAACATCGGCATCTGCCAGGTCTTCTCATCGACAGCATCGGCTGCCTTCTTGTAAAGATCCATGAATCTCTGATTATTAGTATAGGAAGCTGAGCAGACATGACCTAAAGCTACGACGCAGGCACCGGTAAGGGTAGCCACATCGATGATCCTGTCAGCTTTGATTCCACGGTATGCGAATGAAACAGTGTCAGCCAAGGTGACTCGGCCTTCAGCATCGGCAGAGATGACTTCGATGGTCTTGCCGTTATAAGACTTGATGATATCGCCGGGCTTATAAGCCTTACCACCCGGCATGTTTTCAACTGCACCGACGACAGCAGTGACATTGACCTTGAGTCCGAGTGCGGCGATAGCCTGTACGGCAGCCAGAACCGATGCAGCACCGGCCATGTCGCCCTTCATCTCATCCATGTGGTTGTCGCTCTTGAGAGAGATACCGCCGGTATCGAAAGTGACGCCCTTACCGACCAGAGCCAGATCGACCTTATCTTCAGTCCTACCTTTATAGGAAAGAACAATGAGACGAGGTTCATTGATACTGCCCTTACCGACAGCAATGATCCCTCCCATGCCCATCTTTTCCATGGCAGCAACATCATAGACCTTGCATGTAAGTTTCTTGCTCTCTTTGGCCATGTCCTTAGCGACAGCAACCATATCAGCAGGAACGAATTCGTTGCCAGGTTCATTGACCATATCTCGTGCGATCATTACCGATCGGGTGATAACTTCAGCCTTAGTAATAGCATCTTTTACGGCAGTGATATCAGCATGCTTGGCATAGAACGCAACGGATTTGATCTCTTTCTTAGAGACATCGACAGTCTGATATTTAGTAAAGGTATAAGCACCAAGGATGAGACCTTCAACAAGAGTCTCGGCGAATACTGCAGCATCCTTCATTTCAGGAAGGATGATAGCAATCTTCTCGGCACCCTTTGATCTTAAACAGCGGATAAGAGAACCGGCATTCTTACGAAGAGCAGCATAGTTATCGGCAGTTCCCAGACCGCAGAGAGCCAGCATATTGCAACTCTCGGCACCATAGCAGTCGATGATCTTATGCTGATCTTTCTTTCCGGCAAAGATCTTCTTTGCCACGACATTGTCAGCAGAAAGTTTAACTGCTTTATCGAAAGCAAGATCGAATAATACTGGTTTCTTTTCAGTGCCGAAAACGACGACGGCGTCAGCTGCGATTTTAGCCCTTTTTACATCTTTAACAATGATATCCATATGAATCAGTAAAAACTCCTTTAACAGCGGCCGTGATGTGTCAGGCCTAATTCTTTTTCAACGATCTTCATGGCACAATACTTTCCGCACATAGAACATGCTTCAGTATCAGTACCTTTTTCTTTACGTACAGCATCGAATCTCACTGGATCGATGCATTCTTTCCTCTGTCCTTCCCAATCAAGATTCTTTCGAGCAATGGACATTCTTAAGTCCTGCTCGGCAGCGCCGGAAAGACCATTGGCGATATCAGCAGCATGAGCTGCGATACGGGAAGCGATGATACCGTTCTTTACATCTTCAAGATCAGGAAGACCAAGATGCTCAGCAGGAGTCACATAACAAAGGAATGAAGCGCCCTGAGTCGCTGCGATAGCACCGCCGATTGCACCAGTGATATGGTCATAACCTGCTGCGATATCCGTGACCAACGGGCCAAGGACATAGAAAGGAGCATTCTCACAAATCGTCCTCTGAAGCTGCATGTTGGCAGCAATCTGATTCAATGGAACATGGCCGGGTCCTTCAACCATAGTCTGAACCCCAGCCTCTCTGGCGCGATGAACCAGTTCACCGAGCGTGATGAGTTCCTCGATTTGAGCACGATCAGTTGCGTCAGCAGTACAACCAGGTCGGAGACCGTCACCAAGGCTTAAAGTAACATCATATTTATGAGCGATCTCAAGGAGTCGATCATAATGCTCATACAGAGGATTTTCTTTCTGATTGTGGAGCATCCAGCCAGTGAGGAAAGCACCACCTCTGGATACAATATCTGTAACTCGTTTCTGCTGTTTCAAAAGAGCTATAGCCCTCTGTGTCAGGCCGCAATGAACAGTAATGAAGTCCATGCCGTCCTTACAGTGAGCTTCGATAGCCTTAAATAGGTCTTCTTCAGTCATATTCACGACGGCTTCGTAATTAGCCATCTTCTGAACAGCAGCCTGATAGATCGGTACACTGCCAATCGTGATGGGACATGCTTCGATAATCTTCTTACGGATGGCATCGATATCTCCGCCGGTCGAAAGATCCATTACTGCATCAGCCTTATATTCTACGACAGTCTTAAGCTTTGCTAATTCAGTATCGATATCCCCATAATCAGAAGATGTGCCGATATTGGCGTTTATCTTGATCCTTAGACCCTGTCCTATACCGCAGGGAATGAGGTTCTTATGATTGATATTGGCTGGAATAACGACGGAGCCATCTGCAACTTTCTTGATCAGATCGTCAACTGAAACATTCTCTGCTTCTGCAACAATGCGGAGTTCTTTGGTTACGATACCCTCACGAGCTGATTCGAGCTGAGTCTTCATGAGTTCTCCTAGCTAGCATACTATTTAATAATGTAATTATAGTGTGTTAGATAGGATTAATGGAAATACGATACTGCCTATGAATTAGCTGAATGGTATGCTTCCTGGACAGCACGCGTCAACTGATCGGCACAAGAAGTGGAATTATAGCCACAGGTATTGCCTTTGAGTTTACTAACGATATCATCGATGTGCATACCGTCAACGAGCTTTGAGATCGCTTTCAGGTTGCCGTCACATCCGTTGGTGAAGACCACATTGGTGACAACATCGCCGTCGATGTCAAAATCGATACGAGTCGAACAGACTCCATGAGTCTTATATGTGTAATGCAAATGAGCACTCCTTTACCCTGACTTTACCATGGCAGTAACAACACTAATTATACGAAAAAACAATAAACATACTATCTTTCTTAGTTTAACTAGTTTTTGACATTATTGACTTATTGTCGTCAGCGTCAAAATAACGTTTATAATCCGAAAAAAATACGCCGTTAGAATGACATAATATATAAGAATAAAATAGCTTAAGATATTATAGATAGTAAATTTTCAATAGTAAGAGTCGAAATATTTATAAAATTAGTAAATATTCGGATAAATAATGAGATTTACTGATCGACGGTTGCTAACAAGCCCCACGCACTGCTACAATGCACACGTATATAATAGTGTAACGCGCGCTAGCGCGCGAATACATTTTTGTACTATTGTTTTGAACTCCGGATGAGAAAGGCACTTAAAAAGTAAAGTCTCCCGCGCACACCGGACGCGCAAGAAAGGTTGTTGTTATGAAAAAAATAATCAATTTGAGGCAGCTTATCTTACCATCGATAGCGTCGATAATCCTGATATGCTCATCGGTGATGGCCGTTACAGGCTGCAATACACGCCAAGTTTATGCCTCAGACCTATACGACGACATCACCTATTCCGAGGAAATACCGTATACTGTTGAATTTTCATACAACAGTATCGAATACGTCCTCCAGGGCGGAACATCCGTCAGTGTGAAGGATTTGTTATCCACCTTTGGAATCACAAGCGAAGTCATTAGTGCCGAATCAAGCAACAACAGCCTTTTCTCAGCATCAAATGAATCAGGCGAGTGGATAGTATATTCACACTTGCCATTCCAGAGTTCAGAACATCTCGTAATCGAAACGCCAGAAGCAACATATGACATCATTGTCACCGATCAAACTGTTACAGCTAATTTCACAAACTACGAAGGCAATTCGATAACGATCTCATACAATACTGACACTTTCACGTTGACCTTAACAGGCAACGGCTCAACTCGACGAGAAAGCGAAGTCTATTCCCCGCTCGCAAAGTGTTTTATTTATACTACATCCAGGTATAGTACCACTTATCGCATCGGAAACGAATACACCGAGGGAACACTCTACAATAAGCAGTTGTTCAGCGACATAGTCAGGCACGCAGTATTCGGTTCAGGTATAACCACTATCGCTGATGAAATTTTCAAAGGTTGGGCTAGCTTAACAACCCTAACACTTCAGGATACTAGCAAATATACATACATTGGCAACTCTGCTTTCGAAGGGTGTACCAACCTGACCACTATTGATTTCAGCGGATGCACAAATGTCACCGAAATAGGCAGTAAAGCTTTCTATGATTGTCCGTCAATGAATGGAGTTGACCTGTCAAGCATGGTCAATCTCCAAACGATAGGTAACAGCGCATTCGAACTAACAACCGATAAAAATGGTAACCCGATTTCTTCCTTCGGAACGATTGATCTAAGTTTGAATACCAAACTGACCACAATCGGTGATTCCGCCTTCAAAAACAATGTCGGATTAACAGCTGTTGATCTAAGCGGCAATACTAATCTGACTACCATCGGAGCAAATGCATTTGCACAATCAGATAATCATGCAATGAGAATCACATCCGTTGACCTTTCAGGCTGCTCGAACTTGTCATCGATCGGTGAAGGAGCATTCAGCTGTGATGCAGGATGGGGAACGATACAACAGGCTGATCTTTCCGGTTGTTCCGCACTCACATCTATACCGGCAAACGCATTCAAGAATCAGCCGCTCACAACAGTCACGATTCCAGAAAACATCACCAGCATCAATGCGACATCATTCAGTGGATGCTCCAGTCTCACGACGCTAGTTTGGAATGCAGTTTCATACCCAAGTGACTTACCTTCCGGTTTCAGCAATGTCACATCAGTCCAAATCGGTAAAGATGTAACCAGCTTGCCGCCCAATTTCTTCCAGAGCATGTCAACCGGTGACCTTACCCCCACATTCACGCCAAGGACATCAAATAATGTCATATTCATGGATCTTGACCAGTTCGATGAAGGTCAAGGATTCAGAAGATATAGAGTAGATGAGATAGGACACGTATGGAGAGACCCTGATGGCATCCAAGTCTATCCCAGCGAAGGTCCTCATTATCATAATGCTCCGACAGCCAACACCCTGACATATAACGGATCGGCACAACAACTTGTTGATGGAACCGACTGGGCAGGAACTTGTTTTGTATCATCAAACGCTTACATCGAATACAGGCTAGGATTATCAGGATCGTGGACTACTACTGCTCCCACTGGTACCAACGCTGGAACATATGAAGTCTACTTCAGGATCCACAGTTTACTGGATAACAGCACTACAGAAGCATATGGTCCAATAATTGTCACAATCAACAAAGCCACCAATCCTGCTATCGTAGATACTTCCTCCATCTATCTTGCAAGAAGTGGTACCTACAACTTATCCAGCCGTATATCTTCTCTTCCTGCAGAAACAACTGCATCTTACAGCAAGATCTCAGGAGGAAATGTAACTTTTTCTGGCTCAACACTGACAGCACCCAATTCAAATACAACAGCAGTAGTCAAAATCACTCTTGCTGAAAGTGCCAACTACTATGGTGCTGAGTATAACATCGATGTCGTAGTAACCAATACGACATACACTGTTAACTTCAGGAAAAACACTAACAATAATAGTAACCATACAACACAGACCGTACGCGCAGGCGATACAGCGACATTACCAAATACTTCGCCGACAAGCAGCGGAAAGGTCTTTGTATTCTGGTCAACATCAAACGGCAATAATCCAACAGAGTATGATTTCTCAACACCAGTCAATGGCGATCTCACTCTTTATCCTGTATTTAGAACTAATCTGACGGTCAGTTCATTCACCATTGCGAACTGGACCTATGGCAATTCTGCTTCGACACCCGCCGTCACGCTTTCCGCAAGTAGTAGCGGAACAAAGACCTACTACTACAAAGTACGCGGCGCAAGCGATGATACCTACACTACCACTGTGCCCACACAGGCTGGTGATTACACAGCCAAAGTCACCATTGCTGTTACAACCAATTATTCATCAGCCGAGGCTACGACCGACTTTACCATCAACCCCAAGGAAGCGACCATAGCATGGTCGAATACTTCTTTCACTTACGACGGAACAGCCAAGCATCCTACCGCACAGGTTTCCAACCTTAAGTCTGGCGACAGCTGTACAGTAACAGTAGATGGTGCATTCAATAATGCAGGAACATATACTGCGACTGCTACATCGTTGAGTAACAGCAACTATACACTTCCATCTTCTCTCCCAACCACATCGTTCACAATCAACAGACGAGAAGTTACCGTCACTGATGTTACTGTATTTGACAAGGAATACGACGGAACGACGGATGCTGAAATTAATCATTCTATAACAGCTATCAGCAACTTACTGAATGGCGATATCGTATACGCATATGCATCCAGCACTTTCGTTGATGCAAATGCCGGTATCAATAAAACCGTAAACATCTCCAACTTTACGATCACTGGTCCAAGTATCGACAACTACATAATCGCGTCATCAGGTAATCAATCGACAACCGCAGCAACGATCACTCAGAGAGTGATAGACATCGCATGGGATGCACAAGCATCGGTTTACGATGGTGAACCCCACACACCGACGGCGACCGTCGGCAACCTGGTTTCTGGAGACACATGTGTACTCACAGTGGAAGGTTCAGGCACCAATGTTGGTACATATGTTGCCACAGTGACCGCGGTAAGCAACAGCAATTACAAGCTTTCAGCATATAACTACACGTCCTTTATCATCACTCCAAAAACAGTTACTGTTTCGGGCATAACAGCTAGCGATAAGCAATATGACGGAAGCACATCCACCACTCTATCCACATCTACCGCAATCATCACAGGCAAGGTAGGAAGTGAAGACGTCGTAGTAGAGGTCGAAACTGATGGCTTTGCAGATGCAGCCGTCGGAAACAACAAGACCATTGAATTCGTACCACACCTTTCCGGCACGGCAGTCGGCAACTACACTCTGGATATCGAGAATTCACAGTCATCCACGACCGCTTCAATCACACCTAGAGAACTGGTTGTTGCCAGTGGCATAACAGCATCCAATAAAACTTACGATGGAACAACCACTGCCACATTAGACGCTAGTTCTGCTGTCGTGACTAATTTGGTCGGAACAGAAACAGTCACGGTCTCCGCGACTGGCGCATTTGCAGATAAAAATGCAGGTGCTAATAAGACCGTTAATATCACAAACATCACATTCGGTGGAGCATATGCCGGAAACTACACTCTTGCATCATCCGGCAACCAAACCACTACGACCGCCAGTATCGCTCAAAAGGAAATCACCATCTCTGGTATAACAGCATGGAGCAGAGTCTATAACGGTGGAACGTCGGTTACACTCAACTATGGTGGTGTAACCTACAGTGGTAAAGTCGAAGGTGATTCACTTTCCGTCACAGCCACCGGTGCTTTCAGAGACAAGAATGTCGGAACCGGCAAGACTGTTGATATCACAGGAATAACTCTTGGTGGCACAGATGTCGCAAACTACGTTCTTGCAGCATCCGGACAACAGACAACGACAACCGCCAATATCACCAAAAAGAACATCATAGTGTCTGGCATTACTGCTGAAGAAAAGACCTACGACGGAAACACTTCAGCAACGCTCGTATACACCGGAGCAAATCTCTCCGGCAAGGTCGGCGGAGATGATCTCACCGTCTCAGCCACCGGTGCATTCACAGATGCAAATGCCGGTTCAGGCAAGACAGTAAACATCTCCGGTCTGACACTATCAGGTTCCGATGCCAGCAACTACGCACTAAATGTTTCAGGTCAACAGACAACAACGACCGCATCGATCAATGCCAAAGAGATCACTCTCTCATGGAGCAGTGATTCATTCACATATGACAAGACCTCTCAAGCTCCTACAGCCACGGCAGTTGGTCTCATAGGCTCCGATACGGCTGATATCACCGTTACGGTCACAGGTTCTCATGTCAATGTCGGTTCATACACCGCCATCGCTTCTTCTATCGACAACAGTAACTATGCATTACCGGTTGCCAATACCTTCAATTACGGTATCGACCCCAGACCGATCACGATCTCCGGTATCGGAGCAGAAGATAAAGAATACGACGGCACAAGAGCCGCCACACTCACATATACTGATGTGGTCTTTGGCGGCATCATCGAAGGAGATTCACTTACTGTAACCGCTACCGGTGAATTTGAAAGTAAGAATGTTGGGGCCAGAACTGTCAGCATCTCTGGAATAACACTGGGCGGCACCGACGTCGCAAACTACATTCTGGCAGCAGAAGGTCAACAAAGAGACACCTCCGCCACAATCACCATGCGTACGCTGACCCTTACCTGGCTCGTCACATCCTTCGTTTATGACGGCAGAGAGCATGTACCGACTGTTTTAGTCGGAAATGCTGCTCCCGGCGAAGTACCTCCAAGCGTATCTGTCACAGGAACCCAGATAGATGTCGGTACCTATACCGCCACAGCAACGTTCTTTACCATCTCGAAGACCAACTACAGACTTCCGGATGACACCACAACATCTTTCTCCATCACACCTCAGACCATAACGATCAGCGGAATAACCGCCAATGATAAGACTTATGACGGCACTACTGATGCAACCCTGGATTTCAAAGGCGTCAAATTAGATAAACTTATCGAAACAAGAGACATAGGGTTGGTCGATATAACCGCCACTGGCACATTCGTCGATGCCAAGGCTGAAAGAGACAAAGAAGTCAATATCACAGAAATAACCCTCACTGGTTCACGTGCCGGAAACTACACGCTTAGTTCTACAACCGCCACAGCAACTGCTACGATCTATCCTCGCAGAGCTGAACTCATCTGGGATAGCACGACATCGTTCGAATACAATGCCGTAAGCCAAAACCCCAGTATTTCCAGCGTCACTAATCTGCTCTCGATGTCCGATTATCCATCTGTCACAGTCAGCGGCGGACAGATCCATACAGGAAACTATACGGCAACCGCCAGTGCTTTAGGAAGCGGAAACTATGATTTTGTTTCAACATCCACATCATTCTCCATCACTCCTAAAGCAATCACTATCTCTGGCATCACAGTCAATGACAAAACATACAACAGGGCAACAGACAGTGAATTAGACTACAGCTCTGTGATCTACACCACTCTTGCCACTCCTACTGATGCTGAATACCTGACTGTTGCTGCCACTCCTACCTACAACGATTGGAACGTCGGTGATCATACGGTCTATCTTAACGACCTGACACTGACATATAACTACTACGGCGACTATGTCCTGGCATCTGAAGGCCAGCAGACGACTGCGACCATCACCATCAATCCCAGGACCATCACTGTATCCGGTATCGGTGCTGAAGATAAGACCTATGATGGCACGACTGCCGCTACCCTCACCTACACCGATGTCACCTATATCAACATGATTTCAGGTGACACACTCGGTGCCATGGCTACCGGTACGTTTGTAAACAAGATTGCTGGAACTAATAAGACAGTCAATATCACAGGTATCACTCTTACCGGTGCTGATGCTGCAAACTACACGCTGTCATCTACATCATCATCAGCAGCAGCAACAATCACCAAGTTGGGAGTCACGATCACCGGCATCACCGCCAACGACAAAGTCTATGATGCAACGACCTCCACAACACTTAACCTTTCACTTGCGACAGCCTCTACGTTCATCGATGGAGACGCGGTCGGCATCTCTGCAAAGGGTGAATTTGTCGATAAGAATGTCGGCACAGGCAAGACAGTACTCATCAATGCCTCACTTACTGGTGAAGATAAACAGAATTACACTATCACTTCAGTCAATTCAGTCACCGCCAGTATCACTGCATTAGAGATAACTGTTTCCGGCATTAAGTCCAACAATAAGACCTATGATGCAACTACTACTGCAGTGCTTGATATCTCAGGCATGACGACAGGTATCATTTCCCTGAAATATGAAGATGCAGAAGCAACCGTCACTGGTCTCTTCGAGGACAAAAACGTCGGCGTAGACAAGACAGTCTATCTTACAATCACATTAATCGGCACTGACGCCGGCAACTATTCATTATCGGCAAGCTCTCAGGCCACCGCTACTGCCTCGATAAAACCTCTTTCCGTTACCGTGACTGGTCTCGGAGCTGAGGATAAGGTCTACGACGGAACGACGACCGCTACGATCGATACGACTCATGCTGTAGTCAACTCGATCTTTGCAGGCGACGATGCCACTTTAACTGCAATCGGTGAATTCAGCGACAGGCATGTCGGCACCGACAAGACAGTTAACGTCACAGCATCATTGGTAGGCACTGACGCTAAGAACTATACGATCGAATCAACAAACGCAGTCACTGCTGATATCACTGTCAGAAGAATCTACGTAGTCAACGTAACAGCAAACGATAAGGTCTACAACAGACTTTTCAGCGCAGTCCTCGATACGAGCGCGATGACAATCAAGGAAACTGGTACCAATGTCGATATAACATCAGAAATTGAAGCTGATTCCCGTATTTCTATATCAGTAACAGGTGAATTCGTCAACAGAAATATCGGTACACATAGTGTTACTTTGAATTTCTCCAAGTCTGGAGAAGATGCTGACGATTATGAGTTCAGCGGAAATCAGGGGTATACGAGCGCAACGATCACTCCTAAACCTATTGAAATAACCGGTATCACAGCATCTGACAAGGTCTATGACGGAACAACAGACGCAACTGTTGATTTCTCAGGTGCCACGACCGATGACGTCATCGCCGGCGATACTATCATCGTCAGCGGAACCGGTACTTTCCTCGATAAGAATGTCGGTATCGACAAAAAAGTTTCTCTTGAGACTGTTTTAAGCGGAACCGGATCTGGAAACTACGAGGTAGCTACAATAAGTGAAGTCACTGCAGACATCACTGCAAAGACCGTCACTGTCTCTGGCTTCACTGCTTCTGATAAGGTCTACGACGGTAAAGAGACAGCAACTGTCTCCACAGACTCAGCAGTAATCACTGGTAAAATCATCGGAGATGTTCTTGAAATTGACTTCACCGGTGCTGAGTTCGATAACAAGAACGTGGGTACCGGCAAGACTGTTACCATCTCTGGTATCACTCTCGTCGGCACAGACTCTGGTAACTATGAACTCAATCTGGCCGGCAGCACTGTCACAACCTCTGCTTCAATTACGGCACTAGGAGTAACTGTCTCCGGCATTACTGCTGAAGATAAGACCTACGACAGCACTAGAGCCGCCACTCTCACATACACTGGAATCACGATGACTGGCAGTCTCTTTGGTGATGACATAGGCGTTGCAGCAACAGGCACATTTGTTGATAAGAATGCTGGCGAAGGCAAGACTGTCAATATTACCAACATCACTCTTACTGGCAAAGATGCTGGAAACTATGTACTTTCATCGACAACAGCAACAACGACAGCCAATATAAATGTGAAGCAAGTACTTTTAACAGGATTCCAAGCAAACGACAAAGTCTATGATGGAACAAGAGCCGCTACGATAGACGTAAGTGCAGCAACATTGAGTGATATATTCCCTGGAGACGTTGTAGGATTTACAGCGACAGGTGACTTTTCAAGCAAAGATGTTGGAAATTGGACAGTTAATGTAGCTGTAGACATAACAGGGCCAGATGGCGGCAATTACATCGACATAAAGAAGCATAAATCCTTTGCTACCATCACTGCTCTGCCTGTCACTATAACTGGCATCACATCAGTAAACAAAGTCTACGACGCCACCACATCGACTACTATATCTGGCGGCACGATCAACACCGCAATCGAAGGAGACGACATTGGTTTCGTCGCAACCGGTTCATTCCTTGATAAGAATGTCGGAACTGGAAAGACAATTGACATTGAAGTCGCTTTCACTGGTGAGGATGCAGGTAACTACTCAATCTCCTCAATAGACACCGTTACAGCCAATATCACTCCCAAGCAAGTAACTCTTGTTTGGGGTGAAACATCATTTGTCTACAATGAAGCAGCTCAAGAACCGTCGGCATCAATCACAAATGGCATAATTAGTCCCGATGCGTGCAATGTGTCAATCTCAATTTCACCGAATGAACACATTAACGTCGGAACTTATACCGCCACAGCTGAATTCGATAATGGGAACTATACCGCTACAAACCTGACACAAATTTTTGAAATAACTAAAGCACACCCAGTATTTACTCCTCCGACAGCCAAGGAACTGACTTATAACGGTTCAGCACAAGAATTAGTTAATGCTGGATATACAGCTCATGGAAACGTTTTGTACAGCACAACAGAAAGCGGACCGTATACACCTTCAATTCCTACAGGAACAGACGCAGGGAACTATACAGTTTGGTACAAGATTGTAGGCGACGCCAATCACCACGATTCAGCAGTTGGAAGCATTGTTGTAGCTATCGCTAAGGCCAA
>DBXC01000001.1 GCA_002309415.1 Dehalococcoidia bacterium UBA1222
CCCCTTTGGAGGGGCGGTTATGATTTGCCGTTGCACGTACTGGGTGTTAAAAGTGTTATCATTGATTTACTGACTGTTACGAGGAAAAGATGGCCGGAAAAGTTTACTTGATTGGGCTGGGGCCCGGAATGAAAGACTGTATCACTTCGCAATCTCTTGCGGCGGTTGAGGTGTGTTCTGTTGTCATCTCTCCCCCTGATGCCTTACCCATCCTTGAAAAGGAATTGCAGGGCAAGGAGTTCATTACTGAGAAGATGTCGCCTATTGCCAGAAGCAAAAAAGCAATCGAACTGGCTGAAGAGGGTAAGACTGTTTGTATCCTCTCGGTTGGACATCCCGGTTTCTATGCCATTGCGACGACATTCCTCGATGTCCTAGGAACAAAAGAACTGGATGTCGAAGTCGTTCCAGGTATGACCATGTTGGATTATGCTTCTGCTAAGATGGGTTCACCTCTCGGCAGAGATTATTCCGTAATCAGCCTCTCTGATCAGGCATCTCCTTGGGATGAGATTAAAGCCAGAGCTGAAAGAGCTGTAGATGCCGATATGGTCACTGTCATCTACAATCCCATTGGGAAGGTCGGAGACGGTCGGCTTCGAGAAATCGTTGAATATGCCAAGAAAGTCCGCAACAGTGTCGTCGGACTTTTGATCTGCATCGAATTTGGAGTCGAGAAGGTGGTTATAACTGATATCGAACACTTCCCGTTTGATGAGATGACCGAAGCAACCTTGGTCATCATTGGTAATTCATATACCAAAAAGATCGGTAATCGTATGTTGACACCTCGCCCTTATGCCGAGGGCAAGGGTTATTAGAACTCTCTTTCGAGAGTAAATGACATTTCTTTTCCAGTAGTTGGATGTGTGAATGACAGGGATACTGCCTGTAACATTAGGTCTCCGCTTATCTCCCCAGTTCCGTACAGCGGGTCGTTCAAAATTGGATGTCCCAATTCTTTACAAGCCAGCCTCAGCTGATGGGTCCTGCCTGTATGTGGTATAAGGCTGAGGATGCTGGTATTTGAATAGATGTCGTATTTGAGCTTTCGCCAGTCGGTCACGGCAGTCTTTCCGTTTATTTCATCTACGATCTGATGTGGTCTATTGTCGACATCTAATCTTTGTTTGAGCGTTATTGTGCCGGCATGTGTTTCCATCTTGCCGTGTACTTTGGCGATATATTCTTTTTGAATACGTCTTTCTTCAAAATCCCTGCTGAGTTTATCATGTGCTTCTTGCGTGATTGCCAACACCATGAGCCCGCTGGTTGCCTGGTCGAGTCTGTGAATACAGGGCTGATCGATGGTGCCATAGAGTTCACGGACACGTTTTGCGATGCAGTCTTGTTTATCAGGGCCTTTACCTTCGATTGCCAACAATCCGTGGGGCTTATTTGCGACAACGATAGATTGGTCGGCAAAGATGATATCGAGCCCCAAAACGTGTTTTAAGAGCGGACGGCAACGGTTGTTGCAAGGAGTCTGGAAACTTTTATGTGGCATCGAACCGCTGCCGTAAAAGAACTCTGCCATGGAATGTGGGTGCTTGCCGTTTTTATAACAGGCATTAAGGAGCTTGGGTGCGCAGCAGTCTCCGGTACCTGATGGGGCATTCGGGAATACGTCCCGCAGATTTCTGATACGTCCATCAAAACAGTGGAATGAGTAAAGATCGATGATCTTCTCCCAACATTCCTGAGAAAGGGACTTTCTTTTCTCCTGGTCGGATTCTTTCTTGATACGAGGGTCGTATTCGTCTTCAATCTTTTGGAATCCTTTTAGGTCATAAAGAGGATCCACGAATCCCATGTCATCAAAGAATTCATCATCTGCACCAGAATATGCAGAATAGACCGTGCCGTCAGTGCATACTAGGATGCCGAATTGTTTGCCGGCACCATCTGTAAGGAGCTTCTGCATCTTGGGCATATCATCGAAACCCTTCATGAGTTCATGACAGAGTGATTCAGCCTGTTTGCTGGGAAGGATGCTGTTCATAGCTAGATTTTAAATGAAAAAGGCATCTCGTGCGAGATGCCTTTGTATCGAAACTGATTTAAATGACTACCAATCAACAGGAGGATAGGGAGGGATGTCTTTGAGCAATGAATCAAGTGCTTCATCCATTGCACTGATGTCCCAACCGAGATGGACCGGCTTGATGACCAGGTCAGGTTCCATTCCCCACGGGTTTTCTTCTACGGGTTCTTCAGGTGCAGGTTCTTCGGCGGCGGCAGGAGTCTCTTCGACCGGTGCGGGAGCTTCTTCAGCAGGAGCCTCTTCCATGATTACGGTCGAGTTATCATCAGAAAGGACGACGATATCGTTTTCTTCCTGAACAGGAGCAACTTCGGGTTCTTCCGGTCGTTCAAAGATGACTTCCATATCGTACTGTCTGATCATGGTCGAAGGATCGATCTCTGCAGGTTTGATTGCCTCATCCATGTCAGTCTTGGGGAAGTCTGGCTTGCTAAGGATCAAAGTGCCGCACTTAGGTCGGGTGGCACGAGCGTGACGTTTGATGGAAGTGACTGCTTCCTTGGTGAACCAGTTATCTTTATCTCTGAATTCGACGTTGACGTGAGGTCGGCAGAGACACTGGAGGTCGGCGGTCAGTACGAGATCGCGGATATCATCTGCAACGTGGATATACATATCGGGCCAGATATCTCCATTGCCGAAGATTTCGAATATTTCTTTCTTGAAATAGATCCATTCCTGGTTGCCACTGTATCTCTCGGATCGCCATCGTGCATAGTAATGATCGGCGCGGAGAGCGACAAGTCGGTTGTATCGTTTTGAATGGATCACGATTCTCGGGCACAGGAATGCGCAGGCATCGGCTGCATCGAAGTCCAGATATTTGATCTCGATTGGTTCGGGTACGACATCGACATGGTCGTTGCCGGGGAACGCTTCGATCTTAGTGCCTTCATCAAGGAATGAAGGAGCGTGGACACACAAAACTTTGTCACCATCGAGGAGTTTGATGATACCGAGAGTGGCCCATCGTTTGTAACCCTCGCGGAATAATTCAACCAGTTTTGCATCGATCTTTTCGATGGATTCTTTCTCAAAGGTCTCCAAATTTCCGGTGCCGTTGACGGCGCGGAACAGAGGATCATAGGTAAATCGGACGATACACTCAAACGGGTCTTCAAAGAACGTGTTAAGAGTCTTTTCGAGAATGATGCCTTTAAGGTCAAGAGTCTTGGTGATCTCTTCGGAGATCTCTTTCCAATGCTGACAAAGTTCTTCGGCTTTTTTCAGTTCCTCGGCATATTTTTCTCTTACGAAATCCCTTCGGATCTCTTCAAAAATGGCGTAAAAACCAACACGGTCTTCACCCATCATAACGACGGAATTCGGTTTGATCTCGATCTGAGGATGATCCGCGATATACTGGAGCAGGTCCTGATATCGCTTCTTCCAATTGCTTTCTGCCATGTAACACCCCTTAGTATACATACAAAATACGGAATATAAGTCTTTTAATTATATCGTTTGTTTGTTTTAGTGCACAATTATCGGGACATCTTTAAGGTGTCAAACCTATACAGACAATATATAATTAAAGCTATGAGAGTTATCGCAGGGTGCGCCAAAGGGTGCATTTTGAAAATGCCTAAGAATACTCCCACCAGACCGGCAACAGAACTGGTCCGGGGTGCTTTGTTCTCAATTCTCGAGAACATGGATGCCGATTGGACTAATGTCCTAGACCTTTTCTCCGGCAGCGGTTCGCTGGGTATTGAGGCTCTTTCTAGAGGTGCAGGTCATGTCGATTTCTGCGATCAGGAACGACGCTGCTGTGAGACTATCCAGGAGAATCTTGTAAAGACCAAACTGGCTGAGTTTGGAACTGTGCATTGTGCGCCTGTTGAAAAAGTCATTCCCAAATTGACCGGCCCTTATGGCGTAGTTTTGATGGATCCTCCGTATAAGAATCATGAGATTGGTAAGATCGTTGAGCAGTTAGATGCATCTGGTATCGTCGCAGATGATGCGCCGGTATTCATGACTCATAGAGACCTGTTTAAGCTTGAAGACCACTATGGATCACTGAAGCTCCACCGCGAAGTGAGACATGGTGATAGTGTTATAGCTATTTTTTTTAAGGAGACGAATAAATGACAATCGCAATCTTCCCCGGCAGTTTCGATCCCATCACCTTAGGGCACCAGGATGTCGCACTGCGAGCAGCCAAAGTATTCGATAAGGTCTACTTCGGTGTCTATGCCAACCCCAACAAGAACGTGATGTTCTCACTCGATGAAAGAGTCAAGTTCGCCAAAGCAACTTTCAAAGATGTAGATAATATCATCGTTACATCCTATGATGGTCTTACGGTCGATTTTGCCAAGGAAGTCGGTGCCAGCGTGATGGTCAGAGGCCTTCGTGTCAGTGCCGATTTTGAATACGAATTCGATATGTCCATGATGACAAAGAAACTCTCTCCGGATCTCAATATGATCTGTTTCATGGCTAATCCAGAATATCAGTTTCTGAGTTCCAGTCTTCTTAAAGAAATTGCAGCCCTCGGCGGTGATATCAGACCATGGGTTCCTGATCCTGTCTGGAAGGCAATCAAGAAAAAATGTCCTAAAGTTAAATAGGGGAAACATATATGAACAAAGTAGTTGCATTAGTGGGTATGGCCGGAGCCGGCAAGAGCGAAGTATCCGCTGTTTTTGAAAAGAACGGCTATGCCATCGTTCACTTTGGTGATGCCACCCAGAAAGAGATTGCCAAGCGTGGTCTTGCGGTCAATGAAGCCAATGAGAGAGCTATGCGCGAGATGCTCCGCAAAGAATACGGCATGGCCGCATTTGCTGAACTCAACAAAGAATACATCGATGAAGCTCTCAGGACCTCCGATGTCGTAGTGGATGGTCTTTATTCCTGGTCTGAATACATTGTCATGCGCGATTATTATGTCGGTCGTTTTTCTGTAGTAGCAGTTTGGACTTCTCCTAAGCTCAGATATGAACGACTCAGCAAGCGTCCCGTTCGTCCTTTGACTCCGGAGGAAGCCTTCAGCCGTGATAATTCCGAGATTTCTAACCTCGAAAAGGGCGGTCCAATCGCTATGGCCGATTATATGATTATCAATAATGGTACGCTTGAGGAACTTAGAGAAAAGACACAGCAGTTAGTCGAGGAGATCGGATAGATGGGTAGATTGACAGTTGACGAATATTTTTTGAAGCTTGCGGCCGTCGCCGCCGAGAGATCGACCTGCCTCAGACATCATGTCGGTGCCGTCGCAGTAAAAAATAAACATATCATTTCTACTGGATATAACGGCGCCCCTGCAGGACTTAAAGATTGCTTAGAACTGGGTTGTCTTCGAGATGAATTGGGGATACCTTCCGGTACTCGTCATGAGATTTGCCGTGCTGTACATGCCGAGCAGAATGCCATTATTCAGGCATCACTTCATGGTGGCGACCTTGAAGGAGCTACGGTCTATTGCACGCATTCTCCCTGTGTACTCTGCGCCAAAATGCTTACCAATGCTAAGATAGCCAGGTTCGTGAGCTATGGCGCCTATGCCGATGATTCTTTCAAGAAGATGTTCGAAGAAGCAGGTATCAAATGTGATATTCTGCCTAAACCTGATGCTGAGATTACCTTTAAGCCTTAGTCTTCACTGAACAGATTTCGGATACGTTTTTCTAGATCCAGCGCATTCTGGCTCATACGTGTGCGCGGGTACGGTTCGTTGACTGTGATTATCTCGCGTACAACAGTCGGTCGGTTTGATAAGACTATGATGCGGTCTGCGATATAAATTGCTTCCTGCGGATCATGAGTTACCCACAACATGGTACGTTTGGTCTTTTCTTTCAGAGAAAGGATCTCGTCTTGAAGTTCTTCTTTAGTGTGTACATCGAGACCGGTAAGAGGCTCATCGAGGAGCAGGATGTCAGGGTCAGTTACTATTGCGCGGGCCAAAGCAACTCTCTGGCGCATACCGCCGGACAGTTCGTGCGAATAGTTTTCGGCAAAGCTTTCAAGACCGACAAGTTTTAAAGCCTGCATGCCCTTTTCTCTCTGTGCATCTGTTACTTTGTCCTGATTCAGTTCAAAGGGGATCAGGACGTTGTCGATAGTAGTTCTCCATGGCAAAAGACGAGGTTCCTGGAAGACGAGGCCCAGGTGCTGTTTATAATCATGCCCCTGGCTTGATGAGACTCCGGATACAGTGACATTGCCATGCTGAGTGGCCGCCAAACCGGAAATCAGCCTCAATAATGTCGTTTTGCCACAACCGGACGGGCCGAGGATGCAGACTGTCTCATTTTTCTTTACATCGAAAGAGATCTGTTCCAGTACTTTGAGTTTGCCGTATTCGAATGATACGTCGTCTATTTTTAGAATGACTTCACTGTTTTCCATTTTCGTACGAACTTCCTTTCGATGAAATTGAAGAATACTTTATCGAATATGACCAGTATGATCACAAAGAACATGGTCCAGGCGAAGACCTG